>CAZVMQ010000037.1:0-15954 GCA_964628755.1 uncultured Halanaerobiaceae bacterium
TGGAATAAAAGTCAATTTGATGGAGTGGATGAAATTGATGATGAAAGCTGGCAGGAATCTTATGCCAGAGAGGGCCGGGGCTGTTTTGCCTGCCCCATAAGATGTAAAAGAGTGGTCGAGGTGGATGAAGATGGTATTCAGGTTGATCCTGAGTATGGTGGTCCTGAGTATGAGACTGTGAGCTCTCTGGGCTCACTTCTGGAAGTGGATAGTAAAAAGATTATCGCTAAAGCCAATGAATTATGTAATAAGTATACTATTGATACCATTTCCGCCGGTATGAGTATTGCTTTTGCCATGGAATGTTATGAAAATGGGCTGCTGTCCAAAAAGGACTGTGATGGTCTGGAACTGGAATTCGGCAATGAAGAAGTTGTGCTGCCCATGATCAGGAAGATTGCCAATCGGGAAGGAATAGGAGATTTGCTGGCAGAAGGCACAGTAGTAGCAGCGCAAAAAATAGGTCCGGGAGCAGAGAAATATGTGCATGAGGTAAAAGGACAGGAAGCCCCCATGCATGATCCCCGGGTCAAAACAGGTGTTGGTATGCAGTATGCCCTTTCAAATTACGGGGCCGACCATATGAAGGCTCCACATGATACTGATTTTGTCAGAGAGGATAGTTATGGTTTAAAAACATTAAAATCACTTGGGCTTTATGATCCGGTTGACCCGCTGGCAGTTGATGCAGAAAAAGTCAGGCTTTTTTATAACCTTGAAATTTACTGGACATTAATTGATATTACCGGGTGCTGTTATTTCGGCTATGTCCCGAGTGGTCCGGTTTCTCTGGAAAAGATGCTGGACTTAGTCAGGGCGGTAACAGGTGAGTATATAAGTTTGAAAGAATTAATGGATGCAGCCGAAAGGAGTATTGACATGGCCCGGGTTTTTAATAATAAAATTGGATTTACACCTGAAGATGACAGCCTGCCCGATAAGTTCTTTGAGGACTTTGCTGATGGCCCCCATGCAGGCAAAAGGGCTATAGATAAGGAAGACTTTCAGGAAGCAGTAGAATTATATTACGAAATGATGGGCTGGGACCCTAAAACAGCCGAACCTTCCAGAGCTAAACTGGTGAAGATGGGAATTGAATGGATTAGAGACGAATGAGGAGAGTTGATTTATGAAGGTTAAAGTAAGATTATTTGGTCACTTTAAAAATTACAGACCGGGGGATAGCCAGGAGATAGAGATGGAACTGTCTGCGGGCAGTCAGCTGGAAGAGCTGGTAAATGTTTTGGGAATCCCCCGGGAAGAGCTGCAGTTTTCTTTGCTGCTGGTGAATGGTGTTCAGGCAGATTTAAACCAAACCCTGACTGAGAATGATGTGGTTAGTTTTGCCACGGTGACCGAAGGCGGTTAATAGAAGAACAATCTTTAAGGGAGGCAAAAATGATCAATCTAAGGGGAATTTTTAATCCCGGCCTATACCATGGTCCGGGCCGGGCACGCCACTTTTTTGAAGGCTGGTATTACAAAATTGCAGATGCGGAAGGTAAAAATATTTGTGGAATTATTCCTGCTATATATATTAACAAAGATAATGAGGAGGAGACTCAGTCATTTATTCAGATTTTTATGAATCTGGATAGTCAGAGAGATAAAATTCATCAACGTTATTCTGCAGACCAATTCAGGGCCGCCAGCAAGGAATTTAAGGTAGAGATAGGCAATAGCTTTTTTTCGCGGGACAGGTTGAAACTGAATATTGATAATGATAGATATAAAATATCCGGAGATTTGAGATTTTCCCGGTTATCCCCCTGGCCGGTGAGAATTCTTTCCCCCGGGGCTATGGGCTGGTATGCTTATGCTCCTTTTATGGAATGTTATCACGGAGTTTTAAGTTTTGACCACCGGATTGAAGGTGAACTCCGCTTAGATGATAAAGTCTATGATTACAGTGGAGGACGAGGTTACCTGGAGAAAGATTGGGGCAAATCTTTTCCCGAGGCCTGGGTCTGGCTGCAGAGCAACCACTTTACCGAGGAGGAAACTTCTCTATTTGCTTCTCTGGCCATGGTACCCTGGCTGGGTAGAGAATTAAGAGGTTTTATTATTGGCTTATGGAGACAGGGGGAACTCTATACTTTTACAACTTATAATAGGGCAAAACTGGAAAAAGTGGAGATAAATAATAACAGTATAACTCTAAAGGTGAGCAAGAAAAGATATCAACTAAATATAGAAGCAGCAGCCAGCGACTGGACTGAACTTTATGGTCCCTATCGGGAAAGAATGAAAGAAAATGTGCGGGAAAGTTTATCGGCGGAAGTTTTTGTAGAATTAGTCGATAAAAAACAGAATAAAAACATATTTGTCGGCCAGAATAATAAAGCAGGGCTGGAGATTAATGGTGAGCTGGCAAAATTGAATAATCCTCCCCGATCTTCCTGGGTGGATAAAGCTGGAGAATTTTTTGAATAATCGAACTGAAGCAGGATAAAACCTGATTTTATAGAAACAATTAAAGGAGAAATAATCAGGAGATTAGCTGCATCGTAGAGTTTTAATATAGCAGTAATTCAGTCGAAAAATTTAACAGGAGGCAATTATTATGCTTGTCAATTTTGCTGGTAAAAAGTATTTTAAACTGTCAATTATAATCTTTCTTGCCTGCAGCATAACTACATTTTTGGTTTTTTCAGCGGCTGTTACAGCCCGGGCCGAGATCAATGTAACGGGTGAAGAATGGCAGGAATACACGGAGGCAGAAAAAGAAATTTATGTAACTGGTTTTATCGAAAGCTTTAACGAAATGCGCATTAAAATGATGCTCGATTCTCTGGCAGAAGCGGATAGAGAAGAAGTGGCTCAAAATTTAAGGTCTTCTGGCGAACTGGTCCGAACAGATAGCGCTGTTATTGAACAGTTAATTGAAAAAGTTGATGACTATTATGAAGAATCAGGCCCTGAACGCGAGTTGAGCGATATTCTTTATCATGAAGTAGAAATTTTAGAGCAGGGAGGAAATTAAAATTCTTGTATATGATGATGGCGAAGAAAAAAGTTATCAGCCGGCCTTAGAGCGGGCTAAAAATCAACTGCAGCAGTCGGATCCTGAATCGATCTCCCAAAGAACCGGTCTCACTTTTGATAGGGATAACTCCCGGTTTGAAATAGTTTCCTTTGGGCGTTCTTATTTTGTACATTACCCCTCCGGGCAGATTGATGATAGTCGGGCTGATATTCCCATAAACCGGGGGATGGAGATTATTTTTCTGCACTTCTTACTCGATGGCAATGATTGTCCGCCCAGCGGCAATATTATGACCATGCAGGATCTACCGGGAGGAGCCCCCTATTCCGGACCTTTTAATCGCCAGGCGATAGAGCCCCTGGCTGAGAAAATGGGGGAATTCCCGGAGAAACTAAAACAGGCGGCTGAAGAATTGGGGGCAGAGTTTATTGATGAGGCTGATATAGGTTTTAAATTATATCCCCTGCCTGAAGTACCTCTGATTTATCTGCTGTGGCGGGGAGATGAAGAAATTTCCGGTGGGGCCAACCTGGTTTTTGATTCTTCCATCATGATAAAATTCCACACAGAGGATATTGCGGTTTTAGGTGAATACGCTACCGACCTGCTGCTGGAATGGGCTGAAAAAATTTAAGGAGATAAGCTGCTGGCAGCAGAATTTTTGTTAAACTAAGGGGTTAGCAGCCCCTTTTTTTATTGGCACAATAATTTAACACTAAAAAATATTAAAGGAAATTTTTCTCCTGTGTCGAATTATACAGTATATCTATACAGATTTAAAATAACTATGATTGGAGAGGGGAAAATGAAAAAGCTGCTGGTAGTACCACTGGTGTTTATTTTTATGTTTGCAATTTTGGGGCAGGCAGAGCTGGTACAGGCCCAGGAATATGAAATGGTGATCTCACATTATTCCATTACAGATCCCGTAGAACAGGGGATGCAGGCTTCACTGGAATACTTTAAAACCAATGTAGAAGCGCGGACTGATGGAGCGGTAAAAGTGGAAATTATGGGGGACGGGGTGCTGGGAACTCCGGAAGAATATACGCGAGAAACTATTCCGGGGGATACTATTCAGTCAGCTATTCTTTATGCTGGTTCTTTTTCTTCTTTTTACGAAAAATATCAGCTAATGACTTCACCCTTTTTATTTCCAGATTATCACACAGCCTGGAACTTTTTTGACAGCGAGTATTTTGCCGAATTTATGGATGATGCCCGTCAGGAAACCGGCTTGAGAATGCTGGGAATATATGATGATGGAGGCGGGCTGGTGGCTTTTACCAATGATCGCCGTTTGATTCAAACTCCGGATGACATGGAAGGACTGCTGATCAGAACCGAAGAAAACCCTGCTCATATCGCCATGATAGAAGCACTGGGAGCCAGTGCCGTGCCGCTGGCCTGGGGTGATGTGGTGACTGCTCTGGGAAGTGGGGTGGCTGAAGGTCAGTTTAATGCTCCTTCCGTAAATAACTATGCCCAATTCTGGGAGGTAACCGATTATACCTCCTGGATACCTTTTGTTTACAATACAGCTGTATGGACAGTAAGTGATAGATGGTTCAAAGAGCTTCCAGAAGAATATCAGGAAATTATATTGAAGACGTCACAGGAAGCCATAGGAGTAGCGCGTGGTGTCGATGCCCAGCGTTCCTTGCTTTACTGGCGGGACGATGCACCTAAGTATGAAGACTCTTATATTCCCACTCCGGAAGTAGAAGAGCAGTGGGCTGAAATTTTACAGCCTGCTTTTCGTGAGTGGATTGTAGAAGATTTTGGCGTAGAAGAAAGTCTGGTAGATGAATTCTGGCAGGCTGTAGAGGCAAGTGCCCGAGAAGCAGATGAAGACGTAATGTCCAGGCTGGGCCGAGACAGAAGATAATCAGATGTGAAACCATCTTCCCCGCAGTCAGATCCGTGCTGCGGGGAACTTTAATATGGGAGGGGTAAAGTCAATGCTGGCTAAACTTAAGTTTATCAGTGATAAAGTTGATAAATTTTCTCTATACCTGGCGGCAGCCCTGGTCCTGGGTATACTGTTCGTTTCTCTTTATGGGGCTTTTTTCCGTTATATCCTGCAAAGCCCCCGCCCCTGGCCGCTGCCGGTAGGGAGAATATTTATGATCTGGTCTGCTTCAATCGGCATAGCTACCAGTTTAAAAAGAGGACAGCATATGGGGGTAGAAGGATTTATCAATATATTGCCGCAAAAATGGGAAATTATCATGAGATATATAGGTTATTTATTTGTGCTGGTATTTGTGGTGATTCTATTCTGGTACGGATTGTGGCAGACCATTCTGGCCAGAGATATGTATATGATTACTGCCAGGACCCGGATTAGTTACCGCTGGCTCAATGCCGCTATACCCTTTGGAGCCCTGCTGCAGCTCATACATCTTGCCGGGGTACCTTATTTAATTAAAGCGGCCCGAGAAAAAGATTACACCGAGGTGGATATTGAAGTGGATGAGTCCAAATTAAAGCTATAAACTGCCGGGGTTTGTATTGAATGCGGGAAGGAGCTAATTCTGATGATGATTACAGTGTTGTTGGTATTTTTTATTTTTATTATCATAGGTGTGCCTATAGCCTATACTATCGGGCTGGCCGGGGCCTGGGGACTGTTTTTGCGCGGGGGTTTTAGTTTTCTCACCATCGTGCCCACCAGATTGCTGGCAGGCATGTCTGATTTCATTTTGATCTCTATCCCTCTCTTTATTCTCTGCTCAGAAGTGCTTAATCGCAGCGGTATGACCGACAAAATTATAAATTTTGCCCTCAGTATTATGGGCAGGTATCGTGGTGGTCTTTCTCATGTTAATATTGGCACCAGCATGTTATTTGCCGGTTTGACAGGAACAGCTGTTACAGATACAGCGGCAGTGGGTAATATTCTGATTCCAGCCATGAAAAATAAGGGGTATGGGGCGGCTTACAGTGCTGCTGTCACAGCTTCTTCTTCTGTTATAGGACCTATCATCCCTCCCAGCTTGATTATGATTGTATATGCCAGCATGTTTGCCGAAGTTTCAGTTATTTCTATGTTTGCCGCAGGAATTGTTCCCGGTGTTATTATAGGTATTGCTTTGCTGGTTATGAGCAGCATTATCAGCATAAGAAGAAATTATGCCCAGGAGAGAAAATTTACTCTGCGGGAGATTCTACAGGCTTTTCGAGAAGCTATATGGGCTTTATTAACCCCGGTTATAATACTGGGGGCGATTTTAAGCGGGCTTACAACCATCACAGAAGCGGGAGCTATAGCAGCTCTTTATGCTCTTTTTGTAGGCTTTTTTGTTTATAGAAGTTTAACTCTGGCAGATATAAAAGAATCTCTTTTTAATACGGTAAATCTATCGGGCATAGTATTCTTTTTGCTGGGAGCAGCCAATATTCTGGGCTGGGTAATAACTTATACCGGTCTAACCAGAATGCTGGCCGAATTTTTTCTGGGCATTACCAGCAACGAAATATTAATTCTGCTGATGATTAATATACTTTTCTTAATAGTTGGTATGTTTTTAGACATAGGGCCGGCTGTGGTTATACTGGCCCCGATTATTACGCCTATAATGGTGCAGCTGGGCTTTGATCCTCTTCATTTTGCCATGGTCATGATGGTTAATGTCAATATTGGTAATGCAACACCTCCCATGGGTATGACCCTGATGGTTGCCTCTCAGATAGGGGAAGTGCCTTATGAGAAGGCCATGAAAGAAGTTATGCCTTTTCTGGTGGCCCAGATTGTGGCCCTGTTGTTGATATCTTATCTGCCAGAATTGACCCTGTGGGTCCCCAGAATTCTGGGGCTGAGCTGGGGGTAAAATTGGCCTGGAAAGGATGATGTTATGCAGGAAATTTCTCATAAATATATTAAGAATACACTGCTGGAATTAGCCTCAATCCCTTCCCTGTCAAATACGGAGGGGGAAAGAAAAATTGAACAGAAACTGGTGGAAAAACTGGAAGAGATAACAGAGTCAGCTAACATTTTTCGCAGAAAGCTGCCGGCCGATTCTCTGGAACGAGAAGTTATTGCCGGTCTGGTAGCTGGAGAAGGTCCGGCTGCTGCCAGGAGTAAAAATAATAAAACAGTGATTCTTTTAAATCATCATGATGTGGTAGATGTACTGGACTATGGTCAAAATAGAGACCTGGCATTTTCTCCGGAGAAGTTGACGGCAAAATTAACGGAGGAAAATAAAACGGCAGGAACAAACACAGATAAAAATTATTTATTCGGACGGGGAGTTGCTGATATGAAGGCTGGTATAGCTATCCAGCTGGCAGTTATGAAAGCTTTCACCAGTAGTGATTTGACCGGCAATCTGCTTTTTGTCTCTGTGCCTGATGAGGAAACTTCTTCCCGGGGGATGCTGACAGCGGTGGAACTGATAACAAAATTGCGAGAGCAATATCAGCTGGATTTACAGGGAGTAATTAATTGTGAGCCTACATTTCCGGCTTTTCCCGGTGATCAGGGAAATTATATCTATACCGGTTCCATGGGCAAAAGTGTAGTATTATTTTACTGCCGGGGAGTGGAAACTCATGTGGGGGATGTTTTGAGCGGTCTCAATGCCAATCTCCTGCTGGCGGAAGTAATTAGAGAACTGGAAGGAAATCTTAAATTTTGCGATAGTGTATCTGCTTTTACGGCACCTCCTCCAACCTGTCTGAAAGCCAGAGATAATAAGAGATATTATTCAGCTCAAATTCCACATACGGCCGGAGGTTATTTTAATATTAATCTGCTTACCAGCAGCCCGAATGAAATTATGCAGCAGATGAGAAAGCTGGCCGGCAGAGCTCTGGATAGTGTGCTGGAAAAATTGATTGAGAGGAAAGCAGAATATCTACAAAAACAAAATTTATCTGCTGACAGTATCCAGAAACCCGCAAGCTGGGTTCTGACCTATGATGAATTTCTGCAGGAGGCCCAGGAGAATAATGCAAAACAGGTAGAGAAGGCCATAGAAACTTTGATAACTGAAAAAGATGACAGCATCGAAGCTCAGGAACTCTGTCTGCAGATAATGGATAGGATAAATGATTTTGTGGATAGGCCGGGAGTGGGTATTGTAACCGGTTTTGCCCCGCCTTACTACCCTCCCGTTACCTCTGACAGTGATAATAAAAGCGATGAACAGTTTAATAAACTTGCACAAAAACTGGCAGAAAAAGCAGTTAAGTCTGGTTATCAGGTGGATGTTTTTCCCGTGTTTCCCGGGATTTCCGATCTCAGTTACTGCCGGCTGGAAAGTGATTTAAACAGCTATACCGAAACTCTGGCCAGCAATTTGCCGCTTTGGAATCAGGGGTATACCCTTCCTCTTCGGCAGATAGCAGAGCTGGACCTGGCGGTGCTTAATATCAGTGTTGATGGCCGGGACGCGCATAAACATACTGAGCGGCTGGAGCTTAATTACAGTCTGAAAGTAGTGCCGGGACTGGTCAAGGAAGCCTGCCAGGAAATTTTATCCTCCTGATTTATTTGACTTTCTCTGACCTTTGTTGTAAAATAGTGGGTGAAGAAGAAATATAAAATTTATTTTTATGGGTTAATATGAAGAATAATTACAAAAAAATATTGTTTTGAGGTGATGTCCCATGAAGATGGATGATTTTACCCACAGAGCTCAGCAGTTATTATCAGAAGCACAGCAATTAGCAATGGACAATCATAATCAGGAGATATATCCTGCCCATTTATTGACGGCTATGCTAAAAGAAGACGATGGCATCATCAGGCCTTTACTGGAAAAATTTGATCTCAATATAGAAGAGCTGTGCAGTCAGAGTGATGATTTAATTTCTGATCTACCCAGAGTTTATGATGAGGGTGAGGCCAGAGTATACATGTCAGGAAAGATGAGCTCGGTTATACAGCAGGCCCGGCAGGAATCAAAGCAGATGGGAGACGATTATATTTCATCTGAGCACATGCTGCTGGCATTGGTTAACAGCAGCAATAAAGCAGGTGAATTATTACAGGAGCACAATGTAAACGGCCAAAAGCTGAGAGAGGTCATCAAAGACCTTCGCTCTGGCTCCCGGGCTGACAGCCAGAATGCGGAAGAGCAGTATAATGTGCTTGAGCAGTATACTATTGATATGACCGAGATGGCTCGAGAAGGCGATCTCGACCCTGTTATTGGCCGGGATGAGAGAATCAGGCGAGTTATGCAGGTTTTATCCCGGCGGCGCAAGAACAATCCGGTTCTGATAGGTGATCCGGGTGTGGGCAAAACGGCCATAGTGGAAGGACTGGCCCAGCGGATAGTTAGTGAAGATGTGCCGGAAGTGTTGAAAAATAAACGAATAATTCAGCTGGACATGGGGTCTCTTATCGCCGGCACTAAATATAGAGGTGAATTTGAAGACAGGCTCAAATCAGTATTAAAAGAGATCAAAGCTGCTCAGGGGCAGATCATAGTTTTCATAGATGAGATGCATACCATTGTGGGGGCCGGATCTAGTGAAGGGGCTGTTGATGCTTCCAATTTGCTTAAACCTGCCCTGGCCCGGGGGGAACTGCACTGTGTAGGTGCAACTACTGTAGATGAATACCGCGAGCATATTGAGCAGGATGCTGCCCTGGAAAGGCGGTTTCAACCTGTTAAGATCTCTGAGCCTTCAGTAGAAGATACTATCTCTATTCTGCGGGGGCTTAAAGAAAAATATGAAATTCACCATGGGGTCCGAATTAAAGATAGTTCGCTGGAATCTGCTGCTAAACTATCAGACCGCTATCTGACCGAGAGATTTCAGCCCGATAAATCCATAGATTTAGTCGATGAGGCTGCCGCCAAAGTTAAAATTGATATTGATTCTATGCCTTTAGAAATTGATGAATTGAATAGGCGTCTGCGGCGGCTGGAAACCGAACGGGAAATGCTAAAAAATGAAGAGGATCCGGAAGAAGTGGCCGAAGAACTGGAAGAGCTGGATGAAGAAATAGAAGAGATAAAAGCCCAAAGAGATCCGCTGATGGAAGCCTGGAATAAAGAGAAAGAGCTGGTGGAGCGCCGCCAGGAACTAAAGGAAGAAATAGATAAAGTAAAGCATAAGGCTGAGAATGCTGAAAGAGAAGCCAGCTACGAGGAAGCTGCTCGTCTGCGTTATGGTCGACTGAATGAACTGGAAAAAGAGCTGGAAGAGATCTCAGAAAAAATTGAGGAGATGGACAGCAGCCAGGAAATTATCAGAGAGGAAGTAACAGAAGAAGATATTGCCGAGATCGTTGCTTCCTGGACTGATATTCCTGTGCAAAAACTGCTGCAATCCGAAAAAGAAAAATTGATCAATCTGGAGGAGCAGCTTTCTAAACGAGTAGTGGGTCAGGATGAAGCTATCAACGCTGTCAGCAATTCTATCCGTCGTTCTCGCACCGGCCTGCAATCCCGGGAAAGTCCCCTGGGAACTTTTATGTTCATGGGGCCTACCGGAGTGGGCAAGACAGAGCTGGCTAAAACTCTGGCAGCTCAGCTTTTCGACAGTGAAAAAAATATGATAAGATTGGATATGTCCGAATATATGGAGAGACATGCAGTAGCTAAATTGATAGGCTCTCCTCCTGGATATGTAGGTTACGAAGAGGGGGGACAGCTGACAGAACAGGTAAGAAGGCAGCCCTATTCTGTCATATTGCTGGATGAAATAGAAAAAGCTCATAATGATGTTTATAATATTTTGCTGCAGATTATGGATGATGGGATTTTAACTGATAGTCAGGGAAAACAGGTCGATTTTCGTAATACAATTATCATCATGACCTCCAATATTGGCTCACAGTACATTCAGGATTTGCGTGATGAAGATGAGATTGAAGAAAGGGTTAATGAGACTTTAAAACAGCAGTTTAGACCAGAATTTTTGAATAGAATAGACGATATGATCATCTTCCATAACCTGACCAGAGAGCATCTGCGCAAAATTGTAGATATCAAAATTGCTGAACTGGAGCAGCAGGTAGCGGAAGAACAGGAACTGGGTCTAAAGATAACTGATAGGGCCCGTGATAAACTGGCTGAGCTTGGATATGATCCTGCTTATGGTGCTCGTCCTTTAGAAAGAGTGATTCAGAGTGAGATTAAGGATAAGCTGGCATTAGAATTGCTGGAAAAAGATGTAAAGTCAGAAGAGACGGTAAAGATTGATTATTCGGACCGGGAAGAAGCTTTTGCGATCAAATTTAGCCAGGAATCTGATTCCGCCGCTTAAAATACCTGAAATAATTTCTGGCATTTTGCCTAACTTGTGATTAAAGTTGTCTGGTAGATCTTGTGATCCTCCGGTATTTCCGGAGGGTTTTACTTTTCTATTAAATATTCCCAGTATTTTTTGGGCATCAGATTTTTCTGCAATTCGGGATTTTTGCGTTCTTCTATTGCAATATTTTCAAAAAAATTCTGCCACAGCTGTTGATAATTCTCTTCCGCTTTAGCCATACTATTTTCCCTGGGGCAGGGTATTTCACTGCTGTTCACCAGTTCCCATTCCCCCCGGGAAAAAAAGGCGGCAATGTCGCGTTTTTTATCGTGAATTACGCCATTTTCTGTAGCCAATCGGCCTGCAAAATGAGGAGCCAGGAGGCCTGTAATATTGTAATCCGGTTTATAAGGGGCATATAAAGTGCCATTTTCAAGTTCCCGAAAGCGAAGCAGACCTTTAAACCTGTGTCTTTCTTTGCGAACTTTGCTGGCGGCAGATTTGACCTTTTTGCCGGCCTCTGTACGCCCTTTATATTTATCATCAACATTTTGTTTAAAACAGTAGAGCAGATATCTGTAAATATTTAATTCAATACCAGTCATTTCCGATAAAAAAGCATGATAAACATCTTTATATGCTTTTTGGGAAATTTTATTTTTGAGGGAGGAGCTGACTTTATCGGCTTTTTTATCTTCGCTCTCAATCTCAAGCGAATCTTTGAAAAGTGAAGGCTGATAATTCTCATTGGTCACTATGCTGCGGGGTACTTTTTTGGCCTTGAACCCTTCGTAAATAACGGTTAAAAGTCCGCGAAAACTACCATCGTAAATGTACCTGGTCATGTTCCTCCCCCCCTTAATTATTTTCATAATCCTGAAAGAGATTCAACTGTTCTTGTGAGCCATCTTTTTTACCCGAGCTTAATCTTTCTTTGATTAATTGATAATCAAAGGGGATGCCGGCATAATATTTACCCTGGCAGGTAATAAAATATTTAGCTCTTTTAATTACGGGGCCGATATCCTGAAGTTCATGAAAATTAATTGGGCCCTGTTTGCGGGCGGCAATAATTCTTCTGGCTGATTTAGGTCCTATACCGGGGATTCTGATTAGCTGTTCATAATCAGCTTTATTTATTTCCAGGGGAAATTTTTCTATATTATTCAACGCCCAGTTGCATTTGGGGTCAAACTCAGTTGCCAGATTGGGATTATCTTCGTCTAAGATCTCTTCGGCTGTGAAATTATAGCGCCGGATGAGCCAATCAGCCTGATATAATCGATGTTCCCGCAGGAGAGGAGGTTGTTCTTTCCGGGGAAGTCTGCTGTCATTGCTTACAGGCATGAATGCAGAATAATAGACCCGTTTAAGGTTCATTTTTTCGTATAAACTTTCGGACAATTTTATTATTTGATAATCTGGCTCAGGGCTGGCCCCCACAATTAACTGGGTGCTCTGGCCGGCGGGAACAAATTGAGGGGCATTTTTATATTTCTTTCTTTCCTTGCGATTTTTTTCAATATCAGAGCCAATTTCCTGCATGGAATTAAGGATATTATCGCTATTTTTATCCGGGGCCAGGTTGTTAAAACTTTTCCGGGAAGGCAGTTCAATATTTACACTGATTCTATCTGCCAGCCTGCCTGCTTTTTCGATCAGACGATAATCTGCACCGGGAATAGCTTTTAAATGTATATAGCCGGCAAAATTGTACTCTTCCCGCAGAATCTTTACGGTCCGATATATCCTGGCCATGGTATAATCGGGATTTTTTTCTATGGCAGAACTGAGAAACAACCCCTCTATGTAATTGCGTTTATAAAAATTAATGGTCAACTGAGCTAATTCCCGGGGTTGAAAACTGGCGCGCGGGAGGTCATTGCTGCTTCTGTTAACACAGTATACACAATCATAAATACAGCGGTTTGTATAGAGCAGCTTCAGAAGTGATATACAGCGGCCATCTTCTGACCAGCTGTGACAGATGCCGCTGGGAGCGGCATTGCCGAGCTGTTTTTTGTCTGTATTACTATTATTACGGCTGCTGCCACTGGAAGAGCAGGAAGCATCATATTTAGCCGCCCGGGTTAAAGTTTTGAGTTTCTCTTTTAGCTCCATACTACTATACCTCCTACCTTATATGCTAACATACGTTTGTTTGAAATGCAATTTTGCCAGCAAAATACTCTTCAGGGAAGATACTGAACGTCTTAATGAACTCAATGTACTCAATGTCTCAATGTACTCAATGTAAAATAGTTTGCGGATGGCCTGTATATGTGATATCTTTAACTGTGGATGTAAGATTTTGTAATTGATAATATTAACTAAAGAATTTAGATTTGGTTATTCTTCAGAACCGCTGGTGAAAATGCCATATATGCTGGCTTACCAGGACTACTTATACTCTTAATTGCCGGAGCTTATAAAGTATTGGAAGCTATAAAGCGAAGTGATACTGGAAATTTTCAAATTCAGGGAAGAGCTTTCGCGCAGGAAGCACTATTTTTTGCCCGAAAACTCAACCTAAACACAGGAAAGATGGTTATGACTGGAGGAAATATAATGGGAAATATTAATATTGGTAACAAGCAGTTTCTCTGTTCCTGGAGTGGTGGTAAAGATTCTTCTCTGGCTTATTATCATGCTGCCCAAAATGGCGGCATTCCGACTGCTCTGGTTACGACTTTGCTGGAAAATGGAGAGCGAACCCGTGCTCACGGTCTGTCAGTGAGTATGCTGAAAAAACAGGCTGAACAGCTGGGCAGTGAATTATTTACCTGTCCTACCAGCTGGGATGATTACGAACAAAATTTTGTAGATCTATTGAGCTCTATTAAAGGAAAGAACAATATTGAACACGGAGTTTTTGGAGATATAGAGATTGAAGAACATCGAGAGTGGGTGGAAAAAGTCTGTCAGCAGGCTGGATTTCAGGCTCATCTTCCCCTCTGGCAGAAATCCCGCCGGGAACTGATCTGTGAATTTATTGAGCTGGGTTTTAAAGCTGTAGTAATTGTTGTGGATAGTGAGAAGTTAGATGAGACTTTTCTGGGCAGAACTCTCGATATGACTTTTATAGCAGAAATGGAGAGGATGGAGATAGATCCTGCTGGCGAAAATGGTGAGTATCATACGGTTGTAGTGGATGGCCCCATCTTTGCTGGAGCAATTTCTTATGAACTGGGAGAAATAGAACGAGAAAATGGCAAATTATTTCAGGATATTTCTCCTGCTGCTGGAGGTTGATAATATCTCAGCCCCAAAACTGAAAAGATACCGCTGGAAAATATATTTATTATTGAGTATATCTTTTTTAATTGCATTTTTTCATCGTTATGCAATTGGCGTAGTGGCTAATATTCTGGGCAGTGATCTGGACTTAACTGCTACCCAGCTGGGCACTTTATCTTCACTTTACTTCTATGCTTATGGTATTTTACAGGTGCCCGTGGGTGTGATAACCGACAAATTTGGGGTCCGAAAAATAACTACTGTGGGCATGTTTTCTATCGCTCTGGGCAGTCTGTTATTTGCTCTGGCCCGGGGAGTTCCCCTGGCTTATACGGGGCGATTATTTATTGGAATTGGATCGGCCGTTTTTTTTATCTCCACCTTAAAGACAATATCGGTCTGGTTCCCTCCTGAAGCTTACACAAAATTGATCGGCTGGACATCTTTACTGGGCAATACGGGAGCCCTGCTGGCTGCCACCCCCCTATCTCTGCTGGTAGGGTTGATGGGCTGGAGAAATTCTTATTTTCTCTTTGCTGCCATTTCTATTGTCATTATGATTTTAATCTGGCTTATTGTCAGGGATAACCCCCGGCAGCTGGGCCTGGAACCGGAATATGAGATAGAAGAAGACAAAAGAAGTTTTGCTGAGATAATTTCCGGAGTGAAAGAAATGATTGTCAGTCTGCAATTCTGGCAGTACTTTTTTCTGGCTTCTGTACTGATGGGTAGTTTTATGAGCCTGTCAGGTCTGTGGTTGGTCCCCTATATGACTCATGTATATGATTTTAGTCGTACTGCAGCTGCCAACCTGGTTGTTATTGTGACTGCAGGCATGTTAATTGGTTCCGCTATTCTGGGCTGGGTGGAAAGCAAGATGAAAAGTCGGGTGCAAATGATCAGAATAGCGGTGATCTATAATACCCTGGTCTGGATTTATATTGTATTTATCGAACAGGGGCAGCCGCCATTTTACATCATGCTGTTCCTAATGTTTTTGCTGGGTATAATCGGTATGTTTATTTTGACAACCTTTACCAATGTGAAAGAGATGTTCCCTCATTTAAAAGGGAGTGCCACAGGAGTAATAAATATTGCGCCCTTTTTGGGGACAATTATATTTAACTTTCTTATCGGCTGGAGATTGGATGCTACCTGGGCCGGGGAAATAATAAATAATTCCCGGGTATATACCCTGCAGGGATATCAGCAGGGGTTTGGCATAATTCTGGTTCTTTCTTTTATAGGATTATTGGTTAGCTTTAATTTGCAGCAGATAAAAGTAAGCTGAGCACTTTTTTAAACTTTTAGTTAAAGGGAAGCACATAAAGGTAAATATGAGGTAAGTTATTAAGAATTTTTTGTCAGGCAGGAATTTCCTGGATTTTCATGAATATAAATAACAGGAATAAAAATTATTTATTTGTAAAATCAAATATCTCCTGAGTTTAGGGCCCTGGGCCTGAGATCAGGGAGGACAAAAGATTTCATCCACAGGCCCTGGTATGTTT
>CAZVMQ010000038.1:0-14611 GCA_964628755.1 uncultured Halanaerobiaceae bacterium
TAAGCACAATTATATCTACTGTGATTAGTTAAAAACTGATGAAAGCAAGGACAAAATACTCCTGTTTTCATTTATTTCATATCTGACTCACGCATCATCATCTTCACAAATTGTTCGGTAAGCTCAGGATCAAATTGACTGCCTGCACATCGCTTTATCTCCTTCAAAGCTTTATTTTTGCTAATGGAAGGTTGATAGGGTCTTCCGGTTGTCATCACATCATAGGCATCTATTATCGAAAAAATTCTGGACAGCAGGGGTATATTTTTTCGTGACAGGCCCTGAGGATAACCACTGCCATTCCAGTTCTCATGATGAGTTTTAATTAATTCAGAAATATGAGCAAGTTCATCAACTGAGTTAACCAGCCTGGCTCCTTTACCGGGATGATCTTTGATTTTTTTGCATTCTTCCCGGGTCAGAGGTGAATTTTTGTGGATAATATCTTTTTCAATAGCCAGCTTACCAATATCATGTAAGCCGCTGAGGCGGGACAAATCTTCCAGTTCCTCTTTGCATAAGTTCAATTTTTCGCCCATTTTTATGGCTAACCCTGTGATTCTTAAAGTATGCGTTTCAGTTTCGAAAGTCCTGGCATACAACCGATGCAGGAGACAGTTTATCATTTCTCTTTTGGCGGTAAGACCATTTTTTCTTTTATCTTTATACATTTTTTTGTCGGCAGAATTAAGCACTGCATCGATATCCTGTTCGGAGCTATCTTTAACGGCTATTCCTCTTCCCAGTGATACCGGAGGCAATTCTTCCAGATTTTTCTCACAATTTTTTTGATAGGTTTCCTGGCATTTTTTTCGAATTCTGTCAGAGATTTTCCTGGCCTCTGCTTTATCAGTTTTAGGTAGAAGTATCACAAATTCGTCTCCAGCCCAGCGTGAGACAATATCCTCCTGACGCACACTGTTCTTTAAAATTTTCGAGGTTTTAATTAGTAATCTATCCCCCACTTTATGGCCAAAAGTATCATTAATAATTTTAAGACCGTTTACATCCAGCATTATCAAACTAATGGGAAACTGTCGTTTTGTGTCAAGTCTTTTCATATTTTCTTCCATAAACTTTCTATTATATAATCCTGTAAGCTCATCATGATAACTGAGGTATTCCAATTCAGCTCTGGTTTTTTCCAGCTCATTGATATCAATAGCTACTACCAAAGCCTTACTGGTTTTTTCTTGTGGGGGCTCGAAATATGAAGCATTGAGCATAGCGGTAAAGTTTTTCCCATTTTTACGCTTCAGTTCAATTTTGCCCCGCCAGCTTTTACCATTTTTAATTTTCTCCCTTATATTAGCCAGCCTTTTTTCATTTGCCTGGGGATACAATGTAGAAATTGGTTTTTCCAGAACCTCTTGTTTATTATAACCAAAAATATTTTCTGCTCCTGGACTAAACTCCTTAATGCGAAAACTTTCTTCTTCTGGTTCAGCTATCACAAATGCCACGTTTTTGCTGGCCTCAAAAATAGCTTCTAATTTTTCTTGTTGTCTTTGAATTTCTTTCCGCCCAGCAGGCGAAAGATAAGATATTTTTTCGTGAATGATCAGTGCTCCCTGGTTAAAATATTTTGCTTTTATAGCAAAATGTTCTTCTCCCTGAGAAGAAAGGCAGCAGAAAGACTCTTGATAAAGTTCGTCTTTTTCAGAAAAAATTTTTTTAATTCCCCGAAAAACTTTATTAACCTGATCTTCTTTTAGACCAAAAGCAGGCAGGATTTCTGTGAAATAATTAACTTTGAGTCTTGGTTCAGACATATGTATATTACATTGCAAAACCCTGTTTTTCCATAGTGTATTATAAGTGGTTATGATACCCTTTTTATTAATTATTATTGCAGGATAAGGCAGGGAGTTGATAAAATTTTCTAACATAATATTATCCTTAGTTTTATTGCTCATTTAGAAAAACCCCCTGATTTTTATCTTCAGATATAAATAAAATCTTTTATGTACTTTTAAAATAAACAGTAATTTTGTTGCCGGTTTCATTAAAATGCATTTCATCAACTGCTTGTTTTATCATAGTAAGCCCCCGACCTTTTTCCTCCAGGCCAGGCATTTCAGCCATATTTATCTTTTCACAATTAAAGCCTTTGCCAGGATCTCTTACGCTTAATTTCACCCGGTTAGTGTTTACCTGTAAAGTAATTTCAATTTTCTGTTCTGAATTTTTACACCCATGTTCTATGGCATTGGCCAGCATTTCTCTAACTGCCATTTCCAGGCAAAAATCTAAGTCGGGAATTTCAGGATCAATTTTAGCAATTTCAGCAGTAATTTCATTCAGAGTATCAGATATGGCTTCTTTCTGAGCAGGCATTGTGAATTTTACAGAATGGTCATTGCTAGTTATCATAAAAAAATTCCTTCCTCAATTTTTTTGCCATAGCGACTGCTTAAATTCACATTTCTATGTCTAAAGTTTCTGTGAGATTGACCATATTGAAAACTTTTTTAACGTATTGTGAATTTACATTTTTTATTTTAAGTTTCCCCTGTACTTCTTTAATAATCTTATGAAATAATAAAAGTTTGCCCAGACCGGAACTATCTATTTTCTCTACATTTCTAAAATCAAGAATTATGTTTTTAATGTTTTCTTCTTCCACCAATTCCGTAAATTTTTCTTTCAACTTTTCAGCATTGGTTAGATCTATATTCTCCAGGGGAATAATACGAGCATAATCTTCTTCAATTTTTACCCTCATGTTTATTCCTCCTCTCCTCTAGTATGACTTTTTTTATTATTTATTGTTTAAAATTGTATAGAAGCAGGTATGTCTTTATAATTCTCTATTTCTGTAGCTTCTTCCCGGCTTATTGCTTTAAATTTATCTGAGACCTTCAAAAAACAATTGACCAGAAAGGGATCAAAATGACTTCCGCTGTCTTCTTTAATAATCTGGCAGCTTTTTTCATGGGAAAAAGCATCTTTATAGGGCCTGTCACTTCTGAGGGCATCATAGACATCTGATATAGCCATAATCCGGGCAGCAAGTGGAATCTCCTCTTTTTCCAGGCCTTCGGGATATCCCTGACCATTCCATTTTTCATGGTGATAATGGATTAAATCCAGGCCTAATTCCAGCAGATCATTTTCCGAATATATTTTCTGTACTTTTTCAAGAAGCTTATAACCAATTTCTGTATGTTGTTTTACCCGTTCAAATTCCTCAGCGGTCAGTTTCCCCGGTTTTAAAAGAATTGAATCAGAAATTCCTACCTTACCAATATCATGAAGAGGGCTGGCAATATATATATTTTTGCAAAAATTGGTATCAACAATAGAATCATATTTTCCGGTTTCTTTGACTTTATGAGCGAGAAACCAGCAGTACTTTTGTGTCCGAATAAGATGCTCTCCCGTCTCTTCATCGCGTGATTCAGCTAGTTGAGCTAAAGCATAGATCATAGCCATACGAGATTCAGAAATTTCTCTGGTCTTTTCTTCCACTAAATCTTCCAGATAATTATTGTGCATTCTCAGCTTTTTCCTGGTAGACTGCAGTTCCAGCTGTGTATTAATGCGTTTTTTTAAAATGCTGTGATTGATCGGTTTTTTTATAAAATCAACTGCTCCCATTTCCAGAGCCAATACTTCATCAGAAATTGTATCCTGTCCGGTCAAAAAAATAATAGGTATATGTGCTGTATCAGGATTTTCCTGTAATCTCTGGCATACTTCATATCCATCCATTCCCGGCATTCTAACATCGAGTAATATTAAATCTACATCCTGATTTTTAACTACCTTCAGGGCTAATTTGCCATTTATTGCAGCCTTTATATTGAACTCTGGTGACAGGGCATTTTTGATGATATCCAGGTTTTCCGGAACATCATCAGCGGCCAGTATTGTCCACTTATCACCATCATCTGTATCTTTCCTGGTTTTCCCCCTGTCTGTTTTTTTATCATCTTTTATTTCCATAAAACATCCCACCTAAATCCGTTTGGATTTACATATTTAGCTGATCTTAAGAAACATATATGTAATATCATCATTTCTTTTTTTAAGTTCAATTTCCTTCTTTAACTTTTGATAGAATAAAGTATTGTTTTCTGATTTTATTTTTCCTGCAGTTTTTGCCAGTATATGATTAATATTTTCCTCAGTTAATTCGGGCAAATCAGAATTCATATGCTCTACCAGCCCATCAGTATAAATAAATACTTCTGAAAAATTAGTTATATCAACTTTTTCACATTTGAAATTATTGTCACTGGCAATCCCCATGGGCATGTTGTTTGAGGTAAGTTCTTTTACATTTCCGCCAGAATTAAACAGCAGTGGAGGTGGATGTCCGGCATTGCAGAATCTTAGCTCTTCTTTGATCTGATCATATACCATGTAAACACCGGTTACAAACATATCTTCTATGTCATTTTGAAAAATATCAGCCAGTCGGGTGTTTATTTTGCCCATGACACCCCCGGGGGAGGATTCATCATAGTAAAGACTTCTGAATATTAATTTCACCATTACCATGATCATGGCAGCAGGCACGCCATGCCCCATAGCGTCGGCCAGCAGGATGCCAAATTTCCCCTCGGAAAGTTTGACAGCATCATAAACATCTCCCCCTACCTTTTCCATGGGGCTGTAAAAAACTTCTCCTGGTAATTCTTCCGGCAAATCTAAATTTGCCAGAGTTGTCTGTACTCTACGAGCCAGCTCCAGCTGATGTTCCAGGCGTTGATGTTGTTTTTGTACACGGTCATGAGCCTGTTTGAATCGCATCGACGATTTTACCCTGGCCATAAGTTCTGCCCAGTCTATGGGTTTAGTAATAAAATCATCAGCTCCAGCTTCCAGGCCTTCCAGTCTATCTTCCCGGGCATCGAGTGAGGTTACAAGAATAATTGGCAGTTCATCCCGGCCCATTACAAATTTTATTTTTTTACAAACTTCGATGCCATCTATTCCGGGCATAATGACATCCAGTAGTATCAATTTAATATTATCTTCTCTTTCTAAAATCTGTAAGGCTTCTTCTCCGCTGGTGGCAGTAACAGTGACATACCCTTCTTCCTGCAGAAAAGATTCCAGCATTACTAAATTTTGTCTGTTATCATCAACTATGAGTATGAGCTCTTCTTCAGACATTAATTTCACCAGCCCGCAATTATATTATTCTGTTGTAAACACCCATGAAAGTTTAAATCAATCATTTTCTTTAATAAAGCTTTCTAATTGTTCGGCTATATCTTCCATCGCCTGTTTTAGCTGCCTGTAATCTTCTTCCAGGCCTGCTAAATTGCCGTTTTCAGCTTTACTCTCAATCCTTTTAGCTATGTTATAGGCTTCCGGGGTGTGAAAATTGCTCAAGCTACCCTTGATTTTATGAGCGGCATTTTCGGCCTGTTGAGCATTTTTCTGGACAATAAATCGCTGTAGCTGCTCAAGTTGAGTTTGATAATCCTCAATATATATCCCGGCGACTTTGATCAGCAGATTTTTTCTGCCCTGGAGATGAGAAATACTTTTTTCAATATTCACATATCCCTCTTTACTTTCAGGCATCAAAATCCCTCCCATCATTTTACTAGAAAATTATATATGCATTTAATCAACCAGGTGATAAAAAAATTACTGAAGTTTTTCACTCAGATGTTCAATGATAAATTCTATCTGTTCTAAACTACTTTCAAATTCATATTCTTCCAGCTTATTGTTTAATTCCTTCATACTATCATCCAGCCATTCCCTGCCTGTATTCATCATATATTTTTGTACAGCATCCGTGGCTTTCATGTCGTAAGAGACAATTAATTCTTTTATCTCCTGCAGTTCAGTTTTAAGTTCCGAAATAGTAATGTCTCGAGAGGTTTCAGACTTTTCTGTTGTTATTTCTGGCAGAGCCTTGATTTCCTCAGCAGTTTTGCTCAATGCTTTTTCTAAATTTTTAGCCAGCCTGTCTGTATTCTCCGATTTTGATTTTTCCTCCAGTAACTTCTCTAACTTTCCTGCCTTTTCCTGCAGATTTTCCGCTCCAATATTACCAGCTGTCCCTTTAATTTCATGGGCTATGTCTTCCAGCAATTTATAATCTGATTTTTTTTGAGCATCTCGTAACTTATCTTCTAATTTGGGCTGATTGTGAGCAAATTTTTTCAGTACTTTCCTGTAAGCTTCAGTATTGCCGCCCAGACGTTTTAACCCTTTATCTACATTTAAAGTTCTAAGTTCAGACAGCTCATTAATTTCTTCTGCTTTTTTTCTGTTCCCGCCCCGGGATTGTAATTTGTCTTTATCTTCAAATTCGCTGGAGGTTATCAATCGTTTTATTTTTTGCAGCATATCTTCTATATCAATAGGCTTGGAGATTAGATCATCCATTCCAGCTTCTACTGCTTTTTTAAAATGTTTTTCCATAACATTGGCGGTTAAGGCTATCACAGGCAGATCTGAAAGTCCCATCTCATTTCTAATCCGGCGGGTGGTTTCATAGCCATTAAGCTCCGGCAATTTAATATCCATTAAAACACAGTCAAATTGATAGGAACTAATTTTGTCCAGAGCTTCTTTTCCATCTTCTGCAATATCAACCTGGTAATTATAGCTCTCTAAAATTTCCTGAGCCAGAACCTGGTTTGTTTCATTATCCTCCACCAGCAGTATTTTGTTATCACTATCTGCTAACAATTTTTCTTCGACCAGCTCCTGCTTCTGTTCCTGAGCAATATCCAGGCTGGAATATCCAAAAATATCCATAACGGCATCAAATAGACTTGAAGGGCTGAAAGGTTTGGTCAGAAAATCGGAAATATATTCAGACCCGGGTTCTTCCATAATTTCTTCTTTTTCATAAGCTGAGACAAGTATAATTTCCGGTTGAGACTGAATCTCAGGTTTTTCCCTGATTTTTTGTGTTATTTCTAGTCCATTTAGTTCGGGCAGCTTCCAGTCCATAAGCAGCAGTTCATAATTGTTCTCAACCTCATTTAATTTTGCTAGAGCTGTTTTTCCATCTGCAGCTATTTCGGGCTGGAGGTTGAGTGCTTTCAGATATTCTCTGCAGATTTCACGGGCGGAAGAATTATCGTCAACTACCAGTACCTTCATACCATCAAGTTCTGGAGGGGGAGAAGTAACTCGAGCTTCTTTTTCTTCAGAAAGACCAAATTCAACGGTAAAGTAAAAAGTGCTGCCTTCTCCCGATTCGCTTTCCAGCCATATTTCTCCATCCATCATCTTCACCAGCTGTCTGGCAATAGCTAAACCCAGACCGGCACCTGATGTTCCCCCATCTATAGAATTTTCCGCGCGGCTGAATCTCTGGAAAATCTCTTCCTGTTTTTCAGGAGGAATTCCCGGGCCTGTGTCTTCAACTGCAAATTGATATTTCACAGTATTTTCTGTTTTTTCCACCAGGTCAACTTTTAAAAGAATTTCCCCGGAATCGGTATATTTAATAGCATTCCTGGTTAAATTGGTCAAAATTTGAGTCAGGCGGGTTTCATCACCGATTAACTTATTGGGTATATCTGGAGGCCGTGCAAACAAAATTTCCAGAGGTTTTTCTTTGGCTTTTTCTGCAATCACCTGCCAGGTCTGTTTCAGAACTTCATCGAGTTCAAAATGTTCCTGTTTCAGATCAATTTTCCCGTCCTCAATTTTTGATAAATCAAGAATATCATTTATAATTGTGAGAAGATATTGAGAGGAAGCGTTTATCCTTTTCAGATAGTTGCTTCTTTTTTCTTCTGCAAGATTCTTCCTCAAACATAATTCACTCAACCCGGTGATGGCGTTCATAGGTGTGCGTATTTCGTGGCTCATATTGGTGAGAAATTCACTTTTGGCCCTGCTGGCTTTTTCTGCTTTATTTTTTGCATTTAATAATTCTTCTGTAACTGTGTTGGCCAGGTTGGTCAGAGCCTTAATTGTGTTGGTGCTGCGGTTGTCTCGATTAGCAAAATCCTCTTTTTTATGTATTCCTTTTTGCTCATCAAATTCATCTTCATTTTCTGTTAAGGCCAGAACGGTCAGGGTTATATTAAGCAGGCAGTTTATTTTTCCGCTGCTGTAAAATTCTCCATAGGTAAAGAAGCCTGCAGTAGGAGCTAAGTCTTTAAATATAGATAACTCTCTGTTTAAACTTTCCTGCAGAGCTGCCTTTCTAATTGCACAGGAATAGAGAAAAAGAGCCTCAGGTTTAAATTGTTTTGTTATTCTTTGAAATAAGTTAATATTTTTCTGAATGATAGAATTTATGTGACCATAACTGAGGTAAACATCTGATCCTTCAGGAACTTCGCCGCCAAACCCCAGAGAGCCATCCTCATACCTGGCAGCAGCTCCCCGGGCTACTAGCGTCTCTCCCCTTTTTAAAATTAGAGGAAATTCTGGTCCAGCTGTCTGCGGCAGCCCCCGGGCAATTTCTTCGCCTAAATAATTTTCATAGATATCATAAGCAGTGCGACCATTGATCTCATATACTCTGTTACCTTCACTTTTAGTTACCTGCATTTTTTTGCCTATTTTCTGCCAGCCCAGATTGTAGTCAGAGTAAGCTTTAAGCTGACTGCTATTTAAGGCCACTCCCACTAAACCATGAGCAGAAACTTTTTCATTCAGAAATATATAATTATTTTTAAAGTCAAACTTAAAATTATCACCTGACTTACCGCCTGCAATGACCACGCTGTCATCGATAGAATGTAACCCTTCTAATACACTGTCCTGAATATTGGACCAGTCTGAAAACATAATTATTGCTTTAGTGCTGTCGGAAATAAGCTTTCGACCCAATTTTTTGCCCAGCTCAAAGCTGCTTTCTCCCTGATAAGGAATAAAACTGGCCTGAATACTTGTGCTGGAAAAATTTGCAAAAGAGATCACGGTGGTTTTCTCTCTGGATTTCCCGTTTTTTATCTCGCCTGCAGTAGTTGTGCCTAAAATTATGGCCCGGGGCAGCAATGTATTTATCTCTACTGTAAGCTTTTCTATAAAACTTTTTTTGCAGACTCCGGCAAATACCTGTACAAGCAAATTTTGATCTGTTATGCCTTCGGATTTTATGAATTTTTTGAGCTCGTCTTTTCCCTGATAGATGGTGTTTTTAACTTTCATTATTATTTTACACCTCATATACCTGGAAAATTTCTTCAGGTTAATTTTTGCCCGGAATCGGTGATTAAAGTCATGATTTTTTTCAGCATATTTTCGATATCAATAGGCTTGGAGATCAGATCATCCATTCCGGCTTCTTTTGCCTTTTCCCTGTGTTTTTCCATGACATTGGCGGTTAAGGCTATAACCGGCAGCTCTGAAAGCCCCATCTCATTTCTGATTTTGCGGGTGGCTTCATAGCCATTGAGATCCGGCAGCTGAATATCCATTAATACACAGTCATATTGCTGTGACCTGATTTTATCCAGAGCCACTTTTCCGTCCTCTGCAATGTCAACCTGATAATTATAGCTTTCTAAAATTTCCCGGGCTAAAACCTGGTTTGTCTCATTATCTTCCACCAGCAGTATTCTGTTATCACTGTCTGCCATTAATTCCTCTTCGGATAATTCCTGCTCCTGTTCCTGAACGATATCCCGGCTGGAATATCCGAATACATCCATAATGGTATCAAAAAGACTTGAGGGGCTGAAAGGTTTAATCATAAAATCGGAGATATATTCAGAACCGGGTTCTGTCATGATCTCCTCTTTTTCATAAGCTGAGACAAGTATTATTTTCGGCTGGATCTGAGTCCTGGGATATTCCCTTATTTTTTGAGTTGTTTCCAGACCGTTTAGCCCCGGCAGTTTCCAGTCCATAAGTACCAGTTCAAAACTATTTCTGTCCTCTTTTAATTTTCCCAGAGCGGTTTCTCCATCTGCAACTACTTCAGGCTTAAAATCCAGTGCCTGCAAATATTCTTCACTGATTTCCCGGGCGGAAGGATTATCATCTACTACCAGCACTCTCATACCATCCAGTTCTGGAGGTGTGCTGATAATTTGATTTTCTTCCTCCTCTGTTCGGCCAAATTTAGAGGTGAAGTAAAAAATGCTGCCCTCTCCCGGTTCGCTTTCCAGCCATATCTCACCGCCCATCATTTCCACCAGCTGTCGAGAAATAGCCAGGCCCAGACCGGCTCCTGTTTTTCCTGCTACAGTGGAGCCTTCCGCGCGGCTAAATCTCTGGAAAATATCTTTCTGTTTTTCGGGAGGAATTCCCGGGCCTGTGTCCTCGACTGCAAACTGGTACATAATCCCGTCATCTGTTTTCTCCTTCATTTCGACATTTATAACAACCTCGCCGGAATCGGTATACTTTATAGAATTTTTAGTTAGATTGGTCAAAATCTGTGTCAGTCTATCCTTATCCCCAACCAATTTATTGGGTATCTCTGGAGGGCGCGAAAATAAAACTTCTATAGGCTTACTTTTGGCTTTTTCTGCAATAACAAGCCAGGTCTGTTCCAGCACTTCATCCAGTTCAAAGACTTCTTCTTTTAAGTCAATCTTTTCATCTTCAATTTTTGATAAATCCAGAATATCATTTATGATGGTGAGAAGATATTGAGATGAGGCATTTATTCTTTTCAAATAATTTTTCTTCTTGTCCTGGGAAATATCGTCTTCCAGACATAACTCACTCAATCCGGTGATGGCATTCATAGGAGTACGGACCTCATGGCTCATGTTGGCGAGAAATTCACTTTTAGCCCTGCTGGCTTTTTCCGCTTTCTTTTTGGCCTCAAGCAATCTTTCTTTTTGTCGCTCAAGTTCCTGATTATATTCTTTAATGTTTTCTTGCGCCTTCACCCTCTGAGTTACATTCAGGGCGGTTTCAATGCAACCTTTAATATTACCCTTTTCGTCTTTATCGGGGATACCCTTCATTTTCCAGTAACTGCCGTCGGGTTTTTGTACTATAGAGCTTTCTATCTTTTTGGTGTTTTTGGCTCTCCTGATAGGACATTCATTACAAAAACCTTCCAGTCCCCATTTTTCATAACAATATGTCCCTTCTAACTCTTCCGGCCTGAGATTAAAATATTCTAAAGCGGTTTGATTAAACCATTTAATTTTGAAATTTGCAGACATATAAATTATAATTTCTTCCAGATTATTTAAAATATTATTTTCCAGAGCTTTCTGGTTACTGTTCATTTTGCCCCCCCTCAAATTTTTCGGGCTATGCCCGGACAGTTACTGACAGGAAAAAATTTTATTAATTTACTTGCCGTAAATTAAATTTCAAATTACAACATTTAGTCCTGCTGAGCTGGAGTTGGAAATCCTGCAAATCATCTATCTCAGTATTTACCACTGCTATCTGATCATCACAATAATTATCAATCACATAGAAACCACAAATAAAGCTGCAAATTAGAAAAAAGCCAAATAAAATTTGGCGGACCGGGAGGTTTTAATTTAATTGTTCATGGTTATTTTTACTTATTATTCCACAATTTAGCCCAAAAATATGTAGCGGCCTTTAATTCACAGAAGAATTAACAAAACGCCTTCTCCTGAGAAAAAACAATAATTTAAAGCAACTGATTTTTTTCTGATTGATAACAATGGTCATTTGGTTATATATTCAGAAATTGATGTCGGCGGGCATAAATTCTTATATTTTTATAGAGATATGGAACCAAAAATTGCTTAATAATAATTATTATATATAAGTATTATAGCATAAAGTGGATAATATTGCAACTTGTACTACAAATAATATAATATTTGTAATTTTAGTGCTTTAGTTGAATCTGTTTATATTTACAGGCTTAAATCAAATGAGTTTTTGCTGATTTTTGGTTTATTGGTAATGAGAAAATTTTTGGGGGTTTATAGTTACTCATTTATGAAAAAAGTTTATTTCTTTCATAAAATTTGTTAAAATAATTATATAAAATTAATATTAATAATTGTATCCAGTTGGTTTTATTAGAACTGTAATAATACCGGGAAATTTTTTATAATCAAAGGTTGAAAAATGATACATGGTATGATGTTTTTTTAAATTTGAAAATTTATGTAATTGATTCTGGCAGTAAAGCAATACTATTAGGAGCTGATAATATGATTGATAATTTAATAAATATTTATTTAGGGGGGATATTATCATGAAAGAAGATATTGCAGATGATTCTGATTTATCTCCTTATATGCTGGATAACTGGAAAAACATAGTAAATATAATGACGGATATGATGGATGTAACAGCTGGTTTTATCACCAAAATTGGCAGCACCGGCCTGAAGATTTTGCAGGCCAGAGCCAGATCTGAAGTTTCTTTTGGGGAAGGAGATGTTCTAAAGCTATCTGAGGTTTACTGCCAGGAAGTAATTAATAAAAATGAAAGAGTGGAAATAGAAGACGCCCGCCAAATTGATAAATGGAAGGGCAGTGCAGAACTAGAAGAAGGATTCGTCTCCTATTTAGGAGTGCCTATAAATTTCCCCGCAAGCGATGATATTTTCGGGACTTTATGTGTGGTGGATAAAAAGCCCCGCGAATTTACAGTAGCGGAAAAAAACCTGCTACTGCAGTTAAAAAATTCTGTTGAAGACCAGATGGAACTTATTCAAGCTTCTCTGGATATTCTGGCAGCAAACATCATAGTTGTCGATAAAAATGGAGTCATTACTTATACCAATGATGCCTGGCGTGACCTGATTAACAGGAATTCTTTTTGGTTTTCCAGAGGTAGCAGAGGAGATAATTATCTAGAGTTAATGAAAGAGTTAACCGGTGATGACAGGCAGTACCAGAAAGAGGTTATAAAGGGAATTAAACAAATATTGCAGGGCAATAAAAACAGGTTCACCCTGGAATTTCCCTGCTGGCGGGAACAGGAAAAAAACTGGTATAGAATTAATGTTAATGCCTCTCATAAGCAGCGGATTAAAGCTGCTGTGATTTCCTTTGAAAATATAACTGAATATAAAAATCAGAAACAAAAAATTGAACTTTTGCTCTATCGTGATCAATTAACCGATGTTTTCAATAGAAAATTTTTGAAGGAAACTATAAATAAAATTAATGTTGAGAAAAATTTACCTCTAAGTGTTATTAAGGCTGATATTAATGGCTTGAAAATTGTAAATGATAGTCTGGGCTATGAAAAAGGAGATGAAATAATAATTGAAACAGCTCAGATTATCAAGAAGGTGATTAGAGAGAAAGATATTTTGGCCCGTTATGGGGGAGATGAATTTATTGTCATTTTGCCCCAAACTGGACGTTCGCTGGCAACAAAGCTTTCCCGACAAATAAAAGAATTCTGCCATAAAACCCGAAATAATAATCTTCACATATCACTGGGTACAGGGGTTGCCACCAAAAAAACGACAGAAAAAAGTATTGAAGAAATTTTTCAAAAAGCCGATGACAGGATGTATCGAGATAAAATAATGAATAATCGTAGCCAAAAACACAAAATTGTTCAAAGTTTACTCGATGCCTTAGGTGCTAAAAGCTATGAAACTAAAGAACATGCTATGAGAATGACTGACCTTGCCTATAGGCTGGGACAGAAATTAAGAGTAACGGATAAAGAACTAAACAAATTATCACTTCTGGCTACATTACATGATGTCGGCAAAACTTCAATTCCTGAAGAAATTTTGACCAAACCTGGGGGTTTAAATGATCAGGAATGGGAAAAGATAAAAGAACATCCAGAAAGAGGATTTAAAATTGCTTCTGCTTCCCAGGAGTTTGCAGCACTTGCTGAAGAAATTTTGGCTCATCATGAAAGATGGGATGGAGGCGGCTATCCCCGGGGGCTTGAAGGGGAAGAAATACCCTTTTTAGCCAGAATAATTACTATAGTAGATGCTTTTGATGTAATGACCCATGAAAGACCTTATAGCCCTGCAATAAGCAAAGAAAAGGCGTTGCAGGAAATAAAACAGGAGGCCGGCACCCAATTTGATCCTGATATAAGTCGGTTTTTCATCGAATTAATGTCTTAAAAAAACAGATGATTTAAAACAAATGGAATAATCATGTTAAAATTTTGTGAACTTGTCCAGTTCCGCTGGTCAAAAATTAGGTTTTACCTGGAAAAGCTTTTTTAATTTTGAGCTTAAAATACCTGATATCATGGTAACCAAAAGTGGTTTTTTAAATCTCTTTGATCTTATTATTGATGTATTATCTATGCTCTTTACAGTTTTTCAGTCTAAATTATATTCTTTTTCTGCTTCTAAAGAGCTGGTTGTTTTTCTTGCAAAATTTGGATACTCTTTAAGCCATTCTATCGGTAACTTTTGGTCCTCCTGGGGATTTGATCTCCAGGTCTTCAACTCTATATCTGTCACATTCGGGGCATTTAATCTTACGATAATCAAGTGTCACGAGAGCAGGGAGAGACCCTGCAGGCAAATCTCTTAAATTACGTCTATGCCAGGAATGAATGCTTTCGGCTTCACTTTCACATCCATGACAGATAGGTGTATATCGTTCGTCAGGCCGCAGCTTTACATGCAGGGCTTTTTCACCAACTGTTTTGGATAAGAAACAGGTAAAATAAAAAAGCCCCCGCAAAAGAAAGACAAACGGGGGCGAGAAGGTCATTAAATAAATTTTAGGCAATATTCAGCAGAATTAAGCACAATTATATCTACTGTGATTAG
>CAZVMQ010000039.1:0-4682 GCA_964628755.1 uncultured Halanaerobiaceae bacterium
ATATTTTAGCTCAATACTGTAAAGACCGGCGTAATTGGGCCAGAGCCTGATTATAACTGCAGGGAGGTTTTTGTTTATGCCTGAAGGTTTTCAACAGCAAAAAACTACCGCCTTTAAAAATAATAAGGAAGAAAACACGGTGGAAATAGGGGCTGATTTAATTAAATCAGGCTTTTTAACTCAATTTCCTGAAACCAGCCTGAGTATATTTCTTTATCTGGCAGCAACGGCAGCCCATGAAGAGACCTGCACTATAAGACGCCAGAAACTATCCTGCCTGCTTCCCGGTGATAATCAGGACCTCAAGCAGGGTTTAAACTATCTGCAGGAAAGAGGAATTATAACTCTTGCTAAAAAATCACATCCGGCCGGGGTACTGCTGCAGATAGATTTTCATCCGGAAAAGCTGCTGCCGGCCAGCAGTAGATCTAAATACAGCACTCTGTATGATTCACCGCAAAAACTGGCTGAGGCCAGCGATGATGATAAAATCAATTCTGCCCAAAATGAAAATAAAGCCGATGGACAGCAGCCAGCCTCTAATTCTCAAACTGTACGTGAATCAGAGCTAACTAAAAGAATAAAAAAATATTTTCCCGATCAGCAGGGAGAAAAAGCCCAAAAGTTCTATAATAAAATTGCTCAATGGCAGCAGGACTTCCCCCCTTCTCTCCTGGAAAAATTACTGGATAGAGTGCAAAAATGGCTGGAACATCCTTCTAATCCCAGGGAAAGGGCTCATTATTATCTGCAGGCTATAATCTCTGACTGGTATGAAAAAGAAATATTTTCTCTGGAAGCATTAAATGAATATGACAGAATTTATCGGGAAACCAAAGAGCTGGCCAAAAAATACGGGTTTAAAAATTATCAACAGCTGAACCCGGTTCAGCTGGAGACTCTGCAGAATTGGTTGAGCGGCACCCGGGCTCTACCAGTAGAAGTTGCCAGTCTGGCCATAGAAAAAGCCATTAAACAAAAAAGTGATGGTCGACCTTCTCTGGAATATATAGAAAGAAATTACATAAAGCCTTTAAAAGATGCCGGAGTTAAAAACAAAAAGAAAGCCAAAAAAGTCATGCAGGAAAGAAGGCAGTCCGGAAAAAAGGGGAATTATCAGGACAGAAATATAAAGCAAAATTACTCCAGCCAGCAGCATCGCAGTAATACTCGTAAAAATGCAGCTTTAAGCTGGGAAGATTTTCTCTGGGAAAACAATCGATAAAAGGAGGTAGAGGCCTGCATTTCCAGGCCGGCCATTATGGCACAACAAAATCAAACTGCTGCTCAGCTGGAAGATACCAGCAGGACAGAACAGGAATTCCAGCTGCTGGGAATATTATTGCAGTTTCCTGATCAGATAGATCAGGCGGCAGATGAAATTCAGCCCAGGCATATATCCCATCCTCAGGCCAGGATGATCTATGAAAATTTGCTGGATCAATTTCAGCAGAGTGGATCTATTTCCCGCACAAAACTTTTGATGAAGCTGCGGGAGGAAGATTTCGTAGAAAATCCTGAGGCTTTAATAGATCGCCTGACTTCTGGTTTTAATACCAGAGATGAAATGCAGCCCACCATCGATCTAGTTAAGCAGCAATACCAGAGACAGCTGCTGCGAAAAACCGCCGAGAGCCTGGAAAATCTGGCTGACAGAACCGACCTGACGATTGACCAATATCAATCGAAAGCCCAGGAGCTGGTATTTGAAGCTACAAGTGAAACTACAGATGTAGAAAAACATATATTTTCCATGGAAGAAGCGCTGATCAATTCCTATGAAGCATATATTGATCGCCGCAATGACCGGGCTGATGTAGGTGTTCAGAGTGGTTTCATGTCTCTGGATAGAGTAATAGGCGGTTTTAAAAAAGGACATCTGTGTGTGATTGCCGCTTCCACCTCTATGGGTAAAACAGCTTTTGCCATCAATATTGCCAAAAATGTGATGGAAAGGGATATTCCCGTGGGTATGATCAGTCTGGAAATGGCGGCCCCTGAAATTGTTGATAGACTGATTATCCAGGAGGCCGAAGTAAATGCCTGGAAGTACAGTCAGGGCCATACCAATGAACAGGAAGATCAGCGTATTTCCCGCGCTTTAAATGATATGCATGAATATCCGCTGATGATCTCTGATGAAAGAGGACTTAATGTTGCACAGATCAGGGCACGCCTGCGTAAATTCCAGGCCCGGATGGATGATTTAGGGCTGGTAATAATAGATTATCTGCAGATGATCCAGCTGCCGGAAGATTCACCGCAAAATACTGCCCGGGCTATAGGAGATGTAGTTCTGCAGCTGAGGAATTTGGCTTCGGAGCTAGAACTACCCTTAATTTTGATTTCTCAGATCAGCCGCAGCTACAAAAGCCGCTCAGATCAGAGGCCTGTGCTTTCAGATTTGCGTGATTCCGGAAATATAGAGGAGATAGCAGATAGTGTTATATTTCTTTACCGGGAAGAACAGACAAGTGCTGCGGCCAGAGAGAAAGCGGAAATGGAAGGTACTGTGGGAGAAACTGACATAATTGTTGCCAAACAGAGAACCGGGCAGACAGGTTCTCTTAAACTGCAGTTCGATGATGATCATATTCGTTTTCTCGATCCGGAAAATATGTCTGTAGAAGGAGCAATGCCCAATGAAGGATGAGGAAGGACTTCCCCTGAAAGCTTTTTATGCTCTCTGTAACTCCTATGCGGAGTTAAAAGACCGGGGGGAAATAACTCAGGAACAATTTGATCAAGTTATGGGGATTTTGGATCAGATAGAAGAATTATCGGAAACTGAACTTGAGGATAAACTTCAGAATATATTCCCCGATTATACTCCGAAGAATATTCCGGAACCAGGTGAACAGGACTCCCGGCTCGAAAAATTTTTCCCCGAGGGAGAATAACAACCAGGGAAAAAATTTTATATATTTTTGATTAACCGCAAACAGTAAAAAGATGAAAAAGGCCCTGCCAGAAGTTATAGCAGGGCCGCTTTTTTATGCATTTTTATGCACTATTCACACTGACGCAGTGAGTCTTCCATAACGTTTAAAGTTCTATCCAGTTCTTCTTTGCTGTGAGCCAGAGAAACAAACATGGCCTCATATTGAGAAGGAGCTATATATATACCGTTCTGCAGCATATGCTGAAAGTATTCTGCATAAAGCTCGGTATCTGAAGCGCTGGCGCTTTCATAATCCACCACTCTCTTATCAGTAAAGAAAAGGCTCAGAAGTGAACCCACCTGATTGATAGAGAGCGGCAGGTTTATCTCCTCTTTTATGTCTTCCATGCCGCGGCGGAGATAATCAGCTTTTTGTTTTAGCTCCTGATAAATACCTTCCTGCTGAATTAATTTCATCATCTCCAGACCCGCAGTCATAGCCAGCGGATTACCTGATAGAGTACCGGCCTGATATACCGGTCCCGTTGGAGCTACTTCATCCATCACTTCCTGTTTGCCGCCAAAAGCTCCTACCGGAAAGCCAGCGCCGATAATTTTTCCCAGGCAGGTAAGGTCGGCATCTACTTCATAGTATTCCTGGGCCCCACCTGCCGCCACTCTGAAACCGGTGATAACTTCATCAAAAATTAGCAGGGAGTTGTGCTCTTCTGTGATCTCACGCAAAAACTGCAAGAAACCTGACCGGGGAGGGACCACACCCATATTTGCTGCCACAGGTTCCAAAATAATTGCAGCTATTTCTTCTCCCTGCCGGGAAAAGACCTCCTGTATAGCTTCCTCATCATTATAGGGTACAGATATAGTGAGCTGTGCTAAATCTTCCGGAACCCCAGGACTGTCAGGCAAACCCAGAGTTGCCGGCCCTGAGCCAGCCTTGATGAGAAAGCTATCTCCATGTCCATGATAATTACCTGTGAATTTAACAATTTTATCTCGCCCGGTGTATCCGCGAGCAAGTCTAACAGCACTCATGGTAGCTTCGGTTCCCGAATTTACCATTCTCACTCTGTCAACTGAAGGAATGAGGCTGACAATCTCCTCAGCCATCTCCGTTTCTACTATCGTGGGTGCCCCAAAACTGGTCCCTTTATCCAGCTGTTCAGACACCGATTTCAAAACATCTTCCTGGCAGTGCCCAAAAAGCATCGGCCCCCAGGAGTTGACAAAGTCTATGTACTCATTGCCATCAATATCGTATATTCTGGATTCCTCTGCCCGCTCTATAAAAATCGGCTCTTCTCGGACCGAAGAAAAAGCCCGGGCAGGGCTATTAACACCTCCTGGCAGATACTGTCTGGCTCGTTCGTATTCTTCGCGAGATTGCTCAAACATTTTATTATCACTCCCCTGTAAAAAAATATTTAATACAAAGCAGAAATACTTTTATTGCCGATTAATGCCGACAGGCTTCCTGCCGGCATTAAAAGTATTGCAGGCTGGCTTTCTTTAATTTCTTCTGAGTGCGCAAAATTTTGCAGTCAATGCTGTCCACAGCTGTTTTTAGCTGATCTACTTTTCCCCGTAAATCTTCTTCATTTTTTGCATGAACAACTGTGAAAATCTGGTAGGGCCAGTCAGAAGCAGCAGGTCTGCGATAACAATGACTGATAAAATCAAACTTAGAAAGTTTTCTGCCGATGCTATCACATTCAGCTTCAGGCACCTGCCAGACTACCATAGCATTGCTGTTAAAACCACTTTTCTTTTGAGATACCAGAGG
>CAZVMQ010000039.1:4782-14543 GCA_964628755.1 uncultured Halanaerobiaceae bacterium
TTATATTTCTTTACCCGGGGCAGACGTAAAAATTGCAGATCTGTCCTGTTTTCCAGTCTGTTTATCTCCTGGTTCAGATTTTTATCTGGCGGTACTGACAGAGTGAACCACATGTTATATTCATGATTGCGTCGATAATTATGGGTGACACCCCGGTGCTCATTGATAATCTGTTTTACCTCCTGCCATCTCTCTTCCGGAACTTTTGCTGCCAGAAGCAGGCTATCCCAGCCCAGTTTTTGAGAAGAAAATATTGCACCCAGTCTGCGAATATAACCGGCTTTTTTCATAGCTTTAAGCCGGGAAATGACCTGTTCTTCTTTTAGCCCCACTTTTTCAGCCAGGCGGGCAAAAGGCCTGGGAGTTAAAGGCAGTCCCTGTTGAGCAGCTGTTAAAATTTTTTTATCTGTAGAATCTAATTTTTCCATCCAGATTTACACCTCTCATTTTACCCGACACCAGGGATCAGCGGCCAAAATATTACCCCCGGAATAATAATAAGCTCTGGCCCGACAGCCTCCACATATATCTACATATTCGCATTGTCCACATTCCCCTTCATAACAGGAATAATCTCGCAAATTCTGTAATTTTTCGTTATTTCGCCAGATTTCTGCCAGTGATTCTTCTTTAACGTTGCCGAGAGAAACCGGTAAATAAGGACAGATATGAACTTCTCCTTCCGGCAAAATACAGCAGTAAGAAACCCCGGCCAAACAACCGCGGCTGTAATGCAGGTCAAGATCAAACTTTTCAGCCTGAACCATAAATTGAGGTGCACAGGTTGGTTTTATCTCCACCTCAACCTCCCTGGATTTTTTTAGGACGTATTCTATCATTTTTTGATATTCTTCCGGTCTTAGGGCTGACTCCTCTATCTCTTTCCCCCGACCAGTAGGCACCAGAAAGAAAGGATGAAAAGACCTGGCTCCAATATTTTCAGCCAGCCGAATCATCTCATCTATATCCTGCTGGTTTTCACGAGAAATAGTGGCATTGATCTGAACCGGCAGCTCATGCTCAACTACCCTGCGGGCAGCAGCAACCGCCTGTTTCCAGCTGCCTTTTACCCCGCGAAATTCATCGTGAATTTCAGCTTCAGAACTATCTATACTTATCCCCATTCCCTGTAAACCGGCCTGTTTAAGCTCAAGGATTTTATTCTCGGTCAGATCTACTGCACTGGTACCCAGCACCGGATAGAGCCCTAAATTGCTGGCCTGAGAGACCAGTTCAGCCAGATCATCTCTCAACAGGGGCTCCCCCCCACTTAGAATGACCAGGGAGAAATCTTCAGCTGCCAGCTCGGCCAGCAGCTTCTTGCCCTGTTCTGTACTCAGTTCTTTTTGTAAACTACCGGCTTCAGGTCCGGAATCGCGATAACAATGCTGGCATTTTAAATTACAGCGTCTGGTAACATTCCAGGAGACCATTTTCATTGGTTTTTCCCGCTTTCGGCAAATTCTAAAGCATGGTAGGTGATGATCAAATCCGCTCCGGCTCTTTTGATAGAAGTTAATATTTCTGCCATAATCTCCTGTTTATCTACCAGCTCATTCCTGGCTCCGGCACAGGCCAGAGAATATTCACCGCTGACATTGTAAGCAGCCACCGGTAAATCAACTTCATCTCTTACTCTTTTTATAATATCCAGATAAGCCAGAGCCGGCTTAACCATGACTATATCTGCGCCTTCTTCCCGATCCAGACGTACTTCTTTGAGAGCCTCCCGGGCATTGGCCGGGTCCATTTGATGGGTGGAGCGATCACACCCTTCCTCCAGTGACTCAGCCGCTTCGCGAAAAGGGCCATAAAAAGCGGAATCATATTTTGCCGAATAAGACATTATGGGAATACGCTGATGATCATTTTGATCAAGTTTACTGCGAATAGCTTTAACTCTGCCATCCATCATATCGGAAGGAGCAACCATATCGGCTCCATTTTCCACATGAGAAAGAGCCATATCAGCCAGATATGGAAGTGTGGCATCATTGTCTATACGGCCCTCCCGGACTATACCGCACTGACCATGATCGGTATAGGCACAGAGACATACATCTGTAATCACCAGCAGTTCTGGATATTCCTCGGCCAGAATTTTACAGGCCTGCTGTACAGGCCCCTCATCTGCCCGGGAACTGCTGCCGGTTTCGTCTTTTTCAGCCGGTATCCCGAACAACAATACGCCTCTGATACCGCTCTTTTGAATTCTTTCTGCCTGACGACGCAGCTGGTCATCAGGAGATATATGATAGTTTCCAGGTAAAGTCTCGATCTCCTGATATATATCTCTGCCCTGTTTGATAAATAGAGGATAGATCAAATCATCCACATCAACTCTGGTTTCACTGATTAGATCTCGCAATTTGTCCTGATATCTCAGCCTTCGCGGTCGACGCCGCAAAATACTCACCCCTTACAATAATCATCTTTTTAAAGGAAAAATTGAATTGCAGCCCCACATTTACAGGCGTTATGCCCGGGGGCTGTCGGAAAAACTAAAATTTTTGGTCTCCCGGTCTGTCAAATAACAACCAGGATCGGAAGCCCAATAATTACCGGTTAAGGATTCTGCCCGGGTTCGCATGTTCCCATTGCAGATTTCGAACCACTCACATTCACTGCAGCGCCCTGTTATATATTTGTGGCGCTGCCGCAGCTTCTCCAGCAGTCTGGAAGGATCCTGCTGCCAGATTTCTGCAAAAGATTTTTTCCTGACATTGCCTGCACTGTGAGCAAAGCTGAACTGGTCGGGATAAACTTCACCGCGCCAGTCTATACAGGCGATGGCCTGACCGGATCTATTACCACCATTCCGCCGCAAATAATTATATACCTTTTCAGCTCTGCTGTCTCCTTCTCTTTTCAGCCGCAAATACAGGAAAACCCCATCGGACTGATTGGCCACTGTTAAAATTTCTTTATCCGGGCTCTCTGCCTGCAGCTTTTTCGCCCGGGTAATTATACTATCAATGAGCTGTCGCTTAGCCCCGGCTGAAATCATAGATTTCTTCAGACTTTTGCCCTTTCCCTGAGGCACCAGATGATAAAAGCAGATTCTGGGGATGTCCTGTTCCTGCACCAGCTGAAAGATTGCATCTATTTCTCTGCGATTTTCTTCTACCATGGTAAAACGCAGTCCAACTTTTTGCCCTGCCTGCTGACAATTTTTAATTCCTGCTAAAGTTTGTTGATAGGCATTATCCTTCCCGCGAAAACGATTATGGGTAACAGGTGCGCCGTCTATACTTATTCCCACATAACTGACTCCCAGCTCTTTTAATTCGCGGGCTGTGACCGGGTCTATTAATGTCCCATTACTGGAAAGAGAAACCATGATACCCTGTTCCCGGGCATAAGCTATTAGCTCTTCTATATCATCTCTTAACAGTGGTTCTCCTCCGGAAAAGAGCAGAACCGGCACATTCATTTGAGCAAGCTCTGTAATTAGCTTGCGGGCCTGTCTGGTGTTGAGCTCCCGGGGATGAGGTGTGGAACTATCACCGGCATAACAGTGCTGACAATTGAGATTACAGGCTCTGGTCACATTCCAGACAACAACCGGCCCTTTATCCCGGCCCGTACCGGTGAGGCTTTGACTGCTCTCTTTGCTGTAGCGCAGACTATCTGTCATATCATCTATATTTTGTAACAGTCTGCTTATATTAAGCATGGCCCGACTTCTCCCCGCTATATTTTTCCCGGATCGCCTGAAATAAACCTCTGGCAGTGTATTGCTCAGCCGTAACAGTCACTTCGATCCCTTTTTCTGCGGCGGTTTCTGCCGTAATAGGTCCTATGGCCGCTCCTTTAACTTTGTCCGCCATATTGATATCGTCCAGCTGCTGCCACAGGCAGGTAACTGTAGAGGAACTGGTGAATGTAATCAGATCAAACTCCCCCTGTTCCAGGCTTTGTTTGACATCAGTGGGCAGCTCAGCCGCTTCCGTCTTATAAGCTGAAACTTCTTTAACTCTGCGCCCGGCATCATTCAGACCCTCATAAAGCAGTGAGCGAGCAGCCGGAGTCCGGGGCAAAAGGATTTTATCATCTTTATCTGTTCTGGTCAGCAGACCTGATAGTACTTCCTCTGCCACGAATTCTGCGGGAACAAAGTCGACACGCAGATTAAAACTCTGCAGTTTTTCGGCTGTTTTTTTGCCAATAGCAGCAAGTTTTATCCCTGCCAGCTCCCTGATGTCTTTTTCCAGGTCCTGCAGCCGCGCGAAAAATTTTTGGACTCCGTTCTGGCTGGTAAAAACTATCCAGTCAAACTCCTCTATATTTTTCAAGGCTAAATCCAGCTCTTCCTGATTATCCGGCGGAGAAATTTTAATAGCAGGTGCTTCCCGCACCACAGCTCCGGCACCTGCCAGCAAACGGGTTAGTTCTCTGGATTGATGGGAAGGCCTGGTGTTAAGAATACGAAGGTTGCTGAGAGGCCTGCGGTGCCTCCAGACCAAATCTTCTCTCTCCCCTACAACTTCCCCTACCACAATCACAGCCGGGGGTGAGAGACAGTCTTCTCGCACCAGAGCCCCTGCTGCTTTCAGGGTTGAGATAAAAGATCTCTGTTCTGGACAGGTTCCTCGTTCAATTAGCGCAACTGGAGTATTTTCATCCCGGCCCGCCGCAATTAAACGGCGGCAGATACGGGGCAAGTTACCAACCCCCATTAAAAATATAAGGGTATCAGGACCTAAAGCCAGATGGTCCCAGTTATGACTGCTCTCATCTTTGTCGGGATCTTCATGGCCGGTAATTACTGCCAGCGAAGAAGCCTTACCCCGGGTTGTAGCCGGGACCCCGGCATAAGCAGGCACAGATAACGCCGAAGTTATACCGGGAACTACCTGAAAAGAAATGTCATGCTGGTTAAGATAGGCAGCTTCTTCTCCTCCCCGACCAAATAAAAAAGGATCTCCACCCTTTAATCTTACTACCTTTCTATCCTCCCGGGCTTTTTTTGCCATTAATTCGTTTATTTCAGTCTGGGTAAGTTTGTGTTCACCCGGTTTTTTGCCAGCATATATAAGTTCACAATCATCTCTGGTATGATTTAACAGGGCTGTCTCTATCAATCTATCATAAATTACTACCTCTGCTGCCTCCAAAAGTTCTTTGCCCCGACAGGTTAAAAGCCCCGGATCTCCCGGCCCTCCACCTACCAGGTAAACTTCTCCAGACATAAATTTAAACCTCCCCTTCCAGCAGATCAGCCGCACCTAATTTCAGCAATTTATCAGCCAGCTCTGCTGCAATTTTTTCTGCCTTATCAACATCTCCACTCAAGTTCTCTCTTATGGTTTTGCGGCCTTCTCCATCTCCTACCAGCCCATAAACTTCGATTTCATCCTCTACTACCCGGGCATAACAGCCTATAGGCACATGACAGCCCCCACCCAGCCGGTTCAGCAGAGTTCTCTCGGCTTTAAGGCAGCTTACAGTGTTTTTGTCTTCCAGCTTTTTTAGCTGTGTTTCCAGCCAGCTATTATCGCTCTGGATTTCCACAGCCAGGCCTCCCTGACCGGCCGCCGGCACAAATTGGCAGGGAGAAAAATAGCAGCTGATATGTTGAGAAAGCCCCAGTCTCTTTAACCCTGCAGCCGCCAGCACTATCGCCTGAAAATCCTGTTTGTGTAATTTTTGTAACCTGGTATCTACATTTCCCCGAACAGAAGTTACTTCCAGGTCAGACCTCCTCTGTAGTAATTGAGTGCGTCGTCTTTTGCTCCCTGTTCCCACCCGGGCTCCCGCAGGCAATTCCTGTAGATTTTCATACTCTTCTGCAACCAGTACATCTCTGGGATCAGCCCGCCGGGGCAGGGCCGCCAGCTTTAACCCGGAAGGTAGTTCTGTGGGCACATCTTTCAGACTGTGTACGGCCAGATCAATTTCATTCTGCAGCAATGCTCTTTCAATCTCCTTTAAAAAAACTCCTTTTCCCTCTATTTGAGCCAGCGGTTGATCGAGTATTTTATCACCGGTAGTTTCAATCAGTTTTGTCTCTACTGTAATATTTTCACCGGCCCACAGCTGCTGTAATTCAGCTGCTATCTCACTCGCCTGCTGTTTTGCCAGCTGACTTGCCCGGGTTCCAATTACTAATTTATTATCTGACAATTAAATTCACATCCTTAAAAAATAAATTCAAATTTACATGATAGTTTCCAGCTGAGAATTTATATTCTCAGGCAGTAAATCTTTCAGGTGTGATAAAGCTGCAGACAAATCGCCCTGCTGCAGAAAATTATATATTTCTTCCCCGCCAGCCTCAAGCAATATTTTACGCCGCTCTTCCGGCGGCAATTTCTGCTTTAATAATTTCCTTAGTTCCTGCACTATATCTAAATAACGGCCAAAAACTTCGCCAAACTCCTCCTCCAAATTTTTGCGAATTTCAGCCGAGAGAGCAGGACTGGCACCATCGGTAGAGATAGCCAGCTGCAGAGGTCCCCGGCTCACAGAAGCAGGAACAATAAAATTAGAAAGAGCTTTATTATCAACAACATTGACTAAAATATTGCTATCCAGAGCCTGATGCGCAATTTTCCGGTTAAGCTGTGAATCAGAAGTGGCAACAATCACAAAGTGATGCCCTTTTATATCCTCTTTCTCATAAATTTTTGTTTTACAATTTATATTTTCATCTGCACAAAATTGTCGGGTCTGCTGAGCAAACTCGGGGCTGATGACGGTGATATCTGCCCCCACCTGAGATAGGCTGGTAATTTTGCGGGCCGCAACTTCTCCTCCCCCCACCACCAGGCAGGAGAATTTTTCTAAATCCAAAAAAATTGGGTAATAATCCGCCACAGACGACTAACCTCCAGTTACTGACCTATTTTAAACTCAGCTTCAATATCAAGATTGAACAGCCGAGAAACTGTCTGCAAAATGTTATTAGCACCACAATCTTCCTCATTATTAACCATTTTCTTGGTTTGTATCACGGGATCATGGAGCATTTTTTTCACAATTTGTTGAGAAAGCTGCTGCAAAATCTCTTTTTCCCGCTCAGAAATCTCGCCCTGATAATCTTCCAGCTCAGACAGGGCTCGCTCTAACTCCTCCCGCTTGATTTGACTGGCTTTATTTTGCAGGGCTTTTATTAAAGGAACTGCCCGTCTTTTTTTCAACCAGCAAAAATAGTCTTCACATTCTTCCGCAATTATATCTTCAACCTGGTTCAGGGCTCGAGTTCTCTCTTCCAGGCCCTCGTCCACAACTTCTTCCAGCTCATCAATCACGAATAACTTAATACCGGTTATTTTCTCAACTTCAGGTTCGACATCTCTGGGTACTGCCAGATCTATCAGCAGTTGAGAATCATCCGCCTGTTTGAGCCCTTTACCGTGTCTTTCCATCTTGATAATATAGTGCGGGGCAGCTGTACAGCTTATTATTATATCAAAGCTATCTATTTGTTCTGGAAGATTCCCGATAGGTATAGCCTCTCCACAATATTTTCGGGCCAGTCTGGCAGATCTGTCATAACTGCGGTTGGCTATTACGGGGGAATTTACCCCTCTGTCTATCATATTTTTCATGACTGCTCGCCCCATATCACCTGCTCCGATTACCAGCATTCTGCTGTCAGCCAGCTCTCCCAGCTGTTCTCTGGCTTTTTCTATCGCTGCATACCCGATAGAAGCTGCATGCCGGGAAATGTCTGTTTCACTGCGGGCTCTTTTTCCCGTTCGCAAAGCCCGATGGAAAACTTCATGTAAGTAGGTATCACAGCAATTATGCTCACAGGAAATATCATATGCTTCTTTAACCTGTTTTAATATCTCCGGCTCTCCTTTGATCATTGAATCCGCTCCACAGGCCACATTAAATAAATGCTCTATAGTAGCTTCTCCCTGATAAAAATAGAGGGCGTCCCGCAATTTTTCCGGGTTCCAGGCCTCCTGCAGCAGATAGTTCCTGGCCTTTGTTTTGCTTTTTTGGGGAGCAGCAGTGCTGAAATACAACTCACAACGATTACAGGTGCCAAGAATAACACAGCCGTTAACGTAATCTAAGTCAGCAAATTTTTGCACGGCCTTTTTCCTCTCCTTGCTGGTTAAAGCTACCATTTCCCTGACATCCAGAGGAGCTGTCTCATGATTTAAACCCAGACATACAATATCTTTCATGCGGATTAACCCCCAGTAAATTTCCCGCAGCCAAAAAGTCTTCTGCTTGTTATTATTCTATATCCTGTTCGGCATTCCTGCTATCTGGATAGATAAACTCAATTATAAACAAAATCTCCAGCCAAACGGTCATCTATGTTTTTCTAGAGCTGATTCAAAGTAGTGACTCCAGATATTTTATTAGCTCATTCTGAGTTCTAACTACCCGGGGAAAATCAATTTCCGGCCGGGAAATAACTATTACCGGTGTCTCCGTCAATTTTGCTGCCTCCAGTTTGGCAGGCAATCCTCCCGTTTGACCGCTGGCTTTAGTAACCAGCACATCTATATTATATTCCTGTAAAATTGCTCTATTCAAACCGGCACTAAAAGGGCCTTTCATTGCTATAATATTATCCGGCGGTAATCCGGCGGCAGCGATTCTTTGCACAAAATTTGTCAGCGGTAGAATTCTCAGATATAATCTTTCCTGCCACCCTGTTATTTTTTGCTGGAAAATTTTAAAATTTTTGCTGCCTGTTGTCAGAAAAATTTTTTCGTAATTGCTGGCAGCCTCAGCTGCCTGAGCAAAATCTGAAGCTGAAATAATTGTTAAATCCTCGGGTATGTTTACCCGGGGACGCTGGTATCTGATATAGAAAGTTTCTGAGTTGCGGCAGACTGAAATAGCTGCTCTGGAAATTTTGCTGGCAAAGGGATGGGTGGCATCAACAATTGCTGAAATATCATGTTCATCTATAATCCTTAACAGATCTGCTTCATTCAATTTAGCAGTTATCACTTCAGCTTCTAAATCTTCCAGCAGACTGGCCCCATATTTAGTGGTGACAGAAATTTTCACTTTTTGTCCATTTGTAATTAACCCAGCCGCTGCTTCTCTGCCTTCTCTGGTTCCCCCCAGCAGCAGAATCATAAATCATAACCTCTTGGTGTTATCATGACCCCGGCTTCTGTATACATAAAGTTCTCTTCAACAAAAGTTTCGGAATTACCTATAATGACCGTAGTTAGCATATCTATCGGCTGGTCCAGCATATCTGCCAAATCGGAGAAAGTTATTTCCTCGCTGCCCCGCCTGGCACTCCGAACAATACCCACCGGAGTGGTGGGTTTCCTGTGCTGCAAAAATATTTTTTGGGCCTGCTTGATCTGTTCCGTCCTGGTCTTGCTTCTGGGATTATAAAGAGTGGTGATAAAATCACCTGCGGCTGCTTTATACAGTCTATCCTCAATTATCTCCCAGGGGGTCAGCAGATCACTGAGGCTAATAATGGCCTGATCATGCATAAGAGGTGCTCCGAGACTGGAGGCAGCAGCAGTGGCCGCGGTAATTCCCGGGATGACTTCCACCTCAATATTAAGTTTTTTGCTGCTCAACATCTCTAAAACCAGCCCGGCCAGGCCATATATGCCAGGGTCACCACTGCTGACAACTGCTACTTCTTTACCCTGGCGGGCTAAATTAATAGCTGTTTCTGCTCTTTCTTTTTCCTGTCCCATGCCTGTTTTTATAATCTGTTGAGATGATGTTAACAGGGAATCGATCAGTTCGATATAGGTAGTATAACCTGCTACAACTTCTACCTCCTGCAGCAGGTTATAGGCTTTAAGACTCAT
>CAZVMQ010000040.1:0-14533 GCA_964628755.1 uncultured Halanaerobiaceae bacterium
AAAAATTTTAAGTGGTAGAGATTAGTATATAAACTCCTTTATCGGCAAAATCTTCAATTTTATTCAATTGCAAATCATATCTTTTCAGCTTTTTTTCCAGTTTTGTTTCTTTCTTTTTTAAATATTGCCCTGTTAATGATAGAGAGAGCAGCAGAAACCCATCATTTGTGAGCACCTTTTTTATTTCCTGAAAAGAGATAGGGGCATTGGAGACGGTTATTAGGTCAAAACTTTTTTGAGAAAAAGGAAGATTATAAATATCCCCATGAGTAAAGCTGACATTATCTAATTCAAACTCTGACTTTTTGTTTCGGGCCGTATTTAGCATTTCTTCTGCAGCATCAAGGCCAGTAATATCTGCTTCGGGAAAAACCTCGGCGAGATAAAATGCAGCTGCTCCGGTGCCGGTTCCCAGGTCTAAAATTTTTTTGGGGGAAGATTCAGAAATAATTTTGTAATTTTCAATACCTTTTTGTAAAGGAAGCAAATAATTTTCCTGATTGTCAATAATCTCATCAAAGTTAATCTTCCCTGCCAGAAAGATAAAGGGCAGCTTCATAAATTTTCTAAAAAGCCAGGTTTCAATGATAGGCGGAAAGAACAGCAGAATTCTCAGAACCAGTCCGATAAATATAGACTTAAAGAGTTTCAAAATAACCGCCTCCAATTATAGACAGTTTTAATGCGGACAAATGTCCTAAATGTAAGTAAAATATATTAATATATGCCCAACCCTGAACATAGTTTAAAGGGCGGGAGTTTTTACATTAATCACAGAAAAATCCTCTCCCCGATCAGCATAAAGAGCCATTTCAGTTTCTTCTGGACAGGGGATAATATCATCTTCTTTTACTACTGCTGTTTCACCACCTATAGATATTGTACCTTTTCCAGAAACTACATAAAAGAAGACATTAACAGGTACTGAATGAGCGGGCACCTCATCCCCCGGAGAAAGTTCTAAATTCATAACCCGTACATCTTCATTTTTATGCAGCTTTTTGGCCGTTACCCCTCTTTTATTTGTCTGACCTTCAATTTCGTCCATCTTGATAACCTTCATTTTACCAGCCTCCTGAATATTTTTGATTTTATTTAGTTTTATAATAACTTCACATTAAGCTTATCCTTTCAGCTTTATTATTTCTATGACATATATCACAATTTTGAAATAAAAAACCAATAAAGTGATTTATATCACAGTTATAAAATAAATTAAATGCTAAGGTTAAAGTACAAGTCATTTACCAGGCTTATTTAAAAGATAACAATAGGGAGTTTGAAATGCTGAACTTTGCTGTGATAAAGAGGTTTTTACCCTGGTTATCTTGAAAATTAATAATAAGAGAAAAAATTTTAAAATATTTAAATGGTTCTTCTCCAGAACCGCTGGTTAAATTGCCATATAAGCTGGATTACCAGGACTACTTATACCTTTAATTGCCGGGGCGTATAAAGTATTGGAAGCTATAAAGCGAAGTGATACTGGAAATTTTTCAATTATAGGCATTACGAAAATGACTAAAACTGTATTCAACCAACTTATATGGAGAAGAGCCTTTTAAGTAAATAGGAGGGTAACTATGCAAAAAATATTGCTGGCTGTTGATGGTTCCAAAGGTTGTAATAAGGCTGTGGGAAAAGTTTATGAACTGGCTGAAGAAACGGAGATGGAGGTAACTGTATTGACTGTCTTAGAAAAGTCTATTCCGACAACTTATTCCGAAGAATACGCCCGGGAGATTTATTCCCGAAGAGAAGAAATGAAGGAAGAAGCAAAGGAAATGTTGAACAAATGCAGCCAGGAACTGGAAGGGAAAGTTAACAGGTTAAAAAAGGTGGTCAAGACTGGGGTCCCTTCCGATGTAATCTGTGAAACTGCTGAAACAGGCGATTATGATTTTGTGGTAGTAGCAGATAGAGGTCGGGGGGCTGTAAAAAGATTTTTGCTGGGCAGTACAGCAGAAAAAGTGACCAGATACAGTCCGGTTTCTGTCATTGTAGTAAAATAAATAGCAACTATTAAGATAGTTAAATAGAATCTGCAGTTAAATTTATTTTCATATGGTTACTTTTGTCTTTTGAGCCTTTTCTATTAAAGCTGTAAATAATTTTTTGAAGCAGGGTCTATCACTTATTAGATCTTCTGGATGCCATTGAACACCTATAACAAAATTTTTATTTTTAGCCTCAATGGTTTCAACTATACCTGATTCATCTCTGGCAGCCACTCTAAGGTTATCACCTAAATCTTTTACAGCCTGATGATGGCGGGAATTTACTTTTAAATTTGTAAAATCACTTAGAATCTCAGACAGATTACTCTTTTGAATTATTTCGACAGTATGGTAATTATAAAATCTTTCCTCTGACATATGTGATTTATTTGTTAAGTCCTGATAAAGAGTGCCGCCAAGCCCTACATTAATGAGCTGCATTCCCCGGCATATTCCCAGTACTGGCATATCGGTTGAATATGCTTCTTTAAAAAGTTTTAACTCCCATTTGTCTCTGTTTAAATCGACTGCTATAAGATTATCATCAGGTTCTTCCTGATAACAGGTGGGACAAATATCCTGTCCTCCACTTAAAATTAGGCCATCGATAAGCTTTAAATATTCAGTAGTTTCTTTTCTGTTTTCAATCATGGGGATTGGTACCGGCAGCCCCCCGGCCTGATAAATTGATTTTATATAATTGCAGCCAATTTTACCAAAACAAACCTCACTTTCTTCTTCCTGTTGTTTAAAAGTTGTTATTCCTACTACTGGACGTTCAATAGATATCATCTCCCTTCCCGCATATTTATACAGCTATACTCTTTTTTATAATTAATTAATTACTTAATAGTAAATTATCATATTAATCATTACCCTGTCAAACAACTAAATTTTTGGGAGTGCCTAATTTAAAGTTAATGACGGGAAATTTGCATTAACTGAAGAATAATAGAGCTTTGTTTCAGAACGGAGGTTAAAATAATTATCTTCCCATTTGATTAGGATTATGCTAATTTTTGTAGTTTGATAGGAGATGGATAGGAGGAGGTCGGTAGGTTGGCTGCCAACCTACCGACCTCCTCCTATTCTCTTCCTATTGAATTGTAATTTTTAAACTCCTATTTTAGTTATTTATAGCAGAGCAACTAACAAAGATTTTGCTGCCAGGTGTGACATATGTCAAAGATATAAGGATAAATGTATGTAACAATGTAAATAGAGTAAATAACTCAACTTTTTATAGCTTCGAAAATTAAGGCTCATTCCGCAAATTAATTTCTCGAGGTATATACAATTTTAGAAAAATCAAAAAACTGCCCAATAAGGGCACAGGAGGTAAAATTCATGGATAGATCTACAGTTTATAATGTTCAAGATTCTATAGAATATCAGGAGAATTCTATAGTCAGTAAAACTGTTATTGAGGAAGAAACCGGTACAGTTACTCTCTTTGCTTTTGCTGAAGGGCAAAATCTGAGCGAGCACTCAGCTCCCCATGAAGCTATGGTCCACGTTATTGACGGTGTGGGAGAGTATACAATAGGTGGGGAAGTATATAAAGTAGAAGAAGGGGAAATGATCATAATGCCTGCCAGTGTTCCTCATTCAGTCAGGGCACCCGAGAAATTTAAAATGGTACTAACCATGATAGATAAAAAATAAGTGAATCCCACAATTAATGGGATGTAAATGATTTAGTGATTGCACTGTAATATTACAGCATATTGGTAGTTGTGATTTATTACAGTGCAATCATATACATAAAGTTAGGTATAATAGTCTTGTTGACAGATGTAGAAACATTTGTTAACTTAAGAGTGAAAGTCAGGAGTGAAAAGTTTGTCACCAGAAGGAGTTCCAGGCATGCCAGCAGAATGGAAGGCGTGCCTGAATTATTAATTTCACTTTTACAGGATGGGATTTATAATCAGGATGTGAGCGGGTAGGAGGTAAAATAATGAGCAGTGAGTCTATTGACAGTTTTCACAAAAGTGATAAAAGTTTATCTGTTTTAGTAGATAATATACCCGGGGTTGTGTTTCGCTGCCTTCCGGATAAATATTTTACCATGAAATTTTTAAGTGATAACATTAAAGCTTTAACTGGATTTTCGGCTGCAAATTTTATAGATAACCAGGAATTGAGTTTTGCCAGTATTATTCATGAAGATGACCTGCAGGAGGTAAGAAATCGTGTGCGCGATGGGGAATATGAAGGAGAATATCGGATAATAACCCGGTCAGGAGATATTAAGTGGGTGAAGGAAAGTGGGCAGCAGGTATATTATGAAGAGGAAGATAAAACTTATCTGGAAGGAATAATTTTGGATATTTCAGATAGAAAAAATATAGAAAATCAGCTGGAAAAAAGCAAAGAACGCTATCAAACTATATTTGAAACTGCCCCTTTTGGTATTATGTTAGAAGATGAAAAAGGGAATATTTTAGAAGTAAATGAGAGTATGACAGAAATCACTGGTTACAGCCGGGAAGAACTTGTGGGAAGCAATGTGTGTGATAAACTGGCTCCTGCTGTATATGAAGAAGCTGCCCGGGATAATATTGCCAGGATTCTGGCCGGGAATGACCTTGATTTTGAGGCCAAAAGCCGCAACAAAAATGGAGAAATTTATTATACGCGTTTAAAAGAAACCAGAATTAATCTGCCGCAGGGCAAAAAAGGTATTCTTTCGATGCAGACAGATATAACGGAAAGAAAAATGATGGAAGCAAAATTACAAGAAGAAAAAGAGCGCTTTGAATCTCTTTTTTATAATTCTACTGATGCTATTATAGCTATTGACTCTGAGGGCTATATTCTTGATGTAAATAAAAACTTCGAAGAGTTATTCAAATACAAACTGGAAAACATAAAAGGCAGACATATTGATGAAACCCTCAAAATAGAAGGAAAACAGGATTCGGTAGATAAGTCACTGACCGAGAAACTTCTTGCGGGTGAGCAGCTTGATAGAGAAGTTACCCGATATGACAGGGACGGTAATCCCCTTGAAGTATTTTTGCGGACTGCACCTATAACTGTCAGCGGCGAAGTAGTAGGGGGTTATGCGATTTATCTAGATATTACAGAGCGCAAGAAAATGGAAACTCGACTTGAATTAACTCAATTTTCCGTGGATAATGCTGCAGTATTAATATTCTGGCATAATTCTGAGGGTGAATTTAGATATGTAAACAGGGCAACCTGTGAAAAATTGGGTTATAACAGGCGAGAACTGCTCAACCTGGGAATATCAGATATAGACTCCAATTATACTGAAGCAAAGGTTAAACAATACTGGCAAAATTTACAGGAGAAAGAAACGCTTAACTTTGAGTCCCGGCTTGAGACCAAAACCGGGGAAACTTTTCCAGCAGAAGTCACCAGCCATTATTTAGAATATAGAGGCGAAGAATTTGGCTTTGCCTTTGTGCAGGATATCTCCGACCGAAAGCAAAAAGAGGAACAGCTTAAATACAAAACATTTCATGATGAGCTCACAGGTCTTTATAACCGGACATTTTTGGCGGAAGAGATGGAGAGACTTGATACTGAAAGACAGCTTCCTATCAGCATAATTATGGTGGATGTCAATGGTTTGAAAATTATTAATGATACTTTCGGCCATGATAAAGGTGATAAAGTTCTGAAAAAATCTGCTGAAATTCTTCAAAGTGTAATCAGAGAAGAGGATATTTTGGCCAGATACGGTGGTGATGAATTTGTAATTCTGCTGCCGCAGACTGATAATGAAATAGCTCATGCTATCTATGAAAGAATTGAGAGGAAATGTGAAAAAACCACCCGGGATAATCTTCCCGTTTCTCTGGGAATGGGTATTGCTACTAAAACCAGCCCCACAGAAGAATTAGAGGAAATTTTAAAACAGGCCGATGATAATATGCTGCAGAATAAGCTGGTCAACAGCAAAAGCCGCAAAAATCGCATGGTGAAAGGTTTGTTGAATACCCTGGGAGCTAAGAGTTATGAAACTAAAGAACATGCTATGAGAATGACCGAGTTAGCTCATCGCCTGGGCGAAAAAATTGGTGTATCCAATTCTCATCTCAATAAACTTTCACTTCTGGCTACCCTGCATGATATAGGAAAAACTTCCCTGCCGGAAGAGATACTGACCAAAGCGGGAGAATTAAGTGAAAAAGAATGGGAAAGGGTTAAACAGCACCCGGAAAGAGGTTATAAGATAGCTTCAGCCTCGGAAGAATTTGCTGCTATTGCCGAAGAAGTATTTTCCCACCATGAACACTGGGATGGTAGTGGTTATCCCCGGGGATTAAAGGGGGAAGAAATACCGCTATTGGCCCGAATAATATCTATCGTCGATGCCTATGATGTGATGACCACGGGCAGACCTTATAAAGAGGCGGTTAGCAAAGAAGAGGCCCTCAAAGAGATAGAGAATTGTGCTGGCAGTCAATTTGATCCTGAACTGGCAGAAAAGTTTGTAAAAATGATGCGAAAAGACTAACAGCTGTGTTATGATCTAATTTTCAAGGTGAATTTACAGATTTTTTGTCACTATTTCTTGCAAAAAGATTGTGAATGTTATATAATGCACATAAGGTAAAATATAATCATGATTGTCTTGGTTAAAAATGTGTGAAAATTGATTTATTAATTAGTATTCTTGCATATAACTTATTTGCAACTGCATATTAGCAGTATAAACTGGAAATATCATTAGAATAATATTCATTAAGAGGATAATATTGTTTTATAAGGCAGTTAAAGGAAGAATAAAAAGTTAAATTCAAGTTGAAAAAGCTTTTTTATTTGTTATTTTTTGTGATAAATTTCATATAATTAGCAAATCAGGGGGGTTAAGTAATGGCTAACAGAGAAGAGTTGAACTGGCCCAGAATTGAGCCCAAACTGGAAGATATTGTGGAGAAAAATGACAGGCAGGAAGAGTCTCTGATTGAGATTTTGCACCAGACACAGAATCTCATTGGATATATTCCAACAGAGGCTCAGGAGAAAATTTCTCGCAATCTGGAAGTAAGCCCGGCCCGGGTTAAGAGTGTAATTTCTTTTTACACTTATTTTACTGACCAGCCTCGGGGTAAATTTGAGGTTGCTTTCTGCAAAGGAACTGCCTGTTATGTCAAGGGGGCAGAGGAGATCATTGAAAAAATTAGTGAAGAATACGAGATTGAGCCGGGGGAGACTACGGATGATGGTCTGGTTTCCCTGGAAGTTGTGCGCTGTCTGGGGGCCTGCGGTCTGGCACCGGTGATGACTGTAAATGGTAATGCTCATGGTATGTTAAATCCGGAAAAAGCAGTAAACATTATCGACCGTTACTGTCGCAAAGCAGAATTAGAGGAGGTGTAGTAGATTTATGGATAATTTGCCCCGAGTGAAAGGATTTAAAGATCTTGATCACATTAAAGAAAAATTTCGCCAGGAGCGAGAAAACCAGGCTGAAACTGTTGTCATTGTAGGAATGGGAACCTGTGGAATAGCAGCCGGCGCTAAAAAAACCAGAACCGCTCTGGAAGAGGAGATTAAAAGAAAAAATATTCAGGATATTAAGCTGGCCAGAACCGGTTGTATGGGGTATTGTGTAGGTGAACCCCTGGTGGAAATAAGACAGGGAGATACCAGAATTCTTTATAGAGATATAACTCCCGACAGAGTAGAGGAATTAGTAGAGCAGCATATAATTTCTGGCAATATTATAGATCGCTGGCGTGTACCTTTTGATTCCAACTTTTTTGAGCCGCAAAAACGAATAGTTTTGAAAAATTGTGGGGTTATTGATCCCGAAGATATTAGAGCGGCTATAAACCGTGATTCTTATCGAGGACTTACAAAAGCCTTACTGGAGATGAAACCTCAGGGAATAATTAATGAAATAGAAGAAGCCAAATTGAGAGGCCGGGGAGGAGGAGGTTTTCCTACCGGTCTAAAATGGAAATTCGCCCGGGAAAATGGTGAAGAAAAAGAAAAATATATTGTTTGTAATGCTGATGAGGGTGACCCCGGAGCATTTATGGACCGAAGTATACTGGAAGGTGATCCTCACAGGTTGATAGAGGGAATGACTATAGCTGGTTACGCTATAGGAGCCAACCGGGGTTTTGTTTACTGCCGGGCTGAGTATCCACTGGCCATAGAGAGACTGGAGAAAGCTATTAATGAAGCAGAAGAGCTGGGGCTTTTAGGTGATAATATTTTAGGATCTGGCTTCGACTTTCATTTAGAAATCCGCCTGGGAGCAGGTGCTTTTGTCTGTGGGGAGGAAACAGCTCTACTGGCCTCTTTAGAAGGCAGAAGAGGGGAGCCAAGACCCAGACCGCCCTTTCCCCCAGAAAAAGGGTTCAATGAATCTCCTACGGTAATAAATAACGTTGAAACTCTTGCCAATGTGCCCGATATCATATCTAATGGACATGAATGGTTCCGCGAGATAGGCACAGAAAACAGCCCCGGTACCAAGGTCTTTGCTCTGGCGGGGAAGGTTAAAAATAATGGACTTGTGGAGATACCGATGGGAACCTCTCTGGGAGAAATAGTTTTTGATATAGGTGATGGTTTGATAGATGGCGGTAACTTCAAAGCAGCTCAGACTGGAGGGCCTTCTGGCGGCTGTATTCCGGTTGAGCATCTAAATGTACCCATAGATTATGATTCTCTGCAGGAGCTGGGCACAATTATGGGGTCAGGTGGTTTGATTGTCATGGATGAGCAGGACTGTATGGTTGATCTGGCTAAATATTTTATAGATTTTTGCAAAGATGAATCCTGTGGTAAATGCACCCCCTGTCGTATTGGCACAACCCGGATGCTGGAGACTCTCAATCGGATTACAGAAGGTGAGGCAGAAAATGGAGATTATGAAATGCTTCTGGATATGGGAGAGAAAATTCAGGACTCTTCTTTCTGTGGATTGGGCCAGACTGCTCCCAACCCGGTTGTCAGTACCGCCCGCTATTTTGAAGATGAGTATTTAGATCATATAGAAAATGATTATTGTGAAGCATCGCGCTGTGCACCTTTATTTAATTCTCCCTGTCAAAACTCCTGTCCGGCAAATGTAGATGTACCCAAATACATCGACTTAATTCGCAAAGGAGAATATAAACAGGCCTATAAAGAGATTCAGCGGGAAAATCCGCTGGTGCTTATCTGTGGCCGGGTATGCTACAATCTCTGTGAGCCTTCCTGTAATCGCAGATCTCTTGATGAAGGTCTGGCTATCAGGGAGCTCAAGCGCTTTGTCAGTGATGTAGTTCCCAAGATGGAAGGCGGTTATCCCATACCTGAAATTGAAGAAGAAAAGAATGAAAAGGTTGCGGTTGTAGGATCAGGTCCGGCCGGACTAACTTCGGCATTTTATCTGCGCAGAAAGGGTTATCAGGTTACTATTTTTGAAGAGAAAGCCGTAGCAGGAGGTCTGCTGGCCAAGGGCATTCCGGAATATCGATTGCCCCAGGAACGGTTAAATGATGAGATAACAGTTTTAACTACCATGGGTGTAGAATTGGAACTGGAGACGGAAGTAGGAGAAGATATTACTCTGAAAGAACTGCGCCAGCAGGGTTATAAAGCTGTACATTTAGCTGTTGGGGCCCATGAAGATTATCAGCTGAATATTAAAGGGGAAGAACTGAGTGGAGTTCATAATGCTCTGGACCTGCTGGAAGATATAAATATAAATCCTGACCGCATTGATATGAAGGATAAGAAGGTTTCCATAATCGGTGGAGGGAATGCCGCCATAGACGTAGCCAGAAATGCTGTGCGTATGGGAGCCGATGAAGTTAATATCGTTTATCGCCGTCGGGAGGAGGAGATGCCCGCTCACGGGGAAGAGGTCGAAAAGGCTAAATATGAAAAGGTTAATATGTACACCCAGGTCAATCCCACCAAAATAATCAGAGATGATGTGGAAGTGGAGGCTCTGGAATGTGTCGAGATGGGTGAGGGCGAATTTGACAAATCAGGACGCCGCAAACCTGTGCCTGTAGAGGACTCTAAATTCAAACTTGAAACCGATATAGTGGTAGTAGCTATTGGTCAGACAGTAGAAGATAATTTCAACAATGGTGACACCCAGGTAGAGTTAAATCAGAAAGGTCTGATAGAAGTCGATGAAAATCTTAGTACCAACATTCCCTGGATATTTGCCGGGGGAGATTGTGTGAAAGGACCTTCAACTGTTGTGGAATGTGTGCAGCAGGGTAAAGAAGCTGCCCGCGAGATAGATAAATATTTTGGCGGTGATGGAGAGGTTGTACCTGAAAGTGAGGTTGAAAGGGAAGTGACCGAACCGATAATTGAAGAAGAGAAACCCAGAGTAAAAATGCCGGAGATTCTTCTGTCTGAACGTCTGCAGGGTTTTAAAGAAGTTGAAAAAGGCTATTCAGAGGATCAGGCCAAAGAAGAAGCAACCCGCTGCCTGCGCTGTGATGTTTAGTAAAAAGTTGTGAGGAGGGTGAAGCTGTGACTACAAAAGACAAAAACACAGAAAAAAATGAACAGATAGAAACTTTGCACATTGAAGTTGATGGCGTTGATTACTCATCTGAGGGAAATAAGACAGTTTTAGAATTCCTGAAGGAAATTAATAAAGATGTTCCCAACCTCTGTTATCTGGAAGGAGTTCATGAGAGCGGTGCCTGCCGAATTTGTCTGGTAGAAGATCTTGATACTGGAGAACTCATAACCGCCTGCAACACGCCCCTGGAAGCTGAAATGAGGCTGGAGACCAAGAATGAGAGGGTAAGGCAGACCAGGATAATGAACCTGGAATTTCTGCTTTCCAATCATGAAACAGACTGTCCCAGCTGTATAAAGAATGATGACTGTGAATTGCGCCAGATTACTGAGGAAATGGGAATTAGAGATGTACGATTTCCCGGGGAAAAAACCAATTTTCCGGAAGATAAATCTACTCCGGCTTTGACAAGAGTACCCGATAAATGTATTAACTGCCGGCGCTGTGAAAATATTTGTAGTGACACACAGTCAGTTAACGCTCTGGCAGCGGAAGGCCGCGGTTTTGCCACCCAGATCGGCCCGGCCTTTTTTGATGAGCTGGCCAATAGCCCCTGTGTCATGTGTGGACAGTGTGCGGTGGCCTGCCCTACTGGAGCTATAACAGAAAATGAAAGCATAGATGATGTCTGGCGGGCTCTAAATGATCCGGAACAGCACGTTGTAGTGCAGACGGCTCCGGCTGTTAGAGTGGCTATAGCCGAGGAATTTTCCCTGCCGCCAGGAACTATAGCAACGGGAAAAATGGTTTCAGCTTTAAGAAAAATGGGGTTTGATGGGGTTTTTGATACCCAGTTTGCTGCCGATTTAACTATTATGGAAGAGGGTACTGAATTTATAGAGAGATTTAAAAATGGTGAAGAGATCCCGCTATTTACTTCCTGCAGTCCGGGCTGGATTAAATTTATCGAGGCTTTCTATCCGGGCTATCTCGCCAATCTTTCCAGCTGCAAATCGCCCCAGCAGATGTTTGGAGCTCTGGCAAATTCATATTATCTGGAGGAGAAAGATTTGAATTCGGAAGAATTAACTGTGGTATCTATAATGCCCTGTACTGCCAAAAAATATGAAGCTGCCAGACCTGAGATGGAAGATGATGTAGATTTTGTGCTGACCACCAGAGAGATGGCCCAGATGATAAAACAGCTGGGCATGGATATTTCCAACCTGGAAGAAGATGATTTTGATCGACTGCTGGGCAGCTCTACCGGAGCAGCTGCTATTTTCGGTACAACCGGAGGAGTTATGGAGGCTGCCCTGAGAACAGCTTATGAGCTGATGACGGGCGAAGAGCTGCCGGGAGTGGATTTTGCCCCTGCCCGGGGACTTGCCGAGGGCATCAAAGAAGCAACTGTAGAAATTGAGGGCACAGAAGTGAATATTGCTATTTCTCATGGGTTAAAAAATGCCCGCGAACTTCTGGAGGCCATAAAAAATGGACGCGAGTATCATTTTGTAGAGTTCATGTCCTGTCCCGGAGGATGTATTGGGGGAGGAGGTCAGCCTATATCCAGAGACAGAGATACTCTGGAAAAGCGAATGGAGGCACTATATGAAATTGATAAAAATAAAGAGCGCAGAAAATCTCACGAGAATCCTCAGGTGGAAGAGCTTTATCAAAGATATCTAGAAGAGCCCGGCAGCAGCCTGGCTCATGAACTCCTGCATACTGATTATAAAGCCAGGGATGCCTTTGCCAAAAAAGACCAGTTATGATAGCACCTTAAAACGATTATAGCAATACTTTAAACCCGTTAAATGCAATAAAATTTAAAGATTAAGCTTAAAATATAATAATTGACTCCTGAGTCAGAGTTCCAGGGCTCGTGTTTAGAGAGGTCTGATAATTATTAAGGCTTCACCTTTTTTTGGTAGAGGTGAAGCCTGTTTTATTGTGTCGTAGATTCAGAAGATAGCGGGTGTAATTTTATAGCAGCCTAATTCCTGTTATAATGATACTGTATGTGAAGCTAACTTTCTATAGGAGATTATTGATAATCACATATAATATTAGGTGTGAGGTGATGATACATGCAGCCCAAATTAAAACTGTGGATAGAAAACGAAGAAGGTGAGCAGATTGTGGGGGAAGGTCTTTTGCAGCTCCTGCAAAAAATAGAGGAAACTGGATCTCTCAATCAGGCTTCTGCCCGGCTTAATATGTCCTACCGAACTGCCTGGGGAAAAATAGAAAAGATCGAAAACAGGCTGGGCAGCAAACTACTTCATAGAGAAACTGGTGGGGGCGATAAAGGAGGCAGCACTCTGACAGAAAGAGGTAGAAATTTGATGAGAGGTTATAAATCATTTAAAGCCAGAGTTGAGCAGGAGCTGGAGAAGAGTTATGAAGAGGAATTTTTGCAGATAATTGAATGAGGAGAGACGAATATTACAATGAAAGCTTATCGCTTTCAGCTATATTGTGCGAGGAGGTCATAATTTTGAAATTTTGCTGAAAACGTCTTTTTGCAGTTCAATTATTGAATATAATCATAGCTGATAGAATAGAAGTTATCTGCACTATCAGGTTTTAATTTGTTTTTTGTAAAATACATAAATAGCGGAAATTGTCGCCATAACTAGAAAGGCAATTCCGATGTCAGTTAACAAAGCCAGACCAGCTGTGAGCAAACTGAGGACTGGACGATCGGTCTCCTTGCCGGAGCGGGCCAGCTGCAGCGCGGAAAATACCAGCAGAGCCCCCAGAACTCCGTAAGGGAAAAACTCTATTAGCTGGGGTGAGGCGAAGAAGATTCCCATTAGCAGCAGGATGGTGCCTGAAATAAGGTTGGAGCCTCCAGTTCTGGCCCCGAATCTGTACTGGGCGGCAAGTCCACCGGCTCCGTGGCACATGGGGAAACCACCCAGTGGTACAAACAGAAGACAGAAAGCCCCCATACTTTTAACCAATTTCTCTTCAGCCACATTTTTATTGAACAGGTCTGTAATCATCAGAGATGTTGCCAGCACGGCGTTGCCCACGGTCAGGGGCAGCTGGGGAAATGCCCCCCGAATAAGCCCCGGCAAAAAGGTTTCCAGACCGGGGAGTCCCGGCGGTGATAAGGAGATGATGTGCAGAGGTATACCTCCCAGAGTGCGAAAACCTATTATAATGCCGATACCCAATACCACCAGGGAAGAGATATCTACAACCGGCAAAAAAGTAAACCCAACTATGATCAGGGCAGAAATAGTGCCCAGAACCGGATCACTGATAATAAATGCCAGTGACTGCTGGAGCAGAATTGCTGCCAGGCCCAGCTGGATGCCCCGGATCAGCCAGCCGGGGATTTTTTCACGCAGGATAGAGACCCAGCCGCCAAATCCCAGAGCCAGCAGAATAATCCCCATCATAATGCCGGCACTCCTGATCTCACCGGCGCTCAACTCTCCCGCGATTGCCACCGCACCAATCGATTTCATCGGCTCAACCGGCATGGGCAGCCGATAATAGAACCCGGTGGCCAGATAGGCTATGCCCATGAATAACAAAATTGGGCCTAGATCCAGTCCGGTAACTACCGCCACCCCGATAATTATGGGGAATAAAGTGCCGAAATCACCAACAGCACCGGCGGCCTCTTCTGCTGTAAAACGAAAATCCGGCCAGTTTTGGGCCTGCTGCTTGCTGCCGGGCTCTTTCATTGCCTTCCCTCCATTCCCTATTTTTTGGCCGAAAACTAAACCTAAATACAGGAAAAATTTCCTGGTGAACAGAGCCTTATAGCTTTCAATTTTAGGCATTACGAAAATGACTAAAACTATATTCAACCAGCTGATATAGAGAAGATCCAGGAGTTAAAAATATCAATAGAATAATTAACAGAATTAACAGGTTTCCTTGTTCAGGAGGTCTCCTTCTAAAAATCTCTCGGTCAGTTCATTTTCCGGGGAAGTAAAAAACGTTTCCTGATCTTTTACCTCGATCAGACAGCCCTGATGCATTAAACCGACGCGATCGGCCAGCCTTCGGGCCTGAAATATATTATGAGTAACCATCAGAATTGCTT
>CAZVMQ010000041.1:0-14450 GCA_964628755.1 uncultured Halanaerobiaceae bacterium
CCCTTGATGCCACCACCACCCAGAAATCCGGTGACGATATGGTCCTGCACCAGCATAAATAGAATGATTATAGGGATGGCACCCAGTATTGCCGCAGCGGAAAAAACGCCCCAGCGGGCCCCATACTGGTCCTGTACAAACATGTGCAGCCCCACAGCCAGGGTGAATCTTTCCGTGCTGTTTAAAAGTACTCGAGCCAGCACATATTCAGAATAACTGTGAATAAACTGAATAACAAATATTACTGAGATGATGGGACGGCAGAGCGGCACTATAATCTTGTAAAAGATCTGGAAATGGGAAGCACCATCAATATATGCCGCATCCTCTATCGACCTGGGTATGGTATCCATATAACCTTTTACCAGCCAGGTGTTAACCCCTATAGCTCCTCCCAGATAGGTGATTACCACCGCCGGCCTGGTATTAATACCAATCCCCGGAAACGACCGCCCTACATTTAAAAAGATTATAAATATAGCTACCATCATCAGCATTTGTGGAAACAGTTGTACCAGCAGAAACGTGAACAGCCCGTTACGGCGAAAGCGAAATTTGAAGCGGGAAAAAGGATAAGCCGCCAGAGTAGTCAGGCTGACTGAAAACACAGCGGTAACAAGCGAAATTCCCACACTATTAAGCATCCATAAATAAACAGGATGAAGATCACTGGTGAACAATTCTATATAGTGGTCCAGAGTGACGTCGTCCGGTATAAGAGGCTGTCCCACTATTGTATTAGAAGGGTTGAATGAAGCAGAGAGTGACCATAATATAGGAAACAGGGCAAAAGCTATTATGGCCCAGATAATTACATGTTTTAAAATGCGCATCCAGGTTGGTGTATAGTTACTCATTTTCTTTCACTTCCTCCAGAGCACCGGTGTACTTAAAGTTTATCCATGTTAACACGGCTGTAATCATAAATACCAGCACCGTCACCGCGCTGGCCAGACCAAAATCAGAGCCCCTGCCGGCTTCAAAAGAAAGACGGTAGGTATAGGATATCAGAATATCTGTACCACCAGCCGGAGTCTGAGCACCGGCGATAGCCGGTCTTCCCTCGTTGAATAGGTATATCACGTTAAAGTTATTGAAATTAAAAGCAAAAGAAGCTATTAACAGAGGAGCCAGAGCAACCAGCACCAGCGGCAGAGTTATATGGCGGAATTGCTGCCAGCGTGAGGCGCCATCGATAGCAGCAGCCTCATATAAATTTCCGGGTATACTCTGTAAAGCTCCCAGCCCCAGGAGCATCATATAGGGAAAACCCAGCCAGAGATTGATTATCACCAGTGCTACTCTTGCCCAGAATATATTCTGCAGCCAGGGAATACCTCCTAAACCTATAAATTCTATAATTCGGTTTACTACCCCAACCGAAGGGTTGAACATTCCCCGCCAGATTAAAACGGAAATAAAGGCAGGCACTGCGTAAGGTAAAATTAATAGAACTCTATAAAGTTTGCGAAAACGCATATTTCTATCATTGAGCAGAATAGCCACGAATAATCCCAGCGCAAAGGTAGTACCTACACTTAAAAATGCCCACTGAAAAGTCCAGATGAAAACTCTTAAAAATGGTCCTGTCACCCGCCGATCAGTTAAAATCTTACGATAGTTATCAAAACCTATGGTGATTGTAAACCCGGGATCCAGCTTCTCACCCTCAGCATTGACAAAGTGACCTTCCCGGGGAAGATACTCTTCTCCCGTTCTCAAATCTACAATCATGTCCTCTTCTTCTATATATTCATAACTCTGCCGGTATAGAGCAAATCTGTTGAGATCTCTAATGCGCAGGAGATTATCATTGAAATCAAACTCCATCTGCTCCAGGCGAGATATATTCTGAATAACTTCCGACCTGTCCATTTTTTCCAGGCCATTTACCGTGTCAATTTCACCATCCCCGGTGGTATCTTCCAGCCTGGGATCATCTCTGTCCACCGGAACTGCCTCATCATCTACAGTTAAAAACAGGCTGCCATCTTCTCTATCTTCAAATAATAATATAATTTCTTCTGTCTCTTCCTCCATAAAGGCAGAAAAATCAAATTCCCGGGGGTCCTCCGGACGATGATGTCTGCCGGTAATCTGATTTATTGCCTGCTGTTTGTCCAGCATATTTCCCGTGCCATAATTGGTAAAAGATATATAAGCAGTGTAAAATATTGGAATTACCACCAGCAGCACCATGAAAATAGTGCCCGGTACAATATATTTAAGATGATAATTTTTGTTATTCAGGTATACATAATTTATTATTATGACCCCAACTACCAGAATCCCCAAAAAGATCATATTGCGCTGGACAAATAAAATTATAGCAGCCCAAACAGCAAAGGCGTTGAAAAAACCCAGTGATATAAGTTTAAAAAAGAAAGCCTTATTCCAGGAAAACAAAAACATAAACCTCCTTCAAAATAACTCAGTCTTTATACTTTGTCAAAGCTTTAATCAGGATTAATTAGCCCGCTCCCCTGTAAAAGAGGAGCGGGTATAAAGATACCAGTTATCTCAATTTTTAGTTTTCTATCTCCTGTCTGATAAGCTCTACAGCATCATCCATAGCAGGTCTTACATCCTGTTCCTGAGTAAAGATAAGATCCAGGGCATCTTCCCAGGCCCCCCAAACAGCTGACATTTCTGGAATAGCTGGCATGGGTGTGCCATCAGCTGCACTTTCCAGAATACCTTCTGTATTGGGATCTCCAGCCGCTCTTTCTGCTGCTGCTATATGAGCAGGTGGACGGGGCTCAATCTCATAAAAACGGTGCATTATTTCTTCATCAGCCAGCAATTCTGTAACGAAAGTCAGTGAAAGTATGGGATTTTCGGTAAAAGAACTGATCATGAAACCCTGAACTCCTACAAAGGGCTGGGGTGGATTATCATTCATTAGAGGAATTTGAGCTACACCATAATCTACATCCGCATCATCCAGAGCCGGGAATACCCAGGGGCCGGTAACCATCATGGCCAAATCACCGGTGGTGAAGAGCCCTTCCATGGTATCAAAGTCTACATATGGTACTGACTCTTCTGCATAAAGCTCATTGAGTCTCTCCAGGCCAGCAATAGCTCCCTCATTATTTAAGCCTATATCGTGAGGGTTTAAAACCCCTTCTTCATCATAGCCAAAAACATATCCACCCAGGGCTGTCATGAAAGGATAGGTGTGATAGGGATCTGGCTGCGGCAGGGCAAAACCGTACTTATCATCTTCGGCAGAAATATCTCTGACCACTTCTGCAAATTCATCAAAACTAGCTGGAGGTTCCTCCACCAGATCTTTATTGTAGATAAGAGCGATGGATTCCATGGCATAAGGAAGCCCATAATGTTCTTCTCCCCAGGTAAAAGCTTCAATACCTACATCTTCAAACTGATCCACCAATTCCTGGTCCATTTCAATAGGCTCTACCAGGCCGTCAGCTACAAGTTCGCCCATCCAGTCGTGAGCACCGACAAATACATCCGGGCCCTCACCAGCAGGCGCCTCTACTCCCAGGTCATCATTGATAGCATCAAAGGATTTCTCTCTCAGGATAACCGGAACTCCCAGTTCTTCTTCAAATTCATCTTCAAATTCCTGTAAAACTTCAATCCTGTTGTCATCTGCCCAGATCAAAAGCTCTCCTGGTTCCGAAGCGGCTACAGGCCCAATTAAAAAACCCATAGATACAGCCAGAGTAAGCACTAAAATTGCCAGTTTCTTCATTTTTTTCCCTCCAGTTTTTATTTTTAGGAAGGTTAAATACCTTCCTCGTAAGCCCTCTATTATAATGAATCTCTCGTAACTATCTCAGCAGGAATGATCTTTTCCCTGGAAGAGCTCCCTCCTTCGTCTATTATACTTAACAGCATTTCAGCAGCACTTTTTCCCATCTCTACTATAGGAATACAGACTGTAGTGAGAGCCGGCTCGATTAAAGAAGCAAGAGGAGCATCGTTGAAACCCGCTACACCTAAGTCCTGTGGTACAGATATATTCAAAGAGTCTGCAGCCCGAACCACGGCCATTGCCAGAATGTCATCGGCGGCAAAAACACTATCTATGTCTCCTCCCCGCTCCTGCAAAAGCTTTTTAGCTGCATTTAGCCCGGCTTCATAAGTGAATTCTGAACGGTAAATTAAACTGGAATCGAAAGACAGATCAGCTTTTTCCAGAGCCTGACGATAACCCTGCTGACGGTCCTGGCTGACCACATAACCAGCGGGGCCGGTTAGCAGCGCCGTTCTGGTATATCCTCGGGAAATAAATAATTCGGTCATTCTGCGGGCTGCCCGGACATTATCATTATCGACCCTGGGAATGTTTGTTAATTCCCGGCTGCGACCTACCAGTAAAAAAGGATAATTGTTTTTAGCCAGACGGGAGATAAGGTCATCTTTAACCTTAGCAGCCATGACAATCAAACCTTCTATACTGCCATTTCTCAAAAGTTTAAGAGCTTGATGGCTTTCAGATTTATAATCTTCTGCAGCTGTGAGAACCAGCTGAAAATTATGAGCCTGCAGCTCTGCCGCTATCCCTCTTATTATATCGGGAAAAAAGGGATTGGCAAGAGCTCTATCTGCTGGTCTGCTCAATACCAGTCCGATTGATTTTGTCTGCTGTTTAACCAGACTTCTGGCTATCTCATTGGGATAATAACCCAGCTTATCCATAGCCTCTCGCACTTTTTGTTTGGTTTCCTCGCTGATCTTGCTGTTATCATTAATAACCCGGGAAACTGTTGAAGGAGAAACGCCGGCATGTTCAGCCACATCTTTTATTGTAATCTGCTTCATGATTTAACTACAACCTTCCCCTGAATAAGGGAGACAATTATTTAACCACCATGACCGAAGTATTACAGTGTCTGACAACTTTTTCTGTGGTGCTGCCCAGAAAAAATCTTTTGAGAGCATGTTTGCCCATATCGGATAAAACCACAAAATCATATTCACCTTTTTCCGCCTCATTGCAGATGATTTCAGCAGGACTGCCCGCCTCGACTATCCTATTTAATTTTTTGGCTCTCCCCTCAAACACACTGGCACAATCATGGGCAATATTCTTAGCTTTCGATACATATTCATCATCATCGGGATATTTGTTTTCACGATCATTATCGGAATCGGTCAGGGGTGTTATATTTTTTTCTATCACGGTTAAAACTGTGACTTCAGCATCCATTTCATCGACCAGTTCTAAAGTTTTTTTCACAGCTTTATCACAGGCGGCCGAACCATCTACTGCCAGAAGTATCTTCTCCATTGATAATCACCTCGATATCTTATAATGATATTATAGACCCAGACAAACCAGGAAGCTCTATATTTAATGTATTGTCTTCTACAGGTACCTGTTTGTTTCGATAAATATCCTCATAGCTATCTCGAGTTAAATCCACATGCAGCAGATCTGTTTCTGGAATGCTCAAATTAACGGGATTTTCTTCCGCATTGATTATAACCAACATGTCTTCATCCAGATCAGTCCTGAGAAAACTATAAACTCTAGCTTTTTCCGAATTGACTTTTTTAATTTCTCCTCTGCGCAAAACTTCATTTTCGTTCCTGATTTGTATAAGTTCACTAATATATTCCCTCAAATCTTCATCAGGAGCAGTATAACCTCTATCTTCCCAGACCATAGTCCTGCGGTTATCAGGATCATCTGCTCCTTCCATACCTATTTCATCTCCATAATAAATCATGGGAGCACCTATATATGTCATCTGTAAAAGTTTGCTCAGTTTAAATTTATCTCTATCACCGTCAACAACTGTCATATATCGGGCGGTATCATGGCTGCCCAGTAAATTTAAAAGAGAGAAAACTGCCTGGTCGGGATAATCAAACAGTATTCTCATCATTTCTCTGTGGAATTCTTCGGCCGTAAATCTGCCCTGACCTACAAAACTATTAACAGCATTTCTAAAGCGATAATTCATCACCGCATCAAATTCGTCTCCCTGGAGATAGGAACTGCCATCACCCCAAATTTCTCCAGTTATATAAGCATCTTCATCAAGAGATTTTACATGTTCACGCCAGTCAGACCAAAAATCAGGATCAGTCCGGGTTACATCGGTGGGTACATCCAGCCTCCATCCGTCAATTCCTTTATCCATCCACTTTTCGGTTATTCGCCAAATATATTCTCTAACTTCCGGTTCATCGACATTTAATTCAGGCATATGACCAAAATCCCACCAGCCATCATAATTGGGCTCAAGATCTTGCTGCTGCTGCTCATAAAGAGATTTTATGGGAAAACTGTGTATATCAAACCAGTTAAGATATTCTGAATCCTCTTCATTTTCTATTACATCCTGAAAAGCCCAGTGTTCATACCCAACATGGTTGAAAACACCATCCAGAATTACCTTGATGCCGTGCTCGTTAAGCTCCTCTACCAGCCGGGCAAAGAACTCCTGGGAGGCTTCCTGATCTCCCTGATAAACCAGGTTTGTATCGATATATTCAAAGCCGGAAGTGTTATAGCGATGATAGGCACTGGCAGCGAAAATGGGATTAAAATAAACTGCATTTATACCAAGTTCCTGCAGATACGGTATTTTATCCTTTACCCCCAGTAAATCACCACCGTAATAAGCATAGTAACCTGCCGGGGGGTGAATGGCATTATCCTCATCACTCAACTGTTCTTCTCCCCGCAAAACGGGATCTTGACCCGGCTTAATACCCTGATGCCATTCTGGTATATATGCTTCATATCTTTCCCGCTCATTCTGATACAATTCTATTAAGCCGGGGTCATTTTCTGTACTACCCCGGGCAAATCTGTCGGGGAATATCTGATAAAATACAGCATCCTGAACCCAGTCTGGCGTATGAAAGATATCTTTTTCGGCTAAATCCAGGTAAAATTCTCCTGCTTCCTCTCTGGACTGAGCAGCCCCTTTATCACCATAATAGTATTCAGTTTCACCGTCAATTACCTGAAAATAGTAAGAAAATTTTTCTTCAGGCAGTTCAATTACACCTCTATAAAAATCAGAAGTGCGATGACTTAAAAATCTGTATAGGTCTTCCGTGAGATAATCCTGCTTGTCGCCTTCCGGTTTAAGTCTAAGTTTTACTGATTCTACTTCACCCCGGTATGTCTCGAAATGGAAAGCTGCTCTGTTTTGGGAGCGGGGATTGAAATAACTCATATCATCTATATCATGATGGAGAAGGTCAGCAGTTATCTGCCCATCTCCTCTTACGGGCTCTTCCTCCGGCAAAATTTGTTCCTCCCCCACCTGGATCACCGCATTTTCTCCGCCGAAACCATCCGGAGCATAATCATCAGCATCCTCGGGGGTTATCCAGTCTTCACCTTCAATCACAAATTTGTATTCATATTCTCCTGGTTCCAAAAAAATAGTTACATCATATATTCCATCGCCGGTATCATCTGTCATTAAAGTACCCTCGGGATCCCAATCATTAAATTCCCCGGACAGATAAACTTCTTCTACAGCAATAGGAGGTTGATAGCTAAAACTAACTTCCACCAGCCCGGGGCCGGGCTCTCTCAATTCTTCCGCTTCTACCCCACTAATCAGCAGGAAAACAGCTAAAATTATAAAGGCAAAAACCTGACAGAAAAATGCAACCTGTGAGTCACCTTTTATTATCCTGCTCATAATATATCCTCCCTTTATTCAAACGTTTGCATAATTAAAATTAAAAATATTTTCTATATATATTATTCTATAATAGGGAATAAATTCCTGCCAATTAAGAAAAAAACATTGGATTTTTCTGTTTTAGGTTCTTCTCCAGAACCGCTGATGAAATTGCCCTATATGCTGGATTACCAGGACAATGCCGGAGCTTATAAAGTATTGGAAGCTATAAAGCTAAGTGATACTAAAAATTTTTCAAATTCAGGGAAGAGCTTTCGCGAAGGAAGCACTATTTTTTAAAGGGAGGCCTGGTTTTCTGTCAGGCCCCCCTTTGACTGAATCTATATAAAACAATGACAAACCAGTTTAAGATTCTTTGCTGGCTTCCCACTGTTCATGAACTTTGTTTACCAGATCAGGCCCGGGATTTAAAGTTGACTCACCTGGCTCCCAGTCAGCAGGTGTAGCTTCTCCTGAACCCAGAGCACGCTGCAGGGCCTGTACCTGACGTACGATTTCATCAGTGTTTCTACCCACCGGTTCATTTACAACTTCTACCGACTGCAGAATTCCCTCGGGATCAATGATAAACCTACCGCGAAGATTTACCTTCATATCTTCATCATAAACATTATAGGCTCTACCAATTTCCCCCCCGGGATCTGCCAGTAGGGGATAAGGGACTCCCCCATCTACCATATCAGAGAGTTCCTGTTCCTGCCATACTTTGTGAGTAAAATGACTGTCTACACTGACCGCTAAAACTTCAGTATTTAACTTTTTGAGCTCATCATACTTGACGGCAACTGCCGTCAGTTCAGTAGGTCAGACAAAAGTAAAGTCACCGGGATAAAAAAACAAGACCTTCCACATGCCATCATAATCTTCCAGAGAAATTTCTTCAAAGTCACCATCTTTGAAGGCCATGGTGGAAAAGTTAGGTACTGGTTCACCAACCTTTAACATAATATCTACCTCCTGAAAATTGTTTGATTAAATAATAACAATTATTAATTATAAAGTCAACCTGCTTAATCAAGTATTTTATTCTATTCTCAGGTTGGATTCAATTTCACTGCCTGATATTGTCTGCAAATTGCTATTTTGAGAAGCTTTTGCTTTGTTAAGAGCCTCTTCAGCCGCAGACATTAATTTACTGGATTCAGCTCTTATGGAAGGTATAATTCCGGCAATACCCAGATTAGAATTTATCTCCGTAAAATAATCTGAGTTCTTGGCCGTTATTACAATTAACCGCGAAATTCTTTTGCCGACTTCTCTGGCTCCTTTTAGATTAGTATCAGGCAGCAGAATTGTAAAGATATTATTTTTATAAAAACCAGCAATATCACCAGGCCTAAATCCCGCTTCAGAAATAGTACCGGCTATTTTTTTCAGACATTGCTGCTCCACATCTAAATTACTGCTGCGAAAGTTCTCGCTGTCAGCAGGCACAAAATCTACTTCTATCATTATCAGCGACAGCGGAGTGCTGTTGCGGTAGGCGCGCTGCCACTCTCTCTTGATTATATTTTCGAAATCCTCTGCCTCCACCAGTCCCGCCATATTATTCTGCCAGTAAAATCTCTCACTTAACTTTCTGCGGGCCAGGCTAATTCTTGCCCTGTATTCACCAGTTTTACCGGGCAGCACCATAAAATCATCGGCTTCAATTTTCTCAACCAGTTTGAGAATTAAGTTTTCGTTATTTTCTTCTGCTAGCCTGAATATTAAAAGTTTATATAAAAATTTTTCCCTTAATTCCTCCAGGTTTATCTCATTTTCTTCCTGCCCGGACAAAAAATCAGAATGTATAATCAGCAGGTCAATTTTATCCCGGGAATTTTTCAGGTAATTATTTAAATGTGATGGATTAGATATCTTCTTGATATTTTTCCAGCCTAAATCAGTTAAAATTTCTTTGATTTGCCTGCTTATTTGAATATTGCTTACCGAAATTACCACCTGCATAAAAAAACACTCCCGACAGACCTAATTGATTCAGGTTAAAATATGCTGAAGTTGATCTTTTATCTCTCCCGGATAAAAAGGACGGCCATCTGCTTTAAGAATATTTTCATCAAATAATACTCCAGATTCAGAAGTTATAAGACGAGCAAATTGGGCTGTAGAATTGTTTTCCAGAGCAATAATTTTACCGACTTTGTGCTGTAATTCCTGCAATTTGTCGGTGGCCAGTGGCCAGACATCGGTATAGCTTAACAGACCCAGGTTATAGTTTTTGCTGTTTAGTTCTTTAACGGCTTTCAGGGCAGGACCATAACTGGACCCCCAGCAAATTAATAGATGTTCGGGTGAATCGGGACCACTATACTCGGGAGTCAAAAGATCTTCTTCCTTCATTCTCTCTCTTTTTTTATTCCTTTTAGCTATGATTTTTTGGCATAACTGTTGATCTTCTGTCACAAACCCCCATTCATCGTGTTCATGGCTATCCACAAGCACCACTTCATCTTCGAGCTGACCGGGATAAGACCGGGGAGAAACTCCGGATTCTGTGAATTGATAACGGCGATAATCATGATCTCCAGACCAATCTTCACAGTCAAGCAGATGTCTATTTTTAGTAAAACTGGAAAGGTCGGGCTCTGAAATGTTGGCAGCTGAATCAGCCAGAAACTGATCACTCAAAATTATCACTGGTATTTGATATTTTTCTGCGATGTTAAATGCTCTGATGGTCTGGGCAAAAGCTTCTTCGCGATTTCGGGGAGCTATAACTTTTAGAGGAAATTCTCCCTGAGCAGAATTTATCACAAACAATAGGTCTCCCTGGCCGGTGCGAGTGGGTAGACCGGTAGCAGGTCCAGGCCTCTGTACTTCAGCTACCACCAGAGGGATTTCAGTAATAGCAGCCAGACCCAATCCTTCATTCATCAAAGCAAATCCCCCACCTGAAGTAGCAGTCATAGCTCTCACCCCGGCAAAGGAAGCTCCAATTGCCATATTTATGGCGCCTATTTCGTCTTCAGCCTGTTCAACTGCTAATCCCAATCTCTCCTGATGGCCGGCTAAATAGTTCATGATACCGGTGGAAGGAGTCATGGGATAGCCACTGTAAAATTTAACTCCGGCTACAGCAGCCCCCATACCTAAAGAGTCATTACCATTGATATATATCTGATCTTTATTTTTCTCAGAAATCTCTGCCGGGATACTTTCCCTGTTAATTTTGAAGTTTACAGCCTGTCTGCCTTTTTCCAGCAGCAGCAGATTATCCTCCACCACTGATTCATCTGCAAAATAATTCTGCAGCAGGTTTTCCCAGGGCTGAGAAGATAGCTGGAGTAATTTTAATACAGCTCCCATATATACAGTGTTTTCCGCCCGGGGATTAATATCAGCGGCAATTTCTCCCGCTGGTAGTTTTATTAAATTTTTATCTGCAAAAGCAATATCCGGCTCGCCATCATAAATTATCACGCCCCCGTCTCTAACCCGGGAATGATGCAGATCCAAACCTTCTTCATTTAAAGCCAGTAAAATATCAATTTCTTTTACTGGAGCCGAAAAATCTCCCCGGCCGAATCTGATCTGCATGAAATTATGTCCGCCCCGAACTCTGGACATATAGTCTTTACTGGTAAAAACATCATAACCCGCCTGAAAAAAACCTCTACCCAGTAATCTGCTAAAAGTTTTTAAACCCTGACCTGCTTCGCCAGCAAGAACAATGTTGGCATCCATTTATTTTCCTCCTCTGCCTGAACATGCCTGACCATGATAAACATCCGGGCCAGAATAAAGAGTATTCTAGTTAAAGCAAATACTATTCTCGGCCGTTCATTCCCGGAGCCACACCATTTTTGGTCAGCAGTTCCTGTTTTAAATCATATAATTCATGAGAAAGGTTAACCTTCATAATATGCGGGTTAATGAGTCTTTTATATTCCTCCCACAGGGTTTTCTTCTCCTGTTCACAGTAATCCTTAATATCATTCACCTGAGGAAATTTATATACACACTCTCCATCTTTAAATATCTGTTGATGCATCTCTCTTATTGTATAACTACCCGGTTTTAAGGTGGTTTTCTTCCAGGTATCCCGGGGGTCAAACAGCTCCAGTTCTTCCTCCTCCGTTAACTGTTCATGTTCCAGCACCATTAAATCTGCAATCATTTTATCTGTCTCTCGGTCATAAATCCGCAGGAGTCTTTTATCTCCGGGATTGGTTATTTTTTCTACATTATCTGAAATTTTTATTTTAGGTATGTCCGCATAGGAACTCAATTTATAGACTCCTCCAAAAGATGGACAGCTGGAAGAAGTAATAAGTTTTGTGCCCACCCCAAATACGTCTATTTGATCATTTTGCATATCCAGAGAAGTGATTATTTCCTCATCCAGTGAACTGGAGGCTACAATAATTGCATCTTCTAAGCCGGCATCATCCAGCATTTTTCTGGCCTGTTTGGAAAGATAGGCCAGATCACCGCTGTCCAGCCTGATTCCGTAGGTGTCCGGCTCAATCCCCTCTTCCTTCATCTCTTTGAATACTTTAATGGCATTGGGCACTCCAGATTTAAGAGTGTCATAAGTATCTACCAGTAAAATGCAGCTATCGGGAAAGTTATTGGCATAAGTCCTAAAAGCTTCCAGTTCACTTTCGAAAGTCATAATCCAGCTGTGGGCATGAGTACCGCTAATATTCACATCAAAATCTTTACCGGCGAGCACGTTGGATGTGCCGTAACAACCTCCTATTACTGCTGACCTGGCCCCATAATAGCCTGCATCAGGTCCATGAGCACGCCGCAAGCCAAATTCCAGCACCTCTCTATCTTTAGCGGCTGTGGCAATTCGAGCAGCTTTAGTGGCAATTAATGACTGATGATTTATTATATTTAGCAGGGTGGTTTCCAAAAGCTGAGCCTGCAAAATTGGAGCTTTTACCTTCATTAAAGGTTCATGAGGAAAGACTACACTTCCCTCGGGTACAGCAAAAATATCACCGGTAAACTCAAAATTTCTTAAATAATCCAGAAATTCGGGCCCAAAACCCTGATTAGACAAATATTCCAGGTCATCCTCGGTGTAATTAAAATTGTTGAGGAATTCCACCGCCTGATTTAAACCAACAAAAATTGCGTATCCATGATCACAGGGATTGGTGCGGTAAAACAGATCAAAGACAGCTTCCTCGCGTTTGCCTTTATTGAAGTATCCCTGGGCCATGGTTAACTCATACAGATCGGTGAGCAGAGTTTTATTATTCATTATAACTCTCCTTAATTTTAAAGATTAAGTTATTCAAAGTTAAGGTAATCAAATGAAATCAAAAATTAATTCCCCTTATCCATAGAAGTCCAGCTGCTAAAACTGGATCTGATATTTTCCACATTTTCCAGCTCAATTTCATAATTAGCAGCTATCTCTTCTGACACAGCTTTCTCGTTGATAACAGGTTTATCATTATCACGAAGCAAATATTTTTCTGCAACATCCTCTTCTGCACTCAGTTTCTCCTGCAAGTTTTGATATAAATCCTGCCAGGCTGCCCAAATTTCAGCTTCCCTGTCAGAAAGCTGCTGCTCCCAATCCTTGCTGCGCAGTGACCAGGAAAATTCCATGTTCTCATAATCACCTGCCGAAACTTCAGCTACTCTCCCCGGGTTGCCATAAGGAGCATAGAAAGCCTGCCCCAGAGTCTCCCGGGCTCTTCCAACATATTCTTCTCTATCATAATAACTAAAAGCCACCCCATTAAATTCCAGGTCCTCTTTAGCTTTTTCCAGCAGAAAATATGAAGTATGCCTAAGGGGTTTTACATCCACTTCTTCCTTAACCAGCACATGATATTCATACCTTTTGGCTTCAGGCAGATGAGCCTCTTCTAGATCTACTATTTCATGTTCTGGAATCATCTCTTCCTGGTACTCACCTTCAGCTGGCTGCTGATTTGCAAAAAAATTCATATTCATTATATATAAAAATAATACTAACACAATGACGCCCAGGAGAGCGGGCAGCAATTTTAACCTCTTTTCAGCCATATTATCATACCTTTTAAGATTATTTTGATTTTTGATTATTAGTTTGTCTTCTACATTTTATATTTCCATAAGTCCTGATAAACTCCTGCTTTTTTACAGCAAATAAAAAAACTGCCGGCCCCTTTTCTCATCGGTAAAATAGAGAAAGAAGCCGACAGTTATTGATCTATTTACAAATATATTTATATGAACAAAACGAATAATTTATTCCATTGCAGACTCTACAGCTTCTATAATCGCTTCTCCGGTCATAGTCACACCTGAAATCACATCTACATCAGTTGACTGCTGCTCTACAATTCTGGCCGGGATCTCTTCCATAGTTTCCTCCACCAGAGCTTCGGTTTCTTCATGCTCTATTACTGACACTTCAATAATTTCATCGTTTCTCAGGGTGACTTCTACCACCAGTTCACCACCATAACCTTCAGCGGTGCCGGTAAGCACTCTCTCTTCTGCTTCAACCTCTTCCTCCTCTGGCTCTTCTTCTGGTTCGGCCTCGTCCAGTTCAGCCACAGCATTATCAACGGCTTCCATTATCGCTTCACTGGTGAGTGTAACTTCAGTAACTACATCTACATCGGTGCTCTGTGTGGCTATTATATCTTCGGGCACCTGCTCAAACGCCGGCTCAGCAAGACCCTCTGTCTCCGAATGGTCTACAATATCTATACTGGTAATTTCACCGTCAACTACTGTCACCTCAACCACAAGCTCTCCCCCATAACCTTCGGCAGTGCCGGTCAGTACTCTCTCTTCTGCTTCAACCTCTTCCTCCTCTGGCTCTTCTTCGGGCTCAGCTTC
>CAZVMQ010000042.1:0-14137 GCA_964628755.1 uncultured Halanaerobiaceae bacterium
TGTCAGCTGATGGAGTCCTGGGTCCCAATACCTGGAATGAACTAACATCAGGGCGGGAAGAGGTCGGACATTATACTGTGCAACGCGGTGATACTTTGTGGGAGTTGGCCGCTCGTTTCGATACCAGTGTGGAACAGATTAAAGCAGCTAACAACCTTAATTCCCCCAATATCAGGGCGGGAGATACTCTGCAGGTGCCTGGTGCTTTTAGCACGATATCTCCGAAGATTGAAGCTCTGGATTGGTGGACTGAGGTTGACTATATGTTCCCCCGCAATGATACGGCCATAATTACTGATGTAAAAACCGGTTTGAGTTTTGAGGTTGTGCGCTGGGGTGGAACCAATCATGCCGATGTAGAACCACTTACCACCCGGGATACAGAGATAATGAGGCAAATTTATGGGGGCAGCTGGAGCTGGGACAGAAGATCGGTGATAGTGCATATAGACAACCGTCTTATAGCTGGCTCTATAAATGGACAGCCTCATGGCGCATATGATATACATGATAATAACTTTCCGGGGCATTTTTGCCTGCATTTTAATAACAGTAAACTGCACAATAATGGCTCATTAGACCCCGAGCATCAGGAGAATATACGTAATTTGAGTGGGGAAGAATGGCCGGTGTATTGATCGGTGGATTGGGGGAAATGTACAATGAAAAGCAAACTGCTAAAGCTAGCTAAACCTCAGATTGAGCCGCGAGAGCTTTTTCAGCATTCTTTAGAAGTGGACCGCGATATCATGGCTACCATGTCAAATACTTTGATATTGGCTTATGTTGGTGGAACCATTCCTCTGCTATTGCTGATAATGGCCCAACAGATGGACTGGCTTAGAATCCTTAACCTGGATCATGTGGCTACAGAAATATTGAGCGGACTGACCGGTTCTCTGGGACTGGTACTGGCTATTCCCGTTACCTCACTGGCTTCTGCTATTTTAATTGGTGGCGAATAAATAAAAATTAAAATATATCGATGAAGGATATAAAATGATTCATGCAGCTTATTAATAATCATTGTGAATAATTTGACATAAAATATAGAAATCGCTATAATAGAAGGCACCAAATGAAAATAAATATCAGTTAGGCTAATATTTTTACTTTGACTGCCCAATCAGATATTAAGAACCTATTTTTTTAGCCATAATTGATAACTAGTTTCATTTAAGCCTGAGTATAAAAAACAGGTTTCAAAAAACAATACAAAAAGGAGACTTATGTATCATGGCAGCAAAAAATATTATTTCTAATTTTGTTAAGAAGATTGAAAACATGGCAAGTTTTAATCCAGGTGTGGGAGAAAAGTATGGTGACATTTTTTATGGCAAAATGGTAGATAAAGAAATTAAGCTTGCTGATATCTCCCCTGGAGACAAGATTGCCCATCTTGGCAGTGGGCCTTTTCCTTTTACTTCATTTGAGCTGGCCAGAAGAGGGTGGGAAGTAGAAGCTATTGATATTGATGATGAGGCCATAAAAAGAGCAGAAGTGCTCTCACAGCATTACGGTTTTGCCAGTAAAATAGACTTCACCAGGGGATACTGCCAGGAAATCGATTATTCTCAATTTGATGCTGTCTGGGTATCCTACAATGTCAGACCCGGAAAGGAGTGCCTGATCCAAATAGCCGAGACTATAGGTGAGGGCGGGAAAATAATTTATCGCCAGCCCCGGGGCTGGCTGAAGCATTTTGACGGCAGAGCAGATGCTGAGGAATTGTTTTCAGATATTGATTCCGGTGGTGTGGGGGGAAATGGGCGTTTGAATAACAATTTTCAATGGGAAAGTGTCAGTGTTGAACAAAATGTGGGAAAGAAATCAGTAATGATCGAAATAAACCCTGATTATGAAAGCGAGAACCAGCAGGAGAGTGTATTGAGGCTGGAGGAGCTTGCCGAACCCTGCAGCTGCGAGGTGTGTTTTGTTCCCGATAATACACTTTTGCCACCTCTGGGAGTTAGGGCGGGGAAAAAAGCAATGACTCTGCAACCTGGGCCAGAGCGGAGCACCTGGCGGCTGAGGCCGTAAAAAGAACAGAGACCTCAGAGAATAAGAAGTGGGGAGATAAGCTGGTAGAACCCTGGCCCGGTTTACCTACAGCAATCCTGGTTCTGGTTGCTATATTCGGTCTGGTTGTAGGGGTTGGTATGGGACTGAGACAATATCTTTTGCTGCCATTGATCGAAGGTTTGATGATTCCGGCAGTAGAATCAGTGGTGCAGTTTCTGCTTTCCCCCTCATTTATAAAAAGGGTACTTATAGGTGAGTACGGTTTTTTGGTAAAGGGACTGGAATGGCCTTTTGGCCTGGTTCTACCCTACGTATTCACATTTTACATTGCCCTGACCCTGCTTGAAGACAGCGGCTATATGCCCCGACTGGGCACTTTACTGGATGGTTTGATGGCCAAAATAGGTCTTGGCGGTTCGAACATAATTCCTCTGTTGCTGGGATATGGATGTGGTATACCGGGAATAATGGCCACCCGGACCTTTTCCACCCGCAAACAGCGTATCATAGTATCAGGAGCAATAAGCCTGGCGGTACCCTGTATTGCCCAGACCGGAGCATTTATAGCTCTATTGTCAGAAGGTTCGCTGCTGCTGGTTCCGGCGGTTTTCCTGTTTTCACTACTTATAATCATAACTGCCGGTTTATTGCTGGAGAAGCTTTTACCCGGCGCCAGACCGGTCACTCCCATGGAAATTCCACCACTACTCAGACCCAGAGTAGATGTCGTTTTTAAAAAGGTAATCATAAGATTGAAAAGATTTATGGTAAATGGTGAGCTGCCGCTAATTCTGGGGATTGGTGCTGCTGCTATTCTGTATGAGAGCGGTATTAAGGAAATAGCAGGAGCCATGCTTTCGCCGCTGGTTACGGGCTGGCTGCGACTGCCTCAGGAGGTCGCGGTACCGCTGATGCTGGGAATATTTCGCTTCGATAACAAAATTTCTATCTGATTAAATAATATTAGATATCAGGCAGGATTTTAAACCAGTACGTATAATTATGATTATAGAGCAATCATGTTAGATATAAAACTGGATTCTGTGAGATTTTGCTAACTTTCCGAGATTAAACTAACAGCAAACTTATTGGCTTAAAATTTAATAAATTTAGGATTGGGTGCCTCCGGCTACGGCCGGGGGAGAATAGGGAATCAGGTGAAAAGCCTGAACGGGCCCGCCACTGTAACCGGTAATGTCGACTGGATATGCCACCCGGATATTTTAATATCCGGGGAAGGCTGAGCTGATTAAAGACCGGAAGTCAGGAGACCTGCCCGATCTTAAACCTGCTAAAATCTTCGATGGCAAGAAAGGCAGGTAATTGGTCTGCCCGAATCAGGAGCAATTACCCTCAATTCTGCGTGCTTGCCGCCGGATTGGGGTTTTATTATTTGGTTTTTGGTTAATGTGGAAATTATTTTTGCCCTGTACTGCTGACTATCTTTCGGGTTAAACTTGTTATATAAGCAAGCAGAATGACCGATTATCTCCCACCCTGTTATCGAGGGTGGGTTTTTATATTGGGCTGGTTAAACTCACGGAGAAAAGAAACTGGAACGGGATTAACCCTATATATGAAATTTCATTTCAAATATTTTTTAGCTTAATATTTTCCCGACCGAGCTTTACCGGCTGATTTTATGCTTTGAAAATAATTTGCATACTTACACAATTACCAGATTTCGGAGGTGATAATTCCATCCGGCAGGAGGAGGGAGACTTTATCCGAAGCTTAATTGCAATAGTTTAACTGCTGAAAGTCAAGATTACGAAAATACTTAAGTAGTGCTTTTTCTCTGATCAATGGCTCATTTATTAGATACATTTTAAAATGTTCTTTAGCAGTGTGACTACAATATCAGACCCCAAAATATTACCACAAAGATCTGTAACAGGGAGGAAAATTAAATGTTAAAATTCAGGCAAAATTTGCTTGCAGAAATATTCGCCCAAAATGTTAATGTAAATTCTACCTGCAAAAAACTATCAGCAATATTAAAGACTTCTACCATTGTTATGCTGCTGGCTCTCATGCTGATAGCAGTGGGGTTAAATACAGCGCTGGCAGAAGCTGTGGAAATCGATGAATTTCCGGAAGAAGCAGAATATCCCGTAGAGCTCGAAGACACAGAAGGTAAAACTGTCTATCTGGAAGAGGAACCTGAGGAAATTATCAGTATGGGAGGTTCCTTTAATGAATTTATCGTGGTGCTGGAAGCAGAAGATAAGCTGATTGGCCGGGGAGATACATATACAGAAGTTATAGATGAAGAAATTGGAGAAGTGGCTTCAATGGGGTCTTCTTCCTTCCGCTTTCAGACTGAAAAAGTAATAGAGCTTGATCCCGATCTGTTTATAGCCGATACCATGCTATCAGATGATGTACGTCAGCAGCTGGAAAGTTTTGATATACCGGTAATGGTGGAAGAAGCCGGAAAACTGGAAAGGCTGCCCGAATTGACCTACAATATGGGAAAAGTTAGCGGAAATATACAGGGAGCACAGGAACTTCTCAGTCATTTTAACGAGTACCATGATATGATTGAGGACCGGGTGGAAGAATTAGAGGCCCAGGATCTGCCAAAAGTCTACTGGGAGTGGCGGGATGCCTATAACACCGCCAGTGGTGAAGCAAATGTTAATACCTGGATTGCGCTTGCTGGCGGCAATAATATAAGTGCCGGTCTCAGCGGAGGTGCCTATCCACAGGTTTCAGCAGAATATGTCTGGGAAGAAAACCCGGAAATTATCGTTATACAGGCAGGCCGCAACACCTCATATGATAGTATGCAGGAAAAAAGAGAAGAGATGATGGAGCGAGAGGAACTGCAGGATGTTACAGCTGTGCAGGAAGAACAGGTATATGTAATTTCGCGCGATGTGATTGGTGGTTTGCGCTCGGTAGTAGGAGGACTGCAGCTGGCAGAGTGGTTCCATCCTGAATTATTTGAAGATACTAATCCGACAGATGTTCTCAATGAGATGCATGAGGAATTTTACAATTATGAGGGCGAAGAAATTCCTGTAATCTATCCTGCAGAATAGGTGGCAAAATAATATGAAAGATCAGTATCAACAGCTTATCTGGTATAAAGTTATGGGACTATTGCTGCTGCTGGCACTGCTGCTGGCAGCAGGCCTGTTTTCACTCTCCCGGGGGGCAGCAGACATATCATTCGCAGATGCCTATCGCATTGTATTTCAGCGTCTCAGGGGTAGTGGTGAGCTTCTCGACACCCGGGCTGCCGGTATCGTGTTTCAGCTGCGTCTGCCCCGTGTACTGCTGGCGGCTATGACCGGTTTTGCCCTGGGAATTTCGGGGGCGGTTATGCAGTCTATAATGCATAATCCCCTGGCCAGCCCCTATACACTGGGAATATCCTCAGGAGCAGCACTGGGAGCTGCTCTGGCCATTATTACCGGAGGTTTTCTCTTTAACTTTACTGGCTCAACAGCTGTGATAATCGGAGCATTTATGATGGGGCTTTTGGCTATTTTTATTATTAATATTCTGGCCTCTTTAAAAGGGGGAGGGGCTACTCTGCTGATACTGGCGGGAGTAGCACTGAGCTATCTATTTTCTTCCGGGCTTTCCTTTATCCAGTACATTACCGACCATGAACAGCTAAGGGATCTCACCCTGTGGCTGATGGGAGGAGTATATACAGCGCGCTGGCGGGATATTATCTTTTTAGCTCCGGCCCTGCTGCTGGGAGTTTCACTGCTGCTCAAATACGCCTGGGATATTAATGCTTTAAATGCAGGCAGTGAAGTTGCCGCCAATCTGGGAATTGATGTCAGAAAACTGCGGCGAAAAACCAGTGTGCTGGCTGCTTTCCTGACCAGCTCAGCTATAGCTTTCACGGGAATTATAGGTTTTGTCGGGCTGGTCACACCTCATCTGGCCCGGATGGTTTTTGGCAATGATTCTCGCTATCTTATGCCAGCAGCCGGACTGCTGGGAGGAAGCTTTCTGGTGGGAGCTGATATAATTTCAAGAATGATAATAAGCCCGGCCGAGATGCCGGTAGGAATAATTACTTCAGGTGTGGGAGCTCCGTTTTTCCTTTATATGCTCGTACGCAGAAGGAGGAAGTACTGGCTATGATAAAAGTGAATAATCTGCATTTTTCTTATTATAAAAAACCTAAAAGCTCCGGAGATTATGTGCTTCAGGGCATTAACCTGGAATTTGGACAGGGTGAAATTACCGCCCTTTTGGGGCCCAATGGCAGCGGCAAATCAACTTTAATCCGGCTTTGCTGCGGTATGCTTGTTCCTGATGATGGCAGGGTGGAGATTAAAGGCGAAAAAGCGGTAAATTTTTCTTCGCGCGAGCTGGCCAAATTTTTGGGCTATGTTCCTCAGAACAGTAATGATACTTTTGGAACCACGGTCTATGAATATATACTTCTGGGACGGAGGCCTTATATTAGATGGAAAGTTGGCCAGAAAGACCGGCAGATAGTAGAAGAAGTCATAGCAGAGCTGGGTATTGAAAAATTGGCCGAGCGCAGCACCCGTGAATTGAGCGGTGGAGAAAGACAGAAAGTAGAGATAGCGCGGGCTTTAGCCCAGGAGCCGGAGATTTTGCTATTGGATGAGCCCACAGCCAGCCTGGATATAAACCATCAGCATGAAGTGCTGCGCAAAGTACAGGAGCTTAAAGAAAATGAAGGTTTAACAATTGTGGTTGTGCTGCATGATTTGAATCACGCCTGCCGTTTTGCGGAAAGAATGGCCTTGCTGCACGAGGGCAGAATAATGTCCAGCGGTAGGCCTGACAGAGTTATAACCCCGGAAAATGTTCGCAGGGCCTATGGTATCGAAGTGGACATAATAAACCAAAAGGGGCTTAACTATGTCATACCGGCTTAAGTGGTAAAAGGCAGGGAAGAAGAGAAATAAGATAATATCCCAGCCCAATTTATATATCTGTGAAGGAGAATATAATATGCAAAACTCTAATTTACGTGCTATTATGATTGCTGCTCCGGAAAGCGGCGCAGGCAAAACCTCAATCAGCCTGGGACTTATGGGAGCTTTTAAAGAGCAGAATAAAATTGTTCAGCCTTTCAAAGTGGGACCCGATTATATAGATCCCGGTTTTCACAGATTTGTATGTGATCGCCCTTCTCATAACCTGGACAGCTGGCTTATATCTTCATCTTACCTTCGATATATCTGGGCCCATAAAAATAAGGAGGCAGATATCGCTATAGTTGAAGGAGTTATGGGATTTTATGATGGGGCAGGTCCTCTGACAAATAAAGGAAGTTCGGCGGAAATAGCAGAGATGTTAGATATTCCGGTTCTGCTGGTAATAGATGCCGGAGGAATGGCCCGGAGTGCCGCTGCGCTGGTTGCTGGTTACAGCCAGTTTAGCAGTGATGTCAATCTGGCCGGTGTGATTGTAAACAAAGCAGGCAGCAGAGGTCATTATGAACTGGTGGCCGAAGCTGTAGAAGCGGAAACCGGCATTCCCTGTGTGGGTTATCTACCGCGGGATTTACCCGTTGAGCTTCCAGAAAGACATCTGGGGCTGGTGCCGGCCGGAGAGATTAATCAATTGGAAGAAAGTCTGGAGCGGCTAAGTCAGGAGGTCAGCGAAAAATTTCAACTAGAAAAGATCCTGGAGCTGGCAGGACAAACTGATGATATTCAGGAACAGGATAAAGAAAAACCGGCAGCTGCTGTGCGCAAACAGCTAGATTTCACTACTGACTCTCAATCCTCCCGAAAAGGGGACAGGAAGGACGCCCAAAAAGCTCTAAGAATAGGGGTAGCCCGGGATGAAGCTTTCAGTTTTCATTATCAGGCCAATCTTGACATGCTGACAGATCTGGGATGTGAGCTGGTTGAATTTAGCCCCTTAAACGCAGAAAAACTCCCACCTGATCTGGATGGGATATATCTGGCAGGTGGTTTTCCCGAGGTGTTTGCTGAGGAGCTGGCCGCTAATAAAAAATTTCGCCAAAACCTGCTGCAGCAGCTTAACAGTGGATTGGTTTGTTTTGCCGAATGTGGCGGTTTCATGTATCTTCTTTCTGAAATTTGTTCGGAAGCGGGTGAATGTTATCCTATGGTAGGATATTACCCCGGAAAGGCTGTCATGACCGACAGTCTGCAGAACTTTGGCTATGTAGAGGTTGATTTACCCGGGAAGCAGAGGCTCCGCGGACATGAATTTCATTATTCTAGATTGGAGAAAGCGGGAGATCTGCCCTACCGGGGAACAATAAGGAGTCAGCGGCGGGGAAATGAGAGGCAGGGAATGGTTGTGAGTAATAACGTGCTGGCAGGATATCCCCACCTCCATTTTTACAGCAATCCAGAGTTTGTGGCCAACTGGTTAAATTTGTGCGCAGGAGAGGTAAATTCATGGTTGCAAACTGGCATTTAGCAGAGAAATTGCGGGACTGCAAAAGTTAATTAATATCGTTACTTTAACCCTAAAACTCTGGGGGAATCAGTCAACTTATAAATTCTTCCGCTATTTGCTTTCATAGACTACAACAGCTACATCACTGTCTTTTTTGCGGGCAAATTCCTGTTCCAATTCTGCCAGTTTTTCCTCATCTTCCGGAGATAGGTCAGCCAGGGCAAATTCCTTTTCACTTTCATAAGCGACCAGAGCAATTTGTCGATCTCTATCTCCGGAAAATTCTTCCTCCAGCTGTTTTAGCTTTTGCATTTCTTCCTCGGTTAATTTTGCCACAGTAAAATCCTTTTCTCTCATATTATCAGCCTCCCTGTTAAATTTTAGTAAAGTATTATTCTGACAAACTCTACCTACCAATTACATTATTCCGGGCCCTGGAGGAATTTCCTTTTTCTGATTAAACTCCAGAACAGTTAAGGTAGCTGAAAATGAGTTGACCGTAAATTTACAGTAATTTATAAAAAATAAAAACAGGCAACCCACCATGCAGGTTAGGGCTGCCTGTTCTTAAAAAATCAAAAAAGATGTTGTAATTTAGGTGCCTGAAATAGAAACTTAATTTAAGATTACATTAAGAATTCTTCAGCCGCCTCATCTCGCAGCTCTGACAAAAGCTCCTCCATTTCTGGGTCGGGCTCATAATTATTAAAAGCATCATCAGAAGAGATGAGATGAGCCTGGAATGTCGGATCATCACCGCTGAAATCAACTTCTACAACTCCGAGAGTCTTGAGGTATTCATAAGCCTGTACCACCAGAGTGCCATCATGCCAGTCACCTTCCGAAATTCGGGTGTGACTGTGGCCATCAACAAAAATATCTATACCTTCCACATGATTTTGCAGCATATAGTTGGTGGTGGTGAAATCTTCATCATCAGGATTATTGGCGCCGTAACCGACATGGCCCAGGGTAATCATCAGGTCGGGATCATACTGACTTCTGATTTCATCTACGTATTGCTGAGTTGTTGCCAGAATTTCGGGAAACTCAATTCCCACAATATTATCAGGATGAGTGGTGAATTTAGTAGCAGGTGTGGCCAGCCCTAAAATAGCTATTTCCTGGCCGGCAATTTCCTTAATTGTATAGGGTGGAAGCAGCAGCTCACCGTTTTCTTCAACATTGGCTGAGACCGTATCCGCTGACAGATCATCCATGAGCTCCAGCATTCGTTCATAACCGAAATTAAAATCATGATTACCGGCAGTCATCACATCATAATCAATCAAGTTCATGGTTTCCATAACCGGGCGTCCATCCAGAGTATTGACAGTTGAGGTGCCATGGAAGGTATCACCGGCGTCCAGAACCATAACATTTTCATAATTTTCCCGGAAATCATCAACAATTGTCTTTAAATAGGCCATGCCCATTACATCATTTTCCCGGTCTTCTTCGATACGACCATGCATATCATTGGTGTGCAGAATGATAAGTTTTTCTGAGAGATCTCCATCAGCCGCTTCAGCCTGGGGTGAACTGAAATCGAAGTTAAACATGCCCGCTGCCATCAAAGCTGCCAGTGATTGTCCTGTTCGTTTGAAAAGCGTGCGTCTATCCATATTCAGAATACCGTCAGACTTTGAATTCTGCTCCTCAATGCTGTCTTCCCGCTTGCCTGTCTCATCATTTTTTTCCTGATCATTATTAAATAACATACCTGGCCCCCCTTTCAGAGTGGAAAAAATTTTAAATATTTTGCTTAAGCGCTAAATAAAAAGCTCCCTATAAAACATAGTTCATATTAACTGCCCGTAAAATATATATTAAAGTATTCAACTCCTAATTTTGCTTAATGATAACAGATTTCATTAATTTAATCTGTAAATAAGTTTACGCTGATTAATATTTCGAGATTTTTGGCCTGGAATGATTACAGGTGCTGTTGAGGATGATTGCCGGCTTTTAGAGGTCAAAATTATCCAGCATAACCATTCTGTACTCGTTTTGCTGTTTGGAGTCTATCTCTTCTGAAACAACGTGCTCCGGGAAAGATATGATGTTGCTCTCTATCTTATTGTCATCTAAATTTGCCTCTTCATTTATACTGGATTCAATTTTCCCGACAAAAACTTCGCTGCCTTCCGCATCGGTCAGCGGCAGCAGGAAAGCGTAAGTATTTTCTTCCAGAATATAAACCTGGTCAATACTTCTGATTTTACCGGTTATATTATCCTTCAAATTGCCAATTTGTCTATCATCCATCTCCTCAGAAATTTTTATCTTTACCAGAGAAAAAGGTAAATCTCCTCTTACAGCCCTATTTATTTCCAGGGATAATGATGTTTTGAGCTCACTCATTCCCTCCTGGTCTATCTTATCAGCTATTTTATTCGCCGACTGCTGCTCTTTTATGTCTGATTTAGACAGCACGCGGTTAATTCTTCTCAACATATCATTTTTATCAAAAGGTTTTACTATATAATCTTCTGCCCCCAGTTCAACCGCCTGTCTAACCACATTTTTTTTGCTCTCCATGCTGATCATTATTATTTTAATGTAAGGATATTTACTTTTTATGTACTGTAAAAGATCCAGCCCACTTTCACCTTTTAAATAAATGTCCAGCAAAATCAGATCGATATTTTCCAGAGAAGTATCTTTAGAGAATGTATCATTACGAACCACCTGAGTATTTGGGGCTTCGAAAACTTTAAACCCCTCAGCCGTTAGTTCATTTTTGATTTTATATCTTATAATGCCCGCATCATCCACCACCAAAATATTAACCATTGTTTCCCCCCCAGCCTCATTTTTAGGCTTGTATTTATTATACAATAAATAGCTCCAATTTTCTAATAGATGGGCCTGCTGCTGGTTTAGGTCTGTTCTTTCCAGGACCTCTGCAGCCTTTTTTCCTCGTTAATCACCTTGTTTTCCCAGGTGCGGGCAAAATAAATGGCCAGGCCTAACAGAACTATGAAAAAATTACTCAATATCATGGAATACCAGACCCCCGTAGGTCCCAGGCTGGAATAATTGCGAAAAAAGAGGATTAAGGGAATGCGTAAAAACCAGAGTCTGCCTACCATCATCATCATAGCATAAACTGTATGACCGGAACCCTGAAAAGTACCGATAAAGACCGCGTAAAATCCCATAAGTGGAAGGGTCAGAACTATAAGCTGCAGGTAATCTACAGTTTGATTAAAAACAATTGGCTCTTCGGCAAAAAAACCTGATAAAGCGGGAATGAAATTATAAAAGGCAAGAGCTGTGCCGGCCAGCAGCAAAAAAGAAGTCAGGGCGCTGAGCTTAACAGCTTTACGGGCCCGCATTATTTGATCTGCTCCCAGGTTTTGCCCGACTACAGTAGCCAGAGCTGTTCCGATCCCCATGGCGGGCATAATAGTAAAAGAGGAAATACGATTACCTATACCGAAAGCGGCGATGGTTTCATTGCCATAGGCAATTATAAACATATTTAAAAATACAAAGCCGAAAGCCTCCATCGACATCCCAAAGCAGTTAGGAAGGGCAACTTTTATCAGGTTGAACATTTTTGTTCCTGGTTTTAAATCAATCAGTCTAATTTGAAGTTTATCATCATCTGCAGCTGTGAGAGTTTTTAAGCCATAGGCAGCAAATATGGCCCGGGAAAAAACAGTGGCAATTGCAGCACCGGCTATACCGAAATTCAAACCAAATATTAACAGAGGGTCCAAAACTATATTTAAAGCCAGTGAGACTAATTTTAATTTCATAGGAGTAAAGGTGTCACCCTGTCCCTGCAAAATAGCCGAATAGGCCAGAAATAAAAACAGCCCGGGCATTCCGACCATCATAATTCTTAAAAATATAACTCCGTTTTGCAGAACCTCCCCCTCCCCACCCATAAACCCAACCAGCTGAGGGCTCAATAAGGCTGCGGGAAGGCCGAGGGCCAATGAGAGAATAAAGGAGATAGCTATTAACTCGCCGGCAACCTGACGGGCCTCCTCCTTTCTATCGTCGCCAATATACTGGGCAATCAGTGAGGTTCCCGCTATATTCATGCCAATTCCAATAGCCAGAAACAGGTAAATTACAGGCCAGACCAGGGTCATAGCAGCCATGGGAATTGAACCCAGTCGGCTGACAAAAAAAGTATCAGTCAAATTATAGACTGACTGGACCACATTGTTTATCATTATGGGACCTGCTAAAACCAGAATGGATTTAATTATACTGCCATTTAAAATCAGTTCTTGATTATTTTCCAGAGATTTCATCGCCAGCACCTCAGATCTTATACTTACCTGAACAAAATTAAGTAAGCCTTATTAAATAATTAATAAAATCACTTACAGTATACAATTATTTAAAAGTTAATGCAAATGATTTAATGTAAAATAACTACAGAGATGGAAGTAACATAATGTAAAATAACTATAGGCTGGAAATAAGAAAGACTTGAAATAAGCAGAGAAAGTTTGATAATAGTAAAAATTATTGTTATAATTTGCTAAAGTAATACTACTATATATCTCTTTTTGAAATTATACTGTAAATATAATTATGGAGGTGAAGGTAATTGCTGGATCGGATAAAAAGCAGTTTAACCATAAAAACATTGCTGGTTCTGGTTGGGATAATAATAATTTCAATTGCCTTACTTGCTGCTGGTATGCAGCTGCGGTTGTCCGGGGAGGTAAGGGAAGATGTTCTGGAGAGAAATGAAGATGTTGTGAGGAGTATAAGACATAACATAGATAATTTTTTGGCGGATCAGGCTAATATTATTACAGGAGCTGCCGGGCGTCAAGAAGTCATTGAGGAAAATATAGAGGAAATGTTTGACCATTTTGATTATGAGCTTGCACAAAATCCAGATTTACTGCATCTCTACCTGGGAACAGAAGCAGGTGAAATGCATGTCAGGCCCGATATAGAATTGCCTGAGGGATTTGATCCCAGAGAAAGGCCCTGGTATGAAAATGCCCTGGGACTGGAAGAAGGAGAAGTAGCCTGGACAGATCCCTATATAGACGAAGGAACGGGCGATTTAGTGACCTCGGTCGCCACCCCTGTTTATGATGGAGGAGAATTCACAGGTGTAGTGGCAGCTGATCTTTCTCTGGATTATCTTAGTCAAGTTGTTAGCGAACATGAAATTGGTGAAACAGGCTATTCATTTATTGTCGAAAATAATGGAGAAACTATGGCGCACCCCGATAGAACTGTGGTAGAAGACAGGTTTAACGTTGAACAGTTATTTAATATAAATTTTTTGGGAACTGGTGAGACAGGGTATGTTGAATATGAATATCAGGGGGAAAGAGCAATTGCAACTTATATGCCTCTGGAAGAGATTGATGCGACTATATTTACCAGAATTTCAGAGGCAGAAGCATTTGCTGTATTAAATATAATGCGCCAGACAATGATTGGGGGAGCGGTGCTGACGATAATTTTGATGTCAGTAGTAATAGTTCTATATACCCGCCGGTTTATATTGCAGCCAATAAATTCCCTTACTGAAATAATCAATAGATTAGCAGATTTCGATTTGCGTTATGATGAAGATCATGCGGCCAATAAATATCTGGAAAAAAATGATGAAATAGGGGATATAACGAAATCTATAGCAACCATGCAGAATAATCTGGTGGAAAATGTAGAAAAGGAAACGGTAATAGCAGAAAATCTGGCTTCCTCCAGCCAGGAGCTATCGGCCAACAGTGAAGAG
>CAZVMQ010000043.1:0-13387 GCA_964628755.1 uncultured Halanaerobiaceae bacterium
AAGCTCAGGGAAGAGCTTTCGGGAAGGAAACACTATTTTTTGGCCGAAAACTAAACCTAAACACAGAAAAATTTCCTGGTGAACAGAGCCTTATAGCTTGCAATTATAAGCATTACGAAAATGACTAAAACTATATTCAACTAACTGGTATGGTGAAGATCCTATTATTTAGTTTTAGATTAAATAAGATATAAGTAAGATATAGAACCGAGTAATGAAATAAAACATAAAAAATAATTTAATAACCAGAAATGCTAATATGTGATAATGACAAATCTTAGAATAATTTAGCTGTAAAGGCCTTATTCGAGAAAACATCCTGTAAAGAGCTAACCCGGGGAGTTCCGGGATTCTCATAGATGTTATGGGGGTCGATCAAAATAGCCTGGCAGCCCAGGGAAACTGCTGGAGCAATATCATTAAGGTAGTTATCGCCCAGGGAAAGCAACTCTTCTGGCTTCAAATTGTTTTTATCGATGATGGTGGTAAATAAGTCCCGGGACTTTTCCGGTTTTTTACAGCTGGTATAACGATTATGAAAAAGACCTTTTAAGTCCAGAAGCTCAAGCAATCGCTCAGTATCCCGGGCCTCACTATTGGTGGCCAGAATAAGGTTAAAAGAATTCTCTCGTAACTGCTGGAGGAATTCTTTTAAACCCGGAATCCGCGAGAGAACTTCTTCCTGATTTGCTGCCAGCCAGTCCTTGGTTTTTTGATAGCAGGGATAGGTGTCCACACAGCCATAATGGTAAGCACAGGCAGCCGGCAGCCACCAGCCATCTCCCAAAAATATCATCTCCTCCAGGTCACAGGATACAGGCTGGTTATAGACTCTTTGCAGCCTATCATCCCGCAGTTGATTGCCCTGCCAGTCCCAGGCTTTCAAAACTTTACCTGTTTCCGTTATCGAAAGAATATTATCTCTGTTAACATCATAAACTCTTCCCAGGCGCAGTGTATGATCACCCTGTCTGGCTGCTTTCAGGTCGTTAAAAAAATCCTGTTTATACTTCTCGGGGATTTCAGTGGCCAGACATTCAGCATAATAATCAAAATGGGCTTCATCTTCATACAGAGTACCATCCAGATCGAATACTATAGTTTGTAACATTTCTGGCTGCAAAGATTCCAGATCACTCAGAATAATCACCACTTTCTAAAGGAATTAATTGTGTAAATTTTTGCAGTAGTTTTTCATTGCCTGCTGCCAGGGAATTCCAATCTTTCGGACTTTTATGATCTTTTGATAAATTGATAACATCGCCACCTGCTTCTTCTATCAGGACCATTCCGGCGGCAAAATCCCAAAAATTGGTACGCAAAAAGCAGACTAAATCACAGTTACCAGCAGCTGTATAAGCTAGAGCCAGTGATTGTGAACCTAAAGCTCTAATGCTGGCCACCTGGTTCTGCACATTAAAATCAGGAAAACTACCTGAGACTTCGACTTCACTGCCAATCAACTCCATCATCAGACAGCTTTTTTGCAGGTCCTGACGCTCAGCAATAGAAATATCTTTTCCATCCAGCCAGGCCCCCTCCTGCCTCCAGGCAGAGTAGCAGGTCTTGGTCAGGGGCTGATAGATCAAACCCATAAGAGGGCTCCCCCGGTAACACAGCGCCAGAGAGATGGCAAAAAAAGGAATGCCGCGAATATAATTTGCTGTACCATCAATTGGATCCAGAATCCATTTATATTCACTGTTGCTGTTCCGCTCAATTTTTTCTTCGCTGAGAAAGCTGTGAGCGGGAAACTTATCGTTTATTTCTTCATATATAATATTTTCTATGCGCCAGTCTATTTCGGTGACAGGGTTCCCGGGGCTTTTACAGGATATTTCATATTCACCGGTAAAATTATTGGCTGCCAGTTCACCTGCCTGCTGGACAATTTGTTCAGCAGTTTGAAAATATTCCCGGTTATAATCAGGATAATTTCTCATATGATTTTCTTTCTGACATAGGCGCTGCTGTAATCTATTATGGTTACCACCACTATTATAACCAGCAAAGTCATGCCCACTACCGGCCAGCGGCGAAACTGCAGACTCTGCAGCAGAGTAACTCCGATTCCACCTGCTCCTACCAGCCCCAGAACTGTGGCACGTCTGAGGTTCAACTCAAAACGGTAGAGGGTGGTGCCGATAAATTCTGGCAGCACCTGTGGAGCAACCGCATAAAGCATGATTTCAGCCCGGTTGGCACCGGTGGCCTCTAAAGCTTCTATGGGTCCCTGATCGATGGACTCAATAACCTCGGCATTTAGCTTGCCCAGCATACCAATAGAGTTAATACCCAGAGCCATAACTCCGGCCAGTGGACCGGGTCCATAAGAAGCTACGAAAAAGATACCGAATACCAGGGCCGGAAAGGTTCTAATAGCGTTTAAAACCTGTTTGCTGGCCATGGTAATAGGCTGGGGCACACCAATATTTCTAGCAGCCAGAAAGCCTACCGGGATACAGAGAATTGCGGCTATCGTAGTACCGATAACAGCAATCTGGATGGTTTCCAGCATACCGATAACGGAGTTCTGCAGTTCAGCTGTTTCCGGAGGGACCATATCAGCGATTATAAAACCCATTCTGGGCAGTCCCACCCGAATGCGTTCTATATTTACCTCCATACCGATCATAGACCAGATAAACAATGCCAGCAGAATAAAAGAGCCTATATACCATTTAAGAGAAGTTTTCTCGAAGTTTTTTAAAGTCTTGTTGGAGGACTTCAAATTAATTCCTCCCTCAGTTTATTGCTGAAGTAGTCTATTAAAACTACAATTATAAACGTCGCAAGAATAACCATGGAAGCGTTGGCATAACGGAACAAATTTAATGAGGTGTCAAGATTTACACCGATACCACCGGCTCCTACCAGACCAAGTACGGTGGATGCCCGTATATTAATTTCAAATACAAAAAGAGTGTAACTGGCAAAATTGGGAAGAATCTGGGGAACTACAGCGTAACGAATCATTTCCAGTTTGCCAGCGCCTGAGGCTTCTAAAGCTTCTATTGGACCATAGTCGATGTTTTCTAAACTTTCGCTGGTGAGCTTGGCATTTACCGCCATCGAGAAGAAGGTAAGAGCCAGCATACCGGCAAAGGCTCCCAGGCCTACCCCGGCTACCAGTACTGCCGCATAGAGAAGAGGGGGTATAGTACGTACAAGATTCATGAATCCTTTGGATACATAATATAGTGGTTTGTTGCGGTTTACATTGTTAGCAGCCAGCAATATTAGCGGTATAGCCAGCAATGTTCCCAGCACGGTTCCGGCGATGGCTGTCTGGATAGTTTCAATTAAAGGTTCGATAAGCCTGAGAGAATAAGCCCAGTTGGGCGGAATCATCTCCAGCAACAGACCGAAAAAACTGGGGAGCTCCCAGATTATTTCGATTAAACTAAATCCTACTCCCCGGGCACTCCAGATATAAACGATTGCTATGAGAGCAATAGCAAAAATACTTTTAATTTTGCCCATCAGCAGCGTGAGCCGGGAAGCTGTTTTTTCAGAATCGGTATCTATCATTGCTGTTCACCACCTGCGTCCAGCTGATCATCGGCAGTTATGGAACGCCCATAAATTTCCTCAAACTTTTCTTCGGTAACTTCAGAAGCTGGCCCCTGATAGACAAGTTTACCTTCCCTTAACCCTACTATTTTTTCTCCGTATTCTCGGGCCAGGTCAATGAAATGAAGATTAACCAGGGTGGTTATGCCGTCTTCTTCATTTATTCTCTTTAAGTCCTGCATGACAGCATGAGAGGTGGGAGGGTCGAGGGAAGCTACCGGCTCATCGGCCAGCAGAATTTTAGGCTCCTGAGCCAGAGCCCGGGCGATACCCACTCGCTGCTGCTGACCACCGGATAATTCATCGGCACGAGCTTTTGCTTTTTCCCTTATACCGACTCTTTCCAGAGCGGAGAGAGCAGCTTCTATGTCATCTTCAGGAAATAAGCCTAAAAGAGTTCTCCAGGTGGGGACATCACGCAGTCGGCCGGCCAGAACATTACGGATTACGCTGGAACGGTTAACAAGATTAAAATTCTGAAATATCATGCCTATACGGCTGCGCAGTTCTTTCAGCTGCTTTTTATTATAATCATTAATGATTTCACCATCAATTTTAATTCGACCTTCGGTGGGTTCGACCAGTCTGTTTATAGTGCGCAGCAATGTCGACTTTCCCGCTCCACTCAACCCCACAACAACGACGAAGTCTCCTTCTTCTATCTCTAAATCAACTTTATTTAAAGCCTGCACACCGCCAGGATATACCACACTAAGACCTTCACATTCTATGATAAAAATCATCTCCTTGTACTTACCTGTGTTTATAAATTTAGTATATATGACAAGAATGGTAAAAAATTTTTCCAAAAATAATTTGCTTAAAAAATAAATTTAACTATCAATAATCAATGATCGAATAAACTTTATAATATCGTAACCACAGAATTTTAGTAAATATAATATAATTAATAGTTAATCAACAACCCGTTTAATTATAAAAACAAATTAAGATTCTAGGGATTGAATAATTTGCCAGAAAATGGCCATAGATTATATATGATATAAGGGAGATAGCATGAATGCTACCTCCCCTTATTAATCACTTCTTAGATATTTATATGTTTTTTTTGATTAATAGTTAGCGTTTACTTTAGATATATTTAGCAGAAATAAACGTTTTGATATTAATCAAGTTTTAAAAGTCGATATATTCCTGCATTTCATGATAAGTTCTGCGCACTACTTCATATCTTTCAGGGCCGGCAGGGACGTAACCAGTTACATTATAGAGGGTATCAAGCAGCTCTTCGCCTTCTTCTGATTCGGAAACATTGACGAAAGCCTGCTGGATGTCAGCTACCAGCTCCGGATCAAGTTCTCTTCTGACGGCTACACCATCATTGGGAATCTCAGCAGTATAATCGAAGACTTCAACTTCTTCCATTACATCGGGATATTCATCCTCTACATCTTCCCGGGCATCGTCAAAGCTGACCCCGACATCAGTTTCCTGATTATAAACTGCTATAACTGCGGCATCATGAGCGCCGGCAAAGATATAATCCTCTAAATCTTCATCCGGATCTATTCCGTGGTCTAACATGTGAACATAGGGGAATAAATAACCGGCAGTAGAAGCGGGATCAACAAAGGCCATAGATTTGCCTTCCAGATCTTCTACAGACTCAATGTCCGTTTCAGAATGGGTGTAGAATTGAGCCAGATAATGGTCGGAGCCAAAGCGGATAGAATTGAGAATTATCTCCAAATCATGCCTTTCTTCCCCGAGAATGAGAGCAAAGGGGCCAAAAATTCCTACATCTACTCGTCCGGTTCCCATAGCTTCAATAACACCGGTAAAGCTTGTGAGAACTGTGCCTTCAACTGGCATACCCAGCTCTTCTTCCAGAAGTTCTGTGAGAGGATCAATAGATTCGATCATAACTCCTGCTTCACGAGAAGGAACCATACCCAGAACAAGCTGCTCGGGCACCTCATCTCCCACGTCTGCAGGTTCTGCATCATCAGCTGAGACGCCCATGGTGAATGTCAGAGCTGCGGCCAGTACCAGCACCAGCACAAAACTGAACTTTTTCATTAATTAAATTCCCCCTTTAGGAATTGGTAAAAATTTTGGTAATGTAAAAAGAAAAATAAAATCTTTATAATTCGAGGTTTCTCCCCTTATATTAATTAATGATATTTGTTGATTTTCCTTCCCAATTCCCAAAATTATTTAAAAAAATCTTATCTTTAAATTATAAAATGGTGAGAAATTTGTGAGCTGAAACTAAAAAGAGCAGGTTTTTAGCTGTCTATAAGGAATATATTAAATACTGCTATCAGTAATACGGCAGTAATAAAAAAGAATAATTAAGACAACCAGGAATATTTCTAAATTTATTTATTCAAAATTTTATTTATTTTATATTTTTGCTGTAATTTTAATGGCCACAAATCAAATAAGGAGGTTAACGGTGACTGAAGAAAAACTGGATATACTGTCTGTAGAAGGTGATCCTTTTGAGATAGGCATCAGACATGGTGAGATGTTGAGGGATGAAATAAATGATTTTTTGCGATTTCTTTATATTGAATTTGCTTATGGGGATGTACAACTGGAAAATGCCAGGAAATTTTCTAAAAAATTTGCCAGGCCTCTGGAGAATTTTTCCAGAGCGGCAACGCTTGAAATGCGGGGGATAGCCCGGGGGGCTCATGTCGATTATGAGGATATCGTATTGATAGCCTTAAGTGAGGAAATCCCCAGTTTTTCTCATGCCTGTACTGCTTTTGCAGTTACCGGTCAGGCTACCAGAGACAGCAATACATTTTTAGGTCAGACCTGGGATAACTCTGTTATCTGGTGTGAAAATGTAGAAGCCAGACTGTTTCGTAAACATTATAAAGATGGACCTACTGTTCTGGCCTATATTTTTCCCGGCATGATTGCCAATGCCGGTTTAAATTCCCGGGGAATAGGTATCAGCTGGAATACAGTTCCTAAGCTTAGATTGAATGAGGGGGTACCCACCTATGTTATTATCAATGAAGTCCTGCGGCAAAAGACGATGGCTGAGGCTATATCGGTAGTAAGAGAGGCGAATAGAGCCGGATGTTTTAATTTTATTATTGCTGATGATAAAGAAATATATAATATAGAAGCTACACCTGATGATGTGGATATTCATTACACCAGCTCTTACTATGGCCATACCAATCATTATGTGGGCGATAAATTTGCCGGGCTGCAGGATTTATCTCATGAGCAAACTTATAGTTCGGCAGCGGTTTCTACTCTTATCAGGCAGGAAAGATTGATGAAAATGCTGGAAGAAAAGTACAGCAATATTGAACTGACAGATGCCATGGATTTTTTGCGTGACCATGTTAATTATCCCGATTCCATCTGTTCTCATCCCAATCCGGCCCGCAAAAAGAACAAAAGAAACAAAACAAGATCCGGGTGGATAATGGTGCCTTCAGAGCTGGAATGGTGGGTTACCCCTGGTTTGCCCTGTCAGCAGCGTTATTATCGTTATTTCGTAGAAGAAGACGGGAGTGAGAGGGAATGAGAAAAGTTTCGTTCGATTCTGCCTGTGACCAATAGATTAACTTTTTATATGAGATAAATTGTCTTTTAGAATAAACTCCCCGGATTCAACCGGGGAGTGTTATCAGCATAATAGCTAAGGGCTAGATTAATCGAAACCGGAATTATGAGATTAATTTTTTGCTGTCAATCTCAGCCATCAATTAAAGTTTTTATTTCCTCCTCTATTATACATTCTAAATTCTCTGTCTCTTCCGGCAGCTTTTGCATTTCCTCCAGCAGCTCCTGCAAAAATTCCGGCACACACACTTCAAATTTTTCCAGCAGAGATTCGATCAATTTGATGACAGCCAGGAACAACATTTCGTTTTTTCGGCCGGAGATAAAAGTTCGGGCTAAAAAACCCGAGCTAAAAATAACCAGCGGCATACTGGCTTCCCATAGATTTAAATCAAGCATAATGGTTCACCTCCTTTATTTTGTCGATTTCCGTTAAGCTTAACAGCTGCCAGGAGCAGCAAAAAGAAGCAAAAGTAACATTGGTGGGATTTTTAACATATTTGAGCAAAAATCATTGACAATAGCCAGAAATTGTTGTATTATATAAATAGTACAAAAGTCCCATTTTGCTCTAAAAAAATTTAAAATTGCAATGTGATAAAGGCACCTCTACTGAAAGGTAGAGTCGCAAAGCCTAAGTCTAAGGACAGGTCTGACCTGTCTATGATTGCTGGGTTGCCGCATTTTAGCAGGTTTATCCCCAGCTATCTAGCTGGGTTTTTATTTTATCTGAAAATTTCATTAATTTTGCCGGCAAATTATAGCTGGTTGTTAAGGGGGGCTGTTTATGGATTTTGATTTAACAGCGGAATATTTAAAGCCGGACCAGGATCCGGGCAGTAAAATATCCGAGCTGAAAACTATACTGGATAAACTGGATATTATTTTTTGGTATTATGATGGGCCCCGGGTCATAGGTGAAGTCAATCAATCTTTTGCTGATTTTATGGGAATCAACCCGGAAGAGATTTCCGGAAGGCAGATTAAAAATATTCTTACAAATGAAGATGAGATAGATAAATGTATCAGGGAGAATCAAGAAATAATCAAGGAGAATAAGCAGATTAAAACGGAAAGAAATCTAAAATTTGCAGCTGATAAAAACCGGACGATTAAAATTACTAAAACCCCGGTTTTAAATAACAAAGATAAGGTCAAATATATTATCTGTACCGGTAAAGATATATCTGCCAGGAAAAAGTTAAAAAACGATTTGGAAAAAAACAGACGTCATTATAAAAAATTGGTGGAAAATTTAGATGAGGGCATAACGATTGTGGATGAAGAGGAAAACTTTATTTTTGCCAATTCAGCCGCCCGGGAATTATTTGGCGTGGAAAAAGGGGGGCTGGTTGGTAAAAACATGAAAGAGTTTGTTTCTGAACAGGAATTTGCGGAAAAGATTGTGCCCGGGACAAAAAAGCGAAAACAGGGTGAGACCGGCAGATATGAGCTGGAAATCATGCGCCAGGACGGAGAGAAAAGAATTCTGGATGTGGTGGCTACTCCTCGCTGGCAGTCCGAAAATTACATGGGAGCTTTTAGTGTTATTAGGGATATAACTGAACGCAAGCAGAAAGAAGAAGAGTTGAAGCTTACCCAGTTTTCGATCAATAATGCTTCCGTCGGTATTATGTGGATTAAACCCAGCGGGAAATTTGAATTCGTTAATGAGACTATCTGTGAGCGATTACAGTACAGCCGCGAAGAAATTTTGGGTAGAGATATCAGCTTTATTGATCCCCATTATTCCCGGGAAAACAGGGAGGAAAGATGGCAGAATTTAAAAGAGCAGGGGCAGCAGGTTATTGAAACCGAGCATGAAACCAGTAAAGGGGAAAGGTTTCCGGTAGAGGTAAGAAGCCATTATGTAAATTACCGGGATCAGGAATATGAATTTGCTTTCATTCAGGATATTAGTGAAAAGAGGGAGGCGGAAAGACAGCTAAAAGAACAGAAAGAAGTAATTGAGAAGCTGCATGATACTGCTTTAAAGCTCAGGGAGCTTAATAGTGAAGAAGATATCTGTCAGCTAACAGTGGATACTGCTGAAACTCTGCTGGAATTTAAAATATGCAATGTCAGTCTGGTGGAAGATGAAATGCTGGTTCCCCGGGCCTCTTCTTCTGGTGTTCCCACCGGAGGCGAAGCATCCACTTCAATTTATGATGGGATTGCCGGCAGAACTTATCGCGAGAAAAGGGGTTTCATAACTGATGATATTGCAAGCAATGCAGATGCCAATCCCGTGGATGATGCTTACAGGTCGGCAATAAGTGTACCAGTGGGGGAACATGGGGTTTTTCAGGCCGTTTCTACAGAAATAAGCTCTTTTAGCGAAAAAGACCTGGAGCTGGCAGAACTTTTGATGGCCCATACTTCAGCAGCCCTGGATAGAATATATTCTCGGCGAAAAATTAGATATAAAACCTTTCACGATGAACTAACTGATATTTACAATCGCACCTATCTGGAGCAGGAGATAGAGAGGCTGGATACAGCCCGGCAGCTGCCTTTGAGTTTAATTATGATAGATATAAATGGGCTGAAAATAATTAATGACAGTTTTGGCCACGAAAAAGGAGATGAAGTCATAAAACGTACGGCAAATTTACTGCAGGAAGCTCTGCGGACAGAAGATATCCTGGCCCGCTGGGCTGGCGATGAATTCGTGATACTTTTGCCACAGACCAATAAGGAAGAAGCCCGCAAAATAAAAAAGCGGGTTGAAGCAAAGTGCAAAAAAACCCGCCAGGAGGAGATTCCGATAACTTTAGGGATTGGGCTGGCTGTTAAAGACAGCGAAGATAGAGATATATATGAAGTTTTAAATGAAGCTGATCAGAATATGTATTCCAGCAAACTGGCTAATAAGGAATATGCCAAAAATAAAATGATTAAAAGTCTGTTAGATTCGCTGAGATCAAAGAGCAAAGAAAACTTAAATCACGCTAGAAGAATGGTTAAAATAGCCCAACAATTTGGCAATAAGCTGGGGCTAAAAAATTCTGATCTGAAAAAACTTAAATTACTTGCCTCCCTGCATGATATAGGAAAAGTTTCAGTTCCGGAAGAGATTTTAAATAAACCTGAGGATTTGAATGAAGAGGAATGGGAGATTGTTAAGCAGCACTGTGAAAGGGGATATAGGATAATTTTGCCAACAGAAAAATATATGTTTATTGCGGAAGAAGTGCTGTGTCATCATGAACGCTGGGATGGTGAAGGTTATCCCCAGGGATTAGCAGGTAAAGATATCCCTTATTTGGCCAGGGTTATAAGTATAATCGATGCCTATGACGTCATGACCAATGATCAGCCCTACAAACAGGCAATTTCCCGGCAGGCAGCACTGGAAGAAATCGAATCCTGTGCTGGCAGCCAGTTTGACCCTGATATGGTAGAGGAATTTGTGGAAATGATGCAGAAAAATAATAAGTAAATATCAGACATCACTGGCAATAGTGCGGTGGCTTAAGCCTACAGCCACCTCATTAAGATTAAGCATACCCACCCCGAAAAAGAAAGCAACAGCTATATGTTCTCCTCCGCGGGCAATTCCTATTTTGCCCCCTATATTTAAGCCACTGGCTGTAGCAGAAATCTGATTGGCTGCATCATGGGCGGCACCAGCAACTGCTCCCTGATGTACATGAGTTTCCTGAATGATGTTTTCCCTTTTGGCAGCTATAACGGTATTTTCAATCAATTTCTTTACGGAGTCGTCATATTCTCCACCAAAGTCGACGGCTCCTGTTTTAATTTTTTTCTGCTTATATTTTTGTTTGAGCTGGTCTTCTTCTTTGCGGTTAGACATGGCCATCTGCATTGCTGCTCTGGCAATTCGTACACTTTCTTTGGGCAAGCGAAATTCCTCCTTTCTAAATATTCATTATTATCAACTTAATATTAATATAATCCTGAGAAAGATGCAAGCAATAGCAGCAGCGTGATAGAATTTTTTTAATTTTATAATACTTTGCTGTGCCATTGACAAAAAGTATGCGATAATATATAATGCTTTGCAAGTGTTAACACAGTAATATGGCAAATAACAGTAATATGGCAAATAAGGTTGAAAATGGCAGCTTATAAGGCTGATTTGCTGCCACAAAAACTCAATAATTTCATAATTTAAGGAGATGGTAATATGGTAATTAATGTTAGGAGAATGCTGCTGGTTTTGGGTCTGGTTGTTTTGTCATTTGCTCTGGTTTCAGGAACTGTTTTGGCTTCAGAAGACTTCACAGTCGGCATCTCACAGCTGGTAGAACACCCCGCCCTTGATTCCTCCCGCGAAGGATTTATTGCCGGGCTGGAAGACTCCGGATTTGCTGAAGGTGAGAACATAGAGTTTGTAGTGGAAAATGCTCAGGGTGATATGTCTACTGCTCAGACAATTGCCCAAAAATTTGCCAATGATAATCCGGATCTGGTTCTGGCCATAGCTACCCCTGCTGCTCAGGCTGCTGCCAATGTGATTGACGATATTCCTGTTTTAATTACTGCGGTTACAGATCCAGAAGAGGCCGGAGTGGTGGAAGATATGGATAATCCCGGGGGTAACATAACCGGCACTACCGACATGAATCCCGTTCATGATCAATTTTCCCTTATTCAAGATTTTATGCCCGATGTAAATAGTGTGGGGATAATTTATAATTCTGGAGAGGTTAATTCGGTAGTGCAAAAAGAAATTGCCGAAGAAGCCGCTGCAGAGATAGGCGTAGAACTGGAAGAGGCGACTGCGACCGATACCAGTGAAGTTCAGCTGGCTGCATCCTCTTTAGTTGGAGATGTTGATGCTATTTATTTGCCCACCGATAACACAGTGGCTTCAGCTCTGCCTTCAATTTTAGATGCAGCTCACCAGGAAAATGTCCCGGTCTTTGCCTCTGAAGGAGCTATGGTTGAAGAGGGGGCAATAGCCACTAAAGGCATAGATTATTTTGAGCTTGGACATTTGACAGGTCAGATGGCTGCAGAGGTTCTGGCAGGCACAGATCCTTCCGAGTTGCCTGTTGCTGGAGCTGAAGACTTAAATATTTCTGTAAATACAACTACTGCTGAAGAATTGGGGCTGGAAATACCCGATTATGTACTGCAGGAAGCCGAGCAAATTATAGAATAGAGGGTAAAAAATGGGAATTGGATTTGCTATATCATCGTTGACTCAGGGTATTGCTTATGCCCTCATGGCTTTAGGCGTCTATATAACATTTAGAGTACTGGATTTTGCCGATCTTTCTGTTGACGGCAGCCTCCCGCTGGGGGCTGCCGTATCGGCAAGATTGATCTCTGCCGGTTTTAATCCTTTTCTGTCGATTGTACCAGCTGTTTTAGCCGGGGGACTGGCCGGAGCTTTTACCGGGTTTTTAAATACCCGCTTAAAAATTGCTCCTCTGCTCTCGGGAATTTTGACCATGACCATGTTATATTCTCTAAATCTGAGAATTATGGCCAGCCCCAATATCCCCTTGATTGGAGAAAGCACCATCTTTACCGCTGTAGAAAATTTTGGTATAACTTCTCCCTGGAATGAGCTGTTAATTTTATCATTACTGGTGCTGGGCGCTAAATTAATTCTTGACCTGTTTTTAATGACCCAGCTGGGATTTGCTCTCAGAGCGGCTGGAGATAATCCCCAGATGATAAGAAGCATGGGAGTTAGTACGAAAACCATGAAGATGCTGGGGCTGACGGTGGCTAATGCTTTGGTTGCATTTTCGGGAGCTCTGGTAGGACAGTACCAGGGTTTTGCGGATGTAGGAATGGGCATCGGAATGATTATAGCCGGGCTTGCTTCAGTAATTATTGGTGAAGTGCTGGTCGGAAAGATGAATATATTTTTCACCACTCTGGCAGTTATTGTAGGATCTATAGTCTACCGTTTTAGTATTTCTTTTGCTTTAACCCTGGGTTTTGCTGCCTCAGATATGCAGCTGTTAACAGGTATACTGGTAATTATATTCCTGTCTACTCCCAGATTAAAAAGATTAATCAGAGGTGAGATTAATGCTGCAGTTAAAGGAAATGAGTAAAACATTTTATCGTAATACTCCCAATCAGAATCAGGCGCTGGTTGATGTTAATTTGCAGATTAATGATGGGGAATTTGTCTCCATGATAGGCAGTAATGGTGCCGGTAAATCTACTCTGTTAAACTGCATAGCAGGTGTTCATGATGTTACCCGGGGGGAGATACTGCTGGATGGTGAAGATATCTGTCAGCAGGAAGAGTATCAAAGGGCTAAATATA
>CAZVMQ010000044.1:0-12900 GCA_964628755.1 uncultured Halanaerobiaceae bacterium
GGGGTCCTCGGTTCAAATCCGAGCAGCCCGACCATTTTATGCCCTCATCGTCTAGTGGTCCAGGATACCAGGTTTTCATCCTGGCGACAGGGGTTCGAATCCCCTTGAGGGTGCCAATGGAGGGGTAGCGAAGTCTGGTCAAACGCAACGGACTGTAAATCCGTCGGCGCTGCCTTCGAAGGTTCAAATCCTTCCCCCTCCACCATTTTTAATATATTATCATAAAATTATATAAAAGTACAAAAAAGTGCAAAAATAATTTAAACCCCGAATCTGTATTAGACAGTTCCGGGGTTTTGTGTTTATAATACTGGTTAAATTTTAATTTTAACTATTTTAAATTTTATTAATTGCAGGCAATTAAATCAATCTTTTAAAATTCAAACTCTCTTTCAATCACTTCCCCTGTTTCTCCTAAAGCACCTATATCTTCTTCATTAATCACAATTTCTACTCCGCCAGCATTTCCCGTTCTAATATTTAAATTTTCTTCGGGCTGATATTCCTGTTCGGTTCCCGAATCTAATGTACCCTCGAAAACATTATTACCATCAACAATAATTCTCACCCAGCTGGTTTCTGTGATAGTAAGGTTAAAGGTGGTTTCTTCTACTTCTTCTACTGTAGCATCCTCTTCATCTGTTACTTCTTGATCTTCTGCTGTAGTTTCCTGGGGCTGGATGTCTTCTTCTTCAGTTATGTCGGCTTCCATATCGTCTTCTTCCTCAATAGTTTCCTCATTCTCAAAATCTGAATCTGTTTCTTCAGCCTGATCTTCAATCTCGTCATACATATCTAGTTCTTCTAAAGCTAATTCCTCATCTTCCTCTGTGGCTTCTTCTTCTATTTGCTCTTCTGCTTCTTCTTCGGAAATTTCTTCTTCCAGTACAGCCTGTTCATTTTCAATCCCATTATCAGGGGAACCACCATTCATAATCACAAAATTATATCCTACTCCCCCGGCAATTAAAAGAAGTACAAATAAAATCAAAAGTGTTCGTGGCGAAAATGATAGAAAAGAGGAGAAAAAAGAACCCAAAAAACTTTTTTCCTGACTTGAACGCCTGCGTCTTTTAGATCTTCTGGACCCTTCTAAGTCAGCATCTACATCTTCGAGATGACGCCATCTTTCAAATTCTTCAATGATTTCTTCCTGATCCAGACCCAAAAAAGATGAATAAGTTTTTAAGAAAGCTTTAGCATATACTAAACCAGGAATTTCTTCATAGTTATCTTCTTCGAGAGCACGCAAATATTTTTTTCTGATTTTGGTCTCCCGTTCGGCTTCTTCAATTGACAGATTCAATTTATTTCTTCTTTCTTTTAATTGTTTACCAACTGCCAATACTTTTACCTCCTCTTAAACTTCTCATGTTTAAAAACTATCAAAGATACTTAGGATGTATCGAAACTGTTAAAAGAACTAAAGTATTTATCAATATCCTTATTCGTATCCCCTGAATCTTCAGAGGAGAGTTCCACCATTACATTAAAGAAGTCAAGGGAATATCTTGTTTCCCGGGCGAAAACATCAGGATGTTCTATGATTATCGGGGCGTCAGCTTCTGTAATAAACTTTTTGATAAACCTTACATGCTCTGCAGTAGCACGATGAAAAGTTGTAATAGCATCTATAATATATACTGTATCCTCATTAATTTGTTTTGAAGACAGATTTGTTACAGCAATTTTCCGCAATAAAGTGGTTGAAAGCAACCTCCACTCTTTATTAGCATGGACAGCAGCTGCTATTGCAGTTTCAGTTTTACCCACTTTAGGAGAACCCTTTAAACCAATTATAACTTTTTTACTTCCAGAAATAAAATGGCTCAAAAGGTCTAAAAGCAACTCAAGTTCTGTGCGTTGAAAACAAAATATTTCTTCTTTTTGTCGCAAAGAAATTTTTTTGCCATGCTTTAGTGCCAGGAAATCTTCTAATTCAGGGTTTCTAAAATTAATAATCTCTAGATCATCAATACATGTAAGAGTTTCTATCAATTTATGCTTTTTTTTCTCACAACTAATATCCAGTAAAAAGCCGCGATTGTTACCTTCAATACTTGCAATTGTTTGTATGTTTATATCTAAAAACCCCAGTAATGAAGCAACATCGCCCAGAAGCCCTGGCTGATCTTTTAAAATTTTATACTCTAAAAATAATGTATTCATAACAGGTAATAATGCCCTTTCATGTGCAGCAAAAAATATTTGAAAAATTTATTCTTCCGTTTCTTCATAATCCTGCAAAAATTTCCCTAAATCTTCTTCTGTAATTAAAACTTCTCGAGGTTGAGGGCCATTATAAGGGCCAACTATTCCCATTTCCTCCATTTTATCTATTAGCCTGGCAGCTCGAGAGTGTCCAATGTGCAACCTCCGCTGTAACATGGATATGGATGCTCTATATTCCACAACTAATTTAATTGCATCTTCTAATAGTTCATCCTCTTCCTCATCAAGATCTTCTAATTTTAAATCATCAAACTCTTCTTCATCCACAAAAAATTCAGGATCAGTTTGATTCTTTACAAAAGAGACAACTCTATCAACTTCAGTATTAGTGATAAATGATCCCTGAACCCGATGAGGTTTTTTGGCTCCTACTGGATAAAACAACATATCTCCATCCCCCAGCAGCTTTTCAGCACCACTTTCATCAAGAATGGTTCTAGAATCTGTATTAGAAGAGACAGCAAAAGCTATTCTGCTGGGTATGTTAGCTTTTATTAAACCAGTTATAACATCTACAGAAGGACGTTGAGTGGCAATGACCAGATGGATGCCAGCAGCTCTTGACATTTGAGCAAGCCTACATATGGCATCTTCCACTTCATTAGCAGCCACCATCATTAGGTCAGAAAGTTCATCTATAATAACAACTATATAAGGCAATTTTTCTTCAGCCTGTTGATTATATGAATCTATACCTTTGGTTCCTGTTTCTGCGAATAAGTCATACCTTTTTTCCATCTCTTCTACGATTAATTTTAAAGTGCCGGCAGCTTTTTTACAATCAGTTACCAGGGGGGAAAAAAGGTGGGGCAATTTTTTATAATTGACAAGTTCCACTTTCTTTGGATCTATTAACAGCATCTTTAAATCCTGAGGTGAATGCTGAAATAAAAGACTTGTAATAATACTGTTAATACAAACACTTTTACCTGAACCAGTCGCTCCAGCAATTAAAAGGTGTGGCATTTCAGTCAGATCAGCAACTACTGGATTACCATCTATAGCTCTGCCCAGTGCTATTTGCAGTTTTTCCGATACTTCTGAATTGAACTTTTCAGACTGCAAAATACCTTTTAATCTAACCAGTGAAGCTCCTTGATGAGGAACTTCAATTCCTAAAGCAGACTTTCCCGGGATTGGAGCTTCAATTCTCACATCTTCAGCAGCTAAAGATAGAGCAATATCATCCGAAAGATTTACAATTTTGCTAACTTTGACCCCGGTTTCTGGTTGGACTTCGTACCTGGTCAGAGTTGGGCCTTTTCTTACATTTACTACATTTGCATTAATTCCAAAATTATCCAGGGTTTTTTCCAGCAATTCGCTTTTATTTTTGGCTTTATCCTGAGGATTTGTTTCATTTTTTAATAGCTTTAAAGGAGGTTTAGTATAATCTTCACTTTTATCAGCTTGATTTAATAATTTATCCAGTTTTTCCGGATTCTCTTCGACATTTTTTTCCTTCGGATCTTCTTCCGCAGCTTCCAGCCAATTCATTTCTGTTTGCTCATCTTTATTTTTAAAATTTTCCTGCTTGTTATCATTTTTATGAGAATCTGTTATGGCTGGCTGCTCATCTTTATTTTCAGGATTTTGGATATTTTTTTCTTTTTTCGATTTGCTTAAGTTCTTGATAAAGCTCCAAATATTGTTCAGAAATTTAGTTAAAGAAGGAAAATTATCAAAGAAGACAAAATTTGGAGTTAAATTTTTTAATTTTCCCACAAAACTTGTTGACCCATTTAAAATCTGGCTTATAAAATCCAGGAGGAAGATATCAAAAAATAATAATAGTCCAATAATTGTTAAAGAAATTAATATTATCTGACTTCCAATATAGCCAAAAAAAGTCTCAAATATTAAGGATAAAAGTCCTCCTATTAATCCTCCTCCGTTACCTAAAAGCCCCTGATTGAATGAACTGGAAAAGTCCTGACTTATATGATAAATCGTTAGTGAGGAAATATACGCTAGTAGAAAGCCGAAGATCCTTAACTGTCCTTTTTTTATTTCAATTCCTTTTACAAGTTTATAACCCAGTATAATTAATAAAGCGGGAAGGGTTAAAGCTGTATCCCCCAAAAAGAACTTATAAAAATCAGCAGCTAATTCACCGGCTAAACCTGCTGCTCCCTCAAATAAGGCAATAACACTGAATATCCCCCAGGCGATTATAAGAATACCGACAATCTCCTGCTTTCTTTTCCCGGGAGAAAATATACCTGCCATAAATGTCACTCCTATATTTAAAACTTATCTCTCCCCAGTAGACAAGTATTTAGGATGAAAATAGCATAATCTACTAAAAATATATCTATTATTATATTCTTCTTATCTGGCTTAAATCCTGCAAACTTAAAATATTCTATTCCTGATTTGGGGATAAAATTTATATTGATAAAAAAGTCTAATAGAAAAGTCTAAAATATAAGGAGACAGCAAATAAAGAGCTGTCTCCTTTGTTATCATTTATTCATACCTGCATAATTATGGGCAATATCATTGGTTTCCGTTTGATTTTATTAAATATATAATTTTTGAGTGAATCTCTAACTGTCTGTTTTAAAACACTCCATTCAGTTATTTGTTTTTCTTCACATTCTTTTAGTGCCTCTTCCACTCTGTCTGTAGCATCTTCAATTAACTTCTCCGATTCCCTGATATAAACAAAACCTCTGGTAATTATATCAGGTCCAGAAAGCAATTTACCATTTTGATCAATAGTGACGACCACAATAATAATTCCAGCTTCTGATAAGGTTTTGCGGTCTCTTAAAACTATATTTCCTACATCTCCAATTCCCAGACCATCTACCAACACATCTCCTGCCTGGACTTCATCAATTTTTCTTACTTTGTCTTTACTAAATTCTATCACATCTCCAATATCAGCAATATAAGTATTTTCGCTGGGAACCCCAACATCTTGAGCCAGTTGAGCGTGTTGATATAGATGGCGATACTCACCATGGGTAGGAACAAAATATTTCGGTTTAGTCAGATTTAGCATTAACTTCAGCTCTTCCTGGCTTGCATGCCCGGATACATGTACATCTTCAATTTCTTCGTATAATACGTTTGCTCCCTGTTTATATAATTGATTGATGGTTTCTCCAATAAATTTTTCGTTTCCTGGAATTGCTGAAGCAGAGACAACGATTGTGTCCCCTTCATGAACATTAACGTGATAATGGTCCCCGCGTGCCATCCTTGTCAATGAAGCCATAGGCTCTCCCTGACTCCCTGTAGTTAGCATAACGATTTCATCATCAGGGTAATTGCTGCAATCCTTTACGTCGATCAGCAGATTATCTGGAGCTTCCAGATAACCCAATTTTTTAGCAGTCTCAAAACTATTTTCCATACTGCGCCCATCAATGACAAGTTTTCGATTATGTCTTAAGGCAGTATCAACTACCTGCTGGATACGATGAGTATTAGAAGAAAAGGTGGCAATTATTATTCTTTTCTCCGCTCTGGTAAATATAGACTCCAGTGAATCTTTAATCAATTTTTCCGAACCAGTGTATCCTTTTCTTTCAACATTAGTACTATCAGAAAATAATGCCAGCACACCTGGATGACTATTTCCCAGTTCAGCCAGCTTATTTAAATCAGCTTTTTCATCATCTATAGGAGTATGATCGAATTTAAAATCACTGGCATAAACAATAGGGCCTAAAGGAGTATGAATCGCCAGAGCACAGGTGTCCGATATGCTGTGGTTTACTCTGATGAAGTCAACTGTAAACTGATCTATTTGTACATTATTTCCCGCATTCACAATTTTTAAAGTGCTTTTTTCCATAAGGTTATGCTCTTTAAGCTGTCCTTCCAGTAAGCCCAGAGCAAACTTTGGACCATATACTGGAACCGAAAGGTGTTCCAGCAAATAAGGGATAGCTCCAATATGATCTTGATGTCCATGAGTTACGACAATTCCCTGGACTTTCTCTTTGTTATTTAGCACATAATCGAATTCAGGGATTACCAGATCAATACCTAATTGATCATCCTCGGGAAAAGTGACGCCGGCATCTATTATTAACATTTTATCATTGTACTCTAAAACCATCATATTTTTTCCTATTTCACCCACGCCTCCAAGGGGTATCATTTTAACTGCTTTATTTCTTTGTGATGTCATTAATACAGAAAACACCTCCGAAATTATTTTGGAATATCTGTAGCTTATTAACTTTACCGTACACTTGTTTGCTTATTAGGCCTAATTAACAATTATTCCTTTGATGAAAATTTCAATCAATTAAAACCTTAATTTTTAATAAATATAACAGGAAAGCATAAAATTTATCCACGCACGATAAGTATTATTATCATTATAACTTGTATTCAGTAAAAACACAAGCAGCTTAAACCAATTATTAAAGTGAGAATTTATAAATAATTGTGACTTTCCAGGACTTCTCTCAATTGCGATTTAAGTTCTTCTTGCATATCCGTTAAAGGTAATCTAAACCCGCCCATATTCCAGCCTTTCATCTGTAGTGCTGTCTTAACCGGTATAGGATTAGTTGTTATAAAAATAGCCTGAAAAAGTGGCAATAATGTTTCCTGAATTTTCTGAGCTTCATGAAAATCATTTTCCTCACAGCAATTAATCATAGCCTTAATCTGAGAGGGAGCAATATGTGCTGCAACACTCACAACTCCTTCTCCACCTACTGACATAAGAGGAAGGGTTAATCCATCATCTCCACTTAATACCTGAAAATCCGGAGCAGTATTAGCTACAATTTCAGCCCCCTGTTCAATATCGCCACTGGCTTCTTTGATGGCAGAAATATTTTCTATATGTGATAATTTAATTGTTGTATCTGCAGTAAGATTGCGTGAAGTTCTGGAAGGAACATTGTAAAGCATGATTGGCAGCTGACAATTATCAGCAATAGTAGAAAAATGTTCAAAGAGTGAGTTTTGGGGTGGTTTATTGTAATAAGGAACTACCAGCATCAAACCATCTGCCCCTGCTTCTTCAGCTTTTTTGCTTAATTCTATACTATGTGAAGTACTATAAGAACCAGTTCCGGCAATAACATTGGTGCTGCTGTCAACTTCTTCAGAAACAACTTCAATAAGCTTAAGCTTCTCCTCATCCTTTAGAGCAGGAACTTCACCGGTGGTTCCACAAACCAACAAATCATCTACTCCATTGTCTACCAGATATCTGGCCAATTTAGCAGCTTCTTCATAATTTAACTTTCCATTTTCGGTAAAAGGAGTAACCATGGCTGTCAATAAAGGTCCAAATTTCATTATTTTTCCTCCTTGAGAAATATATTTTAGCCTTAATAATTCAATTATTAGTCCTGCAAAATCCCGGTAAAATCAAAAATTATTCCAGATTAAAAGCATTATGTAAGGTCTGAACAGCTTCTTTTTCGTGGGATTCAGATATTAAACATGAAATTGTTGTATGGGAATCGGTTGTTTGATAAATTTCTATACCTGCTTCACACAAAGCTTCTACTATTCTAGCCATTACACCGGGCTGTCCTGTCATTCCACCACCAACCACAGAAATTTTACAATATTTATTAGAAACATTAAAATCAAAATCCTCAGCTTCAATAATTTTCACCGTTTTATTTTTTAAATCACTATTTATTACAAAAGAAGCCTTTTCTGGTCTGATGTTTATAAAGTCGACACTAATTCCCGCTTCTGCTAAAAGCGAAAAAACTTTTAAACCTGTAGCATAATTTTTCCCATTGTCTGGATAAATTTCTACAAAAATAATGTTATTTCTGGTTGCAATACCTGTTGCAGGTTTATCACTTTTTATATTAACTTTACTATCTTCTATTACAGTGCCATTTTCAGTATTATTATCTTCTATAGAACTTATATTCACGGGAATATTAGCTTCCCTGGCCACTTCAGCAGCCCGGGGATGGATAACTTTAGCCCCCTGATATGCAAGCTCACAGGCCTCATTATAAGTTATTTTCTTTAGCTTATTTGCTGCCGGACATTTATCAGGGTCTGCGGTCATAAAGCCCTGTACATCAGAATAAATATTAATTTTTTCTGCTTCCAGAGCATAAGCAAGAACACTGGCAGTTGTATCACTTCCGCCTCTTCCCAGAGTTGTTATTTCTCCCTGAGGAGATATGCCCTGGAAACCTGCTACTACAGGGATTATTTCTTTTTCCCATAAGTCAATAACTCGACGGGGATTAACCTCCATAATTCGAGAATCACCAAAACTTTCATCTGTCTTAATTCCAGCCTGCCAGCCAGTCAGGGAACGCGCCTTATAACCTTTTTTTTCCAGTTCACTGGCCATGACTACCGAAGAAATTATTTCACCACAGGACAGGAGCAAATCTTTTTCTCGCGGTTGAATTTCTGCTTTTCCATTATCAACCAATTCCAGAAGAGTATCGGTAGCATAGGCCTGTCCTTTTCTACCCATAGCAGAAACAACAACCACCGGCTTTCTGCCATTTTCTATTTCCGCCACTATTTTTTCTCTAGCCAGTTTTCTTTTGGACTCACTATTCAATGAAGTGCCTCCAAATTTTTGCACCACAAACTCCATATGATCACTCCCCATCGTAAAACCTTTCAGCAATTTGTACGGCATTTAAAGCAGCACCTTTTCTTATATTATTTGCCACAAGGTAGAGGTGCAGGCTATTTTTATTATCCCTGTCCCGTCTAATTCTGCCTACAAGCACTTCGTCTGTTTCCATAATTTTTCGGGGGGTAGGATAAATATTATTCTCTGGCTCATCTAATACCCTGACACCCGGAGTTTGATCAAGACTGCTGCGAACTTCCTGAAGTTTGAAATTAGAGTCCAATTCCAGATAAACTGTTTCCGCGTGGCCAAATTCAATCGGCACTCTCACACAGGTGCAGTTAATCTCCAAATTTGCCAGGCCAAGAATTTTTTTGCTTTCTTTTCTCATCTTTACTTCTTCCTGACTAAAACCATCATCATGGAAATAATCAATTGCAGGCAATAAATTAAAGGCAATGGGATGAGCATAATACTCCGGCTGAACTTCTGCATTTTCTAAATGATTTTTCGCCTCTTTTTCCAGAGCATTTAAAGCTTCTGCTCCGCTCCCAGAAACCGATTGATAGGTACTGACCAGAACTTTTTGCAAACCATACTTTTTGGCCAAAATATTTAATACCATTACCAATTGAATAGTTGAGCAGTTGGGGTTGGCGATTAATTTATCTGACTTTTTAATTTTTTCACCATTGACCTCCGGAACTATCAGAGGAATGTCAGGATCCAGGCGGAAAGCGCTGCTGTTATCCACAATTAAGCCCTGAAAATTATTCTGGATCCTGGGCAAAAACTTTTTACTCACGTTTCTCGGCAAAGAGGACAGATAAAAATCACAGCTTTCTAAGTTATTCATCGTCAGTTCTCTGACTGTTATTTTTTTATCCTGAAAGTCCAATTTTTCCCCCGCAGACTTACTGCTGGCATATAAGTATAAATTATTAATGGGAAAATTTTTTTCTGCAAGAATTGAAACAATTTCTCTTCCCACCATTCCGGTAGCACCTAATATAGCTACATCAAAAGTCATGTTAATCATCTCCTACAGTAAATTTTCCAGTCCGTAAACAAAGCCACTTAAATCATCTATCCTGTTCAAAGCCAGTCTAATCCCGGGTCTAAAGGCTGCTCGATCAATAGCTCTATGCTGTAAGGAAAGGGTCTGGCTTTCTCCACCTAAAATTACCTCCTGCTCAGCCATCAAACCGGGTAATCTCAAACTGTGAATTTTTACGTTCTCGACCTCTCCTCCTCTAACACCTTCCACAGTAAATTCTATATCTTCTTCACCTGATAGTTGCTGACAATTTTTTAATTTTTCGGCTGTGGCAATAGAGGTACCAGAAGGTGCATCATCTTTGCCTTCATGATGTCCTTCGATAATTTCAACCCGGGGAAAAAATTCGCTGGCTGTTTCTGCTAACTCCATAAGCAATACTGCGCCCAGAGAAAAATTAGGAGCCAGAAGAATATTCTGATTATGTTCTTCCGACAATTTAGCCAGTTTTTTTCTGTCATTTTCGTTTAGGCCGGTGGTGCCAATTATCAAATCCAGACCATGCTTTACAGCTGATTCTCCGGCCTCTAACAGGCCTTTAGCGGTTGTAAAGTCAATCATTATTTCCAGTTCTTCTTTTTCTGTCAGAACTTTTTCCAGTTCAGATTCTATTTTTATTTCCGGGCCATCTTGAATATCAGGCATGTCTGAAATATATCCATCAATTTTGTTTTTATCTAAACCTGCTTTCAGTTCAAAACCATCAGTATCAATTACGGTCTGAGCAGCCTGCTGGCCCATGTTACCAGCGATACCACGTACAATTACTTTCCTCATCTTTAATCACTCCTTCTGAATACTTGTTGAAACAGAAGTTTCCCTTTTATTGCGAACCCCAAAATAGTTTGTTCCCCATACACCCAATATTATGAGTGCAGCTCCGACTGCCTGTAGAGGATAAAAAGGTTCACCTCTGATAAAAACACCGGCCAGTATAGAAATAACAGTGGTTAAATTGGCAAACACCGAAGCCTGACTCGCTGGAAGTCTTGATAAAGCATAATTAAGCATAAAGAAAGCAAGAACAGAAGAAAGCGCCCCCAGATAAAAAACCGAGATTAAAATTTGAGGCTCTAAAATGAATCCAGCATACCTGCTAAATGTACCGGTAAATCTATAAAAGCCTATGATATTAAATAGAATTGCTCCGGTGTAACACATGAAAAAGGTAATCTCTACTGGAGTATAATCAAGCGAAATTGAACGAGAAATTATATTATATATTCCCCCTGACATAACGGCCCCCAGAAGAAGAATGATACCTAAATAATGGGTTTCTGCTCCTAACTCACCCTGGGCAGCCATCACCATAGCCACTCCAAATACTGAAAGAATAATACATACGAACTGTAATTTGCCGGGAATCTCCTGCAAAAATACGGCAGCTAAAATAGCCACAGCAACCGGCAGCAGGGAAATCATCAGTCCGGCCTGCGAAGAAGTGGTAAAATTTATACCCATAATTTCGCAAGTAAAGTATAAAACCGGTTGAAAAATAGAAATTATGATCAGAGGCTTTATTGATTTTTTGCGAAAATTAGTTTCAATAAAACCTAAAAACTTAAGCAAAGTTATAACAACTGAAGCCAGAATAAATCTAAAACCCAGCAGATGAAAGGGCGCAACTATATCCAGAGCTTCTTTGGAAAATAAAAATGAAAATCCAAAAACCACGCTAAAAGTTAATCCAGCCAGATAGGGACTGTATTTAATATTTTTCAGACTCATCAACTATCTCCTCCGTCTGCCGGGGGCCAGGGTCCATAATACTGGTAAAACTGACATTCAATTCCTCCATTATAAAGCTTTCTTCTTTTGCTGGCTTTCTGACCAAAAACTTCTTCAAAATGAGAAAAAGAAGTTAAAATATAAAATGACCAGGTATCCAGGGGTAAAAATTTATTGCCCATCAATGAATATAAGTTTTTCACCCTATCTTTATCAAGTCTTTCCCCGTAAGGCGGATTGGTGATTATATACCCATATTTCCGACTGGTGGAAAACTGAGAAAGTGATCGCTGCTGAAAATGCACTAAATCTTTTACCCCGGCACGTCTGGCATTATAAATTGCTTTTTGAACCACATTATCATCTTTATCATATCCAGCAAGCAATCGAGCATCTCTACTGGTTTTTATTTTCTCCTCGGCTTTTTCTCGAGCATTTTTCCAGCTATTATCCTCTAAAAAATCCCATTTTTCTCCAGTAAAATTACGCTGGCGGCCGGGAGGAATATTGCGGGCCATTAAAGCTGCTTCAATGATAATAGTACCAGAACCACACATAGGATCCAGCAAAATTCTGTCTCTATCCCAGCGGCTGAGATTAATCATTGCTGCGGCAATGGTCTCCTGCAAGGGGGCATCCCCGGTTTCCTGCCTGTATCCTCTTTTGTGCAGGCCCTGACCACTACTATCCAGAGCAATTATGGCTTTATCTTTGTAAAGAGAAAAGTATACTGGATATTTATTACCTGATTCTGGCAGTCTATTTTTACCATGTTTCTCCTGCATGGAATCTACTACGGCTTTTTTAACAATAGATTGACAGGAAGGGACACTGTGCAGTTCAGATTTCACTGATTTACCGGTAACCGGAATTTCTGCCTGCCAGGGAAGAATAGATGGCCAATCAACATTTTTCACATTATCATATAATTCATCAAAATCTCTTGCCGGAAATTCAGCCAGCTTTAAATAAACTCTTTCAGCTGAACGTAGTTTAAGATTGCAATAGGCAAGATCCTGGCCATTACCCTCGATTTCAATTCTTCCATTTTTAACTTTTTTAATATCATAATTCATCTTACGCAGTTCATGTTTTACTACTGATTCCACTCCAAAAGTAGTGGATATTAATATCTTATATTCTGACAATATATAGACCTCCTAAGGGCACTTCTAAAACTAAGAATCTTCTCCATATTAATTGGTATTAATTGGTTGAATATAGTTATAATCATTTTCTTAATGCTTATCTTTGAATGCTATAAAGCTCTGTTCACCAGGGAATTTTTCCTGTGTTTAGGTTTAGTTTTCGGCCAAAAAATAGTGCTTCCTTCCCG
>CAZVMQ010000045.1:0-12848 GCA_964628755.1 uncultured Halanaerobiaceae bacterium
TTAATTTTCTGCCGGATATGAATGGCGAGAAATTAAGTCGCCTACAGTGGTAAGCTCGAAACCTTCGCTTTGCAGCAGCTCAATCAAAGCCGGCAGCATTTCCACAGTATTAGATCTATCGCCTCCACCATCATGCATTAATATTATAGCTCCGCGGTGTAACTGAAGGTGAGCTCGGGCCATAATCAACTCTGGATTGTTCTCCTCTTCATAATCTCCTGTATCTACCGACCAGTTGACAATACGATAACTTTTATCTGCAAAGCGTTCTATCTGATTTTCTGAAACTGCTCCATAGGGAGGTCGGATTAATTCGGGATATTCTCCTGTGATATTTTCAATCAACTCCCCGGTGGGGTTGATTTCTTCTTCTATAATCTCATCCCAGGTAAGCCTGAGAAAATTACGATGGGTATAAGAGTGATTGCCTATTTCGTGTCCCTCCCGGTCAATTCTTTCTACCAGCCAGGGATGCTCCTGCACCTCCTGGCCCAGCAGAAAAAAAGTGGCTTTCACATTGTATTCGGCCAAAATCTCGAGAATTTGCGGGGTATAACGGGGATGAGGCCCATCATCAAAACTCAGGGCAATTTGTGGTGAATTTTCAGGCCCTGACATATAAAATGCGCCGGGAAACTCCTGCTGTTTTTCCTTATAACTTTCTATATACTCTTCATTGACCATGGCCCGGACCTTAAAGTTAAACAGATTATAATAGATGGCCAACAAACTCAATATCACTATAATAATTATAGTAAACTTTAAAATTGATCCTTTGCCACCAGCAATATTTTGAATACGACTGTTATGATTCATTATACTCCTCCCTGTGTCAATAATTATATTTATCAGTTTGGGAAATATCTATTTATAATAATAACATGAATTGCTGAAAAATATAAGCAGATTTCTGTTAAATTTTGTCTTTAAATTGATTTTCGGGGAAATATTTGTTAAGATATTAGCACCTCAACATATTAAAGTAAAAAGCTTTTCTGAGGATTGTAAAAATCTGGAGGGATGTAATATGAATGGTTTACCGGTTTCCACCTGGTTCTGGTTGTTAACACCAAATTTACTATTGATTGGAATTTCGTTATTAAGATTGGTGTTGAGCAAAAGGGGGGATAACTAATGGATCCTGTTTTAACCACTTTTGCCCTGTACATAATAGGCATGATGGTAATCGGATATTATTTTTATCGAAAAAATCAAAACACCTCTGATTATTTTTTAGGAGGGCGTTCTTTGAACCCTCAGGTGACGGCCCTGAGTGCTCAGGCCAGTGATATGAGCGGCTGGCTGCTGATGGGTTTTCCGGGAGCAGTCTATGCCGGGGGCTTTAATGCTATGTGGATAGGCATCGGGCTGGCTATTGGTACTTTTCTTAACTGGCAGTTCACCGCCAGTAGACTCCGTTATTATACCGAAGTTGTAGATGCTATTACTCTGACTGATTTCTTTGAAAATAGATTTAGAGATGACAGCAGAGCCCTGAGAATAGTTACCGGCCTGGTAATTCTAATCTTCTTCACAATTTATGTGTCTTCCGGTCTGGTGGCCGGGGGAACATTATTTGAAAATATTCTGGGAATTGATTACAATCTCGCAGTCTATCTCTCCGTATTGATAATTGGTTTATATACTTTTATGGGAGGTTTTTTGGCTGTCAGCTGGTCAGACTTTGTCCAGGGCACTTTGATGTTTTTAGCCCTGATAATAGTCCCGGTAGCCGTAATATTTAATATGGGCGGTCTGGGTGAACTCTGGAGCAGTTTGTCTCAGGTAAATCCCGATCTGCTTTATGTTTTTCGCACGGTAGAATTCAATCCCGGAGCCGGCAGCATCTGGCAGAGTACAGAAGCCGGTTTTTCTGCTATAGAGCTCATCTCGCTTCTGGGCTGGGGGCTGGGATATTTTGGTATGCCTCATATTCTGGTACGATTTATGAGTATAGAGGATGGTGAACAGCTGCCCGTTTCACAATTTATTGGTGTTACCTGGGTAGTCATAACTTTAATCGGGGCAGTTTTTGTCGGAATTATCGGTATAGTCACTTTTTCAGAGCCGCTGGCCAATTCTGAAACTGTATTTCTGGAATTATTGCGTTATGTATTTAATCCCTGGCTGGGCGGCATCTTTCTGGCCGCAGTACTGGCAGCAATCATGAGCACAGTAGATTCACAGCTGCTGGTTTCTTCCAGTGCTTTAACTGAAGATTTCTATAAAGCCTTCTTTCGCCGTAATGCCAGTGACAGAGAGCTGTTAATGGTCAGCAGAGGCTCAGTAGTGTTGATCACTCTGATAGCACTTTATTTTGCAATGACCGGAGGAACTATTCTGGAAATAGTAAGTTATGCCTGGGCGGGTTTAGGGGCTTCTTTTGGACCGGCTGTGCTGTTTTCTTTATACTGGAAAAGAACCAGTAAGTACGGGGCCCTGGCAGGAATTATTGTTGGCGGTGCTACAGTCATTATCTGGAATAATTTCTTCGCTTTTACCGGTCTTTATGAAATAATTCCCGGTTTTATGCTCAGCAGTGCTGTTATTCTGGTTATCAGCTACCTGGGGCCTGAACCAGAAGAAGAGATTAAAGAGGAATTTGCCGAAGTTAAAAAACTGGCCCGGGATTAATCTCTGGCCGACAGGTTTAATGGGGGCAATCACCTGTTTCCTTGACAGCAAAAATTTATGCGTTATAATAAAATAGACAAAGGTTACTGATATACTAAAGTTTAGGAGGCAGAATTAATGAATATTGCTGATAAAATATCTGACCTAATAGGTGACACTCCCCATTATCATCTGCAAACGGTGGGCGAGGAGCTTTCTCCTGATATTTTCCTCAAACTGGAGGCCTATAACCCTGGTTCCAGCATCAAAGATCGCATTGCCTACAGTATGATAACCCGGGCAGAAAAAACCGGCGAGCTGACAGAAGGTGGAGTTATTGTAGAGCCCACCAGCGGCAACACAGGTATCGGTCTGGCTATGATCGGCAGGGCATTGGGTTACGATGTCATACTGACTATGCCTGACAGCATGAGCCAGGAAAGACGGGATTTGCTAAAAGCTTTCGGAGCAGAACTGCTGCTCACTTCTGGTGATGACGGTATGTCTGGCGCTATAGAAAAAGCAGAAGAACTGGTGAAAGCTAATGAAAATTATTATATGCCCGACCAATTTTCCCATCCGGCTAATCCGGCTATCCATAGAAAAACCACGGCCCGAGAAATTTTAGCTGATTTTGGCAGTGAACTTGATTATTTTGTAGCCGGAGTAGGAACCGGGGGTACGATAACCGGTGTAGCCCAGGTACTGCAAAAAGAAAGCCCTGCTACAGACATTGTTGCTGTGGAGCCGGAAAATTCAGCGGTCATCTCTACCGGAAAAGCTGGCTCTCACAGCATTCAGGGCATTGGAGCTGGTTTTATTCCGGAGGTTTTACAGACTGAACTGCTTGATCGGACCATAACTGTCACCGATGAGGAAGCTGAGAGCTGCACCAAAAAACTTGCCCGCCAGGAAGGACTGCTATGTGGAGTTTCCTCCGGGGCAGCTCTGGCAGCGACTTTAAAACTGGCAGAAGAGGTAGAACCTGATAGTAAAATCCTGACCATAGCCCCCGATTACGGGGAAAGATATCTCTCTCTGGATATTTTTTCTGACTAAAACTACAGAGTAGACCGGAAAATTTACAGGGATAAATAACCAGAGGGAGGCGAAATTTCGCCTCCCTCTGAGTTATTTCTCTGATTTATTTTATGCTAATTTGTTTTAAGATTACTTATTCTATTTATATTTTTTAGCCAGTATGCTGCAATTTAGAATTCATCTGCAGTTTTAAAAAAGGTAGGGCCTCTAACTTCCTCGGTCAGTGACTCTAAAGCAGCTTCCACAAGTTCTCTTCTTATACTGAATTCTTCTTCCATGCTGGCTTCAGGATCTCCCAGAGGATAGGGTATTGACACCGCCGGTATGATGCGATTTGCCCCCACAGACTTGGAAATAGAGGTAATAGAACAGATGTGAGCAGCTGGCATACCAGCATTTTCGATTTCTTTTACAAGCGTTGCTCCGCAACGCGTGCAGGTACCTCAGGTAGATGTTAAAATTACCGCCTGAACATTATCATCCCGCAAATCCTGAGCAATTTCTTTTCCCAGTCTTTCAGAATTCTGCACCGAGGTCCCGGTTCCGGTAGTTACATAATAGGTATTATCAAGCTCACCTATCCTTCCCTCTGAATCAAGCTGACGCAGCACATCTAAAGGTACTATTCTGTTGGGATCTTCGTTGGCATAAACCGGGTCATAACCACCGTGTATAGATTGAAATTCATCGCTGCTAAATCTTCCCATCTGGCTTATATCATAGCTGCCATATCTGGAAGCGCTGGCTGATTCAATACTGTCAGGATTACCCTTGGGCACAATACCGCCACTGCTGACCAGCCCTATTTTTACCTGACTGATATCTTCCACCGGTGCTGCCGGCTCAACCCTATCAAAATCTGGCATGGGCAGTTCGGTGGAAAATTCTTCACCCCGCAACCGTTTTAACAGCATTTTCACGGCTCTTTCAGAACCACGTTCTTCCCGAAAAACTGTCTTTCGGCGGCCCTGGGGAATATAATTATCTGCAGCTGGTTTAGACAATTCCTCCCCGGTTAAAAGCTTATCAGCCACACTGGCAATATCCGGCAGAGCTTTTCTCATACCTGCTGCTGAATCAACAGTTTCCACCACAATTGCCTGCTGCCGGCACATTTCCAGCCCTGGATTTTCCTCATACATTCCTGTAACTGCAGGAATTTCAAGCTCTTCCACCGCCATTTTGCAGATTTCTGCACAGGCCACACCATAACGCCCGGCATTGAAAGCAGGCCCGGCCACCAGCAGGTCTGCATCTTCCTCTTCTAAAATTTCTCTGATCTCTGCCAGGGCCTCATCCCTGTTTTCGTTGAAATAATTATCACCACAGATAATCGTGGTCTCAGCTTTTCCTTCTTCGCTCATCTCATTGAACTGACCGGCTGGTCCAACAGCCTCATCTTTTTTTATCACTTCTGTATCGGCAGCTTCTTCGCCACCGATGCTGCCGAAAAATTGATTGAGATAATATACTACTTTTTTCATTATACCCCTCCTGGAACCATCAGGATAATTTACAGATAAACTTTCAGTCAATAACACCAGTTTGCTCGAATCAATAATTTATGTGAAAATCAGCTATGCTGGCAGGTTTTTAGGCAAGAAGACATATTAATAAAGTTCTGTAGAAAGATTATGATAGCCAATTTCCGAAGTAGAGCCTATGACCGCGTTTAATTCCACTGTCACACCACCATCACCATTTAAACTCTGCTCGGCTCCCCCGGCCAGATTGGGCAGGGTGTCCTGATAGCCGAGGATTTTTTCAGCCGGCGGCAGGCTGACCGGATGACTCACATTACCGGTGCTGACTACTGCTTTGGCTTCCGGCCGGGAATCCGCCAGTGATTGAGAAAACCCATCCTGGCCGGCACATTCATCTGTAACCAGCACTGTTTTAATGCCTTTATCTTCCAGCAATTTACATATCTGCAGCAGATCTGAATCGGGATTACCATAACCCTCTTCCGAGATGATAACACCATCACAGCCCAGAGTTTCAATCAGGCTGGCTGTATACTGACAGTTTCTATTTTTCCCTTCCAGTGTGGTGACTTCCGGAGAGAGCACAACTCCCTGAAAGCTAATATCCTCGCCATGTCTGCGGTAAAGATCATTGATTATTGAATTGTTCTGATGCTGGTAAGTGGTTATTTTATCACAGGCAGCCACACAATTGCCACTGACCAGGGCTCCATCCAGCACCTCATTGGGATGGATTATAGTGGGCAAAATATTTTTGGCATCTACTCCATAGACATAAGTGTCATGTAAAAGCCCCTGAGCTATCAACATCTTTACATAGCCGACCTTCGGCAGATCAGTCAAACTCTCATTGCGCCGGGGGAGGGCTGGCAAATTCAGGACTTCTTCCTCCTGGCCCTGAACATCTGCCGCTGCCTGCCCCAGATATGCTGCTGCTTTCAAGCCGGCCAGCCTCAGAGCTGACTCATGATCATGCTCATCAATGCCTGCTACTGGAGTTAAATCCAGTACAACGTTAATGGTCTGAGAAAAAGGTGTGTATTCAGCACCTTTACCCCACATGTCTATTAGACCTTCCTGTATGCCAACTATTTCACCGGTTGTAACCACAGCTACCCCTTCTAAAACTTTAGTCCTGCCGCTGCCGACTTTTTCCATTTCGCCCAGGCTGCCGGGAAATAGCGGGTTATCACCTGCCTTATAGCGGGGCTCAATTACATCTTTTACCGGTATTATTCTCACTTTTTCTCCCGGCCGGGCCAGAGATACTTCAGCTTTTTCTATACGTCTATCATCCTCTAAAATATTGACCAGTTCTCCTTTGTTAACTACCAGCTTGTCCCCTTCAACCTCAGTCACACTACCTAAAACAACATCATCAATTTTGATTTTGCTCAGCTTTAACTGCACTATAACTACCCCCTCGGTAAATTTCCTGCAAAATATTACTCAGCTGCCAGAGGTCCAGTTTTTCATATTCAGCTCTGCGCTCAAAGTCTAATTTTTGCCTCTCAAGCCTGTAGCGGTAGGCTTCCAGCTTTCTCATCATCATCTCAGTCTGTTCCTGTTCCAGCTCTATTTTTTCACCTGCAAAGACCAGGGACCTCACCGGGGAAGAAAACAGAGTATAATTGGGAGGCAAAGGATCTGCCAGCATACTATGTCCCGTTTTAATTAACTCCTCAGCTTCTGTCAGCAAGTTTTGAATTTCACAATCGCGAAGAAAAATTTTTGCTTTAGGCCGCAGCGCCAGATTTTCCCCGGGATTTTCCAGCCTACGATTGTTGCTAATAATTATTACCTGTGCGGGCTTCCGGGGCTGGCCGGTAGAATTTTTCACAACATCAACTCCTGATTGGGAAAGTTTTGAAAATTTTATAATTTTACTCGCTAATTCTCTGCTAATCTGCTCTATCTACAGCATACTATTTTGTTCCCGGCTTTTCAATTAGCAAAATCACAAATTTTCTGCTTTATTTCTTTATTATTTTATTCACAAGCACAAACAAAAAATTAACTGTTAATCATCATCCGGGCTCTGGTGCTGCTGGTATATATAACTCAACATTCCCAGTTTCAGCAAAATCAAATCCTGCCAGCTGCTGGTGTCCAGCCCGGTAAGCCTGGTTATACGATCAAGCCGATATCTGATGGAATTTCTATGCAGTGAAAGACGTTCTGCAGTCTCACTCACATTCAGATCTGCCGCAAAATATGTCTGCAGACATTTTTGGAATTTTTCTTCCAGGGGAAAAGGGGAAGCCAGTTTTTGCAGTTGATTTCGGGGCAAATCGCTCACCAGTCTTTCCAGCTTCAGATTGGAATGGCTGTATAATTTTTCCCGGGGATAGAAGATTTTACCCAGCTCAAGTGCTTCAACTCCCTGCTGATAGGAGCGTTTTATGCCTGGCAGCCCCTGATAATTGCCCCCTACCCCTATCTGATATTCCCAGTCCAAATTTTGGTTGAGCTGACTGGCAATTTTCTCCCCAATAGTTCTACCGGCAAACTCATTCTCATTATCAGATTGCATTTCGGAAAGTATTATAAATTTATCAATTTCCAGATTGATAATACTTAGATCCCTCTGGCTATGAATGCTCTGCAGCTGCTGTAACTGTTCACGCACCAATTCCTCATGCTGCTCGGCAGGAATCTTACTGGCCTCCCCCAATCTGTTTAAGAGCCAGGGCCAAAGCCCCTCCACTTCTACTACCCAGACGAGATAACTGGCTTCTACTGAATAACCCATGGCAGCAGCACTTTCACTCAGCCAGGGCTGGTCGGAAACATCCATTTCTCCTTCCTGCAGAATTCTCCTGATAAATTGTTCTTCCGTTTTTTCTTCCATATGCAATCTGCGCATATAATAGGCCTGCTGCAGCATTAACTCCACGGTCATTTTCACCAGACCTACATAATCTTTCACTTCTTCCGGCAGTCCGGTGATATCAACCGCCCCAATAATTTCACCCTGAAAATTTATAGGGATCTGCACCCCTGGTTCCATTCCAGCATCTCCAGTCGCCTCCTCCGGATTAACCTGCAAAATCTCATTTCGGGCAATACCTTCAGCTGCGCGCTGACTTACAGTGTTTAGGCGATGTTTTTCTCCGCTGGCAATTATCCGTCCCTGACGATCTCTGATATTTATATTATAATCAATTACTTCTCGAGTTCTATCTACAATACGCTGGGCCAGATCATACGAAAGCCAGTCACCACTCATTACTCCCACTCCTTACCCCGCTGCCGGAAAAATCCTTCTTCCTGCTCCCGGGGCTGTTCCTGCTGTTCCTCCGCTGACAGCAGATCCTGAGATAGGTCCAGAATTGCTCCCGCACCGATATCTGTGCGATAATGTATGTCCTGAAAATCGATTTTTTGCAAACTGCTGTTGACCTTATCCACCGCCGCAAAATGTCCTGCAGCCAGAGCAGTAACCACCAGCACCCTACCCCCATCAGTGACAATATCGTCTTCTTCGCTGCGGGTAGAGATATGAAAAATCCGGGTATCTTCTTCAGTAATTTGGTCGAGTCCCTTTATGGGAAACCCTTTTTTATGCATAAGCGGATAACCTCCGGAGGTAACCACAACACTGACAGCAGTTTTTTGGCTCCAGCTCACGCGCTGCTGCTTAATTTCACCGGCAGCAGCCTGAGTTATTATTTGTTGAAGACTGCCATCAAGCCGGGGAATGATAGTGGCTGCAGCCACCGGCGGGAGGTTCAGCTGAAAATCTACAATCTTCGGACCACGATCAGTTATTACTATTTCCGCTGCCATAAAGCCCTGATGGGTAATTCCTCGCTGCTTAAGCCCTTCCTGCAGCGGGAGCATTATATCTCTATAAATTAATTTATCGACCTTAAAGGATACAGCCGGCAGAGGTGAATAGGCTCCCATCCCTGGAGTTATGGCACCTTCTCCCCCGGCAAAGACTGCTCTCTCAATCCGGGCAGAGGAAAAAGGCATAAGATTATTTCCATCTGAAATTGCAAAAACTGATAATCTTTCCCCGGCGGGAATTTCCTCGATTAAAATTTCAGCTGGAGAAGAAGTTGAAGAACTTTCCTCCTTATACTGCTCCTCAGATGGTTCTGACAAAAAACGCTTAATCACCGTTTCTGCCTCCTGCCTATCGGCAGCCGAAACTGGTTGTCCGGACTGATTTGCGGAGGAAGAAGAAAAATTTTGGGCCGGACGAATCTGAAGGGGATAGTCAGCTTCCTCCAGATATTTTCGGGCATTTTCAGCACTGGAAAATATGCCGCAATCCACGGCCGGTATATTCTGGTTTAATAAAAACCGGCGCTTTTGCAGATTATTATTGTCTAATTCCAGGGCCCTGTCGCCGGGGCCCAGCACCAAAAAACCCTGCTGTTTTAGCCTGTCAACCAGGCCCTGCCGGCAATATCGGGGATTATCGGCAATAATCAGATCAATTTCTTTTTCTGTGCTGAACTTATTGACCCCGGCAAAATCTGTGATATCAATATCTATTAGTTCTGATTCCTGAGCTAAACCCGAATTTCCCGGCCCGGCAAATAATTTTTCCACACTGGACTCCTGTTTTAATTTCCAGGCCAGAGCATGCTCCCGGCTGTCGTCACCTAGAATTAAAACTCTCATTAATAACTCCTCCTCCGAAATGTTTCAGCCCCTCTGCTTAAATCTACAAAATGTTAGCACGATCAATCAGATGATTTCTGTCAGGGCCTGTGCTGACCAGTTTAACTGGAATATCTGTAGCGGTTTCTACTATCTCGATTAACCTGCGCGCTGAACCGGGCAGGCTGGAGTATTCCTGACAGCCCTTGATATCCTCTTCCCAGCCCTCCAGAGTAGTGTAAACAGGACTATAAGATGTTTCATTTTCTCTATCAATTTCCGGGGGCAAATATTGATACTCATCACCGTCAACATCATAATGGGTGCAAACTTTTATTTTTTCCAGACCGCTCAAAACATCTATTTTGGAAATGGTCAAAGCAGTAAGTCCATTAATCATAACAGCATGGCGAAGAGCCGGCAGATCCAGCCAGCCGCAGCGACGGGGCCGACCGGTGGTGACTCCAAATTCCTGGCCCTGCTTACGCAATTTATCTCCCAAATCTCCTGTCAATTCTGTGGGCATTGGCCCCTCACCCACCCTGGTTATATAGGCTTTGCTGACCCCTATAATTTCCTCAATCCGGGTGGGCCCAAGTCCGGTGCCGCTGGTTAACCCGCCGCTTCCAGGGTTAGAGGAGGTGACATAAGGGTAGGTGCCAAAATCTAAATCCAGCAGCGTCCCCTGAGCTCCTTCCAGCAGGAGATTTTTTCCCTGCTGCTGTAGGTCATTTAAAAGCAGAGCGGTGTTGGTAATCTTATCTGCAATTTCATCTCCGATTCTGAGCAATCTGTCTCTTAATTCCTCGTATTTAACACCTTCCTGCCCATAAACATCGACCAAAAGTTTATTGTGATAATCCACAAGAGGTTTTAAGCGCTTTTCCAGTCTATCTGCTTCCAGTATATCCAGAGCCCTCAGACCTCTGCGGGCGGCTTTATCTGTATAGGCAGGTCCAATACCTCTGCCGGTAGTGCCAATTTTGTCATCACCTTTGCGTTCTTCTTCTAAATTATCCAATTTTCTATGCCCTGGCAGAACTAAGTGAGCTCTTTTACTGATATATAAATTTCCCGGATCAATACCGCGTTCCTGCAGCTCTGCCATCTCCTCCTGCAGAACAAAAGGGTCGACCACAACTCCATTGCCAATCACACACAATTTATCTGCATGTAATATTCCAGAAGGAATTAAATGCAGTTCATATTTTTCTCCCCCGGCAATTACTGTATGGCCGGCATTATTGCCACCTGCATAACGGACTATAGCATCAGCTGTTTGGGCCAGCCAATCTGTGATTTTACCTTTGCCTTCATCTCCCCACTGAGCACCTACAACAGCTCGGATGGACATAGTTTAACCTCCTAAATTTTCTTATCGGCGCGATTTATAATCAGGCTGAATATTTTCCTGTTTGCCTGTCTTTATTATATTCCAACCCGGGCAAAAATTTCATCCACATGCTGTAAATAACTCTTATAGTTAAAGATCTCATCTATTTCTTTCTCACTCAAATGCCGGGTTAACCGCTGATCATTATGTAATATTTCCTGAAATTCTTCCTCAGTTTCCCACACCTGCCAGGCTATATCCTGAACAATCTCGTAAGCCTGCTGGCGGCTCAACCCTTTATTCATAAGGGCAAGCAGAACCCGCTGAGAAAAAATCAGCCCCCTGGTAATATTCATATTAGATTTCATGTTATCACTGTGAACTTTTAATTCAGATAGGACCTGATGGAATTTGGCGAGCATATAATCGATTAAAATCAGGCTGTCGGGTAAAATAATTCTTTCCACCGATGAATGGGTCAGATCTCTTTCATGCCAGAGGGAAACATTTTCCATCCCTGGCTGTGAATTACCTCTGACCACCCGGGCCAGACCACATATGCGCTCACAGATGATGGGATTTTTCTTATGGGGCATAGCCGAAGACCCTTTCTGTCTTCTGTGAAACCCTTCTTCCACTTCAGATATCTCTGAACGCTGCAAATTACGAATTTCTTCGGCAAATTTTTCCAGAGAAGAAGCCAGCAGGGCAAGAAAGTTTACCAGCTCTGCCTGCCTATCGCGCTGTACGATCTGACTGGAAATAGGGGCAGGATTAATTCCCAGTTCCCGGCATACCTGCTTTTCGACTGCCGGCTCAACTCCACTATAAGTTCCTACTGCTCCGGAAATTTTTCCCGCTGTCACCCGCGGCATTAACTGTTCCAGCCTCTCTTCCTGACGGTTTAGCTCACTGTACCAGTTGGCCAGTTTTAAACCAAAGCTTATCGGCTCGGCCTGAATTCCATGGGTTCTGCCCACCATAGGAGTCATTTTATGTTCACGGGCCTTATCTGCTACAGTCCCTTTTAATTTTGTAATTCCCTGTTTTATTAGCTGGAGAGATTCTTTGATCTGTAAAGAGCGGGCGGTATCTTTTATATCGGAAGAAGTTAAACCATGATGAATAAAGCGGGAACTGCTGTCTTCTATCTGTTCGGCCAGCATTTCTATAAAAGCTATCATATCATGACGGGTCTCGGCTTCTAATTCCTCCAATCTTTCCAGATCAACTTCCAGCTTTTCAGCCATTTTCTCATACTGAGACCAGCTCAATTCTTCTCCAGCCCAGCGCACTTTTGTCACTGCCAGCTCTATTTCCAGCCAGCGGGAGAACTTAGCTTCTTTTTCCCATATTTTAGCCATCTGCGGCCTGCAGTACCTTTCAATCACGATCAGCACTCCTCTCCTAAATTTAACTGTTAAATAGTACTATATGCTAACAAATTTGCCTTAATTTAAGGACAAACAAGCTATAATGAGCACAAATTAATAGTAGCAAATATGATACCGGGCGTCAACTACACAGACAATCTGACAGAAAAATTTGACTGGATTCAGGGCAGGAATTTCACCTGAGGTAAAGAAATATAACTTACGTGGCCAGAAATAAAATTAATTTTATAATGATATTATGTAGTAAGAATAAAATAAAATTACTCAACTTATTTATAAGAAGCTGGATCTATGATATCATATATTAATGCTGTGAGTAATATATTGTGGTTCTTCTCCAGAACCGCTGGTGAAATTGCCATATATGCT
>CAZVMQ010000046.1:0-12357 GCA_964628755.1 uncultured Halanaerobiaceae bacterium
CTGAGATGAAAAAGGTTAAGCACTATTTTGATCAGAATATTGCCGCCCGGACAGGCATCGAAAAATAAAATGGGGGATTTATATGAAAATAAAAGTTAATGGCGAGGAAGTTGAAATATTTTCTGGAGCCCGGGTGAAAAATGTCATCATGAAATACTCCCGGGAGGAATATGAAAAAATTAAAGCCGGCGAAAAAATTGTTGAGGACAAATACGGCAACCAGGTTATGCTCAGCGGGGAATTAACGGGCAGAGAAGAACTGAACATCGTTAAAGATTGAGTGCTGATCATTTTCCCGGGCCAATAACTGATTTGCCGGTTAGCCTCCCATCATTTCCACAAAATTCTCGGCCAGTTCCGGGTCAAACTGGCTGCCGGCACAATGGGTTATTTCCGCCAGAGCCTGTTTCCGGCCTAAAGCTTTTTTGTAGGGGCGGCCTGAAGTCATCACATCATAGGCATCTACTATGGAGATTATCCGGGCCATCAGGGGAATTTTTGTTCCGGTTAGCCCCCGGGGATAACCGCTGCCATCCCAGCGCTCATGATGTGCTAAAATTTCTTCGGCCACAGAAGTAAATTCTTCGGAAGCTGAAGCAATTTTATAGCCTCGTTCTGGATGTTTTTTGATCATCTCCCATTCTTCCGCAGTTAGATCACCGGGTTTATTTAATATCTGCTCGGGTATGGAAGTTTTACCGATATCGTGCAGAGTGGCCAGAAGCGATAAACGGTTGAGCTCTGAATTGGCAATCCCTATTTTTTCTCCCAGCTGGTGAGCAAGTCTGGTCATTCTTAGAGCATGTTCCCGGGTTTCATCACTTTTAGCTCCCAGAGCATTTAACAGCCCTTTAACTATGCGATTTTTATGGCTTTTGCTGCTTACAAGCTTGTTCTGGATCATGCTGTCGTCGGCCCGTTTTAAAACCTGGTTAATATCTTCTTCAACATTTTTTTTGGTAGCAATTCCCATCCCCAGAGAAACTGGAAATTCATCTGCATTGGTTTCCTCACACTTATCCTCAATTCTCTCATAGATTGCATGGGCCGTTTCATTACTGGTATTGTTTAAAAGCAGCACAAACTCATCGCCCCCATAACGAGCGATAACATCTTCCTCCCTGACCACACTTTTCAGAATATCTGCCGATTTTTTTAGAATTGCATCTCCTCTATCATGGCCGAAACTATCATTGATTATTTTTAAACCATTGACATCAACCATAATTATACTGAGGGGATGCTGTCTTTCTGTATTCATCATGTCCATCTGCTCGGCCAGAAAAGTTCGGTTATATAGTCCGGTCAGCTCATCGTGGAAGGTTTTGTACTGAAGCTGCTTTTCTTTTTCTTTGCGCTCAGTGATATCAACATAAATACCATAAGCCCCTACTACTTCCCCCTCGATAGTTATAGGTACAGTTTTGAGGAAAATATCCAGAGGGTTACCTTCCCGGTCAAAACGGGTGACTTCCCGGGAAATTTGTTCTCCCTGAAATAATTTTTCAGTTAATTTTCTGTCGACCGAACCTTCTTTATTTTCGATTTTCAAAGTATCATCCACATTTTGCCCCCTGATATTTTCCGGCTCATATTTAAACAGATCGACAAATTTTTTATTTGCCTCCAGAATGCGAGCTTTTTCATCCAGCATAATTATGGCATCGGGAGAATTGTAAAATAGTGATTCAAACCGGGCTTTTTCCTGCTGTAATTTTCTCTTTCTAATTTTCCGGGCTGTTATATTTTCATGGGCTATGATCGCAGCATAGGGACCTCTGCCCTGGAATGGTTTTACTCTCATTCGGTACCATTTCTGTTTTTCTGGTGAGTGGCAGGGATAATCCATGGTGAAGACATTTTTTTTATGGGCCAGTACAGCCTTTACCCCCTGCAGGGCTTCTTTCGCCTGCCTGTCATTTGCTGCTGACCTGGATACTGTCTCAAGATAGCTGACATTTTTGCCGGTTTTGCTGATATCCCCCTGATTTTCCCGGGCGAAATTGTCCCAGGCCTGATTGGTGTATCTGATGATTCCCTCTTCATCAATAACAGCAATACTGGCAGTCAGAGAATTAAGAGAAGAGCGGGTTAATTCGGCCTGTTGTTCAAGCTCGTGATATATCATGAAATTTTCCAGCTGGTTTTCCAGGGCCTGCTTAAATTCCTGCAGCAAATTTTCTTCGCTGGCGGAAAACTTTCGGGGTTTAGTGTCGGCCACACATAAGGTGCCAAAAATCTGCTGGCTGTGGGGATAAAATATCGGAATTCCCAGATAGGCAATAAACTGCAGCTCAGATTCCGGGTTTTGCTTTTTCTTTCCTGTTCTTAGTTTGCGGGCATCCTGTATTTTCACCAATTCTTGTTTCTCTATGGCTTCCCGGCAGAAAACATCAGCCAGTTTGAAAGTATCGCCCTCTTTCAGCGCGATATTTTCCTGGGCGCTGGCCTTTATAATTTTAACTTTTTCGCCAGAAACCTTGGTGATAAAACCGGCAGATATACCCATTATATCAACAAGCAGATTGACTATCTTTTGCCAGTTATCCATGGTGCCTGCGGGTATGGTAAAACCTGATTTATTATACAAGCTCAACACCTCTTAGAATAGATTACTATGATAACTTTTCTGAGGACAGCAGCTGGGGTAAATTTTCTTCCTGGATACTTTATCCGATGTTAAATGTTGAGATCTTAACAGGATAATATTTTGTTAAGAAAATGATATATATATAAAACATATCTTATAGTATAAATATACTACTAAAACTACCAAAATGCAAATTTTTATTTTTAGTAACGCTGTCGAAAATTTTTAGGGCGAGGTCAAAATTAGAACTCCCGGATATTAATTATTCCCTTCACCTGAACCTGTGAGTAATCATCTTAGAAAATAAATTTACTAATCCTTTTTAAATATGTTATATTTTAAGTGAAACTTAACATAGAGATGAGAGGGTGAAAATATTGGATTTGCTGGAATATCTGACGGAAGATGTGGAGTTGAATGATGAGGTGATTCTGGATGCGGCTTTAGGCCGGGGAAAAGCAACCTTTCACTGGGCGAAAAAAGTCGATGAGTGTGGGGGGGGAGGCCGAATTATTGCTGTTGATAAAGAAATACCCCGGCAGCATCGCCAAAACGTGAAGGAAACTCTCAGCAGTTATCAAAAATATGTGGAGATCAGAGAAGCGGATATTTTTAATCTGGACTTTCTGGCAGCTGATTCTATCGATATAATCAACTGTCATGATACCATTGTCTTTCTCAATAACAGACCTTTAAAACTGCTGCAGGCCCTGCAGGAATTTAAGCGGGTATTAAAGTCTCGGGGCAAACTAATTATAACTTCTGAGCTGCCAATAAATTATCCGGATAAACCTGAAGCTGAAGGGGAATGGAGGCGCTGGACTCTGCTAGAGGTAGTTCATATTTTGCGGGGGGAAGATTTTGCCAGTTTTCCTCGCCCCCAGGAGCTAAAACCTGCTCTGGAAGTTCTGGGATTTTCTGTTTATCAGGAGAAAATTTTTCCCGGGGGCAAAAATAAGGATACCTATAAACTGCCTCTAAAAGAAACAAAAGAGATCATCGAGGATAAACTGTCACATCTGCCCTGGCCCCGCTTGCGGCAGGCTCTGCGTGAGAGCCGGGAGAGAACCTGGGCTGAAATTGAAGAAAAAGGTTATCTAAAAGCTCCGGATAAGTTTGTGCTTAAAGCTGAACTTTAGCTTTTTAATATACTTTGAAAGAAAAATTGCCAGAGACTTAGTATAAGGCTCATTTAAAGAGTTAAAATTCTTAGAGGGCATTTTAACCCCGGAAAAGATTGTTCAAGTGTTCACAATAGATTTATTTGATTTGCATTTGGCTTCTGTACGGGTTATAATGGGAGTAAGATAGTGAAATTTTTAACTAAATATAAGAGGATATAAAAGTTAAATAGAGTACACTGGCGGCTAAAGCCCTGCATATAATAGGTTGATTGGGGATTGAAGAATATATTATATTGCAGACCAGGTATAAACACCTTTTGTGCCGCGATTTTTACCACTAATTCTGGCAATATTTCCTGCTCTTTTCACTTTTATAGTTATTAATAGCAGTACTCGATAGCCTGGGCATTTGTTTTAGATATTTTTTTCACATTAAATGTGATTATATGAACAATATCTCTGGGGGGATAATCATGAATAAATTTAAAGTTTTGTCAATTTGTTTATCGCTGGTATTTGTGCTGGGCATTACTCTGCTATTGACTGCTAATATGGTGCAGGCTGATAACACTGTTGATGTGGTTGAGTTTGAGGACCCTGCTCTGGAAGATGCTGTAAGAGAAGCGGTTGGTCTAAAAGAAGGACCAATCTGCGCCGAAAAAGCTGCAGAACTTAAATGGTTTAGACCTCATGCTCAGGGTATTGAATCGCTGGCAGGCATTGAACAGCTGCAATCGCTGGAGAGATTGGAACTTAATGGAAACAGGATCGATGATATCACTCCTCTGACCCGACTGGATAATTTACAGTGGCTTAATTTGACTGGAAATAATCTGGCCGATATATCTGCGCTGGGAGAGCTGTCTGAGCTTAAATTTCTTTATCTGGACAGGAACAATATAGAAGATATTACTGCCCTTGCCGGGCTGGAAAACTTAAGGCTGCTGAATTTAAGCCATAACCAGGTTGCTGATATTGCACCTCTATCAGACCTGGAAAAATTATCAGTGCTCAAGCTTGATTATAATCGCATTGATGAAATAACAGCTTTGAGTGAGCTGGAAGAACTGACAATTTTGAATTTGAGTTATAATCGTGTGGATAATATCTCGGCTTTAGCCGAGCTGGATGAACTTACCAGCCTGAATATAAAGGCCAATAATATTGAAAATGCTGAACCTCTGCAGCATCTGCAGAATTTGAGGGAGCTAACTCCGGAAATCTCTGGTTAATTTTAGATAGTTAATTTTAGATATACATCTATATGAATATCGATAAAAGCTATAAAAAGATATAGTCAATGAAAAGCGGCCTCCCCTTCGGGAGACCGCCAACCCCTTAGTTAATTAAGCTGTTCCTATCCACCTCGAGAAGCTGCCCTTCTCGAGGTTATTTTTTTATCTTCTGGTATATATTATCTTAGCATCTTCGGTTTATTTTATCTTTTCTCCGAACTGCAAATTCTATAGTAATTAAGCTCGACTTTTTGGGTTCTTTTTCTCTTTATCATTTAACAGTCTGGCGCTGACACGACAGGCCATAGTTCCGGGCAGGCAGTATTTCAAGGCTTTGAGCAGATAGACCATACCACCTGGCTGGGGAGAGCGGGAAAGTTCAAAGCGTTCGCTCTTTTCGGGCAGCACATAGATTACATGCAGCCCCTCTAACTCTTCTTCCCCATATACCTGCCAGTCAGGATCACGGGCACTAATTTCCCTGGCTTGCTCCAAAAGTTGCTCCCTTTCACCATAGATTAAGGCTTCATTTGAACAGGCTGCAACACAGGAGGGCTCCAGACCATTTTTTACTCTTTCGATACAGGAGGTGCACTTTCTGGCTGTGCTTCCCAGATGAGGCACGTCAAAAGGACAGGCCTCCGGGCACATGCCGCATTCCAGACACTCATCTTTATCGATGATTACAAACCCCTCTTCTGTCCTGTTTATAGCATCAGCGGGGCAGATGTCTATACAGGCAGCATCACTGCAGTGCAGACAGGAACGTCGGCTGAAAGCCCAGTTTACATTACCAGCGTCTTCCCATTCGTTAAACTGCACTAAATTCCAGGTTTTCGAGGATAAATCTGCGGGGTTTTGATAGCTGCCGGTGGCGGCAAAACTGGTTGCTTCTGCCGGCAGTTCATTCCACTGTTTGCAGGCTGTTTGACAGGCTCTACATCCCATGCATTTTGTCACATCATTTAGTATCGCCATTTCAGTCATTAGTTATCGCCCCCCTTGCGAATGTCGCATAAAAAGGCTTTATACTCGGGGATATTGGTATTGGCATCTCCTATGGCGGGAGTGAGATCATTGCCCACTGGCCCTTTGGACATGCCGGCATAGCCCCAGTGCCAGAGAAGTCCAACCATTTCAACCTCACTGCCATTTACTTTGAATGGTTTTAGTCTGGGGGTTACACAGGCAGCAGCTTCTATTTCTCCCCGGCGGCTGGAAACCACGACTTTGTCTCCGCTTTCTATATCTATTTTTTCGGCCAGTGATTTGCTTATCTCCACGAACATTTCCGGCATTGATTCATTCAGCCAGGGCATATTTCGGGTCAGCATACCAGTCTGATAGTGCTCGGTCACCCGGTAGCTGGTAGCAACCAGAGGATATTCTCCACTGCCAATTTCGGCTCTATCTTCCGGATAAAGCTCCGTGATGGCAGGATTTGTCTGGGTGCCGGATAGTATATTGTGAATGGGACTCTCCCAGGGCTCATAATGTTCTGGGAAGGGCCCTTCGGCCAGCCCTGCTGCGAAAAACCTGGCCTGCTGTTCCGGCAGCATAATAAAGGGACTTTCCGCTGATTCTTCCGGCGGGATAGAAGCATTGAAGTCAGGAATATCATTACCCTGCCATTCACTACCATTCCACCAGAGGACCGGCCTATCCGGGTTCCAGGGGTTACCCTGCGGGTCGGCACTGACTCGATTGTAAATAATTCTCCTGTTTAAGGGCCAGGAATAAGACCAGCCGTGGTGGGCTCCTATTCCTTCCTCTTCAGGCTGTCTCTGCATGGTTGCCGGATTTTCGCCGTCACTGTAATAGCCGCTGTAAATCCAGCAGCCGCAGGCGGTGGAGCCGTCGTCTTTCAGCACTGTGAAGTCTTCGACCAGCTGGCGACCGTCGGTATGATACCCGTTCATTTCCCGGGCCACAAGCTCGGGGTCGGGTTCTCTGCCATAATCCCAGTTCATCTCTACTATCGGCTCGGGCCTGACTCCTCCTTCTTTCTGATAGAGGTCACGCAGAGCTTTAAAGATTCTATCTGCTATCCATATGTCTGACTTTGCTTCTCCAGCCGGCTCGACCGCTTGATGGCGCCACTGTATCCAGCGGCCGCTGTTGGTTATAGAGCCTGCTCTTTCAATATGAAGAGCTGCCGGCAGCAGAAATACTTCGGTATCGATCTCGCTGCTGTCTACCCCCGGCTCCTTCCAGAAAGAGGCCGTCTCATTTTCAAAGATATCAACAGAAACCAGCCAGTCCAGCTCACCCAGAAATTCTCGTTCATCACCGGCTGAAGGCCCGCTAACCGCCGGATTATCAGCCCAGGCGATCATACCATCGATATTCCCCTGTTTCATTTCATTGAACATCATCATGTGTGAGCGGTCACGGTCATCGAGTTTGGGCAGATAATCATAGGCGAAGTCATTATCTTCACTGGCATTCTCGCCATAAAATGCTTTAAGCAGACTCACCATGAAATTAGGTGTGTTCTGCCAGTAACCGGATTCTGGCGATTCTACATCCAGATAATCGGCCAGGGTGGGGTGAAGTTCCGCTCGCGGCACTCCCATATAGCCGGGAATTAAGTGGAAGAGCATGCCCGTATCACAGGCTCCCTGTACATTGGACTGACCTCTCTGAGCATTGACTCCACCGCCGGCTACGCCCATATTACCCAGCAGCAGCTGCAGAATGGCGATAGAACGTACACCCTGTGATCCGTGGGTAAACTGTGTTACACCCATGGCATACATGATATTACCGGCTCTATCTTCGGCACCGGTGCTGGCATAAATTTCGGCTACTTCCTTAAGGTTGTCTACAGGACAGCCTGTTATATCACTGACTGTTTCCAGGTCATAACGAGAATAATGTTCTTTCATAAGCTGAAATACACAGTCGGGATCTTCCAGCGACTCATCTTTGATAATGTTTCCTTCTTCGTCGCGTTGATAGGACCAACTCTCTTTGTCATACTGTACCTGACCGTTGACATATTCAGCTCCGGCAAATAGTCCATCTTCGAAGTCAAATTCGGGATCGATCAAATAGGAAGCATTGGTGAAACTTTTGATATACTCTTCATTGTATGCTTCGTTTTCCAGCACATAATTGATTAAACCCGAAAGAAAAGCTATATTGGTACCGGGTCTTAAAGGAGCATAGTGATCAGAGACTGCGGCTGTCCTGGTATAACGGGGGTCGACACAAATCAATTCAGCATCTTTTTCTTCCCGGGCCTTATCTATCCATTTCATCGATACCGGATGATTTTCCGCTGTATTAAGGCCGATATTGATAAAGACATCTGAATTCTGGTAATCTGTCCAGTGGTTGGTCATGGCTCCTCTGCCAAACGTGTTGCCGAGACCGGCAACTGTAGAGGAGTGTCACAGACGGGCACAGTGATCGATATTGACCAGCCCTATGGCCCGAGTCAGTTTGTGCAGCAGATAGTTTTCCTCATTGTTGATCATGGCGCTGCCCAGATGAGCTATAGAGGTGGTGCGGTTTACTGTTACACCATTTTCATCGGTTTTTTCGAAGGTTTCATCTCTGGTTTCCTTGATGCGTTCGGCAATTTTTTCTAAAGCCCAATCCCAGTCTTTTACTTCCCAGCTATCGCTGTTAGGTGCCCGATAAAAAACGTTTCGGACTCTGTTGGGGTTGGGGCGGGCCTGGCCTTCTTCGTCAAAAATTTGGGACATGTTTCTGATCGAGCTGCCTTTGCTGCAGAGTGTGCCTCTGCTAATAGGATGGTCAGGATCTCCCTCGACATTGATCAATTCCCCGTCCTGTTTGTGACTGATAATACCACAGCCCACAGAGCAAAATGGGCAGATACTGGTTGATTCTTCCCCATAGGCAATTTTTAGATCATAATTTTCTTCGGCTGCAAGGACGTCATTGTTTTTAGCTTGAAAGAGAGTGCTTCCCGCAATAAGGCCTGACAGTTTAAGAAAGTTTCTTCTGGTAATAGGCAAAATTTATCCCTCCTCTAAAATACTGAAAGTCTGTTTAAGTTCGCGTATAACCTTCTTCCCGGGCCAGGCTGTCCAGGTGATTTGTCCCCAGATCATTGATAAGCCAGCTGAGTTTGCCGGTTTTCATTTCCGGCAGCCTTCTTTCATCTATTACCTTGAGATAACGCTCACAGTCCTGGCAGATGTCCACCCGGTAAGGAAGATCTTTGACTACAAAATATTTCTGGCTGTCAGCCTGATTTTCACCACAGTAAAGACAAATAAATCTTTCAAATCTCCATTCATTGCCACAAAGCCAGCAGAATAGCAGCCTTTTTCCCTCTTCATGAGTAATTCGGGATAATTCCGGTAAGGCGCCACAGACAGGGCAGTTATGCTGCCGCCAGTTATGGCTCTGCTGATCTTCCCCGGCTGCTTTTTGTCGCAGCCAGCTGAGAAATGGCCGCAGTGTAAAAAGCATAACCTGGAAGAAAAGTTCAAAATTTATACTGGTTTTGCCAGTTGTTAAATTCACCTCCTCAGTTTGATTATTTTCTGAGAAAAAACGCTCCAGCATTTCAGCAATATCCAGCTCATTTCTTTCAATGGTAGCGGCCAGTTCCTGCAGCTGCTGATGTTGATCTTCTGCCACCACCTGACTCACTTCTTTGGTAACATCCAGTATGACCCGGCGGACCAGATCCGGGGGCAGAACCAGGTCCTCAGGATCAATCAGAGGTCGCTCTTTACCGCTTTTTCTTTCGCTGCTGTTGACCCCCAGTTCAGCAGGAGTGACCCCCCTATCTTCCAGCTCAAACTTGATTTCTCCGTAAATAGTTTGCAGATTGTCATAGAGCTGCTCGAGCTCTTCAGCTATACAGGGCGGGTATTCAAAATCAGGTTTACCCCCTGCTTTACTCCCCTCTGTTTCTGCCATATACCTGCCTCCTTTACCTGCCGCCGATTGTTAATTTTGTCATAGCTCATAATTTTCAAAATTTTTTTGCCGTAAATTGTACTTCCTTTATTTCCTTTATGATTGCACTGAAGAAATATTTTACTGATAAATTAATTAATATGATTTTTGATATGACGAAGATTATAATCTCGATATATTATAAAATTGACTTTATGCAGTGCAACCATTGTTATATTTCCTTGAATTTACTGAAGGTAGTAAAGGTAGAAAATGAGCAAATAATATTCCCGGCGGCAGCAGTATTGTTTAAATTTTCACATTTATTTGTTCTTATTATATCACTTTAGAGATATATTTACAACCTTTATAGTAATAACAGGGTTTTTAAAACTTTTTTAGCAGTTTAAAACGCTTATAAAATTTTTTATGGCGGCAACTAAAGGCCAATATATGATTAATCAGGCCGCTAATAACAGCAAATAGCAGTTCATTCGTGAAAAAACTAACCTGGCAAAATAGATTGATTTAGTCAACTAATATTGTTATAATTAAATAAGGTGATAATATATGAATAAAAAAATTGATATGCAGCAGATAATCCAACAAAATAAGGGATTGGAAAATCAGGGGGAAGATGCGGCCGAAAGCGCCAGGGTTGGCAGCAAGATAAAGAATTTACGTCAGGAGAGAAATTTAAGTCAGTATAAATTGGCTGAAAAAGCTGATGTCAGTCAATCTTTTTTGAGTGCTCTGGAAGCAGGTAAAAAGTCACCTACGGTAGACACCCTGGAAAAGATCTGCCGGGCTCTGGGAATCAGTCTGGCTGAGTTTTTTTCCTGGGGCAATCCCAGACAATTTCCCAATCTCCCACCTTACATAAGTGGTTTGATCGACGAATTACGTCATTTAAACCCCGAACAAATTGAACATCTGACTCAGTTTATCCGCAGTTTAAAATTTAAAGAAAGTGATTGATTTTTTGCTTTGGTTCTTCTCCAGAACCGCTGGTGAAATTGCCATATATGCTTGATTACCAGGACTACTTATACCTTAATTGCCGGGGCTTATAGAGTATTGAAAGCTATAAAGCGAAGTGATACTGGAAATTTTAATTTAGAAAATTCCTGTTTTAGCTGCTCACCTTTCCCGATATCCCGTCTTTCCTGTCCCTCATACTTTTTATCCTCTAATAAAATTTTCCTTCCCGCTTTCTTCTACATAAGTTTAGTTTAGGTCACTGTTAGCTTACTCTGCCTATTTCCTCCTGCAGGATAATAATTTAAAAGCATAAAATTTGCTGCTGTAATCAAAGAAGGGGTTTATGATATAATATGAATATAATCAGCTCCAGGTAATAGCAGGGAGGAAAAGAAATGGAGGCTATCTTCTGGCTGGCAGTGATTGCCATTATCTATCAAATTTTAAAACGGGCTCCGTTTTTTGCTGGCAGAGATGATGAACAGGGAAAAACCGGAGAAAAAAAAGAAGGTAATATGGATGATTTCCCTCATAGTATGAGTCCGGCTAAGAGAAACCCCTTTTCCGGAGGCAGCGGTAGAGAGGAGGAGCCTTTTCTTATCACTTCTGTTACTCAGCTGGACAAGGTTCGATATTATCCGGATGCTCATTTTCTGCAGGCGGCCAATCTAAATTTCAGTAAATACAAAAAAGAACAGGGCTGGCTGCCCATAGGGAATGAACAGGAACAATTCACCGGCAGTTTTGCTGGAAATGGTTATAAAATTTTCAATTTAGCTATCAACAGGCCGGAGCAGATGTATATTGGACTATTCGGTTTTTTAGCTTCTGAAGCTGAAATCAGCAATGTGATTTTGCGCAATGCAGAAATAGAAGGTGATATGTTCGTGGGGATTCTGGCGGGCTGGAATAATGGCAGTATTTATCGCTGCCATGCCCGGGGAGAAATAACTGCTTTTCGTAATGCCGGGCTTTTAGCAGGCAACAATCGAGGCCAGATTGAGCAGTCATTTACTGAGGGAGAAATTTACGCTGTCAGAAACTCCGGTGGCTTTGTGGGCTGGAACCATGGAAACATCAGAGATTGTTTTTCTGACATACAGGTTGTCGGCAATAAAGAAGCAGGAGGGTTTGCCGGCAGCAATTACGGAGATATAAGCTGCTGTTATTCTGTGGGAGAAGTTCGGGGAGATAAAAGGTCAGGAAATTTTGTGGGCTGGAACCTGGGTAATTCCCGCCTGAGTTTTTCAGCAGTTGATGAAGCCCATTACAGGCTAAAATCAAGAAATAATGACGGGGAAAAAGAGTATTTTTCTGACTGGGATTTCACCTCTACCTGGAGAAAAAGAAAGAAAACTGGACTGCCGGTTCTGCAGTGGTATGCCGGTGGCAGTAGCAGTTAGATTATAACAATTAATACATTACGTAAAAAATAGAAAAATATAAAAAACCGTGAATGTGGGGGCATAGCCCCACCTATAATTCAGTACTATTCTATTTCAATGGTTTTGCGCTTTCTTTTGCTGGGTTCTTCTTTGGGAAG
>CAZVMQ010000047.1:0-12177 GCA_964628755.1 uncultured Halanaerobiaceae bacterium
AATGTAAAAATAAGATAAATCAGGCCATATCTTTCAAGCATTATTTTAACCCCTCTTGCCCGCAGCCTGAGTAACTGCTAGGATAGATTCGATCAACAAAATTCAACAGGAGGCGATTAACTTGGAGAAAATAGTAGCACTGGATGCCGGGCACGGAGGTAGCGATTTTGGAGCAATAGGCAGAAATTCTCGCGAAAAGGATTTAAACTTAAGGCTGGGGGCAGAACTTTTTGCTCAGTTGCTGCAGTTAAAGCTCAAACCTGTTCTGGTGCGGGCCGGCGATTACCAGCTGTCGCTGTCCGAAAGGGTAAACGTTGCCAGCAGCAAAGGAGCAGATGTTTTTCTTTCGCTGCATCATAATGGTTTTTCTGATCCGGCTGCCCGGGGCTGTGAAACCTTCTATTATCCCGGGAGCAGCCAGGGAAAAAAACTGGCCCGGGAACTGCAGGCTCAGATGCTTAAATTTTTACCAACTCCTGACCGCAAAATTAAAGCCAGTAAAAATCTTTATGTGCTTAGAGCGACTTCTATGCCGGCAGTCCTGATTGAACCGCTATTTATTACCAGTCCCCGGGATGAAAAAATTTACAGTGAACCGGATTATTTCTCAGAACTTGCCGCCCGCCTGGCTCAGGGGCTGCATCGATATTATTGTTGTTAAAACTCAGGTACTCTGATATTATAATTAATGAAAAAGTTAGACTATTTAATATTTTAATAATAATCCTAATATGGGGGGATATTATGCAGAAAATAGGCAGAGAAGAGGTTGTGTTTACCTTTGAACCAGGGATTAATACTATTGCAGAAGTGGAGCCGGGTGAGAAATTTACCGTTTCAGTACGCGATGGCTTCAATGAAGCGATTAAGTCACCTCAGGATTCTCTTGATGATTTGGATTGGGATAAGCTGGCTCCTGCTACCGGGCCTATAGGAATAAAAGGTGCTGAACCGGGAGATACGCTACAAATAGAGGTGGATAATATTGAAGTGGATGAAAAGGGAGCCATGGTGACAATTCCCGATGCTGGTTGTTTTGGTGATGAACTGGAGGATTCTTCCACTCGCATCGTACCCATCGAGAACGGTAAAGCCCTATTTAAAGATGAGATTGCCCTGGAGATTAACCCCATGATCGGTGTGATGGGGACTATGCCTGCCGATGAAGAAATTGATACGGGAAATCCCGGTAAGCATGGAGGCAATATGGATGTCAAGCATCTGGGATCAGGCAGCACTCTGTATCTTCAGGTCTTTGAGGAGAAGGGAAAACTGGCTTTAGGGGATATGCATGCTGTCATGGGTGATGGTGAAGTTTCGATCTGTGGAGTAGAGATCGGGGGAGAAGTTACCCTGAAGGTTGACCTCATCAAAAATAGAACGCGGGAATGGCCCATGCTGGAGACGGAACATTACTGGTATGTGATAGCTTCTCACGTAGAAATTGATAAGTCAATCGATATCGGGCTGGAATTTATGTATGACTTTATAAGAACGAACACTCCTCTGGATAAAAGTGAGATAATTTCCCTGATGAGCATCGCCGGCGAAGTGGAAATATGTCAGCTGGTTAATCCCCGTAAAACTGTGAGAGTGGGAATCAGTAAAGAGAGCCTGCAAAATTATCAGGTTAGTTTTGATAAGTAGTTGCGAATAAAATGTTTGAAGCCTAAATTATAATAAGTGAACCCAAATGATCCAGCTGATCCCGGGCTGCAGTGATACTTTGCTGCAGCCTTTTATACTTCCGAGGGGACAGTAGGAAGGAAAATCCGGGGGAAGTCAAATTATCTGCAGGTAGAAACAGAAAATTTTCGTCAGGTATTGACAAATCGCATGAGTTGCTGTATTATTGTTTTAAAATAGAAAAGCAAGTTAGAGTAGAGGAGATAAGCTGAGTTGAGAGCTGGCCAGAATAGAAATATTTTTGCCCTTTGAAGTTAGCAGGCCCCGACTGGAATTTAGTCCGGTTTAGTTGAGATGAGCATAGCAATATAGCAATATTGCCGGCTGCTACCATGGGGTTTTTATTCTGGAAAAACCCGATGGATTTTTTATTTGCAGGAAGTTTTCAGCTTCAGGAGTTTAATAAAACACTGGCAGTTTAGCTGCCCCTGCTAAAATTTAACCTGCAAAAAGCAGTATTATCTTTTCTATCATATTAATATTCAGCAAAGGAGATGATAATCATGAAAAAGAAACTAATTTTGTTTTTGATTCTGCTGGTATCCGGGGTTTTACTTTTCCCTCAAGTATTATCTGCAGCTGACTCCGGGGAAGAACTTACCATAGCTCTGGGGGTTGATCCCGATAACCTGGATCCTTCCCGCTCGGTAACTTCTCCGGGCAGTATGATGGCTTTACATATGACGGAAACTCTGTTTGAAATGTCTCCGGCAGGTGAGATAGAGCCCCTGCTGGCTGAGGATTATCAGGTGGCTGAAAATGGGCAGGAATATGAAATATACCTGCGTGAAGGCATTGAATTTCAGGATGGCAGCTATTTTGATGCAGAAGCTGTAAAGTACAATCTGGAAAGAATCCAAAAAGAGGAAGGCCCCAATGCCTTTTTGATCGAAAAAGTATCGGAGATAGAAGTTGTTGATGATTATACCCTGATGTTAAGAACAGAAGAGCCTTTTGCTCCCCTGATATCCAACCTGTCCAACCAGGCCATATCTATTTTGAGTCCGGAAGCATTGGAAACTAAGGGAGAGGATATTAGCTCCCGGCCGGTAGGTACAGGCCCCTTTGAGCTGGAAGAATGGAACAGAGGAGAAGAAGTGATAATGACCAGAAATGAAGATTACTGGGGGGAAAATGCCCGGCTGGATAGATTGACATTTGAGATTGTACCGGAAGGATCAAGCCGTGTGATTATGGTGGAGACCGGGGAAGCTGACGCTATCATGGGAGTTCCACCGCGCGATAGAGATAGGCTGAGCTCCAATCCAGATATCGATGTGCTGGAAGTTCCCAGTCTGCGGATGATGTTCGCCGGTTTTAATACTCAGCAGCCGCCTTTTGATGATCCCCGGGTAAGGCGGGCACTGAATTACGCAGTAGATAATGAGGCAATTGTAGAGCAGATTATGGACGGAGCAGGTATCCCCGCCGATGCTCCCATTTCCCCCAATGTTTTTGGCCATGCAGAACAGGAAATGTACGATTATGATCCGGAAAAAGCTGAAAAGCTGCTGACAGAAGCCGGTTATGAAGAGGGATTTTCCCTCGAACTATACCATCCTTCAGGAAGATATATGATGGATGAGACAATAGCCCAGGCCCTGCAGAATCAACTGGCAGAAGTGGGAGTGGAAGTTGAACTTGTGACCATGGAATTTACTACACTGCTGGAGACTATAGCTCAGGCCCCGGAGGATGCGGAACATGACATGTATCTGCTGGGCTATTCAGCGGCCACTGGAGATGCCGATTATTTTCTCTATGCGCTGTTTCACACCTCACAGCGGGCTCCTCAGGGCAATAATTTCTCCTATCTGGAGGCGGAAAATTTAGATAATCTGCTGGAAGCTGCCCGGGCTACCGCAGATTTAGATCAGCGGCAGGATTTATATGCTGAAATCAATCAACTGATATGGCGGGAAGCCCCCTGGATATTTCTGCACAGTGAGGTTCAGCTCAATGCCGTCAGGGAAGGGGTAAAAGGACTGATACATCATCCCCAGGAATACATTTCAGCTAAAGATGCCTATTTCGAATAAGTTAGGTCGATAAAATTAATTAATCTCATGTGACAATCGCTATAACCTTTACAGTTAAACTTCCTGCTAATTGATGGGCTTTTGATTATATTGACATGCTCATATTCATAAGCTCAGCATTATAATGCTCATTAAGTAATCAAATAATACAGTCCATAACCAAAAAGTCCCAGCAAAAACAGAAAAACAATTATCAGAAAAGGTCCGGGCATTGCCAGGAGGGAAAAGCTCTGTACCCGGGAGATTCTATCCTGGGCAGTGCGGTATTCTTCTGACAGCTCATCCACCTGCATATCGGCATAATGCCATAGTACTTCCCAGACTTTGATCTCCTGATTGTTGCGATAGACGATGGCATCCTCCATGTTCTCCAGGGGGGTGCCATCTTCATTTTTGGGCCTGACCGACAAAAAGGGCAGGTATTTATTGATTTCCGGCAAATATTCCAGAATGTAAAAGTCGGTGACCACCCGGTAAAGCTCGTCGTTATCTCCTGTCAGAGTTTCATAGGCATCAGGATCGGCCAGCTGGGTTCCTGTACCGGTATATTTTTCCGCTGTCAGTACTGATCTGCCGGTGGGAACCGGAATATCAAAATGAGGAAGGCGAAACAGGGTGGCCCGGCGTCTATCATAAGTATAGCGCAGGCCGGATACCTGGAAAAACTGCCGCACACCCATATATTCACTTAAAAAGGAGGAAATTTCCAGAATTCTCATTACTTCTCTTCCTGTCAGATAGGCTTCGACCAGGGGATATCCGGGCCTGCCGTCTTCACCGCTGAAAAGACTGGAGCTGGCAGCCAGCTCATAATAGCTAATCTGATTTTCTGCCCAGGGCATTGTGCCGGGGTTGAGCCCCCCGCGGATTAAACCATTGGCCTGAAAAGCAAAATCAACTTCTCCACCCAGAATATCTTCAGCCCCCAGTCTCAGGGCATCGGTAAAAAAGTTGCCAAAAGGTGTGTCACTATACAGGTTTTCATCGGAGAAGGCAAAATCCATGGTGAAGGGAACGGCAAAAAGATCTTCATAACGTCCTTCCGTGGTCTCGGCTGTATAGCTTTTGAGCAGATCAGTTTTCTCCCCGACCCTGGCCGCCATATCCGGATCGGAGTCTATAGAATCATCTATTTTTTGCAGATAAGCCTGCCCCCTCTCCCTATTTTTAAGTGCCAGACTGTCTGTTTCCGGATAATAGGTAAAATCCAGAACTCCCAGATATTTTAAGTGCTCATCGGCCTGGACAATTTTGGTGTTATTTATCTCGCGGGGCTCTGACAGTTTGCTATGAGAGTGCCCTCCGATAATGAGGTCCAGCCTTTCCACATTTTGGGCCAGCTCTATATCTTCCTCCAGCCCCGAATGAGTCACGGCAATTATGACATCGGCACCCTCTGCTTCCAGTCGATTTCTCATGGCGCGGGCGGTATCAGCTCTATCGGCAAATTCCATGGGCTCAGTCCGGGGATTGACCAGCTCCGCATTTTCCCCCAGCAGCCCCATAAAGCCCAGGGTCAGTTCAGGAGAAACCTCCTTTATTTTAGTCTGTTTGATCTCAAGGTCAGCCAGCCTGTGTCCTGGAGGAATCTGCAGATTGGAAGCTATCAAAGCTGTTTTATCGTGGGCCCGGGGATAGCCAGCTGTCTGGAGATAGTCTGCCAGCCCCTCCGGTCCGTAGTCAAATTCGTGGTTGCCCAGAGTGATGAGATCATAACCTATCTCCTGCATCAGTTTAAGCTCGGGGGCCCTGCCCTCCAGGGCCAGCCAGGAAAATGGGCTGCCTGCCATAAAGTCTCCGGCCGAGACCAGCAGCACCTCCTGGGCCCAATCTTCCCGGTTCTTTTCTTTTTCCTGGACCAGAGCCGCCAGTCTCTGCATACCGCCGACAGAGCTATCAAATTTTTCCGGATGGTAATCAAGAACGGAGGAATGAGGTATGAGATGCGAATGTTCGTCATTGGTGTGCAGGATGGTAAAATTTTGGGGGCCGTAACTGTCGGAACTGGCTCTGGCAGCTGCGGGATTGATCAGGCAGTTTAAAATCAGTATTAAAGCCGTGATTTTTAGAATAAGAGCGATCTCCAGAGTAAAAATTCTGGTCATGGATTTCACCCTCCTTGAATTTCTGCTTATCTACTCAGTCAAGTTTTTAGCCGTTCTGATGCCGCCGGCAATAATATCATATTTATGCTGCTGTGGATAATAAACACTTAATCCACGCCGGTCAATAGTTTCCATAAAACCAGCAATATCGGCTTTGTCCTGCTGATAGATTATCCCCATCACATTTCCGCTGTGAGCAATATTCACGCCCGCACAGCCGCAATTCTGACTGATTTCGATTATTTCTGCCAGACCGGGGTAATTCAGTCTGTCCTGCCATTTACGGCTGGAGCAGGTAGCTGCTCTGCCCAAAAGTTCCAGATCATTCTGTCTTACTGCATCTGTCAGCAGCTGAAAGCAGGAGGATACCCGGGGCGGCTGGGGGCGGGCATGGCGGCTGGCCACAGTATCTTCACTGCCCGGCTGTCCCAGAGCTAATACCCGGGCTTTTTTCTGCAGACTGCCCAGGCTCTGCCAGCCGCTGCCCTGATTCTGTTCATAAATTGTGATGGGAGTAAAAATAGTGCTGTCCGTGGGTTCAATGGTGGGCAGCAGTCTGGCCAGCCAGCCGGATTTACACCCCTGTTTACAAAGTTTTTTTAGCCCGGCAGCCAGCAGAGCTAAATCGGCCGTGCTGCTGCCCATTCCCCGGCCGACAGGAATGCGGGAAATATGCACCAGGCTGAGATGCCGGGGCAGCTGTTTGGTCTGGTTCTGCTGGCAGAAAAGCCGAAAAAGCCGGCGGAGCTTGGCGGGCATACAGGATACAACCGGAATGAGCCTGGGGGTAAGATAATTATCGGAACCAGCGGAGCTGGTGGCAGAAGATTTATTGCTGTCAGCCGGCAGGGTTCGGTAATAATAAATGGCGGGTGATTTACGACTGCCGTCAGCTTTTTCCAGGCTTATCGGTTGCTGATTGCCAGAAGTTTTATTTGACCTGACGGGTAATTTACCAGGATAAAACAGCATCTGATTAAACAGATTTATGGCATAGGAGGCCAGCCTTTCCTGCTGATTGTGAATACCCTGGCAGATTTCGCCCAGGCTGGCAGGCATATACAGGCTGAAAAGTGGCTCGATTTCCGCTGCAATTTTAACCCGGGGAAGAGGGGCTTTGGCCTTATCTTTATTTCCTGACATACTGAAATACTCCTCGATAAAAGTGATATCTAAATATATGTAAATTATAGCAGCTTATCTGCCGCAGCCTGCAGGGCAGACAGCAATTTTTTATTTTGGCTTCTGGTTTTTACGGCGATACGAAAATAACTCTGGTTCAATCCCGTAAAACTTGAGGCATCGCGGATTAAAATATCATGTTCTATCAGTTCCTGCTGAAGATGACCGGCGGTAATGTCTGAGGCCTCAATTCTTAACAAAAAGAAATTTGCTTCCCCGGGAAACAGGGTGAAATCATCCAGCTCAGCCAGATTTTCCTGCAGAAATTGGCGCTCTTTCTGCAGCCATCTCAGGGTTCGGCCCCGGAAATCTTTCTGTTCATACATAATTCTGCCGGCCCGGCAGGCCAGGCTGTTGAGTGACCAGGGGGGCTGGAACTGACTTAATTTTTCGATGATCTCAGCGCTGGCCACAGCATAGCCCAGCCTCAGGCCGGGCAGGGCATAAAATTTGGTAGAAGAGCGGAGAACTATGAGATTCGGCAGCTGATCCAGCTGCTGCAGCAGAGATTTTTCTTCACCCCCGGGAACAAAATCGAGAAATGATTCATCAGAGATAATAATTTTGTCCGGTGATAGAAGCCGGGAAAGTTCCTGTAAATTACAAATCCTGCCGGCGGGATTATTGGGACGGCAGAGAAAAATGCCTGCAGCCTGTGGTAAGCTGCCGGCGATTTTACTCAGCGGCAGCTGAAAGTTCTGCCCGGGCTTCCTCTTTATCACCAGGGGCGAGCTGTTGTTAACTTTGAGCACATGACTGTATTCGGAAAAGGTGGGTTCGGGCACAATTGCTTTCTGCCCGAAAAACAGCCTGCCCAGCAGATAAATTATTTCGGCTGCCCCGTTTCCCACCAGTACCTGTTCGGGGTTTACTTCCTGCTGTTTTGCTATGGCCCGGCGCAGTTTGCCATAACTGCGTTCGGGATAGCGGGTTATATGTTCCCAATCTTTGCTGAAAAGTTCTGTTATAGCCGCCGGAGGGCCCAGGGGATTGATATTGCTGCTAAAATCAATAACATTTTTCTCATACTGGTATATGTTGCCACCGTGTTTTACATTCATATTATCCTCCCATCAGGTATAAAAGCGGTGTGACAGCCAGAAAGCGGAATAAAAAGCCGGCTGCCAGCAAAAACAATATTTCACTGATATAGATCAGTTTAACGGCCTGTTTTAAAGCCAAAAAACTACAGGGTTTATGATGTTCTCCCAGATAGGGCTTATCAACTTTTTGACCGAAATAATAGTCGGGTCCACCCAGCCTGACTTTTAACGCGCCGGCTACAGCCGCCTCCGGATAACCGGCATTGGGACTGGAGGTTTTGCGGGCATCTTTCCTCACAGTTTTGAGGCTGCCGCGGGCACTATATCCCGGCAGCAGGGCGGCAAATATCAGGCTGATAGCAGTTAATCGGGCCGGAAGCCAGGCAGCTATATCATCCAGCCGGGCAGAGGCCCGACCCAAATATTTATATTCTTCATTTTTGTAACCCACCATGGAATCAAGGGTATCGATAGTTTTATAGGCAATCATGCCCGTCGGGCCAAAGACAAGAGCAAACAGCAGAGGGGCGATTACCGCATCATTGATGTTTTCTGCTACAGTTTCAATTCCCGCCCGGCTTAAATCCTCGGCCCCCATCTTATCAACATCCCTGGTGATCAACATTTTTACTGTCTGGCGGGCGGCCTGCAATCTTCCTGCCGCAATGATTTCAGCCAGTTCCCGGCCGGAATTGGCCAGCGAGCCGGCAGCCAGGCCGGTATAATAAATATAAAGTGCGAAAGCAGCTGCAGCCAGCGGGTGAATAAGATTTAACAGCTGTAATAGAAGATATGTAATCCCTGCAGTCAGGGTTAAAGTCGAGATTAGCAGAATAATTCCTGCTCCGTAGCTGCGCTGGAGTTTAGCGGTCAAAAATTCTTCCAGCCGGTCGATGAGCGCTCCGATTACTTCCACCGGATGTTTCAGGGGAAAGTTGTCGGCAAAAAACCAATCCAGTATAACGGCTGTTAAAATTAGCAAAAAACGAGATAAAAGTGGATTCATACCGTCAGCTCACTTCCCCGGCTGTACCCGGCTTATTATTATTTCTGCTTTTATAATAATATCATATTGAGAATCAATAGTACAGAATCGGGGGCAGAACTATTCTGGCTGCAGGCTTATTGCCACAAAAAATCTCCAGGCAGGAAGGCGGCCGTTATTTTTTTCAAAATAAAAATGGCCCCCGGCAGGGGACCATCTGCTTTTAATGTGAAATTAGTCAGCTTTCAAAATTCGTTTTGTTTTAGCCGGCAAGCATACTTTCCAAAAACCAGATTTTCAGGTTATAATAGTCCACCTGTTCTTCCAGTTCGCCCACTATATCAAATTCGTCGGCTTCATCTGCCCTGGCCCTGATATCCACGGCTAATGATTTCATTTCTTTAAGGTCTTCCAGCACTATTTCCATAACTTCCTCCTGATCAAATTCCCGGGCTTCAAGTTCGGCAATTGTTGCTGTTTCTGCATATTCTTCCAGCTTCACTAAAGGCATTTCACCTTTCATCTTCAGAATTTCAGCGATATCATCATAATAGACGAAAAACTCTTCGTAAAGTTCCTCTGTTAAGTTATGAAGCTGAACAAACCTGGGCCCTACAACATTCCAGTGTAAATTATGCAGCTTGGAATTCAGTACAGCAAAGTTGGACAGATAGACCTGTAAATCTTCATAAATTTTCATTTTTATTTCCCCCTTACGCTAAGGTAATGTAAATTTTTAGATTTTATTTATCTTTATCAACAACTGTTATTGATTATAATATATTTTTGTACACCTGTCAACTGCTTTTTCCAGTAATAAACACTGATTATCCAGTGAAGCGAAAAACAACAAAATTCGCTGAATTTGGCACTATTTTTAAACTTTGTTTATTTAATACTATCTCAGTACATTTTTTGGACGATAACATTCCCTAAACAAACTTAACGAGATTTGTACAATTTGCTTTTAATCTCGGACTATCCTATAATGGAAAACAGTGTTAGCAATATAACGTATTAACAATAAAAATTAATTGCTGCTGTACTGGTATCGGGTAATAGATGAAGCAGCTAATGATAAGTTCATATCCGGCAGTTTCTAAGACAGGATATAAAATAAAAAAATACAGCTGAAGAAAGGGGGAATATAGCGAGCAGGGTCAGAGAAAATCAATTTATAATTTTACTTATCGCCTTATAAAACTATAACACCAACAAAAGGGGGAATTATCAAATGGCAGCAGATCAGGGGTTTGAAATTGAACCGGAGACTGATGAAATTACTCATCTTGATTTTCGCCTGGGCTCCTGGGGTTCAGCCCTGCCGATGATCTTCTTTATTATCTGGGCGGTAATCGCCAGTATGACCGAGGTTGTTACCACCAATGGTCTTTCCATTGGGGCAGTTATAGGATTAATAATAGGTATGATATTATGCAGACAGGATGGTCATACTTTTGCTCAGGCGGTCTTTGAAGGCTTTACTCAGACTATTGGTGCTGTGGCTATTGTAGCCTGGTTCTTTGCCGGCATGTTTTCAGAGGTTCTACAGGCCGGTGGTCTGGTCGAGGGTCTGATCTGGATTGCCAATGTAGCCGGAGCCGAAGGGGCAATTTTCACTGTTATCACCTTCATTCTGGCAGCTATTTTCTGTTCTGCAGTCGGTACAGGTTATGGTACAGCAGTTGCCTTCGGTACTTTGATGTATCCGGCTGGAATTGCTGTCGGTGCTCACCCGGTGATTCTGGCAGGTGCTATTCTCAGTGGTGCTGCTTTTGGTGATAAACTTGCTCCCATTTCCGATACCACCATTGTCTCGGCAGCTACCCAGAATACTGATGTGCCGGGGGTTGTAAAGTATCGCTTTAAATACGTGATAATTGCCGCTATCCCGGTCGTTTTTCTCTACTGGTTTGTAGGCGGTGCTGGTGAAGCTGCTGCAGGTGTTGGAGATGGTGATTTGATAGCTCAATATGCTGATCCTGCCGGGTTGTGGCTGTTAATTCCTTTTGCAGTAGTGTTATTTGTGGCCTTTGCTGGCTATCATTTGATTGTATCCCTCACCTGGGGTATAGCTACCGGAATCTTCTTCAATCTGGCTTTTGGTCTGGCTCCTCTTAGAGATATCATTTACTTTAACTTTGAAGAAGGCACGATGTCCGGGGCTTTGATAGATGGAGTTGCCGGGTATGTCGAGTACGCCATATTAATACTGCTGATTGTAGCCCTGGGCCATTTGATCCAGCTCAGTGGAGCCATGAATGATATGCTCAACTTTGCCAAAAGTAAGATCAAAGGTCTGCTGTGGCGGGTCGAGCTGGCCTACTGGGGTGTTGTGGCTATAATGAATACAGTAATTACCATCAACACGGCAGCTGAGGTAGCAGCAGCTCCCTTTGTCAGAGAGCTGGGAGAAAGTTATGGCATTCATCCCTATAGAAGAGCAGCTTTCCTCGATGGTCCTACTTCCTCTCTGGGTTATGTATTCCCCTGGAGTGGAGGTCTGCTGCTGCTGGTCACCACCATCGAAGCTCAGGCAGCAGAATATGCTTTCGTAGAGGCCATAACTCCTACCCAAATTACACCATATGTCTTCTATGGCTTTGCTCTGCTGCTGGTTCTGTTGATCTCCGCTTTAACCGGCTGGGACCGCAAGTTTGAGGGGCCAGAAGGTGAATTAAGCAAAAAGCCTCATAAAGGTATGCTGGTTGACGACGAAGAATAAATTTGGAGAAATAGATGTAAAAAAGGATAAAAGATAAAAAAAGCAATAAAGTTAAGATGTTAAATTTGGTCAACAGATATATAGGCTATAAAACATTAAACTATAATATTAAAGCGGGCAGTGCAGTCACTGCCCGTTTTTTCATTCCGGCTAAAATTATTGCTCTCTATTATCTATTTTTTAGAGATATATATCTTTTTATCTTTAAATTAGTTAACAGTCAAATATTTGAGCCAGGCTCCCCGGGTCTTCAGCAGCAGTTCAATTATCTCTCTGACAGCGCCTCTGCCTCCGGCATTATCGGCAGTATAATCTGCTATATTTTTGGCCTCTTTAGCACCATCTTTAACCGTACAGCCCAGTCCTGATTTTTTGATGGCCTGCAGGTCACTGATGTCATCACCTGTATACA
>CAZVMQ010000048.1:0-4602 GCA_964628755.1 uncultured Halanaerobiaceae bacterium
CGGCCGGTGAGAAGCTGCATGATAAAGGTGTGATGTTAACCAATGTCAGCGGCCTGCACCGCGACATCATAGCCGAGCACGCTCTGGCTTTAATTTTTAATTTTGACCGGCGCCTGCATCTATATCGCGATCAGCAGCACCGCAATCAGTGGGAACGACTGGATATGGATTATATCACCGACAGCAATCTAACTATAATAGGTGTGGGAGCGATAGGCCAGGAGATTGCCGCCCGGGCAAAAGCTTTCAATATGAACATAACCGGGGTTAAGCGCGATGCTTCCAGCGAGCTTGAGCATGTCGATGAAATTCTGCCGCCGGAAAAGATGGACGCAGCGGTGGCTTCCAGTGATTATGTGGTATCGGTTCTGCCCTACACCGGGGCCACAGAAGAGATCATCGATAGGGAAGTCTTTGCTGCCATGCCCGAGACTGCGCATTTTATCAATGTAGGTCGGGGTGAAACTGTGCAGGAAGAGGACCTGTTGAAGGCTTTAGAGGAGGAAGAAATCGCCGGAGCGGGCCTGGATGTTTTTCAGGAAGAGCCGCTGCCGGAAGATTCACCTTTTTATGATTATGATAATGTCATAATTACCCCGCATGTGGCCGGGAGTTTTCCTGATTATTATGATAGAGCACTGGAAATATTTCTGGAAAACCTGCGCCGCTATCGAAATGATGAGGAACTTGTAAACATAGTTGATTATGAACACGGTTATTAATACCGGCTTAGAAGCTATAAGACTCTGCTCACGGAAAATTTTTAGCCGCTAAACTGGAAGATATCTTCCCAGTTTTCCCAGGGAAAGGATGGGCCTAGAAGCTCTCTTAGCTCTTCCGGGCAGCGGGGTTTTTCGGCCAGAATGCGGCCGGCCCGTTTGCTGCCGATGCCGGGAATATGGGCCAGCTCTGCTCTCGAGGCTCTATCCACGTAAAATGGGTGGGCCAGGGCCGTGATGGAACGATAGCCGTGGTCTATTACCTTAGCCTGCATGACATTTTTGTCCATATGATCACCAGGAATCCCCACCAGAATGGGATAGCTGGCCGGCTGTCGGGCATAAGTCAGCTGGCCTTTTTGCTTTTCCGGCCACAATCCGCTCAGCACTGTCCCCCGGGGGAAAACCCGGGTCAGCATGGGTCGGTTTATCTCCTCATTGACCTGCTGTTTAAACTGCTTAAATCTCCTGTGGTCGACTGCTTTAGCTTCGTACTGTCCCAGAGGGTTAACCTGTCTCACATTTATCCTTCTCAGCAGCAGTCCTTCGCTTTTAATTTTCTGTAAAAATTCCATATTGTGCTGATAGGTCTCCTGCCGCTCTCCTTTCAGCCCCAGAAGAAAGTTAATTCCGGGCAGCAGCTCCGGCAGGCCCTCCTGCCGCCGGCTGCCTATCTCATTGATAAGTCTGATGGCCTGCAGAGTAAGCTCCACACTGGTATCGATATTATTGGCAGCCAGCACCTGAGGGTCGGCCGATTCCAGCCCGAAGGCAGCCACATCACCGGGAGTGTTGTACCTGGTTATGATTTCCAGGGCCCTGCGCCCCCAATCGGGATTGCGGGCCAACGGCCCGGGATTAATGTTATCCAGATGCAGTACATTCAGGTCAGAATCAGCTTCTCGGATGCCGCTGTAGAGAGACTTAAGCGCCTGCAGTTTCACGCCAGGCTGGCCTCCATCATCAGCAGCACCGCCACCATCTTCCTTCACTCCATTCACTTTCTCAGCAGCACCACCCCTATCTTTCTTCACTATTTCAGTACTGTCAGCATTGACAGCACTGGCTTCAGGTTCCATCGTTCCGGTATAGGCCAGCAGGTCGGTCTGGCAGCCCAGGCGATAGTTGTGTACTCCCTGTTCTGCGATGGCGCTGACTTCTGCAGCAACATCCTCCGGGGCCCGCTGATAGGTTATCTGCTTAAGCTGCTCACTGCAAAAATGGCAGTGGCCGGCCCGGGGACAGCCGCGAAAAGTTTCCAGCTCGGCAACCAGGCGGGGATGCTGGGGATGCCGCTGAAAAATTTCGGCTCCGGTGCGGGACCAGCCGGCCAGAGCCCGGGTGAGCAGCTGGCCGCCGCCATTATCCAGAGCTTCTGTCAGCTTTTTCGGATCGATACTGCCGCGCTTATTTTCCCTGCGGCAGAGCCTGAGGTAGATGTCGGCTGCCGATAACTCCGGAGTTATGATATCAAAATTGCTGTGAATTTCCCGGCTGCCGGGCAGGTTATCGAGCACCATGGTCAGGGGGCCGCAGAGCACCAGGGTGGGATAATAAACGTTCCGGCCCAGGTCTTTAATTTCGGCCAGACTTAAAGGTCGGCCGCGCAGGTAGTTGCCGGGCACGGTGGTTCCCGCCATCACCAGCACCAGGTCAAATTCTTCCAGCTGCGAATTTTTTTCGGCCTGTGGCTGGCGAAATGAGAATTTCCGGCGGAAATTATCGGCGGTAAAGTAGGAGATATCTTCACGCCTGATGCCGCCGTCCACCAGGGCGCCATACAGATAGCGAATGTGGGGGGAGACATAGGGCGGAACTCCCAGGCAGGAAGGTTCATCTAAATATCCATCTATCAGAGCGGTCTTAATACTGGTCATGACAGAACTCCTTTAGCTCCTCAAAAGGCAGGGGGCGGGCGATGTAAAAACCCTGGGCAAAATTGCAGTTCAAATTCTTTAGCTCCTCCAGAGTTTCCCGCTTTTCCACCCCTTCTGCGATAGTTTTTTTATCGAGAATATGGCCCAATCTCACGGCCGTATTGACAATTTCTTTATTCTGGGGATCGGTGGTCATCCCCTGCACCAGAGAGCGATCAATTTTTATGCAGTCAAAGGGCAGATTTTTCAGATAGGCCAGAGATGAATAGCCGGTACCAAAGTCATCCAGGGCAAAGTTAAATCCCATATTGTCCAGCTCGTTGATGATATTTGTGCTCTTCTGCATCTGCTGCATAACATCGGTCTCGGTCAGCTCCAGCTCAATTTTTTCTGGATTTATGGCATGGCGGGAAAAAATTTCCTCCACATCTGTGAGAAAATTTTCGGACCGCAGGTTGCGGGGTGTAATATTAACGGCCATATTTATGTCCAGTCCTTCATCCTCCAGCAAAAGCAGTGATTCAGCTGCTTTTCCCAGCACAAAATAGGTCAAATCATCGATCAGGGCGGTTTTTTCTATCTGGGGGATAAAACGCCCGGGGGAAATAAAACCCATCTCTGGATGCTGCCAGCGGATTAGAACCTCCGCTCCCGCAATTTTTTGGTCTGCCAGGTCAATTTTTGGCTGATAATGAAGCACGAATTCTTCCTCTTTTATGGCCTTTTTTATGCCGCCCAGCAGCAACAGATTATCTCTGCCGGTCTGATCCCAGGCAGGATCATAAAATGCTATCTCCTGCTGGCGAGATCGGGCCTGGTTGACAGCCAGATAGGTGTGCTGAAACAGTTCATTACAATCTTCGGCATCGGCAGGAAAGCTGGCACTTCCCACAAAAGTATCCAGATAGATGGGAATCTCATCAAAATAAAAGGGTTCATTGAGGGAGGCCAAAAGCTTCTCTATAAAGCTGGATATATTTTGGGCGGAACTATTGTGCAGGAGAAGGGCAATATTATCCTCATAGACGCTGTAAATTTCCCCCTGGTAATCAGTTTTTTCCTGCAGCTGCCTGGCCACAGCCCGAAAAAACCTTCCCGAGCGTTCATGGCCGAGATTATTGATTATCCCGGAAATATTGTCGATAGAGATCAGCAAAAGAGTTAGAGAATCAAGCTCTTCGGATATTATTTCAGCTTCTATATCCTCCAGCAGCTTGTACTTATTGGGCAGCTTGCTGTCCGGGGTGAAAAGAGAGCTCTGCTTCAGCTGGGTAAACTGATAGTTCATGATACCGAAGGTGCTGCCGGAAATTATTCCCACGATGATGAAAAACGTTGAGCCCAGAATCCACTGAAAAAAGTTGTTAAAGGTCTGCAGCCCTACTTCCACCGGGGCCACCACGGGCGGAGTGAGCAAAATGCCGGCAATGATTCCGGCGGCGATACCTCCCCGGGTTTTGAACACAATGGCGGTGAGAATAATCGGCAGGTTTACTGCTGGCAGTAAAATACTCTGACTGTCGTGAAAGATAGCAACTATCAGCCCCGACAGAATAACTATGCCCAGCAGACTTCTTAGCTTCATTTTCGGCCCGGGGTCTGACCATTTCTGTGCCAGATTGGATATATATGTTGCTATGTAAGATGTTAATTCTTCCATAACCTGATCCTCCTGCAGAAAATCTATACAAACTCTTCCACTTTTTTACGGAAGTCCTGATATTTTTGGCGGGCCCGCTGCTGTTTGTGCTGGTTTTGCCGGGAAAATTCCTGATAATTGTCTATGATTTTTCCCGTGACCTTTTCATCCAGTTCATTTTCGGCCACCATCTCACTCAGAATTTTTTTCACCCGGTCCTCGGGCATTCCTTCCCGGTAGGGCCTTTCTTCGGTCAGGGCGGTAAACACATCGGCGGCAGCAATTATCCGGGATTCTAATGGCAGCTCATTTGCCGCAATCCGGAAGGGATAACCCTGTCCGTCCAGTCTTTCGTGATGGAAGGCAG
>CAZVMQ010000048.1:4702-11952 GCA_964628755.1 uncultured Halanaerobiaceae bacterium
TCCTCGATGGCGCCCAGCGACTGATAGGTATAATAGGTGTGAGTTTTCATGATATTCCACTCATCCTCGGTTAAATCTCCCGGTTTATTTAAAATATCCGTGGGTACGATCAGCTTGCCTATATCATGCATGCTGCCTGCTACTTTCAGCAGCCGGCGTTTGGCCGGGGGAAAATCAAATTTCTGGCCCAGCAGCTGCGAACTGCTGGCGATCCCGCGGGAATGAGTGGCCGTAAAGCTGCTGCGGTAGTCAGTTATGTAACTCAAAAGCCGCCCCAGGGAATCCAGCTCATCCAGAGTTAAATACCAGCGTTCGGCCTGGCAGAAATGATCGAGCCTGTCCTCGATGGTGCGGGGAGACTGCACATCCAGCCAGAAATATTCAGTGTCAGCTATTTCCCCGTTGAAAGCCTCCACAGCCGGCGGAAAAAATCTTTCGCCCGAAAGATTGCTGAAAACTTTTTTGATCCGGTCCCTTTCCGGCCAGAGATATTCCTGCTGGTTATTATCTATAAAAACAGCTATGCGGTCGGCCAGATGAATGAAGTTGCTCAGCTGGGGGATATCATTTTTCTGGCTGCCAGAATCCCAGTCAGCATGATGATATTTTATGGCTTCGGGAATGCTTTCATCAGGAAAGTGCCCCCGGGCCAGGCGGTATCCCACTTCAGCATGTTTGTTATGGGGGTTGTCGAAACTGAGGTCGGAATAGCTCTGGTCCAGATAAAACACACCCAGATCGTGCATCAAGGCTGCAATAATCAGCATTTTAAGCTGACAGGAAGGCAAATTCATGGCTTTGCCCAGCCGCAAAGATATATATGCCGTTTTTTTGTGATGGCCAACCACTGTTTCACTTATCAGGTCCATGGCTCCGGCCATGGCTTTCACCATAGAATAGAGGCTGATACCGGAACTTTTGCTGCCTGTATTTTTGGCTGTGGTGCTGTTGTTATTTTCTGGTTGATTTTCTTCCGCTTCGGTCCGCATGATCGAGCCCTCCTGCAGGTTTGGTTAAATTCTTCGCATCTATTCTCTCCGGTCGGATAAAATTACAAAGAAAAAAACTTTATATCCTGCAACAATTATTTTCGCTTTCGCAGCATCATCGCTTCTTATTCTGAACTATTCTGGTACTATTTTATTATTTATCGATTTAAATAAAACCTCCTGCATTAATCTTTAATAATGTTATCAGGAAAAATAGCCGCTGTCCACCCCTGAATTTAATTTATTGCTTTTTTAGCATTTCTGTGATAAATTTACAAGCAGAGAAGGTCTTAAAAAAGCCGTAAAAGTCGTTAATTAATTACCGGGTGGTGGCTAGGCTGCAGGCGCAGTTTGGCGTAGTTTATTGTAAGTTTTGCTGTTTTCGCAGGTTGAAGACCGATTAACCGGGCGCGTGTTATTTATTGTTGTGTTATTTATCATTTAAAAGAAGAGAGCATATCAAGAGCTAAAGAAAGAAAGAAAGCATAAAAAGAGCAAAAAAGTTTGCCGCCACCCCTCTGGAGGGCTGCCCATGAAATCTTTTCCCTTTTTAACCATAACCACAATCACAGCTTTAACCGTTATATTCTGCTTCAGCCTGTTGGCCGTGTCTGTATTTCTGCCGGCGGCCAATCCTTTCAGCGCTGAAGTTCAGGCCAACGGGGCCTGCTATACTCCGGCTACGCCGGAAGAGGAAGGAGATGCCAGCGTGATTCATCTGCCCATCAGAGAGATAGCAGCCATGAATATGATCAAACTATCAGATATAGCAGAAATTTATGGCTGGCAATATGCTATCGAGGAGGAGGAGCAGCAGGTAGAAGTCACCACCTGTCCGCAAGCAGCGGCTGAGGCGGAGGAGGAGCCCGCGCAGGCAGATTTTGTCCTGGGTGAGATTGAGTTTGCCGGCGAGGAGCTCTTCCAGGCTCCCATAATGGATGATAATGAAGTCTATATAGGACCGGAGCTGGCGCGACTTCTGGTGCATAATCTGGCCGGAGATGAGCTGAAATTTATAACCTGGCTGGAATCTGACAGCTCTTTTTACCGCAGTGGTGATGAGGCGGAGGTATCGATTCAGGTCTGGAATGTCTCCGGGCAGGAGCAGACACTTAACTTTAGCAGCGGCCAGATTTATGATATTATGATAATGCAAAATGGCTGGGTGGAATGGCGCTGGTCAGATGGCAGAGCCTTTACCATGGCTTTGCAGACCAAAGAGTTTGCTCCCAATGAAAAGATGAGCTGGGATGAAAGCTTCATAATTTCTGCTGAGCTGGAAAGTGGGGACTACCAGCTGGGAAGTAAAATTGTAGCCAGCGAAGAGCTGCCCTTAAATACGCTGGAGGTAGAAATCAGGCAGATGTAAAAGCAGGCGAGTCATTTTCGTAATGCATATAATTGAAAGCTATAAGGCTCTGTTCAGCCTGAAATTTTTTCTGTATCACTTCGCTTTATAGCTTCCAATACCTTTATTTTAACATTTTCAATAAATTATCAGGCAGCGGCAGGTTATTGTGAAGGTTTATGGCTGTCTTCTCCGGCTGGAAACGGGTTAACCGGGCGTGAGAGGCCAGCAGCTGATGAGCGGTAAACCTGGCGCTGCTCCGGGAGGTTAGGTTAAATGGAATTAAAAAACTGCAAGAAGTGCGGCAAGCTTTTTTCTCCTAAAACCAACGAGAAGGTCTGTCCTGTATGTCGGGAGGAAGAGGAAGAGAAGTTTAAAAAGGTAAAAGAATATCTCTGGGACCATCCCAAAGCCTCGGTGGAAGAGGTGCACGAAGCTACCGGGGTGGAGGAAGAACTTATCATTAAATTTGTCAAAGAAGACAGGCTGATAGCCGAAGGTATCGACGTCGATATGCTGTTAGAATGCGAGCGCTGCGGCACCCAGATAAAGAGCGGTCGCTTCTGTCAGAGCTGCAAGCAGGAGCTGGTCAGCGGTTTAAGCGGAGATGACGATAAGAAGCAGGATAAAAAACAGGAAAAAAAGAAAAAAGATCAGAAGATGTACACCAAAGACCGTATAAATAAAAGGAAAAAGGACAAATAAGGTGAAAATTAGCAGTAAATCAAGGGTTATAGGGCAGAATTTAGCAGTTAATCTATTATAATGGCAGCTGAAGCCCGATAAAGGGCGCAGGCTGTCATTAATTATTTTGGGCAGCTGTCGATATAATAAATGAAGATAGAGAGAAAAGATATATAAATTTAAGCTTAAGCAAAGGCAAGAACGAGAAATCTATAGTGAGGTGAAAGAAGATGAGAATTGAGGGGATTAATCCACAGCAGCTGCAAAAAATATACAGCCAGCAGCGGCAGCTAATTGACAGGGAGGAAACTGAACAGTCACGGGCCAGCGGTGACAGCATGGAAATTTCCGAAGAAGCTCGCCAGATTCACAACATCGCCGCTGAGATGGAAGAGATTCCCGACATCAGAGAAGAGCGCGTTCAGGAGCTGCACCAGCAGGTACAGAGCGGCAACTATGAAGTAGAGGCAGAAGAGGTTGCCGAAAGCATGCTGGAGCAGATTGAGATGCAGAGAGGAGAGTGAATTATTTCATGAGTTCAGCCGCCCCAAACAATGGTCAGGGAAAACTGCAGGCTCAGCAGGAATTGAATCAGAGAGTCGATGAGCTGACAGATATCCTGACCCGACAGAAATCTTTTTATGAAAATTTTTTAGAGCTGGCCAGGTCCAAAAAGGAAGCTCTAATAGCAAACAATCTGGAAGAGCTGAGCGATATCGTTGCCGGGGAAGATGAGCTGACCCAAAAAATTGAAACTCTGGAAGCGGAAAGGAAGTCCATCAGCGAGAGAATTTCTCAGCTGCTGGGCAAAGAGGAGATTAACATTTCTTTACTGCTGGATTATATCGAAGGTGAAAGAAGCGAGCAGCTGGCTGCTGTGCAGGAAGAGATGCAGGATTTACTGGATGAGCTCTCCCGTCAGAACGAGCAGAATCGTCAGCTGCTTTTACAGGCTATGAAGCTCAATGAAATTTCTTTAAAAATGTTTTTACAGGGGACAGATAAAGATAAATTTTATCAAGCCCCTGATGGACAGCAGGCAGGACAGAAAGAAGAGAGCAAGCAAATAAATAACATAATTGACCGCCGGGCCTGAGGTGGTCAGGAATCAGGAAGGATGAGATATAATGACCAACCAGTTTACTGTTTTGAATACCGCTTTAAGATCTCTACAGTCACAACAAAAAGCCCTGGATACAATTGGTCATAATATTTCCAATGCCAATACAGAAGGTTATTCGCGTCAGAGGGCAGAGCTGGTGACAACCAGCCCCTATACAAAGCCGGCCAGAAATCAGCCGGCAGGCGCCGGACAGATTGGTACGGGGGTAGAAGTTGCCGATATCAACCGCATACGCGATGAATTTGTTGATGGTCAGATCCGCACGCAAAATCAGCGCGGCGGTTACTGGAATGAAATTTCTCAGGGCCTGGAGCAGATAGAACGAATTTTCAATGAGCCCTCAGAAAATAATATCAGTCAGGCCATGGTTGAGTTTAGAGATTCTCTGCAGGAACTGAGCAATAATCCTTCTGATTCGGCTGCTCGTACTGCAGTCAGAGGCAGAGCTGAATCCCTGGCTGAAACTTTCCGGGAGACCCGCAGGCAGCTGGGTGAATATCAGGGAGCCCTTAACGATGAGATCAGGGCCGGTAAAGATGAGGTCAATACCCTGTTGAGCAGAATTGCCTCCCTCAATCAAGAGATAATTCAGGTGAAAGGCAGCGGTCAGAGCCCCAATGACCTCATGGATACCAGGGATAAATATATAGATGAGTTAAGTGAGCTGATCAATATCAGTGCTTCTGAGGATGAGCGCGGCAGTGTCAATATCAGTATTGGCGGTACCAATATGGTCAGCGGCAATTCCTATAACGAGCTGGAAGTAGTGCCGGATGAAGATTTAGATGATATGTACAGGCTGCAGCACGCTCATACCGGGCAGGAGGTTAATGTCAGGGAAGGAAAGTTACAGGGCAGAATAGAGCTTAGAAATGAAATTTTAGGTGGCCTGGAGGAAAAAGAGGAAATAGGCTACATAGATAAGCTGGATGAGATTGCCGGGGTTTTAATGGAAAACTTCAATGAGATACATGAAAGTGGCTTTGACCTCGAGGGAGAGAAAGCGGGAGAGTTTTTTACCGGGCTGGAGATGGACGAGCCGGCACGTCATATGGCAGTTGCAGACAATATAAATGAATCGGTGGATAATATTGCGGCCGGTAATTTGAGCACCAATCCTCACGCAGCCAGAATTTTAACCGACCCTCAAGAAATAGATTTTGAAGGTTATGCTTATGAGGTAGAAGTGGGAGAATTTGGAGAAGAAAGCATGGATTTTTCCCTGATAGAAATAGATGAAGATGATGAAACAACCTCTTATGATTTTGAAGTGGAGTATGATGGTGAGGATGAGGAAATTGAGTTTAGACTGATGGATGATGATGAGGTTGAGGATGATGTAACTTTTAGAGTGGAATTCGATCCAGATGTTGAGGAGATAGAAGTTGATTGGGGCAATAATAACAATGGAAGCATCACTTTCCCCGGTTCTGAAGACGATTATACCGATGAGGAAATATACCGCGGTCTGGTAGAAAATCTGGATACCGGGGTAATAAATAATGTTTTTGATGAAGTTGATATCGCCAGTGAGTTTGAATTTGGGCTTTTTAACGAAGGGGACGCGCAGTTTACAGATCAAGCTGCCCCCGGTAATAGCAGCAACGCTTCGGCTTTAGCCAGAACCATAGATGAATATAACTATGATATTTTTGATGATAATACCACTGTTCAGGACTATTTCGAAGGTATGGTATCTGAACTGGGGGTAGAAGGGCAGCAGGCTAATAACATGGTGGAAAATTCCGAGGCCATTTCCGAGCAGCTGGAAAATCGCCGGGAGCAGACTTCGGGTGTATCGATGGATGAAGAGATGGCCAAAATGATTCAGCATCAGCAGGCCTACGCTGCTGCCGCCAATGTAATTACCACAGCCCAGCAGAATCTGGATACTTTAATAGGCATGGTACGCTAAATATAATTAAAAGGTGGGATGGAGATGAGAATTACAGAGAATTTGATGACGCAGAACATGCTCAATAATCTTCATCAGAATATGGAAAATCTGGATGAATACAATCAGAAGCTTTCTTCGGGTAAAGAGTTTCGTTTTCCTTCTGATGCTCCGATCGAAGCTGCCCGCAGCATGGGTTATACTTCTGATATCGCCAAAAATGATCAGTATGAAAAAAATATTGATCAGGCCCGCTCCTGGATGCAAACTACTGAATCAGCCATGGATGATTCCAACCATATTATTCAGCGGGCGCGAGAACTTACGGTTCAGGCTTCCAATGATACTCTGACCGAAGCTGATCGCAGCAAACTTGCCAACGAATTTGAAGAACTGGAAGAGGAGCTGGCAAAAATTGCAGAAACCAGACACGGTGACCGTTATGTTTTTGCCGGTCAGAGCACAGATGACTCTCCTCTGGAAGAGGGGGAGGAATACGGCAATTACGATTACGTCGGCGACGATCTGGATATCAAACGGGAGGTCACTCCGGGAGTAGAATTGCCTGTCAATCTTAGGGCAGATGAGGCTTTTGGAGATGCTTTAGAGGTAATGGCTGATGTTAGAGAAGATCTGGAAAATGGAGATGAAATTGGCGATGAACTTCTTGATGACTTTGATGAGGCTATAGATGAAAATCTGGAGCAGAGGTCAGAGCTGGGAGCCCGGATGAACAGACTGGATATGATTGAGCGCCGGATTGAAGATGAAACTTTAAATTTGCGTGAGCTGCGTTCGGAGAATGAAGATACTGATTTTGCCGAAACTATAATGGAAATGCGCATGCAGGAGTCGGTATACCAGGCTTCGCTGGCAACAGGGGCAAGGTCGATTCAGCCTTCGCTGGTTGATTTTCTCCAGTAGGCACAATGAAAATGGTGTTCCTCATAGGACATTTTCAAACGCCGGGGTGATTTTTTATCAGAAATTGCATTACCCTCGCGAGGAACACATCGTGTGTCCACGCTCGGTCTGTCACCTCCCTGTGATAGGATCCAAACAGAACATAAAATTATTGTTCTTCTCACGATGTTTTCAAACTCCGAAGTAACTTTTAGCAAAAATAAGACTACTCTCGCGAGAGCACATCCTGTGCTCCGCTCGACTCGCAGCCTCCCTGCTGCTCGGTCTTACTTTTGCTGAGGGTAGCGA
>CAZVMQ010000049.1:0-11935 GCA_964628755.1 uncultured Halanaerobiaceae bacterium
TTCAGCAAATTCCACAGCCGGTGTGGTTTCCAGCATGGCTGCTTCCGGGGGATCAAGGCAGCTGATTTGCTTTTTTGGGTGAAATTTGCTAAAATTATTTTTGAAAAACAAACAAAAGTCAACGAAATATTAACAAAAACAAACAACATATTCCTGTTTTGAGGTGATTTAAATGAGTTTTCAGACTATAGAATTTGCTGAGGAAAGCCAGGAAGTTGTGATGATAGACCAGAGAAAATTACCGGCTGTCAAAGAGTATTTTACCGCTTCTGACTACCAGGATGTTAAGTTTGCTATATCTGATATGGTAATCCGGGGCGCCCCGGCAATTGGAGCTGCCGGAGCTTATGGCGTCTATCTGGCAGCCAAACAATTTCAGAATCTGGATAAAGAAAATTTTATTGCTCACATGGAAACAGCCATGGAAGAGTTAAAACAGGCCCGCCCTACAGCTGTCAACTTATTCTGGGCCATTGATCGTATGCAGCGGGTGATAGAGGCTAATAAAGAGGCAGTGGTTGATGATATCTGTGCTGAACTGCTGGCGGAAGCCAAAACTATAGCCCGGGAAGATGTGGAAACCAATCTAGCCATGGCGGCCCATGGCAGCGAAGTTGTGCCGGAAAATGCTGATATCATTCATCACTGTAATACCGGGGCTTTGGCCACAGTTGATTATGGAACTGCCCTGGGAGTCATCCGCAAAGCCCATGAAGATGGCAAGAATATTCATGTATATGTGGATGAAACTCGCCCGCGTCTGCAGGGAGCAAGGCTGACAGGTTTTGAGCTGGTCGAGGAAAATATACCGGCAACTGTTATAGCTGATAGTGCTGCTCCTTCTTTGCTGAAACAGGGTAAAGTGGATCTGGTGCTGGTGGGAGCTGACAGGGTGGCTGCCAATGGTGATGTGGCCAATAAAATTGGCACTCTGATGCTGGCACTGGCAGCTGATAAATATGATGTGCCATTTTATGTAGTGGCTCCTACCTCTACTATAGATTTTGCAATTAATTCTGGCGAAGAAATAGAAATTGAAGAGAGATCGGCCGAGGAAGTTAAGATTATAGAGGGGTCACAGGTAGCTCCGGAAGAAATTGATGCCTATAATCCTGCTTTTGATGTTACCCCGGCTCGACTCATCTCCGGTATAATTACAGAGGAAGGGATATTGACTCCTCCTCTGGCTGAGAGCATTGATAATTTAGCCAGTTCTGCAGAGGAGTAAAGTTATGAGCAAAGAAATGCTGCCGGAAGAGAGAAGAGACAAAATCTATAATCTTCTGAGGGAATCGAAGGCCAAAAAGGTTAGTGAGCTGGCCCGGAAATTTGATGTTTCCCGGATGACTATCCGCAGAGATCTGAAAACTCTCGAGGAAAGAGACCTCATCCGTCGTACTCATGGGGGGGCTGTAGCGCGAAAAAAGTTCCGCCTGGACTACAATGTAGAAAAACGGATGCAGGAAAATAAACAGCTGAAACAAAAGATTGGACTCAGAGCAGCAGAGCTGATAAAAGACCATGATTATCTGGCTTTAGATGCCAGCACCACTGTGCTGCAGCTGGCCCGAAATTTTCCCCGGCGCCAGAACATCAATGTAGTTACCAATGGTCTGCTTACTTCCCGGGTTTTATCCGAGCAGCAGGAGCTCAAAGTGATCCTGGCTGGCGGTGAAATCCGCAAGGAAGCATTATCGGCCGTAGGCAGTATTGCCCGGAAGACTATAGAAAGCTTTAATTTTACCCGCACCTTTATGTCTGCCAACGCTGTCAGCAGTGTGCGCGGAGTTAATGATACGGATATGGCCGAAATAGCAATTAAAAAAAGTATGATCGCCAACAGCTCGCAGGTCGTTGTCCTGGCTGATTCTACTAAACTGGGTCAGGAAGCTTTTAGTGTCACCTGTGAGCTGGAAGAGATAGATATGCTTATAACCGATGATAAAGTCGAGGAGAAAATTATCAATAAATTCAGAAAGAAAGAAGTGGAAGTTCTGGTGGCCTCATAGTCGACAGTAAATGGAGGTTGATGGTTGATGATAGCCAAAGATGATAAGCTGCAATTGATAGAATACGGAAAGAGGATGGTGGCTGAAAATCTGACAACCGGCACCGGAGGCAATCTCAGCCTTTATGACCGGGAACAGGGCCTGCTGGCTATCACTCCCAGCGGTATACCCTATGACAGCCTGGAGGCTGAGGATATAGTTACCACCAATCTGGCAGGGGAAATAATCGCTGGCGAACGCAAGCCTTCCAGTGAACTGGACCTGCACCGCAAAGTTTATCAGTCCCGGGATGATGTGCAGGCGGTGGTACACACCCACTCCACCTATGCTACAGCGGTATCCTGTCTGCGGCAGGAGCTGCCGGCAGTTCACTATCTCATAGCCGAGGCCGGCGGCAGCAGGGTGCCACTGGCTGATTATGCCCGTTATGGTACTGAAGAGCTGGCGGAAAATGTTGTTAACAGCCTGGGGCAGGAATATCAGGCAGTGCTGCTGGCCAATCACGGTCTGCTGGCAGCGGGTGAAAATCTGGCTGCGGCCTTTAAAGTGGCGGAAACTATAGAATTTGTGGCCGAATTGTACTATCGCACCCGGAACATGGGAGAAGCGGTAATGCTATCAGAGAGTGAAATGGCAGAAGTCAAAGAAGCTTTTGCCAGTTATGGTCAGCAGTAGTAAAAGTATTTTCTGTAACCGGTGGATTTGCTAGCATTCCTTGCGGTCAGACCTAAAATATATAAGAATAATAACTTCAACAGGGCAGGTGAGATGTTATTCAAGCTTTACATAATATTGAGGGTGAAGCCAGACTGAAAGATATACCGCGTCCTGAGCCCGCGGAAAACGAGGTATTGATCCGGGTTAAACTGGCGGGAATCTGCAATACGGATCTGGAAGTTATGGCAGGTATGCTGGATTTTTCCGGAGTAATGGGTCATGAATTTGTCGGAGAAGTGGTGGATGATCCTGCAGGTGAGCTGCAGCAGAAGCGGGTAGTGGGAGAAATTAATATTCCCTGTTACAGCTGTGAACGCTGTCAGAAAAATCAATATAAACACTGCAAAAACATCAAAGCTCTGGGAATGCGGGAAAAAGATGGAGTTTTTGCCGAGTATCTCACTCTTCCCCGGGAAAATGTGCATGTAGTGCCGGAAGTTATTACGGACCGGGAAGCTGTTTTTACCGAGCCGGTTGCCGCGGCGGTGGAGATGGCTGAACAGTATCATCTTAAGCCTTCTCAGCAGATTGTGGTCATTGGAGACGGCAAACTGGGTCTGATCACCGCTCAGACTCTATGGGGTATGGGATTTAAAGTAGAGGTGATCGGGCGCCATCGGGAAAAACTGGATAAACTTGCTCTCCTGGATATTCCCACTTTTGTGGAGGAGGAATATCCCGAAAATAGAGATGATATTCCGGTGGTGGTGGAAGCTACCGGCAGTACTTCCGGTCTGGAAGCCGCGCTGGATCTGGTAGCTCCTACGGGCAAAGTTATCTATAAGACTACAACAGCATCCGAGCACAGGATTAATCTGGCCCGGGTGGCTATCGATGAAATTAAGGTGCTGGGTTCTCGCTGTGGACCTTTCCGGCCCGCGCTTAATATTATGGCCAGAAGCGAACTGAAGCTGAGCGAATTAATAACCGCTGAGTATCCATTAAGTCAGGCAAAAGAAGCTTTAAAAGCAGCAGAAAAGAAAGATTCACTTAAAGTTTTACTGGATCCGAAAAATTGATACAGCAAAAATAAAAATTCGCGGCAGTATATAAGCAGTATTATAAATATTTTTGATATTATATATGACATATACATTATAGTATTAAATGTAGGGAATAATAATAAGTAGAGAGATAGATTAGATGCCAGGATAGATAAAATGATAAAACAAATATGGGCTGGGAAATAACAGATATAGTTGAAGGAGGAAGAAAAATGAGCGAAGATTTTTTACCCCTGCTGGCAGTTGAGCCGGATAAGATAGCAGATAGAGTTTTAGTCTGTGGAGATCCAGCACGGGCGAAAAAAATAGCTGAGAGGCTGGATAGGGCTGAAGAAATAAGCTATAATCGTGAATATCGTTTATTTAATGGCAAAAAAGACGGCGAAAAAATAAGTGTGGTTTCACACGGTGTGGGGGCAGCCGGAGCGGCTGTCTGTTTTGAAGAACTGATCAGCGGTGGTGCCCGGGAGATTATTAGAGTGGGAACAGCAGGCTCCTTAGCTCCTGATAGACTGGAAGATGGTGATATTGTAATTGCCAGTGCTGCGGTCAGGAAGGATGGGGTTACCCATCAGCTGGTGGAGACAGAGTTTCCCGCCACTGCCGATGTAGAGCTGACCCGGCGCCTGCAGAAGAGCGCTGATAATATGGGGCTGAAAACCTGCACAGGTATTGTGCTGACCGCTGATGTTTTTTATCCTGAATTAGAAGAAGTGCCCAATGATTATTACAGCCAGACCGGAGCTCTGGCCGTGGAAATGGAGGCCAGTGCCCTGTTTGTTATCGCCAGTCTGAACGAGGTCAGAGCAGGAGCGGTGATGGCCATAGATGGAATTGCCGTGGACTGGGCTGCCGATGAATATGATCCTCACCGCGAAGAAGTCGATAAGGCGGTTGCAAAGGAGATTGAACTGGCTTTAAGAGCCCTGGAGTAAACGGGCTCATTATAATACTATCTATTAGGAGGGAGTTATTGTGAAGAAATATTTACCACTGCTTATTGCTGTGATGATGGTTTTCACCATGACTGTTGGCGCTGCTGCTGAGGAGAATATTGCCATTGTCTTTGCTACTGGAGGTCTGGGCGATCAGAGCTTCAATGATGCAGCTTACCGGGGAATTCAGACAGCAGAAGAGGAACTGGGCATAAACTATGATTATGCTGAACCCGGAGCAGTTGCTGATTATGACAATTATTTAGAGCAATTTGCAGCTACGGGCCGTTATGATCTGATCATTTCTATAGGTTTTGACCAGGCTGATGCTTTAGAGGAAATTTCCGCCCGTTATCCCGAGCAGAATTTTGCCCTGGTCGATGCCGCCCTGGATGCTGATAATGTGGCCTCTTATGTCTACCAGGAAAAAGAGAGGGGCTTTTTGATGGGAGCAGCTGCAGCCATGACCACCGCCCGCACCGAAGATTATGATCATCTGAATGAGGAAAAACATATAGGAGTTATAGGTGGCATGGAAATTCCCCTTATCAATGCCAATATTGCTGGCTTTATCGCCGGAGCAGAATATATTGATGAAGAGGTGGAGGTTAGCTATTCCTATGTAGGCGCCTGGGATGATCCGGGCAGCGGCAAAGAGCTGGCTGTTTCTCTGCATGAAGATGATGCCGATATCATCTGGGCTGCAGCCGGTCGTTCCGGTCTGGGAGCTATAGAAGCGGCTGAAGAAAATGACTTTTATGTCATCGGCTCTGATGATGACCAGAGCTATTTAGCACCGGACCATGTGCTTACAAATGGCATGAAATATGTTGATAATACTGTGTTTCTGGCGGTGGAGCAGCTGCAGGAAGACAGATTTGAGCCTGGAGTCCATAATCTGGGAGTGGCAGAAGAGGCTCTCGGTTATACAGAGACCATGCTGGCCGAAGATGTAGTGGAGAAACTGGAGGAAATAAAAGCAGATATAGCTGCAGGTGAAATTGAAGTTCCAGAGACTATCGAGTAAAAACAGATAAATAATTACTGATAATACTCCCCCGAGCAGCGCCTCAGACCTCGGGGGAGATTTACTCAGATATTAGACGAATTTTACAGGTGGGCTGTTAAAGTCGAACAAAAATGTTGTTATGGCAGCGGAGGTTGAAAATAATGAAGGCAGTTGAGCTTAAAAATATAAGCAAAGTTTTTGGTGATACTGTAGCCAATGACAGTATAAATTTCACGGTGGAAGCGGGGGAGATTCACAGTCTTCTGGGGGAAAATGGTGCAGGCAAAAGCACCCTGGTAAAAATATTATTCGGGCTTTATCAGCAGGATGAAGGAGAAATTTTTCTCAACGAGCAGCAGTACGAGATAGAAGGGCCTTCTGATGCTATTGCTGCCGGTCTGGGTATGATTCACCAGCATTTTATGCTGGTAGATCGCCTGACAGTGGTGGAAAATATTATTGCCGGCCGGGAAATTGTGAATAGAGGACTGCTGGATTTAGAACAGGCCCGAAAAGAGATAGCAGAATTGAGTACTAGATATGGACTTGATGTTAATCCCCGGGCTAAAATTGAAAATATTTCGGTGGGGGAGCAGCAGAGGGTGGAAATACTCAAGGCCCTCTATAGAGAGGCTGACATTCTGATTCTGGATGAACCAACAGCGGTTTTGACCCCCCAGGAAACAGAAGAGCTATTTCAGGTGATGAACAGTCTGAAAAACAGCGGTAAAACTATAATATTTATTACTCATAAGCTGGATGAAACCATGGAAATAGCCGATAGAGTTACGGTGCTGAGAGATGGGAAAAATGTAGGTACCGCTGTAACCGGAGAAACTTCACCACAGGAGCTGGCCCGTATGATGGTGGGTCGAGATGTGGTGCTGCGGGTGGAGAAGGAACCGGCCGAGATCGGAGAGGAGCTCTTTTCCGTCAGCAATTTACAGCTGGAATCTTCTCATTCCTGCGGTCTGCAGGATATTAATTTTTCTCTTAAAGCTGGAGAGATTGTGGGGATTGCCGGAGTGGAAGGGAACGGCCAGCTGGAACTGGAGGAAACGTTGATGGGACTGAGAGAACCTGATGCAGGCAGAATAGAGCTGGCAGGGGAAAATATCAGTTCCTGTTCAACCTATCAGCGCCGCCAGGCCGGTATAGCTCACATTCCCTCTGACAGATTAAAGCGTGGTCTGGTAACTTCTTTTCAGCTGGATTGGAACCTGATTTTGGGCTCAGAATGGGATTCTCCCTATGCCCGCAGGGGAATACTGCAGCAGGAAGAAATAGCCGAGCACGGCAACACCCTGATCGACCAGTTTCAGATAAAAACCCCTGATCTCTATACCCGGGTGGCCGATCTTTCCGGGGGCAATCAGCAGAAAGCTATCATTGCTCGAGAATTGAGCAGAGAGCCAGATTTTATTCTGGCAGCCCATCCTACCCGGGGGGTTGATGTGGGGGCAAAAGAATATATACATAATTTGCTGCTGGAGCTTAGAGATAGCGGCAAAGGAATTCTATTAATTTCCGCAGAGCTGGATGAGCTGAGGACTCTCAGTGACCGGCTGCTGGTAATTTATGAAGGAGAAATAATTGCAGAAAGACAGGAAGATTTTGCCGAAGAAGAACTGGGAATGCTGATGGCAGGAAAACGGGCAGGTGAAACCCGATGAAAAAGCTGAAAAAAATTTTGCAGATGCTGGCGAACCTGGATTCCTGGTCCAGCCTGTTGTATTCTTTGATAGCTATTTTTATCGCCCTATTGGTCGGAGGTATATTTATAATAGCGTTTGGTTATGATTTTCAGGAAGCTTTTTATCATCTGGCCGACGGTTCCTTCGGCAGCCTTTATAGCTTTGCCCAGACCTTACAGCAGACCACCCCTCTATTATTTGCCGGGCTGGCTGTAGCTCTGGCTTTCCGCAGCGGACTTTTTAACATTGGAGTCGAAGGACAGCTGTACTGGGGGGCACTGGCCAGTGCTGTTATAGGTTTAAGATTATCATTTTTACCCATGATTTTGCTGCTGCCTGCAACTTTGCTGGCGGGAGCTTTAGCCGGGGCAATCTGGGGTTTTGTGCCCGGTTATCTGAAAGCTAAAACCGGAGCCCATGAAGTTATAACCACCATTATGTTAAACGAGATAGCGATACTGGGCACCACATTTCTTACGGCCAATTATTTTAAAGTTGAAGGGCCGGTGGATCAAACCGCCCGGCTGCCGGCAGGGGCTCAGCTGCCCGAGATATTTCCCGGCGGCGAGATCTCCCTGGGCATTTTTGTAGCCATCATAATTGTGATTTTGAGCTATTTTTTGCTGCAGCGTACTTCGCTGGGCTTTGACCTGCAGACAGTAGGAGAGAATCCTGCGGCTGCCGAATATGGCGGTATAAATAGCGATAAAATGACAGTTCTGGCCATGATGATTAGTGGAGCAGTAGCCGGACTGGCAGGCAGCACTGTCATCATGGGGCAGCTGGAAAGATTTGTCACTAATTTTTCCCCCGGTTACGGATTCACCGGAATTGCGGTGGCGGTTTTAGGCCGTAATCATCCCGGAGGTGTGCTGCTGGCTGCTCTGCTGTTTGGAGCTTTAGAGGCCGGCGGTATGTCCATGGAATTATTTGCGCAGATTCCCAAAGACCTGATCGAAGTTGTTCAGGGTCTGGTGATTTTATTTGTGGCCGCTCCAGGTTTTATCAGTCTTTTCAAGCGTATTATTGGTTCCAGGGCAGGTGATAAAGCATGATAGAAGAAGTTTTTCAGGTAATTTTTAGCTTAAATACATTCAACGCTGCTTTAAGGCTATCCATACCGCTGGCTTTGGGGGCTATGGGAGGTGCCTTTTCGGAGAGAGCAGGAATTATCAACATCGGTCTGGAAGGTATGCTGTTGATGGGAGCTTTCGCCGGAGTTTTGGGTTCTTATGTTACCGGCAATCCCTGGCTGGGTGTGATAAATGCCATTGTGGCTGGCACTTTAGCAGCCTGGATTTTTGCTTTATTTGTGATTAAATTTAAGGCCAATCACGTGGTTGCCGGAGTGGGCATTAATATTCTGGCCATGGGTTTTACCACCTGGATGATGCAGATGATCTGGGGGACCCGTGGTGCTTCTCCTTCGGTGGAATCGATTCCGGCTGTGGTGATATATTTTGTGGAAGATATACCGATTTTGGGTCGCTTGTTGGGAATTCAGTCTCCCTTTGTCTATATGATGCTGGTTTTGATCGGGCTGGGCTGGCTGCTCATGTTTAAAACTCCCCTGGGGTTGAGAATCCGATTTACCGGGGAACATCCAGAAGCTGCTGACAGTCAGGGGATAGATGTCAATTTTATGAAATATTTCAGCGTGCTGCTCAGCGGTGCCCTGTGTGGTCTGGGTGGTGCTTATCTCTCACTGGGACATTTAAGTCAGTTTAGCCGCAATATGACTGCCGGACGTGGTTATATGGCTCTGGCAGCTAATATATTTGGGCAGTGGAATCCTCTGGGAGGCCTGGCTGCCAGCCTGTTATTTGGTTTTACAGATGCTCTGCAGATGAGGCTGCAGGGGCTGGATTTACCTCTGGCTCATGATCTAATACAGATGCTGCCCTATCTGCTGACCATAGCTGTATTAGCAGGGGCAGTGATTAAATCAAGACCACCGGCTGCCCTGGGCAATCATTATGAGCCGGAAGAATAGCTTTAAAGCCAGTGAGAGGAAAGGGTGGTATATTTGCGAGAAATAATATTGGACAATATTGAGCACAATTTTACCGGAGAAGATCTGGTAACTGCAGTGGATATTAATCAGGGAGCAGAGCTGGATAATAAAATAGAGGAGATGGCAGCCGAAGCTTTAGAGCTGGCTTCCCCTAAAGGAATTTATGCTCTGGCTTTTATAGATGAAAAAAAGGAAGAAAAAGTGACTATCGAAGGCATCGAATTTTGCAGCCGGGTTTTGCGGGTGAACTTAGAAGATATACACAGAGTTTTTCCCTTTATAGCGACCTGTGGAAGGGAGCTGCATGATTGGGCAGAAAAATATGAGGATCTGATGGAGGATTATGTGGCCGAAAAGATCAAGGAAGTATTTCTGGATGCAGCCCGGGGTGCTATTCATGCACATCTGCGTGATACTTTTAATCCAGGGGAAGTCGCTACTATGAACCCCGGTTCTCTGCGGGACTGGCCTATAAATGAGCAAAAAAAATTGTTTGATCTGCTGGGAGATGTGCAGACCAAAATCGGGGTAGAGTTGACCTCCAGTTTTCTCATGAAGCCCAATAAAACTACTTCCGGCATCTTATTTCCCACCGAGGTCGATTACAGCAATTGTCGATTATGTCCGCGCAGCGATTGCCCCAACCGCCAGGCTGAATATGATGAAAAGCTTTTGCGAGAAAAGTATCAGTAAAACAAAAAACTGGGCCGGGGTTTTTATCCTGGGGCCAGAAAATTTTAAGTATTTTGTCCGGGAGCTTTCAGTCCTGGTATACCGTACCGTTTTTTTTGCTAAATTTTAATTGTCATTTATACAACCGTCGGTATGATAGAAACCTTAAACATATCTGCTTGAAACACCTGATAAAACCACCCCAACCCGGCGGGAAATATTTTAATTTATGTCTTTAACTGTTATTATCCCAGATAAAGCCAGCTATCATCTTTTTTTCCGGCTCTGCAATCAGGTCATTAATTTCGGGTTTGGTATTTTCATTGATGGCCAGGGTAATATCGATTCTGGGCGCAGGAGTAATCTCCTGATTTTTTTGCCCGGCACAATTTTGCAGACGGGAAAATATTTTTAGGCATTCATGGCAGGCAGTCTGCGGCAGCAGTACCAGAAATTTAGCCCGGGACCAGCGGGCCAGAATATCTTCCTGGCGCAGAGCATCCTGGAGCAGATGTGAAAGCTCTCTAATTATTTCTTTGCTTTTGTCTCTGCCGTTGATGCGGATGATCATTTCCAGATTTTCTATAGTTATTTTGATGATACTTATTGGCATCTGTCTTGCGGTATTCAAACGGGCCAGTTCTTTTTCAACAAATTCTCTGCTCAACAGGCCGGTTATTTTATCCTGCAGATTTCTATTATCTACTATCGCCCGGGCAGCCGGGGGTTCATAATTTTGCTTTTGCTGGTTTATTTTGCCTGACTGATCCATTCTGGTTGGAATATTCAGATAATTTGGGCTGGCATAGGGGAACTGTAAAAGTTTTTTTCGCTCCTGATCTAACACTCTTCTCACCTCCTCTGGTCAAGCCCGGTCAGGGCAAGGGTGATTTTTTCGGTAAAGCAGTCACCAGAATCTGTTGGGCATTTTTTCTCGTTCATCCTCTTTTAATTCTAAATACTCTCGCAGCTGACGCTCTGTTATTTCCCATTCATCGCCAAATTTTCTGCCTGAGAGTTTATCTTCTTTCAGCAGCTGCAGAATTTCCTCGCGAGAAAGGTCCAGTACACTCTTCAATTCTTTGAGATTATAAACCTTCATCCGGGCTCACCTCCTTTCGCGGGGTTTAAGAACCAGTAATATGAAGTGTTTTTAACTCCAGCTAAATTAAAAGTAACTTATGCCAGTTTTACATGTTATACAGGAAATCTTTATTTATAAAATCGAGGGCGAAACCGGAACAGGACGGGATAATTTAGAAGGCTTTAAGTTGAGAAGCTAAATAAGTTGATACGATAGTACAGCAGAGAGTAGAAAATTTTTTAAAATTTTTGAAATGTTTTGGATAGATATTATACCATAAAATAGCTGCTTTCTGCAAATCATTTTCCCGGATAAATTGAAATTGTCGTTTGCAAGGTTAAATTGAAAAATTGCCGGAAATTTTTAACCGGAAAAATTGCTGTGCCCATAAATCAATCTTTAGCTGGAGGATGAAAGGGAAAAATCAAGATTAATTTCCAGTGAGATTTGCAGGAAAAACTTATTTAGCATGGAAAAGTAATATAATAAATGGGGTTAATAAAGTTTCTAATATGTAACTTAGGTTCTTCTCCAGAACCGCTGGTGAAATTGCCATATATGCTGAATTACCAGGACTACTTATACCTTTAATTGCCGGGGCTTATAAAGTATTGGAAGCTATAAAGCGAAGTGATACTGGAAATTTTTCAATTATATGCATTACGAAAATGGCTAAAACTATATTCAACCGACTGATATGGAGAAGAGCCGCAACTTATAATTCTGACTGGATTCTTATCAGTGCAATATTGTTCTGTAAATGAGGTGATAGTTATCGATGGGGATTACAATTTCGC
>CAZVMQ010000050.1:0-11860 GCA_964628755.1 uncultured Halanaerobiaceae bacterium
TGGAAATTTTTCGAATTCAGGGAAGAGCTTTCGGGCAGGAAGCACTATTTTTTGGTCGAAAACTAAACCTAAACCCAGGAAAAATTTCCTGGTGGACAGAGCCTTATAGCTTGCAATTATAGGCATTACGAAAATGACTAAAACTATATTCAACCAGCTGATATGGAGAAGATTCATATGCTTTAATGACCAAACTAATGACCACGCTATTAAATATTTATCTACTCTCTAAATACTTTTATATTATAAAATCGGGAAATTGTCAAGAACTACTATCAATTTTCTCTGTCAATCCCGGTCTTTTTCTCCCTATAAAATCTAAAATAACCCCAGACATTATATAGCGATATAATTATAAAGGCAAAGAACCATAACCACATTGCGGCCAGCAGGAAAAATATCAGACCGGCTATCATACAAAATGCTGCTATGAGCTGATAAATTCTTCTGGGAACCCCGGCTCTGGCCAGCTGCCAGGGCAGTAAACCCAGGCCGGCAAAAACTCCAATTTCCGCCTGATAGATCAGACCGCCGATACCTGAAAAAGCAAATACAACTGCCAGAACATAATGCATTTTGCTCTACCTCCGTTAATTTCTGATTTCCAGCAAAGCAGCAGTCTCAACATGATAGGTCTGAGGAAACATATCCACAGCTTTCAGCTCTGTCAACTGATATTCCGAACTGAGTCGCTCGATATCTCTGGCTAATGTATTGGGATGACAGGATACATAAATAAGAGCCCGGGGCTCACAATTCTTTAGCAGCTCTATACTCTGCCGGGACAATCCTTTACGGGGAGGATCGACTACAATAACCGAACTGGAAGTATCAAGCCGGGGGAGTACCTTTTCTACCTGCCCCTGAATAAATGTGATTCTGTCCTCGCAGTTATTCAACCGGGCATTTTTTTTGGCGGCCAGTATAGACTGCGGCACCTCTTCTATTCCCACAATACTCTGCGCTTTATCAGCTAAATATACTGCAATACTCCCGGTCCCACAATATGCGTCAATGATTTTATCGGGAGAAAAACGTCCCGCCATCTCCTTCACTATTTCATAAAGAGTTTGCGCCTGCAGAGTATTCACCTGAAAAAAGCTCTCCGGATGAATTAGAAACTTCTTATTCTGGAGATATTCAGTTATGAATCTTTCCCCCTCAACCAGATAGTTCTCTTCCCCCAGAATAACATTGGTATCTTCCGGGTTGATATTATGATATATCCCCCATAAATTGCGAATATCTTCGAAGAGACCAGCAGCAATTTCCTTCAGACCCGGCATGTCATTTTTGCGGGTGACAAAGGTTAACAGTGTCTGGGAAGTACATACAGATGACCTGATTACCAGATGGCGCAAATTGCCTCTGTGTTTATTCTCATTATAGGGTTTAATATCATATTCATTCAGATACTCCGTAGTTTTTTCCAGCAGTCGATTAATCGGCTGATGCTGGATCATGCACTCCGGAAAAAATACCATTTCATGACTGCCACTGCGAAAAAATCCGGGGCGGATAACATTCTCTTCCTCTTTTACTTCCAGTCCTACAGGAAATTGACCTTTATTGCGATAATACCAGGGGAATTCCATCCCTTCCACCTGAAATTCCGGAACTGTCTCAACTTTGCCAATTCTCTCCAGAGCATCTATTATCATGCTCTTTTTGCCCTGAAGCTGGGCTGTATATTCCATATGCTGCAGCTGACAGCCCCCGCAATTTTCATAGACAGAACAGGGAGGTTCAACTCTGCTGGCGGCCGGTTCAACTATCTCCACCAGCTCTGCCCGCCAGTAATTTTGCTTTTTTTGATAGGGGATAACTTCTACTTTTTCACCGGGCAGCGCTCCGGCGACAAATATAACAGGTTTACTGGCAGGACGGGCCACACCTTCTCCCCCATAGGCCAGATCCTCTATTTTGACCTGATATGTCTGAGAATTATTCATGACTTATTAACAAACACCTCACTATTTCCTCGGTCCATCTTTTGATACATAAAATCAAATGTGTTAGAATAGGAAAAGAAATCATCAATAAAAAACATAGATCATCTAACTTATTATTTAACAGTCAATTATTGAGAAAGTTACCGGCAGCAGCAGATCGACTGTTAACCGGAATTATAATAATCAGCCCTTTAATTATAACATATAATGTCTTACAGTTGAAAGTATTAAACAGTTTTACAGCTTTACAGCAGCAAGTTAAAAGTGATAAATATAATGAAATAATCTAATGAGTAATATATCTGGGTAATGAGGTGTAATCATGAAAGTTAAGTCTGATTCAAAAAGATTGGGCCGGGAAAAAATACTGCCCTTAATAATAAAACTTTCCATTCCCGGTATTCTAGCCATGACCGTACAGTCACTTTACAGTATTATAGATAGTATTTTTATTGGACGTTACAGCACAGAGGCTCTTTCCTCTCTGGCACTGTTCTTTCCTCTGGAAATGATTCTAATCGGAATCTCTGTGGGGACCGGGGTGGGAGCAACCTCGCTGATCTCTCGTCTGCTGGGAGCAGGAAAAAAATCTGAAGCAGACCAGGCCGCTTCTCAGGTTTTACTGATGGCTATCTTCGCCAGTCTTATCATGGGTTTTATCGGATTTTTCTTTACACCATATTTATTAAGATTATTTGCCGAGGACGTCAATCTACTGCATAAAGCTTCACTTTACAGCACTATTGTCATTACCGGTTCCTATTCCTTTTTTCTGCCCATAATTGGCAATCACATCCTGCGGGGGGAAGGAAATACCCTGCTGCCGATGATAAATATCTTTCTGGGGGCAGTTGTAAATATTATTTTAGACCCCTTTTTAATTTTTGGCATCTGGTTCTTCCCGGAATTAGGTTTGCAGGGAGCAGCAATTGCCACTGTCTTTGCCCGCAGTCTGAGCGGAATTATGATATTGTACCTGCTGCTCAGGCAGAAAACGGAACTGACAGTCTCCTGGAAAAATTTTAACCTGAGACCGGACTTAATCAAAGAAGTTTTACGGGTAGGATTTCCGGCCATGGTTATGCAATTTATGGCCAGTTTTATGCTGGGGGGCATGAATCGCATTCTTGCCAACTTTTCTCCTCTTGCCATAGCTGTAGGAGGAATCTATTTTAGACTGCAGTCCTTTGTGTTGATGCCGATTTTTGGTATTAAACAGGGGTATCTTCCTCTTATAGGCTATAATTTTAGTCATCAGCAGCCACAGCGGGTCAAAAAGGGGCTATATTACAGTATGGGGCTGGCTTTTAGCATTACCACCGCAGGAATGATCTTATTTCAGGTTATTCCCGGTCCTTTAATCCGGCTTTTTAACAATGACCCTGAGCTGGTGGAGATTGGCGTGACGGCCCTGAAAAATATCAGTCCCGCCTATCCCATCATAGGACCTGCCATTATCATATCAGCCACCTTCCAGGCTATAGGCCGCGGAGTGCCCAGTCTTATCCAATCTTTTGTGCGTCAGCTGGTGCTGCTCCTGCCTTTGATGTATATTTTTGGAGAAGTATGGGGTTTAAACCAGCTCTGGTATGCTTTTCCTGCCTCCGAGCTGGGAAATATATTGATAGCAGCTCCCTGGCTGTATTTCACATTAAAAAAATCTCTGCCAGAACGGCAGAGATATAAAAGAGACACCCGGAAACAGGGCACCAATTTTCAAACAGATGATTTATAACCAGTTTTTCCAGCTGTAATTTTCCGGTCTATAATATTATTGTTTTATTTTTTCTCGCAGCATCTCGTTGGCTTTCTGGGGATTGGCTTTTCCTTCGGTAGCCTGCATAACCTGACCTACCATGTAACCTATAGCCTTGTCTTTGCCCCCTCTTATATCTTCAACCACATCTGGATTTTCCTCAATAATCCGGTCCACAATTTGCTCCAGCTCGTCCTCATCACTTATCTGCTTTAAGCCCCGTTCTTCTACGATATCATCAGGGGCTTTCCCGGTTTCAAACATTATTTCAAAGACATCTTTGGCAATTTTAGAGCTGATAATTCCCTCATCAATCATTTCCAGCATTGCAGCAATTTTTTCCGGGGTGAGTTCTCCTTCTCCGGGATCCAGCTCATTTTCATTTAGCAGACGCCGATATTCTCCCATAAGCCAGTTGCTGACTTCTTTAGCATCCTGATACCGGGCAGCAGCCTGTTCAAACAGCAGTGAGAAATCTTTTTCCTGGGTCAATACTTCGGCATCATATGCCGGCAGTCCATATTCTTCTTGAAATCGCAGCCATTTTTCCCGGGGCAATTCCGGCATATTAGCTTCAATGCTGTTAATTCTCTCCCGGGTGATTTTCATGGGGGTCAAATCAGGCTCGGGAAAATATCTATAATCTTCCGCTTCCTCTTTAGTCCGCATAGATTCAGTTTTTTGGGCATCTTCATTCCAGGCTCTGGTCTCCTGTACCACTTTTTCGCCTGCATCAAGCAGCTCTGCCTGTCTTCTGGCCTCATAATCCAGAGCTCTTTCTACAGCCCGAAAACTATTCATATTTTTCACTTCAGACTTGATGCCAAATTCACTGTCACCCTGGCGCCGCAAAGATATATTGGCATCACACCGCAGAGAGCCTTCTTCCATATTGCAGTCGGAGATTCCCAGATAAGAGATTGTTTGTTTTAAAGCTTTCAGATACAATCTGGCTTCCGCAGGTGAATTGATATCCGGCTCGCTAACTATCTCAATCAGGGGAACTCCCGCCCTGTTAAAATCAACATAACTATAACTTTTATCAGCTCTGCCATCAGAATGTATCAGCTTGCCGGCATCTTCCTCCAGATGAACCCTGGTTACTCCAATTTTTTTGGAGGCAAAATTGCCCTCTTCAATTTCCTTATCTATCATCAGGTGACCATCATAGCCCAGAGGAAGATCATACTGGGATATTTGATAACCCTTGGGCAGATCAGGATAAAAATAATTTTTGCGATCAAATTTGCTATATTCATTCACACTGCAGTTTAAAGCCCGGGCCGCCATCAGAGCGAATTTTAGAGCTTTTTCATTCAAAACCGGCAGGGTTCCCGGCAGCCCCAGACAAACCGGACAGGTATTTTCATTGGGAGTTCTGCCAAATTCAGTGCTGCAGCCGCAGAATAATTTAGAAGCAGTCTGCAGCTGAACATGAACTTCCAGACCTATAACTATCTCGTAATCCTTCAACATACATATCACCTTTCCTTTAATCTATATTGGCAATTGTAGGCACATCAAATATTTCTTCTATACCGCTGGCCGCCTGCAGTAGCCTGGGTTCCTGAAAAGCATCGGCTATTAACTGAATGCCTATCGGCAAACCCTTCTGATCAAAACCAGCCGGCAGAGAAATCCCCGGCATTCCAGTAATATTAGCCGGCACCGTAAACATATCAGTGTAATAGACATCTACTGGATCCTGTTCTGCTCCCAGCTTAAAAGCACTGGCAGGTGTTGTCGGGGTAATTATAATATCGACCTGGGAAAATTTCTCCTCAAAAGACTGTTTAAGCAGGGTTCTAACCTTTAGAGCCTGTTTATACAGAGCATCCTGATAGCCAGCACTCAGGGCATAGGTGCCCAGCATAATTCTTCTTTTAACCTCAGGCCCAAAACCTTCCCTGCGTGTCTCCTGATACATCTCTTCTATGGAATCTGCCTCCTGGCGGTTGCCATACTGAACTCCATCATACCTGGCCAGATTAGAACTTGCTTCGGCCGGCGCTATAATATAATAAGCGGCCAGGGCCTGATCTATAGGCGGGAGTTCAATATTTTTGACCTCAGCTCCTCGTTGCTTCAGTTCTTTTACAGCCTGTTCAACTGAACTCTTAATTTCAGAATCGATGTCCAGTTCCAGATATTGTTCGGGCAGGCCAAAAGTCAATTCGGAAACATCCCGATGCAAACGGGAAGTATAATCGGGATAATTGATATCAGCCGAAGTAGAATCCCGCTTATCATGGCCGGAAATTATGTTCATTATGTGAGCTGCATCCTCCACAGTCCGGGTCAGTGGTCCAATTTGATCCAGAGAAGAAGCAAAGGCAAAAAGCCCGTAACGTGATACCGCCCCATAGGTAGGTTTCAAACCTACAACTCCTGTGAAGGCAGCAGGCTGTCTGATAGATCCACCTGTATCTGAACCTAGAGCCGCAGGAACCATGCCAGCAGCCACTGCAGCGGCTGAACCACCGCTGGAGCCTCCCGGTACGTGCTCGAGATCCCAGGGATTTCTGGTAGGTTTAAAATAAGAAAACTCAGTGGTTGCTCCCATAGCAAATTCATCCATATTGGCTTTGCCGGCCAGACCGGCTCCAGCTTCCAGCACTTTTTCCACAACCGTAGCATTATAAGGAGGAGAATAATCCTGCAATATATTAGAAGCACAGGTTGTCGGTAGATCCTTTGTGGCCATATTATCCTTAATGGCAAGAGGAATTCCCGCCAGAGGTCCGGAGGTGGAAATATCTTCTCCTGGGTCCTCCCGGCAGCTGGTAAAGGCCTGAATGTCATCTTCCAGCTTTTCTATCCGCTGCTGAAAGGCGCTGGTGATCTCTTCTGCAGTTAATTCTCCTTTATCTCTTTTTTCCTGTAATTCCGTCAGTGAATGTTTAACAATTTCCTCCATAATTATTTCCCTCCAGTTCTATTCCTGCTGACCTATGCCCGGAACTCGATACTGACCTTTTATGCTATCCGGGGCCTCTTCCATCATTTGTTCTCTATTTTCCTGATTTGTAACTTTATCTTCCCTTAGCACATTTTCCCGGGGCTGTGGATAATAAGTGGGTTCAACCCCTTCTGTATCCACCTGTAAAATTTGATTAATATAATCCACAACATCATTTAATTCCCGGGCAAACTGAGCTTTTTCCTCTTCTTTGAGCTCCAGCTGTGCCAGTTTAGCCAGATCTTCCACATCACTTTTATCAATCATTGACAGTTCCCTCCTCCAGCAGTTTAATAAACTCGTCTTCCTGGATGATCTTCACTTCTTCTTCTCGGGCTTTTTCCAGCTTTGAACCCGGGTTCTCACCCACAACCAAAAAATCTGTCCGCCCGCTAACACTGGAAGTTACCCGGCCACCCAGCTTTTCTATGGCTTCGGAAGCCTCCCGGCGGGTAAAATTATCCAGACTCCCCGTCAGGACAAACCGCAGATCTGTCAATTGCTCATCAGCAATATCAGATTCAATTTCAGTGGGCAGTCCGGCCTGAATTAATTTTTCCAGGGTTTCCTGATTTCTCTCCCGGGCAAAAAAATCAACCACACTGCGGGCTATGACCGGGCCCACCTCTTCGATTTCCTGCAGCTCTTCTCTGTCGGCGTTTTCAATATTTTCCAGGCTGCCAAAATGTTCGGTTATTATTTTTGCCGTCCGGGAACCAACATAACGGATTCCCAGCGCATAAATAAACCTGTCAAAAGGTCTATTCTTGCTGGCCTCCACAGCATTCAGTACGTTTTCAGCCGATTTTTCTGCCATTCTTTCCAGCTCTATCAGGTCATCTTTAGCCAGATAATACAGATCACCATAATCTTCTACCAGCTCAGCTTCCATCATTCTGGCAATTAAAGATGGTCCTATTCCCTCAATATTCATAGCTTCCCGGGAAACAAAATGCAGTATGCTTTCCTGCAGCTGGGCCGGACAGGCTGCATTGGTACAGCGCCAGACAGCCTCTTCCGGATCCCGGGTGGCTGTGGAACCACAGGAAGGACAGGTCCGGGGCATGGAAAATTTTTCTTCCTCACCGGTCCTTTTTTCTTTGATAACTTTTATAATTTCGGGAATTATATCTCCCGCTTTCTGAATTAAGACAGTATCTCCTATCCTGACATCTTTCTTTTTGACTTCATCCTCATTGTGCAGGGTCGCCCGGCTTACAGTTGAACCATCAACTTCCACCGGCTCCAGAACAGCATTGGGGGTTAAAGCACCTGTTCTGCCCACTGTCACCTCAATATCTTTCACTACCGTAGACTTTTTTTGAGCGGGAAATTTATAGGCGATGGCCCAGCGGGGACTGCTGCTGGTTGCCCCCAGCTTTTCTCGCAGCTGCAGCTGATCAACTTTTATCACCATGCCATCTATTTCATAGTTAAGCTCATTGCGCCTTTCCACCCATTCTTCACATATTTCTATAACTTCCGGCAGAGTATCGGTCAACCAGTATTTATTTATTTTAAAGCCCAGCTCTTTCATATACTCCATCGTCTCCTGATGACGCTTAAAATCCTTTTCAGGAGCATCCACAATGGTATAAGCCAGAAAAGCCAGAGGTCTGTCAGCTGCAACTTTAGGATCAAGCTGTCTTATCGAGCCGGCCGCTGCATTGCGGGGATTGGCAAAAGGTTCTTCTCCTGAGTTCTGTCGTTTCTGGTTAAGCTCTTCGAATTCATCTTTCGGCAGGAAAATTTCCCCCCGCAGCTCAATATCCACTGCTTCCTGCAGCTTAAGCGGTACAGAAGGAATTGTTTTCACATTGGCGGTAACGTCTTCACCTGTTATTCCATCTCCCCTGGTGGCAGCCAGGGTTAATTCTCCCTGCTGATAGCGCAGAATAATTGCCAGCCCATCTACTTTGTGCTCTACCACATATTGAGGTTCTTCCTTTGCCTCCAGCTTTCTTTTTATCCTCTCATCAAAATCATATACGTCCTCTGCGGAAAAGGCATTATCCAGGCTCAACATTTCTTCACTATGTTCTACCTTTTCGAATTCATCCAGAGGCTCCCCTCCCACCCGGCGGGTGGGGGAATTGGGATCAGCAAGCTCCGGATATTCAGCTTCCAGATCCTGCAATTCCTGCATCATCTCATCATACTCTGCATCAGAAATAACAGGGTCATCCAGCACATGATAGCGATATACGTGAAATCTCAATTTTTCCCTTAATTCTTCAACTCTATCTTTAATCTCTCTATCTACCATCAAATTCACCTCTACCAGATAGAAAATATAATGTTATTGCTAAACTAATTGGGTTTTTCCAGAGGGGCATACTTAACCATGAGAGATTTTTTACTGCCATCAGCAAACTCCACAGTAACCTGTTCATCCCCATTACTTACCTGCTGCACGGCAATAACTTCTCCCCGACCAAACTCAGGATGGCGTACCTGCTCCCCCTGTTGATATTCAGTCTGACTAAAATCCTGCTCCTGCCTATCACCGGCAAAAATCCCCGGCATATTTTCCGCCCCCGGAGTGAAAGAAGTTTCCTCATCCGAGACATTGACAATCCTGCCCCCGACAAATTTCTCGCGGCAGATCACTTCCTCCTTTATTTCCTGTAAAAAGCGAGAAGGCTGATATTGTTTGACACGGCCATAACGATGCCGCTGTCGGGCCCGCGCCAAAAATAATTCCTCCTGAGCCCTGGTCATTCCCACATAACAGAGACGTCTCTCCTCCTCTATATCCTCGGGGGTCTCCAGACTATTATCATGAGGAAATAAACCCTCATCCATCCCCACCATAAATACCACAGGAAATTCCAGGCCCTTGGCAGAGTGAAAGGTCATCATGGTTAGATGATCACCGCTATCTTCCCATTTATCCACATCACTTACCAGTTTAATCTTTTCCAGAAAATCACCCAGGCCAGCCCCCTCATTTTTTTGCAGATATTCCCGCAGTAGATTCTGCAGTTCTCCGATGTTTTCCAGTCTTTCTCTGGCATCTTCACCCTCACGTTTAATCAGGTCCTGTTCATAGCCCGTGCGATTAATAATTGTCTGCACCAGCTCTACCATTGTTATCTCCTGCTGTTTTTCTCGCAATTCTTTGATCAAATCAGCAAACTCTCTAACCCGTCGCTGATAGGTGGTGGACAGCCCGGCAATATCCCGGGGATTGGATATAGCTGAAAACAGGGAAATCCCCTGTTCTGCTGCATGTTTTTTTACTCTTTCTACAGTTTTACTGCCTATACCGCGCCGGGGTTTATTTATCACCCGGAGAAGGCTGGCTTCATCATCAGGATTATAAATCAAACGCAGATAGGCCACAATATCTTTAATCTCCATTCTCTCGTAAAATCTCAGCCCCCCCACTATTTGATGGGGAATATTCAATTTCATAAAAATATCCTCTAAACTGCGGGACTGAGCATTGGTCCTGTATAAGATTGCTATATCACCATAATTATAATCTTCTTCCTTTACCAGGTTTTTAATTCGCCGGCCCACATATTCAGCCTCTTTGCGGCCGGAATCGACTTCAGCAATTTTAATATCCTTTCCCGGTCCCCGCTCTGACCACAAATCTTTTTCTTTGCGGCTGGAATTGTTGGCTATAACACTCTGAGCTCCCTGTAATATTTTTTGGCGGGAACGATAATTCTGCTCCAGTTTTATCACTTTCGCCCGGGGGAAATCGCGCTCGAAATTTAAAATATTGCGGATATCGGCACCTCTAAAACCATATATACTTTGATCAGGGTCTCCCACTACAAAGATATTTTCTCTTTCCCCTGCTAGCAGCTGACTGAGGCGATATTGAGCATTATTGACATCCTGATATTCATCGATCAACAAATACCGGTATTTCTGCTGATAATAACTCAGCACCCTGTCATATTCAGTAAACAACTGACAGGTTTTCAGCAATAGATCATCAAAATCCATGGCGTTGCTGGCTTTAAGCCTTCTCTGGTATTCCGGATATATTTCCTGCATGATCTGCTCTACAAAGCTGCCACCTTCACTTTTATAATCTTCCGGACGCACCAGATTGCTCTTGGCGTTGCTAATTTTCCCGGCCAGAGTTTTTGCCCTGCCCCTGCCTGCATCTATATTCATATCCTTCATGATTTCTTTCAGCAATTTTCTCTGATCAGAGGTATCATAAATGACATAGTTAGAATTAAACCCTAATTTTTCTGCTTCTCTACGCAGAATACCAGCAGCAAAGGCATGAAACGTGCCAACCCGGGTGGCCGGTCTGTTGTTTATTAATTCTGCCACTCTGGCTTTCATTTCATCTGCAGCTTTATTGGTAAAAGTAACAGCCAGTATCGAAGCCGGATCGACATCATGTTCAGCTATAAGATAGGCAATCCTTCTGGTCAATACCCTGGTCTTACCACTTCCCGCTCCAGCCAGCACCAGAGCCGGTCCCTGCAGATGCTTTACCGCCCGCTTCTGGGCAGGATTTAAATCAGAAACTATTTCTTCAGTTTTCACTCTGCCATCACTTCCTCGATAAACTCAGCTTCCAGCGGGGAAGAAAAGTAGAGCAAATGTGAATCACAGCTGCAGTCACTTGACCCAAAACCTGAACTTATTATTTCTGACTCCTCTTTTTCCTGTAAATTTTCCGCCAGTTTACATTCCCACTCAGAATTTTTGGGCCAGGCGTAAATATCCTGGATAACTGCCTTTTCCAGCAGATAGTCTATATGCCAGTGTTTATTAACATTATTCTTCTGGTGGCGTTCCAGCCGAGAATTGAGATTTTTCTGAGCTGTACCCACATAATAATAATAACCAGGTGGAAAAACCTCTTTTCCCCTGGCCCCCACTTCAATTTTTAGCGGTTTAAAAGCAAATAATTCCAGCAGATAAACACCACTATCAAAGGAAAAACTCTGCAAATTACCACTCCTTCTGCAAAAATCAAAACTATTTCTCTCCAATTCATATTTCTCGATAAAACCTTGTGACTCCTGCCTGATATCTTCATATATTAAAAACTGCTAAATTAGCATAAAAAGTAGGTTCTTCTTCAGTACTGCTGGTGAAATTGCTATATATGCCGGATTACCAGGACTACTTATACCTTTAATTGCCGGGGCTTATAGAGTATTGGAAGCTATAAAGCGAAGTGATACTGGAAATTTTTCAAATTCAGGGACA
>CAZVMQ010000051.1:0-11666 GCA_964628755.1 uncultured Halanaerobiaceae bacterium
TTAAGTTAAACACACATGTAGGATGGGGTTACTGGCACTGCGATCTAACACGGTTCAACCGACCCTGACCTGACCAGTTGTACCTTAGCAAGCAACTAAAAGTTTAAAGTTATCCCCTGATAAAAACCCCCTCCTCAAAATTTAGCTGCGGATTCTGCCATAACAAAACCCCCGGGTTCCCGGGGGCTTTTTTTATTTTTTTCGCTTCCTAAAAGGCATTTCATAGCTTTATATAATGATTGCCCTGCATAAAATCGGGTATCAGAAAAATCTTAAAATTAGCTTCTTCCCTAAAGCAGTTATGGTATTTCTATATTTTTTATTTTTGTCAAACAATAAAAGAGGTTGTAAATTTTCGATTTTAAAACCTAAAAAACTTAAGCTTTCAAGATTTTTCAACTGCTGTATACCATTTTCCGGCTCAATATTTCTTTACCGAAAAAGATATATTTCAACTTCATGCCAATCATGAAGTTCTACACATTCCGGATATAGAAGATCATTTTGATATCCGGTCGGGGCTTGACTAACAAATCGGCATAAAATACTTTATAACCTCTTATGAGCTCTTCAAAATACCCATGCTAATACATTTCTCAATATTTTTAGAAATTCACTTCTTTTGATCTTTGGAATAAATTCAATTATAAAAAAACTTATTTTTCCTCCATATTAATTTCGATACCGTTAATTTTCCAATCCTCTCCGCTTTTTACAAAACCGGCTGTAATTATACCTTCATAAACTTCACCATTAATTTTCATGGCAATCTGGGCCTGAAGGTTTCCTGTATTGTTAGAAACATCGATTATACTTCTTATTGCGCTTACGGTGTCACTATTAAATTCAGGTGCTTCATCAAAATCAATATCATCATGGAAAATTTTCACTTCTGTGATTGCCTGGCTGACGAAATTATTGTATTTATTCCATTCCTTCTGCAGATCATTTCTTACTTTTTCAACATCATCTGCTTCTAAAAAATCTATGAAGTCTTCTTTTGTTACATCGTTAATTTTAATAGTTATTCCTCCCGAATTCGAAACCCCAATCTTTTGTAATTCCGTTAATTCTGGTAATTCAATGTTATCAATACTTATTTCCATTGAAACTTCGGAAGCTAGTGAGTTTTTACTTTTAGAGGATAATTTCTCTCTTTTCCCCTGCAAAATATCAGCATAACCTGGGGCAAAATCTGAAAAAGTGTTTCCTATCTCTACCTGATTGACAAATCTCGTAATAGGATTATCACAACCCACAAGAGTAAATACCAGCAGCAGAGAAATTACCAGTACAGTTAATTTGAATTTCATTCTGTTCCACCTCCTTTCTATTAATAATATTTTGACCAAAGAAAATTTATAATTTTTCTTGCTATTTCTCATATATTTTTATACTTCAAAAAGAACCCCTGATAGATTTAAAAACCTCGGCACTAGAAATATCAAAGGATTTTATGTCGTAGGACATTTTTGCATTTCCAGAGCTGTAAACATCTCACCTTAAATAAATTTTAAAGTTTTCAATGAAGTATTTATCATTTTCTGAATGTTAATATCCATTTATATTGAAACTCTCTCTTGCTAAAGCTTTGTTAGGCCCAATTTAAAATAAGATAGAGTTAAAATTTCATGAAAGTATCCACTACTTCATCATAGGCGGGGTGTTTGTAAAAACTGCCAAATTCCAGTCCGGTCATCATAATGTCACCATTTATAACCACGGGAATTTCCATACCCATTGCTGCAAACAAAAATTTCCCGCTTTCTTCTGCTTTATTTAAATTTTCCAGCAGATCTTCATCTGCATTCTCTCTATCATACAGGTATAATTCAACTTCTCCCCCCTCGATCTCAACTCCAAAACCAGCCACGGCTCCCATCATACTATAGCCACGCATGCTTCTTTCTCCAACTTCTAATCCGCTCTCCACAAAATGTTCCACCAGTTCATTGAGAATTCTCTGGGGTGAAGGTCGGTCGGCCAGTTCCTGCGCAATTACAGCATCTTCCCGAAAAGAAATGAGTTCTATTCTGGCAGCAAAATCCTCCCCAAAAATACCCTGGCTGAATTCATCACCATCATCTTCCCAATCATAGTCATCATAAAATTCCTCATCATCCGGAAGGTAACCTGGAAAGTTCACCATCAGGGGAAGCAATATCTCAGGACTTTGCGAGTATTCCAGGAAAACTTCCCTATCATCTTGCAGTTTTATTAGATAACCTTCCTGACCGGCAAAGCTGCTCATTTCCTCAATGCTTATCAAAACTTCGTCTCCGAAATCCTCATCATCAACAAACTGCCAGCCCAGCTCAAACTGATCTCCATAAAAACCCGTAATCATACCGGCCATAGAAAAAGTAGACATAAAGACTCCTCCCAGCTCTGGAGGCAGGCTCATAATCATCGCCGTGCTGATATTACTGAAGATATCAGCAGGACTATTTTTATTGCCGGCAGCCGTAAAGAAGAATTCTTCCCCGGCAAAATCCCCTTCGACTAATATTTCCAGAGTATGAGCATCCAGTTCGGAAAATAATATATTAATCTGCCCTTCTTTTATTCCCTCCCGCTGCTGTACTTCCACTTCATAGGTGAACTCCTGACCACCTGCTATTACAGCTGACTGAAATCCGGGAAACATGTCCTGTTCCCAGGCCTGTACACCGGGGTTTAATACCAGCTGTGTGGAAAAAATCATGAGCGTAACCAGTAGACCAATAACAAAAGGTTTAAATAAGAACTCGCTCTTTAACAATTTAATCACTACCTTTCTCGTTTTAGCCTGTTAATAATATTTACTTAATAATATGATTTGCCTACAAGGCCTTTTGCAGGTGCATTACTTCAAGTACATTATAATTTAAGAGGAATCGTGAACTTATACTGACCATATCTGAAACGAAATGTCTTTACTGTCAATGAGGACTGAGGGGCAGGGTTTTTTGTGTGAATAGTCAGATAATTATTTTCAAAAATCAACAGGAGGCAGTTAAAATGCCTCCCAGAAAAACTTAGTAATAATTTGTTTTTCAAATAAAATTGTTTTTCAAATAAAAGCAAAATGGAAATAACAAGAAGTTCAATTAATTCTTAGATTTTTGATTCTAATTTTTCGGTTATTTTTCAGGAGCATTTGAATTAATTTTTTCTGCCACATTTTCTTTTATGCTATCTTTCTGCTTAATTATAACCTTAGTATTAGCCCAGCGGTCACCCAGCCGGCGATTTTGTGAATCGGTAAGAAGAAATATCAATTCGATGATACCAAAAATTAATCCGACAATGGGACCAACTATCCAGCCCAGCAGAGGGATAATAGCTATAAAACTTCCAATTGTCAGAGGAATATTTCTTTTGGCAGATACGGAAAGATCTACCACCCTATCATCAAGGTGATAAACTTCGATATCCATAATTTTTTTACCCAGACTCTTATTTTTCCATTCATCTTCTTTAAATAATTGATAGGGCAGACCATCTTTGAGCAAAAGATAAAGTACACTTATGATTCCTCCCACGATGGGAATAAACACAAAAACCCAGCCCACCAGGGCGTCAATCAGGGCAGCGATAAATCGGGCAAATAAGGGAGCTTTCTCATACTCTTTGCTTTTTTGGGCAGGCCTTTGGGCCTCAAAACTGCTATCTGATTCTTTCATCTGAGTTATCCACCTCCAGAAATTAGATTTTAAACCGGGGAAGAATCTTCCTCCTCCACTTCCTGCCATTTTCGCAATTTATACTCTGCTTCCGGAAAACCATCCTGCTCCAGAGCTTCACTGAGAAGGTTTACCAGCTCTAAAAAACTGCGAAAATAACACACCTTTCTAAAATCTTTATCCAGCCATTCTATTTCTCCCTGCAATGTGGCATGCTGGCGAAAATCAACACGGATTAAAAAATAATTGGAATGTATGCTATCTTTAATTTCCCGGGCCATCTCTATCACCTCATATCATATTATTCCTCCACTAACTCAAAATTTCCGTACTTCCCCTGCCTGCATCTATAATCAGGAGTTAATCTTTGAAAAAGTTTATCTATATAATACAATTATACAGTATTTTAAGCAGTTGTCAGTCACAAATTACTTTGATTTCAATTTTTTTTGAGTCTAATTTCGGTCATTTAGGACAATTAAACAAAGAATTCTTTATTCTGCCTAATATAATGACAAAAGCGATTTTAAATTGCCTGATAGGAAAAATTAAATTGGAAATTTCCCTGGTTTTCCACCGAACTTATCTCATTATTAATTCGGGCAATTACGGCATTAACATCTTCTTCCCGGGAATTTACAAAAAGTATTAGAATTTTATCTTTATCACAGTGGCAAACAATATCGGAACTTCGCAAATTACTCTTAAGTTTATCATCGATTTTTTCCAGAACTTTTTTTTCTTCATCAACACTTAAGTCTGTAATTTCTAGATTAACGGAAGCAATATATGAGCACATATCTCTATAGCGGAAGGTGCGTTTTTTTTCCAGTATCACTAACTCCTGAAAACACTCAGAGCTTACAAACTCGAGCTCTTTTTTAGTATCTTTTAATTTTTCCTCTAAATAATTTTCGTCAAATTTCTGTGATTTGGAATTTTTGGGCTTCAAGTCTACTGAATATTTATTCCAGTCCAGTTCGGGAAAGGGTTCAACCCCTATCTGGGCAAATAAGGTTTTCAGGTAGGAATAATACCGTTTGGCCTTATTTACTTTGTTCTGCTGGAGATAGGTTTCTAACAGCTTTTTCTGCACTACTTCTTCAAAAGGTTCAATTTTAGCAGCTCTTTTCAGTATTTTTTCCCTTTCAAAATACTCTTCTAAATCTTCCAGTATTTCTGCAGCATTCAACACCACCTCCAGAAACATATGTCTATACTGAACCCTTTTATTAATCACCCAGGATGAAGTATGCTGAGCTCTCAAATAATCACCTTTATAAACCTTAAATGCTGATAAAAATTCATCGACCGCCTCTTGTTTGTCGCCAGCCAGATAAAGCTTTTCACCCTGCTGACAGGAATGCTGGAATTCCTTAATATCAAACCAGCCACCATTTTCCCAGTTAAGTTTGTAGCCTCCCCGAGAAAATTCAATATATTTACCGGATTTATATTTATCTCCCCCTGCCAGCAATTTGCGCAGACGATATATCCTGTTTTCCAGCGCGTTTTTGGCATCTACCAGTTCCATGGAAAAATCCAGGTCATCGATTATCCGGTCAGGAGTAACTGATTCAGAGGGATGACTGAGCAGATATTGAAAAAGTGTCCACAATTTATCGGCTCCCCGTGAACTGTCAGAAATAATATCATCATTTTTTTTTACCATAAAATCACCCAGGCTGTGAACTTCCAGATCGATCAAATTCATTTTACCTACCTCCAGAAACCACAAATTTATTGTAATTGAAGCTAAAACTCCGAGCTGAATCAATAACCCATGACAGTAATTTAATATGTTAACATAATTATACTATATTTTTGCAAGTAAATAAATAGTTTTCGAAAAATTTTTTTGTTTCTGTCGTTTCAGGTCTGAAATTTTGATTTTGGCTCTAATAAAGATATAATTAAATAAAGATGTAATTGGAATGTTTGACGAGGAGGTGAATTATTTTGTCTTTACAGCAGCTTTATAAATCCGGTGAGTTAAAGAAAAAGGTACAAAAGGCTTATCAAGATTATAAAAATTGCACCATGTGCCCCCATGAATGTGGGGTGAACCGCCTGCAGGATGAAAAGGGAAAATGTGGCTCGGGCAGACTGCCACTGATTTCTGGCTCAGGGCCTCATCGCGGAGAAGAAAGCCCGTTGAGCGGCAGGCAGGGCTCAGGAACGATATTCTTCTCGGGCTGTAATCTGACGTGTGTGTACTGTCAGAATTATGATATTAGCCAGAATCTGCGAGGTCAGGTGGTCGATATTGAACATCTGGCAGCTATCATGCTGACTCTGCAGAAAAGAAAATGCCACAATATAAATCTTGTTACCCCCAGCCATGTTATTTATCCTATTTTAGCCGCACTCTATCTGGCGGCCAAAAAAGGTCTGGAGCTGCCCATAGTTTATAATTCCTCAGCTTATGACAGTCAGAAAGCTCTAGAGTTGATGGAAGGAGTAGTGGATATTTATATGCCTGATTTTAAATATGGAAGCGATGAACAGGGAGAAAAGTATTCAGGGGTGCAGGATTATTTCACCACAGCCGGTCAGGCGGTAAAGGAAATGTACAGACAGGTGGGCAAATTACAGGTTAATGAAAAGAAAATAGCTCAATCCGGGTTACTAATAAGACATTTAGTGCTCCCTCAAAATGCTGCAAAATCTGGCAGAGTTATGCAGTTTATCGCGGAAGAGTTATCACCCGATAACTATGTGAATTTAATGAGGCAGTATTACCCATCATATAGAGCAGGTGAGTTCCCTGAACTATCCCGCCGACCGAGCAGTGATGAATTAAAACAGGCGAGAAAAACAGCCAGACAGGCCGGTATAACTCCTCATAAGATTCCCTGAAGGCCTGACCTGAACAGGTTAGCAGGTTAAAAGCAGCTTAGATCAGATTAGGCCCGTATGAATAAAGCCATAACAGAAGCCATCACAGCCTCTCATTACCTGTTAATTTTGCCTGTCATTTCGATCTTTCCCGTCATTTTTTTGATCTTTACCGGCATCATCTGACTCCTGCTCATTCTCGACTTCAGAAGTGTGTGTATTTTCCCACAGATTACTGCGGCTGGAATATCTCTGGTGGCGCAGGAGCAAGGCTCCTGCCCCGACCAGAAGCAGAGCAAATATATAGGAATCGATCAAAAACATTCCTATGCCCAGAGCTATTCCTAAAACACCGATAATTTGATAGAACATATTAGACCATCCTTTAATGATGATTTAATCATACTTCAATGGTGATAAAACCCTTTTATTACTTTTAAGTTCCTTCCTGCCAGCTGTTAAGATATTCTATCTGCTCTTCTGTAAGTTCCTGGTGTGACATCCCCTTGCTGGCCAGCTTCAACTTTGCAATTCTGTTTTCGATATCCTCCGGCACCGAATGAACATCGGCTGTCAGCTGCTCAGATTCCTCCAGCAGCCAGCGAGCTGATAGGGCCTGGCCGGCAAAACTCATATCCATGACACTGGCCGGATGTCCCTGACCGGCACAGAGATTAACCAGCCTGCCTTCGGCAATTACATGAATTTTTTTGCCGTTTTCCAGTTTGTATTCTCTGGTATGCTCATTCACCTGTTTTTCTGCCACACTGCTGGATTCCAGCCAGTCCAGATTTATCTCTATGTTAAAATGACCGGCATTGGCCAGAATAACTCCATCCTGCATTTTCTCGATATGGCTGCTGTCAATTACGTGTTTATTGCCGGTAGCGGTAACAAAAATATCGCCGATTTCAGCTGCCTCTTCCATATCTAAGGCCTGAAAGCCATCCATACAGGCCCTGAGTGCTTTCACCGGATTGCTTTCCACCACATGAACTCGGGCTCCCAGACCATCGGCATCTCTGGCTATACCTTCCCCACAAAATCCATAACCGACTACTACCAGGTCACAACCGGCTATCATTCTGTTGGTAGCTGCCAGCAGTCCGGAAATGCTGGACTGACCTGTACCATAATAATTATCGAAGAGATGTTTGATGCGACTGCCGTTTACATCTACAGCAGGAAATGGTAGTTCCCCGGCCTGAGCCATCGCTTTCAGGCGATTGATGCCTGTGGTGGTTTCCTCGCAGACACCACAGAAATCTTGATAGTCCGGGCCAAAGTCTTCCATATAGGTAGTGGTCATATCCCCGCCGTCATCTATGATTACATCGGGATCAATAGCCAGAGTTTTATCGATATTTTCGTAAAACTCTTCCTGTGTTTCTCCTCTCCTGCCATATGTGGTAAGTCCCTTGTCATTGAGATAAGCCGCCACATCATCCTGGGTACTGAGAGGGTTGGAGGCACACATTCTTACCTCTGCTCCCCCTGCTGCCAGAGTTTCCATCAGTACCGCTGTCTCGGTAGTTATGTGCAGACAGCAGGATATTTTGCTGCCTGTTAATGGTTTGGTCTTTTGCCACTCCTGTTTTAGACTGGTAAGAACGGGCATCTCCAGTCTGTCAAAGTCTATGCGTTTCTTTCCCAGTTCACTATTTTTCTCGCTCATTATATTTATATCCCCTTTCTCCTACTTTTATATTTATGTTAATCAAATAGTCAATCAGCTATTGAGGCAAAATTAGCTTTATCTTTATCCTGCCAGTATACATAATCGAAGCTGTGATTTTCGGCCTGCTCCAGCTGCTGATACTTTTTTTCAGCTTCCTGCCGGCAATCAGCACAGCATCTGTGAGGCAGACTAAAAGCTTTAATCCGGCGGCGGGAAAATGCACCGCTGCTGGCCCGGGACACAATTTCAATATAACCCGGACAGCTATCACAAATTCTGACATCTTCCTGCTGTTTTTCTCTGATATTATCCGTATCATAATGTATACTTTTTTCTCGATGAAAAAATTCACCCTGCCGGGAAAATTCCTGCCCGGTTATTGTTTGCTGGCGTTTCTGCCATTTTTGCTGCAGTTTTTCCACAGTTTTTTTGAGAGAATCTGAAGCCTCTGCAGAAAAATCTGGCTGAGTGCTATCTTTTAAATCCGGCTCTACGACCCGGGAATAATCCAGGCCGGCCATGGCTAAGATTACAGCCAGATTCACATAGGGCAGGGCGCTTTCGATGGCATAACCTCCCTGCAGCACCGCCAGGTCAGGATTCAGCAGTTCATTAATTCTACCGTATCCGCGGGCGGTCACATTCATATTGGTTATAGGGTCGGTAAAATGATTATCCTGTCCGGCAGCATTTATTACCAGATCCGGTTGAAATTCCTTCAACACGGGCAGCACCAGCTCTTTAATTGCGTATAAAATCCCAGCATCACCTGTCCCCGGTGGTAAAGGAACATTAAGTGTACGGGCATATGCTCCCGGACCTCCTGCCTCATTGACAAAACCGCTGCCGGGGAAAAGAGTTCTACCATCCTGATGTAAGCTTATATGCAGCACCCCGGGGTCATGATAAAATATGTCCTGGGTTCCATCAGCATGGTGGGCATCAGTATCCACAAAGGCTAGTTTCAGATCTGAATTTTGACGCAGCAGCCAATCGGCCATTATGGCTTCATTATTTATTGTACAAAAACCGCGGGCTCCGTGGACCACTCTAAATGCGTGATGTCCGGGCGGTCTGATCAAAGCAAAAGCCTTATCCACCCTGTTAGTCTGCACAAGTTCCGCTGCTTTAACAGCGCCGCCTGCCGATATCAAATGGGGTTCAGTTACGATCTCTTCCGCCGCCGGAACGCAGAAATGAGTAAAATCAACCAGATCAGATGTGATAATTTCAGGATTAAATTCTTCTAGACCTGCAATATCGTCGAGCCCTTCTTCAAAAATCTGATCCCGTGTGTAAAGTAATCTTTCCCGGCGTTCAGGATGGGTTGGAGAAATTTCCCAGTCAAAGGCCGGAAAAAATAATAAACCCAGGCTATTCTGGGCCTGTGGTGGCTCAATGGCTTTCATTACTATCAGCTCCCTCAGACCAGGAAAACGAGCCTGCGAGTCCGGGTTTTACCTGTGCCTGCACTTCCATAATTTCTCCCGTCGTTCTAAAACCGGAAACAGTGGGAAAACTCTCGCGATTGGTCACTTCTATCTCCGTAATCTCACCCGGATAATCTTCCCTGATTAAATCCCGGGCCATTTCTACGGCGGTGTCAGCATTAAACTTTTCTCCAGCTTTTATATCCCGCCTGATCCCCCGGCCAGGTATGACAACTTTGCCTGTTTTGGTGTCGGCTCTGACCGTGACAGCATAAGTTGGGCGCGCACAACCCGCGCCTATAGCATTGGCCACCCGGGCACTGGGCACAATTTCCGCCTGTAAATTTAACTTCTCAGCCACAGCAGGCGCTATGGCCCGGGCCGGGCCGCCCATACCCAGCAAAATAGCAGGCTTTATCTGCAAATCCTGCAGCAGCTCCTCGATGGTATAAACCGGTTTATCGGACAGCTCCGCCAGAATTTCCTCACAGGCCCGAGAAATTTTTTGCACCATCCTCTCAAGGCTCAATAAGGCCACTTTTTCGGAAGTTTCTAAATTAGAAACCGGATCATCACCTGCTTCAGAATCAGCTTCTACAGTATCATCTGCTCCTGCAAATTCAAAATTGGTTAGCATATCTGCTAACTTATTTATATCCAATTCACTTTTATGGCGGGAATCCTGCCTATCCCGGGAAACCTGCAACTTTTCCGCCAGCTTGCAGAACCTCTGTTTAATCTCCCTCATATCCATCTCAACATCAGGAATCAATTTATCTCTCCGGGCCAATATTCCCTTTTCACGCAGCAGCAGAACAGCATCAGTCGGCGTTAACTCAGGTCCCCCCAGTACAGCTGCCGGCCCTTCTCTAGCAGGACCAACTTTTAAATCCCCGGCTTCTACAGTAATTTTACTATCGCCACCTACAGCTGCCGAGCGAGAAAATAGCCCGCGCACCAGAGTATTCCAGCCCTTTACTTTTATACCTCCGGGTTCAAACAGAGGTGTGCCCTGTACAAATAATGCTATATCAGTTGTGGTGCCCCCTATATCCAGCAGCAGGCTGGTTTGCTTTAGGTTTTCCTTTGCTTTACCTGCCAGATATGACATTCCTCCCATAATGCTCGCAGCCGGGCCGGAATTAACCGCTTTGATAGGATATTTTTCCATATCTCCGGCTTTCATGGTCCCTCCATCACTCTTGAGAAAATACAGACTTTTCGCATCTATATAGGGATCCAGCACTTTTTTAATATCCTGTTTAAATTGATTCTGCAAATTTTTAATAGCGGCATTACAGCAGACCGTAGCCGCCCGGCGAGCAAAGTTTAAACCCGGGGAAAGTTTATGCCCCAGACTGATACTGCTAAAATTTAAGTCTGACTCCTGCAGCCAATTTTTAGCCTGAATTTCCTGTTGAGGATTGCGCACAGAAAATTTACCGGCGATAGCTATATCTTTTATATCCTGCTTGCTAAATTCTTTCCCTGCCGATATGATTTCCTGACGGCTTATATTTTGCACAATTTCCCCGCGGTGATCTGTGTAGCCGTTGATAATTTTGTTGGCATCACCATACTGGAAATATTCAGCATTTATACCCGGGCCCGGAATCAGAATTAAACCCACAGGTGCAGCTTTACCTTCTGCTATAGCATTTGTGGCTAAAGTCGTACTAATTACAGCCCTTTCCAGCTCCGGGTTAGAGGCCTGCTTAAGTTTATCTGTCAGCTCATTCAGCAAATTTATTACAGCCTCTTTCACTCCTCTTCCAGCCAGAGGGATTTTTTCGCTGGCAAATAAACTGTAGTCATTTTCATTTTTAACCAGCAGCACGCCATCAGCATGAGTGCCTCCAACATCTAAGGCCAGTATCACTATATAACCCCCTGTTAATAAACTTTACGTGTATTATCTTAATTCCTGATGGCTGGTCTGCATTCCTGCCCAACCCTGGTTTTATTGCATAAAAAATTCCGGTGCGGATGATATTCGCACCGGAAATCTATTGTGATGACTTTTGTTGTTTTTCTCAATTCAGGCATAAATAATAG
>CAZVMQ010000052.1:0-11583 GCA_964628755.1 uncultured Halanaerobiaceae bacterium
TAAGCACAATTATATCTACTGTGATTAGTTAAAAACTGATGAAAGCAAGGACAAATTTTACGTATTTTATGATAAAGTATTAACTATAAATATGCTCCTGCCAATCATGATAAAAGTCCACAAATTTTTCTCTGGGAACTGGTTTGCAGATATGAAATCCCTGGCCGTAATCACACCCTAGATTATTTAATTCGTTCATAACTTCTTCACTTTCAATTCCTTCGGCTACTACTTCCTTATCCAGGATCTTTCCCAGCCTTACAGCTGTTTTTACAATTTCATAGCTCTTTTTATCCTCTAGCATGGGCTGTATAAAGGAGAGGTCTATTTTAATGGAATCTATATCTAAATTTTTAAGGTAGGCCAGAGAGGAATATCCCGTGCCAAAATCATCCATGGCGATTTTAAAGCCTTCCTCCATCAGCAGATTGAGAAAATTATTGCCTTCCGTTAACTCTTCCATTATTTCCGTTTCCGTCAGCTCCAGCTCGAATTGATCAGAAGATAGATTCTTTTCTGCAATTATATTCTTTATTTCCTGTACAAAGTCTTCCTGTTTTAAATTATTGGGGGAAATATTGATTGCCATATTAACATCTACTCCGCTCTCTGCTAAAATAAGTTTTTCCTCTGCTGTTTCATTGACAACCCATCGACTCAACTCATCAATAAGCCCCGTTTTTTCTATATGAGGAATGAATCGCCCGGGTGATACAATACCTTCTTCTGGATGAATCCATCTAATCAGAGCTTCAGCCCCCACAATTTCACCGGTGGGTAATTTAACCTTGGGCATATAATAAAGTTTAAACTGATCTTCCGCAAGTGCATTTTTAATTTCTCCCAGAAGCTGAAAGTTTTTTCTGTTTTTATCTTTTGAAGTTTCCTGATTAAATTTAACCTTCTTATTTTCTTTCACAGCAGCAACCATGGCATGATAGGCATTCTGCAGCAACTCTGCTCCGGAATCTTCTTGTTTATGAGAAGCTGCTCCCAGATGAGGATCCAAAAATAAAGAAATTTCATTATAGTAAAAAGGAAGTTCAGCAATTGCCTTAATTGTCTGGACAAATTTCGATAACCTGTTTCTTGGTGTATTTACCAGCAAAAAACCGAGTTTGTTATGGTAAATGTTGTATACTGATATTTCCCAATCTTTATTTTTTGTCTCTTTATTATTAAGGATAAAATTAATCTCCAATCTCTCTTTAAGCTGAGTTGCGACTTCCTGTAAAAATTCGCCCCATCTTGTATGGTTAATTGCCTTCATAATATCTTCGTAATTTTCGATATCCAGCACAACAAGATGAATAGTATTTTGTTTTCCCTCATTTATCAATTCATTCGCATTTTTAATCAAACTGGAGCTATTGGGCAGTCCACTGTTGGGATCGTAAAGAGAAATCTCTTCTAATTTCTTTTCTTTCTTTTTTCTTTCGGTAATATCATTGATATTACCGTGCCAGAGAACACTGCCGTCATCGAGTTTTTCTGGTCTGGCATTGCCTTTAACCCATCTTACTCCCTTTTCGGGGAGAATAACTCTATATTCTTCCTGCCAGATAGTTAGATTTTCAGCTGATTTTTGAATAGAACTTTCCACTTTTTCCTGATCGTCAGGATGAATTCTTTGAAAAACTTTACTGGCATCATCTTTTACCTCTTTGGATGTCACTTCATAAATTTCATTTATCCCTTCTGAGGCATAGGGAAAAGCTGAAGAACCATCAGGAAATAATTTTAATTGATAGGTTACACCGGGAGCCTGGTTAACCAGGTTTTCAAGTAAATTTCTAACCTCTTCTAATTCCCTTTTTTTCGTTTTATCTAAAGCTATTTCTATAAAACCTTCAACCTCTTCCTCTTCATTTATTTCGGGAATTACTTTCATTTTCCATGTTTTATCACCAGGTTTTTCCATCTCCAACTTTTCAATATCTTTATTCTGTTTGGCTTCCATCACAGGACAACCAGGACAAAAATCGGAAAGCCCCCATTTTTTATAACATTTCTTATCCAAAAGATCTTCCCCGGAAGAGGCAAAATATTCCCGGGCAGCTTTATTGAGCCATTTTATTTTAAACTCTTCGTCCATATAGATAATCAGAGCATCTAAGGCGTTAAGAAATTTAGTGCTCATGTTCTCATTTGCATTAGCAAGGGGACTTTCCCTGTCCATATTTACACCTCTTTTAGAGTTAAAACTTTATACCAACAATAGTTCATTTAAGTTCAGGCTGGAAAAATGTTAAATATTTTTATTTTTTATGCTGTTGGTTAACTGTCTTTTTCCTCCTGAAAACGGGCTAACTTTGTTTTAAGGGAGTGGGTTTTGTCGACCAGCCTGTCATTGGTAGCAGAAAGCTGGGAGATAAAGGAAGCCTGCTCCTCAATGCTGGCTGTAATCTCCTGGGTATTGGCGGCAAATTCCTGTGAAGAGGAGGCAATTCCATCCATTAGTTCTGCCAGCTCCTGTTGCTTGGTTTCTATTTCGGTGAACGAGCGGGAAAATTCATTTATAAGTTCGTTTTGTTCCTGTAACACCTCTTCCAGCCGGGAAAAAGACTGGTAAATACCTTCTGTGCTTTCCAGCTGGTCTTCTGAAGTGTCACGCAGCTCTTCCACCTCTTCTCTCAGTTCTTCAATCTGCTTTACCAGGCCGTTTACGGTTTCTTTGATGTCACCGGCAAAGTTATCAGTTTCGACTGAGAGCTCTCGCACCTCTTCGGCCACTACTCCAAAACCCTGGCCTCTTTCTCCTGCCCGGGCTGCTTCTATAGAAGCATTCAAAGCCAGAAGATTTATCTGTTCTGCTACTTCCTGTATTTTATCATTAACATCGATAATATCCGAGGTGCGTTCCTCCACTGAATTTACCTGTTCGGAGACTCTGGTAATTGCCTGCCTGTTATTCTGCGATCTATCTATCAAAGTTTCCAGCTGCCGGGCTCTTTTTTCTCTGAACTCATCCAGATTGTTATTAAATTCCAGCAGTGTATCCAGGTCCTGGTCAGCCTGCTGCAGAAATTCATTGGTATCTTTGACCTGAGCTGCTCCTGTTTGAATATCAGAAGCCTGCTCTTCTGCTCCCTGAGCTATATCTTCGGCAGCCCGAGAAATTTCTTCTGAAGTGGAGTCCACTTTTTCATAGGCTGTGGATAAACTGGTAGAAGTCTCATCCAGGTCTTCTACTGAATTTGCCAGCATGGCAATTAATTCCTGAAAACTGCTTTGAGCAGCGGTAACCACTTTTTGCAAAAGCAGCTCGGGCCGAAATTCCTCCTCATCTTTAAAAATTAACTCTCTATCCAGATGGGTGGTTCCTTCCTGCAGCATTATATCGGCACCTGTGACACCAATAACTTCACCATCTTCAATAATGGGAGAGGCAACCGCCGTCATCATTACCTCCATGCCCTCCAGCTCATCATATACAAAGGGGTCCATCACCACGGTATCTTTTTCCTGTTTGGGCCGGTTATAAAATTCTTCCTGGTCTATATCCGGCAGCGACATAACTTTGATTTTATCGCCGGCCCGATAAAAATAAGTATTAAATCTGCCGGTTTGGTCATAATGATCTACTCCGGCAAATTCGCTGTCCTGACCATCAAATTTATCGGGTTCAAATACCACCCAGGTGCCAAATATCCCGGGGTTATCTTCCAGATGTTCTTTTAATTTTTTATTGATAATCTGGCGGTTAGTGGCGGCAGCCTGTCTTGATTGCTGGATGGAGCCTTTGTATTGTTCCACCAGCTCTATCATATTCTGCACAAAGCCATAGTCCTGCAGCATGGCAGAATATATTATCCTGGCATTTTCACGCGCCTTTGCTTTTATGCTTTTTAGTCGGTAAAAAACATATAAAAGCAGGATTAATAATACAGTTATTATCCCTGGATAAATCATATTTAATTCCACCTTTCGCTATTTTAGCTCCCGTCACTTTTAAATTAATTATAGCACAGAGTAATCTTAAGTAAAATTTTTATAACCCGGAAAGTTAGATTACAACAGCCGGGCTGTTAACAATAGAGGGCTACTTTAGTTATTCTTGCGTTCTTTTCATTCTTTTTGTCGCCAGCCAGAGCGATATTATTGTAATCAAATACGGCATCATTAAAACCAGTTCAGAGGGAATGCCCCGGCCCTGAAGTTGAATAGCTACAGCCCGGGCCAGGCCAAATATAAAGCTGGCCAGCAGAACCCAGAGGGGGCGTGCTTGCCCAAATAAAACTGCTGCCAGAGCTATAAACCCCCGCCCGGCTGACATGTTATCGGAGAACATGCCCAGGCTGCTCAGGGACAGCCAGACTCCGGCCGCACCACAAAGTGCCCCGGAAATCAGAATGGCCAAATAGCGATATATTTTAGGACGCAGCCCTAAAGTCATGGCTGCCAGCGGTTTTAATCCCACAGCGCGCAGCCGTAGACCGGCTGCAGTATAATACAAAAAATAGTGCAGAAAAAATATGCCTGCATAAGCCAGATAATAGAGGAAGTTTTGATTGTTTATGATATCAGCAGCCCGGCCCAACCCCTCCATCCCCGGTATTCTCAGGACCGGGATTAGCGGAATATCCAGCAGAAAAAATCCTCTGCCCCCGAATATGGGTTCTAGCAGTACAGTGGTTAAGGCCAGGGCCAAAAGATTTAACACAATCCCGATGGTTATAGGGTGACTTTCTATTTCCACCACAAACAGGGCAAAGATCAGGGCAAAAATCAGGCCGGAAGCTACCCCCAGCAGCACCCCAAAAACCCAGCTGCCCCAGAGGTAACCGCCCACAACTCCAAAAAAGGCTCCCATGAGCATTTTTCCTTCCAGCGCTATATTGAACATATTGACCTGGGCACATAACAAACCTCCCATGGCCGCCAGCAATATCGGAGTTGTTGTTCTCAGGGATGTGATTATCAGATTTAAAAGCCATGCCAATTTTTAGCCCTCCCGGTTTCTAATAGCTGCCACGATTTTAACAAAATAATTTTCCAGCAGGTACTGAGCAGTAATAAAAATGATGATAGCAGCCTGTATAACAACTGCAATGCTTCTATCAATTCCTATGGTTCGTTCTAAAACTATTCCCCCGTTTTTCAGGCCGGCATAAAAAATCCCGGCCCCGATCACGCCGAGAGGATGTCCTTTTCCCAGTAATGCCACTAAAATACCGTCCATCCCCAGCCCCCGTCCAAAGCGAGAAATAAAGCGGTGGTGGGCCCCCAGCACTTCAATTCCTCCGGCAAAACCGGCTATCATCCCCGATATGATAAAGCTGATCAGGGCAATTTTAGAAGCAGGCAGACCTCCATAATCGGCAAATCTGCGGCTTATACCCCGGATGTTCATCTGGTATCCAGGAACTGTCCTGCGAAAAATATAAAAGCAGATAATACAGAGCAAAATCACCAGGATAAATCCATAGTTGAAGGGGTGAGGAGGAAAGATAGCAGGTAAAATAGCGGAAGAAGCAATTCTGGAGGTGGCAATATCGGCCATGGCTCCTTCGGGCAGGAAATAGCTAAGCACCAAAAAATCGGTCAGATATAGGGCTACATAATCCATCATTAAGGTGGTGACAATTTCATCCACCCCGCTATAGACCCTCAATAAAGCAGGAATCAAGGCAAATAATCCGCCCGCCAGAGCTGAAAGCATAAGGGCAGCCGGCAGATGAAAAACTCCCAGACCGGTGAGATAAATACCCGCCAGAGCCCCGGCAAGCGCTCCTAAAAACAGCTGTCCTTCAACTCCGATGTTAAAAATACCGGCTCGATAGGCGAAACTTACCGCCAGAGCCAGCAGAATAATCGGTATGGACCAGCGCAGAGAAATTATAATGTTATTAAAGGAACCGAAAGCCCCCCGGACCAGTATTCTATATACGGTAAGGGGATTTTCGCCAATGACCAGAATAAAGATTGCTCCTGCCAGAAGTCCCAAAGCTGCAGCTATGAGATAACCTACCAGCTGCATATACCATTTTTTTCTGGAAGTGTTCAAGGGGGGAGTTTCTAGCTTCACTTTATACCTTCCTTTCCCGCATATAGTTATCCTGTCATCAATAACCCCAGCTCTTCTTTGCTGGTTTCCTCGACTTTTCTGCTGCCAGCAATTTTTCCTTCAGCTATAACCACTATTCTGTCACTCAGTGAAAGCAGTTCTTCTAAATTTTGGGAAAGTAGAAGAAGGCCTCCGGACTCCTCGATGAATTTAAGCAGTTTTTTGCGTACAAACTGGACTGAGGCTACATCCAGACCCTGGGTGGGATCTTCAGCCACAATAAGTTCTGGCTGAAAACTCAATTCTCTGCCTATAATTAGCCGCTGAACATTACCGCCCGACAGAGCACTTACCCGATCCTGAGGCCCCCTGGATTTAACTGAATAATTTTTAAGCACAGTTTTGGTATGCTCTTTTATTTTTTGTTTATTTCGAATAATCCCCCGGGCAAAAGGAGGAATATCATAACCTCTAATGGCTATATTCTCATACAGAGGAATCCAGGGTGCTGTTCCTCGTCCCCGGCGATCCTGAGGAATATAGGCCATTCCCTGCTGCCAGCGCCGGGCTGGATTCCAGGCGGTTATATCTTTCCCCTGCCATAAGACCTGACCCTGATCGGGCAGGCGGAGACCGGTAATGATTTCTACCAGCTCTTCCTGGCCATTGCCGGTTATAGCAGCAATACCTACTATCTCCCCCTGGCTGACAGTTAAATTTATATCCTGAAGGTCAGGGGCAGTGTCCGGAGTTGAAAGCCCGATATCTTTGAGCTGCAGAAGTTTTGCCGGTTGTCTCCGGGAGTGGTTGTTTGGGGCGGTGCTTTGCTCTGCGGCTCGGGAGGAACGGGTTATTTCTTCCATCTCATCTCCCACCATTAAGCGGGCTAGAATTTTCTCGTCGGCTTTTTTTCTATCCATAGTTTCCACCAGGCGACCGGAGCGCAAAATACTGATGCGATCAGCTATCTGCAGGACTTCCTGCAGTTTATGAGATATAAACAGCACCGTTTTATTGCGTTCCAGCAGCGTATTTATGGCTCTGAATAAGCCCGCAGTTTCCTGCGGAGTTAACACAGAGGTGGGTTCATCCATGATAATGATCTCAGATTCCCGCAGCAGACACTTTAAAATTTCCACCTGCTGTCTGGCGGAGACGGCGAGGCCCTGAACTTTTTTCTGCAGCGGAACTTTCAGATTATACTGGTTCATAACTTCTTCAGCCTGCTCTATAGCCTGCTTTCGGTCAAAAGATATTGTTTTGACCGGCTCCTGCCCCAGAAATAAATTTTCTAAAACTGTAAGCTCTTCAATCAGCATAAAATCCTGATAAATCATGCCGATACCAGCTTCCAGGGCCCGGGTCGGATCAGATAGATCGACCGGTTCACCCCGGAGATAAATTTGTCCGGAACTGGGCTGTAAAACTCCCGCCAGCATGTGCATCAAAGTTGATTTGCCCGCCCCATTTTCTCCGATAATGGCATGGACTTCATTTTCCCGCACCTTAAGATTGATATTATCATTGGCCAGTACATCATCTGGTTGATATCGCTTGCTGATATTCTTTGTCTGCAGCAGATAATCAGCCGAACTGTTCATTTAACCCCACCTCTGTTTTGATCCTTTTCTGTTTTTTTTTTGCCTGTTACCTATTACTGAGATGTCTTTTGAGCAAGCTGCGGAAAAATATTGTAAGTTAAAAGCGCCGGGCTGGCTTAATAAAAATCGGCAGCCAAATCTGCCAGGTCCATGTCGTTGCAGTTTTCCAGCTCTGTTATCAATTTTGGGGGGAAAGCAGACATGCCGCCTAAACTTCCAGCCAGACCTCCTGTTATAGAAGCTATAGAATCGGTATCTCCACCAGAATTAGCTCCCAGAATAATAGCTTCATAAGGATCACGTGCCAGCCAGGTTAGAGCAAGGGCCAGAGGCACCGTTTCTATCATATTCACCCCGGTTCCCAGACTGGCAAGCAGTTTTTCGTATATTTTCCTTCTTTCTGCTTCAGAGTCAGGGGCATTATTTTTGACCATTTCTCCCGCCCAGCTGATCCTGGCCTCTAAATCGGGATTGATTCTCTGCGAGAGAATCATCCATTTCTTCTGCTCCGAAAAATTGCTCAAATCAATTTCAATCTTATTTCTAAACAGCTCTTTACCCCTTTTCACACCTGCAATTGCCGCCTCCCAGGCTTCTTCTTTGCTGGCCCCTGATAATGCCCGGGAAATCCAGTAAGCTACAGCACAGCTGCCTGCTACAGCAACCTCTGTGCAGTGAGTAGGGATACATAAATTCAGCACCTGTTGGGCCAGCTCTGGAGGGGTTTCCGGGTAAGCCAGAGCAACCGGGCTGACCCTTATTGCTGCCCCATTGGTATTACCGGTCAAGCCTGTTCTGGTGAGATCTTCCCCCCGGGCATAACTGGCTAAAGCTTTAAGTGTGCTGGGGCCCATTTTATTAAGTTTTTCGGCTGAATCTTGAGTTATCTCAAAACCAAGACTTTTCTCGGCCCAGTCCAGCATGGTCTCAGCAACCTCTTTTGGGGAAAAGTCAGGATTGTCTTTTACCAGCTCAGCTATGGCCAGAGTCTGTTCTGTGTCATCAGTTATGCTGCCGGGTGGTAAATCAGCCAGGGGATGCCATGGTGGGGCTGAAATAAATTCTTCCACCCTGCCAAATTCTTCTGTAATTTCAGCTCTGGTCATAAATTCGGTGGGCATTCCTAGAGCATCCCCCAGGGCCACCCCGTACATAACTCCTTTTATTCTATCCTGCCGGGAAATTTCTGAATTCATCGACCCACCCCCTCGGATAATACTGCTGTAAATGGCAGGTTAAAAGTTCAACAGTGCAGATATCTTTGGATTAATATTCCATCTCAGTGGTGAGAGGAACTTCAATTTCGCCAGCTTCCAGTTCTGTTTTTAATTCTTCTATGAGACTAAGAACTTCCGGATTTTCCTGATAAAATTCGATGTCTTCGGGAATAGCCACCATATCTGCTCCATATTCAGGTCCGAACACAAAATGACCTGGCTGGAATTCTTCGGCAGCTATTTCCTCCAGGGAATAATACACCGCTCCCCCTACATCTTTAATAGCGGAAGCAATTACCTGGCCCGGAGCTATATCTGCTTGATCTACATCAGCTCCAATGGCATAATTATCTGCTTCGGCTGCTGCTCTCATAGCTCCTATACCGGTATAATCGGCTGCGTGCATAATCACATCTGCCCCCCGCTCCATCAGATTCAGAGCTAGCTCCTGTCCGGTGCCGGGGTCTTCAAAAGTGCCGGCAAATGAAGCTGAAATTTCAATCTCAGGATTTACGTGATTAATACCTGCTTCCAGTCCTGCTAAAAACTGGATAATGATCGGATGATCCAGCCCTCCAACAAAACCAACATGTTCGTTTTCTGTAGCATGAGCAGCCGCTACTCCAGATAAAAAGCTGCCGCTGGAAGGGGAGATCTCCACAATTTTTAAATTTTCCCGCTCTGTATCGCGATGAGAATCGACTAAAATAAATTTTTTCTCGGGGTATTCTTCTGCAACCATCTCTATATCTTCATAAAAATAGTCGTGCAGAGCGATAATAACCTGATAATCTTCTTCGGCCATGGCACGCAGCTGGACCGGGTATTCTCCCGGATCTTCCGCTCGGATGATTGTGGTTTCCAGGGCAAATTCTTCTGCTGCTTCATCCAGGCCGGCAAAAGCTGCTTCTTCAAAGGGAACCCCGGTGCCATAGGGGGTAATAGCTGCAACTTTCATGGTTTCTTCCGCCTGGATTTCTCCGCCGGTAACAGCTATTGCCAGTATTAACAGGCTAATGACCAAACCAGCCGATAATCTACATAGCTTTTCCGATTTACACATTTTTCTGCCTCCTGTTGGAGTTTTAATTATGTTCTAACAGAATTTGGACAAAATTTCACCTTGCTATTTCTACAATTATTCAAAATAAGGCATATTTCCTGCATATTTCAGGCGAGAGTAGCGCTTTTAAAAAATTTACCAATTAAAAAAAGCCCGGACAGCAGCTGTTGTGAGAACAGCAGGCCTATCTATCCGGGCTTTTAAACCTGGTAAATTTAATTTCTTCCAGCTGAACCAGTTGTTATATTAATAATTGAGCAGATATCTGTCCACTTCCCAGGGATGAACCTGTTTTTTGTATTCATTCCATTCCAGCTCTTTAGCGCGGATGAATTTGCTGAATATATGCTCACCCAGGGCTTCTTTCATCAGATCACTCTGCCTAAATTCTTCTACCGCTTCTTTGATATTCCCCGGCAGGCTGGTGATTCCCTGGTTTTGTCTTTCCTGATAATCCATATCATAAATATTTTCTAAAGTTTCTTCTCCGGGATCAATCTGCTGTTTGATTCCTTCCAGTCCGGCTTTGAGAGTAACCGCCATAGCCAGATAGGGGTTGGAAGCAGGATCAGGATTTCTCAGTTCCAGGCGGGTGGAATTACCCCGGGCCGCCGGAATGCGCACCAGAGCACTGCGGTTGCAGGTGGACCAGGATATATAGACTGGAGCTTCATAGCCGGGCACCAGTCTTTTATAGGAATTTATCAGCGGGTTGGTGATGGCAGCATATTCCTGGGCATATTCCAGCAGTCCTCCTATATAGTGATAGGCTTTCTGGCTGAGGTCGAGCTCATCTTCAGGATCGTAAAAAATATTCTCGCCATTTTTGCATAGCGACTGATGAACATGCATGCCTGAACCATTAATACCTTCGATAGGTTTGGGCATAAAGGTTGCATGCAGGTCGTGTTTGCGGGCGATAGTTTTGGTCACAAATTTAAAGGTAGCTATATTATCAGCGGTCTTCAGCACGGGGGTATGTTTGAAATCAATCTCATGCTGACCGGAGGCTACCTCGTGATGCGAGGTTTCCACTTCGAAATCCATTTCTTCTAAAGCAATGGCTATCTCCCGGCGGGCTTCTTCCCCTTTATCCACCGGGGAGAGGTCAAAATAACCGCCCCTGTCGTGAGTTTTGGTGGTGGGTTCGCCATTTTCATTCAATTTGAACAGAAAAAACTCGGGTTCAGGTCCGGCCTGCAGAGAATAGCCCATATCGTTGCATTCTGCTATAACCTGTTTTAAAGTACTGCGGGGGCAGCCAGAAAAAGGCTCACCTGCGGGAGTATAAATATCACACATCAGGCGGGCCACCCTCCCCTCTCCGGTCTTCCAGGGAAAAACTGTGAAAGTATCTCTGTCGGGCTCTAAATACATATCTGATTCCTGAATACGCGAAAAACCTTCAATAGAGGAGCCGTCAAACATAATCTTACCGTCCAGAGCTTCCGGCAGCTGATCGATAGTTATAGCTACATTTTTCAGCATGCCCTGAATGTCAACAAACTGCAGCCTGATAAACTTAACATCGTTTTTGTTGGCCTGCTCGATTAAGACCTCTTTATCTATGGTCATCAATATCACCTCAATTAATTTATTCTGGCAGCTTTTATATCTGGATCTTCTCCATATCAGCTGGTTGAATATAGTTTTCGGCCAAAAAATAGTGCTTTCTGTGCGAAAGCTCTTCCCTGA
>CAZVMQ010000053.1:0-11338 GCA_964628755.1 uncultured Halanaerobiaceae bacterium
CCCAGAGTATGACAGCCGATATCGGCCACAGTTATATCCTGTTCGCGCAGAGCTTTTTTGATAGGATGGAAGGCAGAGCGATGGCCACAGCCCGGACACATCTGAGCCGGCCGGGGATTGAGGGGAGACTGTCTCTCTTCCTGAACTTCAACCATCTGATCAGGAATTAAATCCGGCCAGGTTCTGTGCAGCACCTCGGCCACTTTATCCGGGGTGTATTCCCCCATCCAGTCTTCGATACCCTGTTTTCCTATGATATCTGTAGTAAGACCTTCATCATAGGCCAGGGACTTGATTTCTTCTTCCAGTACAGCATCGAGCTCCTCCAGAATTTTAACTTCTTTATGCTCCTGTAAAAACTCGATAATATCCTTATGATTTAAAGGTTGAACTGCTCCCAGCTTGAGAATGTCGGGCCGCTTACCCTCAACCTGTTCTAAAACATCCAGCAGTGACTGGTGCGGCACCCCACTTGTTATGATACCACGCCTGTCATTGTTGTTGTCTTCAACTTTATTTAAATTCCTTTCCCTCACCATATTTCTGATTTTCTCACGTTTCTGCAGGGCCCGGCGTTTCATGGGAAATACTTTATCGGTTATGGGAACATAGGGACCATTTTCCGAAGCAAACTGCGGTCTATCATCAAATTCCACCGGGTTCCAGCTGCCGAAAGCAACTTTTTCCTTGGCATGACAGACATGGGTGGTTAGCCTCAGAATTATGGGCATCTTCTCCTGCCGGGAAATCTCGGCTGCTTCCTGGTACATTTCGTAAACTTCCTGAGGGGTGGAAGGTTCCAGCACCGGAGTATAAGAAAGTTTGGAATAATGCAGGTTATCCTGCTCATTCTGGGAAGAATTGGCACCGGGATCATCACCCAGCACAATAACCATACCGCCGATGAGCTCCATCAGGCCCAGCTGGACAAAGGAATCTGCTGCCACATTAAGACCGACACTTTTAAAGAAAGCCGTGGAAAGATTGCCATTGACGGAAGCACCAAAAGCAACTTCGGTAGCCACCTTTTCATTGGTAGAAAATTCAAAATAAAATGGACGGTCTTCACCCGGAATGGAACGAATAGCTTCGGCAATTTCCGGGGTTGGTGAGCCCGGATAAGAAGTAACCACTCTGGTCCCCGCCTCTACCATGGCCCGGACCAGAGCGGTATTGCCAATTACTATCTCTTCATTTTCCTCGCGAGCCAGCAGAACATCTTTCATCTTTTTCATGACATCACCACCTGTGTAATTTCTAACACATAATAATCCTTCTTAATAAATACTTCTGGATGGATTATCTTTTTCCTGTAAAAGAAAATATTTGCAGGCTGGTGAAAAATGTCAGAACAGCAGCTGAATCAGGTTTTTTAGCTGCTATTTTTGCTGCATTAGATATAGTTAGAAAGATTTTCTGCTTAATCGGCAAAATAGGGCACATATTTTGCCGCCACCCTGATTGCTTCTTCCATACTTACAGAACTGGCTTTGCCAGTACCGGCAATATCAAAAGCAGTCCCGTGGTCTACAGAAGTGCGCAAAAAGGGCAGATTGTTGGTGATGGAGACAGTTTTCTCGAAATCAACCATCTTGGCCGCGATGTGGCCCTGGTCATGATAGAGAGAGAGGACGGCGTCATAATAACCCTCCAGGGCAAAATGAAATACACTGTCAGCAGGCACCGGCCCCTCTACCCTGTAGCCTTCGTTTTTGGCTTTTTCAACTGCAGGTTCAATTTCATCCACCTCTTCCCGGCCAAAAAGTCCGTGTTCACCGGCATGGGGGTTGAGGGCAGCTACAGCCATTTCCGGGTTTTCTACCCCCAGCTTATTCAGGGCTTTTGCACTTTCTCTGATCCCTCTCATAACTCTCCCGGTAGTTATCTGTTCACAGGCCTGTCTGAGAGAAACATGTCTGGTAAGAAAAAATATTCTCAGAGAATGAACTTCAAACATGGTCAGGGGGTAAGCAGTATCAGTTAAATCACCCAGCATTTCTGTATGCCCGATATAATCAACATCTCCGGCTTTTAATGCTTCTTTATTGATCGGTCCTGTTACCACTGCATCTATTTTATTGGCCAGCGCCATTTCACTGGCTTTTTCAATATACTGATAGGAAGCCAGTCCGGCCTCCCCCTGCACTTCCCCCAGGTTTAATTCTGATACATCCACATTATCCATATCATAGATATTGAGCTTATTATCCTGATAGTTGTTAAAATCTTCCCTCAGCAAATTGGTATCCAGATCAACTCCGACAATTTTGATTGCTTCTTCCATAACTTTTTGATCGCCAAAGAGAATAAGTTTTCCGATATCTAAAATATCATTCTGAGCCAGAGCTCTGGCAATAATTTCCGGACCAATTCCGGCCGGGTCACCCATAGTAATTCCTAATTTTTTCTCCATCATGGATTCCTCCTCAACTCAATTTATTTATACATTTTTCCACGGCATCAGTATCACCAATCAAACCGCCTTTGCTGACAAATGATAGATCCTCATGACTGCCGCCAATCAGTTTTCCGTACACTGTCAGGGGGAGCACTTCCTCTATAACCTGCATACCCCGGGCAGAAAATTGCTCAACCAGAGCTAAAGTTGTATCCCCACCGCTGACATATAAACCCTGCCAGCAGTCCACTTCATTCAACAGTCGGTCGGCTATCTCTGCCAGACCCGTGGAAATTTTTTCAAAGATATCCTGCTCAAAATTATTACAAAATGACGCCACCTCTTTTTTGGTCAGCAGATCATCCTCACTGCGGGCACTTATGATACCAAATAATTTATGGTCATTTATTTTAGCGATTATGCTATCCACACATCTGTTGATCTCTTTCTGCCGGGTTTCCGGCTGCAGCAGTTTTTTCACATTAACTTTTTCCCAGTAAACATCTCTCTGCTCCTCCATATAATTGACCTGGTTCCGGGTTACTTCCGTTGTGCTCCCCACAGTTAAGAGAATTTTTTCTTCTCCGGGCTGTTTGACATCAAGAAGCCTTTTACCCAAACAGCTGGTAAAAGGCCCGGGGTCAACTGCCACAACCGGTATATCGGAACTATATATGCCTGCTGCTATTGCTTCTATATCATCGTCCTCAGCAGCATCAAATACAATTATTTCTTTTCCTGAATTCCAGGCCGCTTTCACTTCTTCCCGAATTTTATCCCGGCCAGCACGAACAGCTTTATAGGAAATTACTCCTATACTGCGGTCCGTTTGTTGACCGATAATATCAGGTACAAAAGTATTATTAACAGGTGTTTTAGGATCACTGGCCACTCCAGTTTTTTCCAGCGGAATAGAGTTAACCAGCAGATAACTGCCAATATTTATCCGGCCGGAAGAGGGAAAAGCCGGAACCACTGCTGCCATGTGCTCGCGGGGAAGAGCATCCAGAACCCCGTCAATCTCAGCTCCTATATTTCCCCTCAGCGTGCTGTCAACCCTTTTGCAGATCAGCTTTAAATTATTTGTGCGCAACGATTCAGCGGCTTTTTTTACCCTTTTATAAGCAGCTTCTGGTTCTATGGACCTGCTTTCGGTGCTGACTGAAATTATATCAAAATCATTGCTTTCCTGCTCATTATCATCACTATTATATACAAAAGAAGCAGTTTTGTAGGAATCCCGGGCAAATAATACTCCGGTAGCATTGGCACCTGTCAGGTCATCTGCGATTATTGCAATTTCAGCCATTAGATCACCTCGATTATTTGGTATAGGATGCTCCCTTATCGGCAGATGTGACAAATGTAGCATATCTGGATAGATAACCCTCTTTCACCTTAGGTTCAATTTTCTCCAGATTGTCCAGTCTATTCTGCAGCTCTTCTGCCGTCAAATCGACATTAATATCACGGTTGTAAATATCAATTTGTATCTCGTCACCTTCTTCTATCACAGCTATAGGTCCACCTTCCATAGCTTCGGGGGAAATATGACCTATCGACGCCCCGCGGGAAGCTCCGGAAAAACGCCCATCGGTTATCAGGGCCACCTCTTTATCCAGTCCTATTCCGGCAATTACCGAAGTGGGGCCCAGCATTTCTCTCATACCGGGTCCGCCTTTTGGTCCTTCGTATTTTATCACCACTACATCTCCAGCTTCAATCTCGCCCTCGTACATGGCTTCCACGGCTGCTTCTTCACTGTTAAAGACCCGGGCAGGACCCGAGTGAACTAACATTTCTTCAGCCACAGCTGACTGTTTCACCACACATCCTTCAGGAGCTATATTGCCATAAAGCACAGCCAGCCCACCTTCTGCATGATAGGGGTTGTCAGCTGGCCGGATAACTTCCTCATCCAGAACTTCTGCCTCGCTAATATTTTCCCCCACCGTTTGATTATTAACGGTCACAGCTTCCTGGTTTATGACATCTATTCGCTTTAATCTTTTGATGACGGCCTGTACTCCCCCGGCATAATAAATATCTTCCATATAATAAGCTCCCCCCGGGCTCATGTCACACAGGTGGGGAACCTCCCGGGCAATATCATCGAACTTTTTGATCTCCAGATCCAGGCCTGCTTCTCTGGCAATAGCGGGCAGGTGAAGCACTGAATTGGTCGAGCCTCCCAGAGCTAAGTCCACAGCAATAGCGTTTTCAAAAGCTGCTTCAGTCATGATATCTCGGGGTTTTAAGTCTTCTTCCCAGATCTCCATAATCTTCTGTCCGGCCTGTTTGGCCAGTCTTTTTCTCTCGGCCATAACTGCCGGTATGCTGCCATTACCCGGCAGCCCCATGCCCAGAACCTCGGTCATACAGTTCATGGTGTTTGCAGTAAACATTCCCGCACAGGAGCCGCAGCCGGGACAGGAGTGATTTTCTATTTCTTTTAATTCCTCTTTCCCCATATCACCGGCTTTAGCACTTCCCACAGCTTCAAAGACGTCTTTCAGGTCTCTTTTTTGTCCTTTCCATTTTCCCGCTAACATAGGACCTCCGCTTATTAGCAGCGAAGGAATATTTAATCTGGCAGCGGCAATTAACATCCCGGGAATAATTTTATCACAATTGGGAACCATTACCAGAGCATCAAAACTATGAGCATTGGTCATGCTCTCTATCGTATCGGCTATTAACTCCCGGCTGGGCAGTGAATAGAGCATGCCCTGATGATTCATGGCAATACCATCACATATTCCGATGGTGGGAAATTCTACAGGAGTACCTCCAGCAGCGTAAATACTATTTTTAACAGCTTTCACAATCTGGTTCAAATGGATATGACCGGGGATGATTTCATTATAGGAATTGACCACTCCCACGAGCGGTTGAGAAATTTCCTGGTCAGAATAACCACAGGCTTTTAATAAACTTCTGTGAGGAGTGCGTTCAACTCCTTTTTTGATTCTATCACTGCGCATAATAAGCCTCCTTTATTTAATTTCTTCTAAACGGTCCGTAGCTGGTGGAGGGGTGAAAGATAAATCAGAAATTTCCTGCCACCATTTTTCTGTCATATTAATATCTACTGCCGCCAGGGAATCTTCCAGCTGCTCCACATTTCTTGCCCCTATAATGGGAGCTGTTACTCCCGGATGAAATTTAACCCAGGCTACAGCCAGGGCCACCGGATTAACCCCCTGCTGGCGGGCGTGTTCAGTAAATTTTTGGGCAATATCAAAATATTCCTCTTTACTGTATCTATTTGTATACATATTATTATCAATAATTCTGCCCTGACGGGGTTTATCATCATTGTATTTGCCGGTCAGCAGACCTGCTCCCAGGGGACTATAAGTAATTACTCCCAGGTTTTCTTTCTGAGCCATAGGCAATATTTCTACTTCTGCCTGTCGTTTAACCAGGTTATACATCGGCTGAATACATTCAAAACGGGCTAGATTTTTCTGGCGTGATATGCCTAAAGCCTTCTCAATCTGCCAGGCCGCCCAGTTGCTGGCCGCAGGATAAAGAATTTTACCCTGTTTTACCAGATGGTCCAGAGCTCTTAGTGTCTCTACTATAGCTGTCCTGGAGTCAAATTGATGGCAAAAATAAAATTCAATATAGTCAGTTCCCAGTCTATTTAAACTGTTTTCCACAGCCTGAATTATATGCCGGCGGGAAAGTCCCCGGGCATTTATATCATCTCTGGTTGGATTATATACTTTGGAAGTTAAAACAATATCTTCTCTACATCCTGCAATACATTCACCTAAGATCTCTTCCGCCCGCCCATTGCTGTAAAGATCAGCTGTATCAAAAAAATTGATGCCAGCTTCCCGACATCTTTTAAACATTTTCCGGGAAGTCTCTTTATCAGCAATATCGCCAAAAGACATAGTCCCCATACATAGTTCGGAAACTTTTACTCCGGTTTTACCTATTATTTTATAGTCCATATATTTCCCTCCAATATTTTTGCCTGGTGTCAAAAGATCTAACTATTTAACCTGTCTAACCTGTCAATAATTTCTGCCTGCTTATGACATTAAATAGCCTATCTATAATAAAATAACTGACTTATACAATACCCGGATATCTGGACAGCTGAATATATGATAACAGGGAGGGCAATTGCCCTCCCTGAAAATGATTTTTGGAGCTTTAAATCGGTATAATCAAAGAGCCTAAAAAGGCGATGATTAAACCCAAAACGCCCATGATACCGGTCATTACAGTGTAAGTCTTTAACCCGCCTCTGGTGGTCAGCCCGGATAACTTGGTGGTGATCCAGAAACCACTATCATTTACATGACCCAGGCACAGACCTCCGGTTCCTATTGCCATCGCTACCCAGATAGGGCTGGTGTCGCCACCAGCGATTACGGGTGCAAGCAAACCTCCGGTGGTCAGAATAGCCACAGTACCTGAACCCTGAGCTATTCTCAGACCAAAAGCTGTCAGCCAGGCCAGCAGAATAAGATTGATTCCATATCCTTCGGCCATACTCTCAATAACCCCGGCTACACCGGACATATCAAGGGTCTCTGCAAAGCCACCGCCGGCACCGGTTATCAATAAAACCAGACCGGAAGCAGACATGGCCTTGGACAGGGCATTATTAACCTTTTCCTTTTCTAGATGCTGGGAGGCCAGAGCATATGCTGCTAAAGCACCGAGCAACAGCGCAATCGTTGAGCTGGAGATAAAGGCTATAAAAGGTGGTACTTCCCCTGTTAAAGCCTCTGTAACAGTACCGGTTAAAATTAATGCTACTGGAAGCAGAATAGGCATTAAAGAGCTGCCGAAAGAGGGAAGTTCTTCGGGCACCATATCCTCGGCTTCTTCCATTTCTTCTACAGCAGCATGATCGATATCTTTCTCGGGATTAAAAAATCCGCGATCGACAAGCAATTTTTTGTAAACAAAGATAGAAGCAAAAACCAGTATAGCACCGGCCACCAGTCCTACTCCGACCATTAATCCCAGGTCTATATTGAGCAATTCAGCCAGAGCTAAAGGACCGGGAGTGGGCGGAACCAGCATATGAGTACCCAGTGCTCCGGCGGTCAGTGCTCCTACAAACAGGGCAATGGTTTTTCCGGTTAACTTGGACATGCTGCGGGCTATAGGAATAATGATAACATAAACTACATCATAAAATACTGGAATTGAACCTATAAAGCCCGTTCCGGCGGTAGCCAGTGAGGCCCGGTCTTCTCCGAATACATCCAGCAGTTTATTAGCGATGGAATGGATCCCCCCGCAGGCTGCCAGCAGCTGCCCTAACATGATACCAAAACCGATCGATAGACCTATAGATGCCATCATGTTACCAAAGCCTGAGGTAATTGCTTCCAGAGTCGTTTCAAAACCCAGCCCTACTGCCAGGCCGTAATAAACTGAGGCAATAACCAGGGTCATTGCCGGGTTCATTTCAAATTTCATGATCAAAACTAAAATGATAAATATCGAAATACCAACATGTAATAGTAAAGACATGTTAAACCTCCTATGTTTTGAGATATAGATTTCTCGCTTCTCCTAAAGCTCAAACTAATTTTCTGATCCAGCCGGGTTAACTGCTGCAGTTTCTTCCCTGGTTATCCCCCCTTTCTCGATAAGTTTTGTTAATCAGCCAGAAAACAGTTGATTATTTCTCCAAAATAAAGGGTATGTAAGTCGTATTCTGGATAACAATCAACCAATGTATCGGTAATTAGATTATCTTTTTTCATATCCTGTTTATACTTGATGCTGCATTCATAATGCAGATCACAGCCTTTGATCATCACCGAATCTACATCCCTGCCCTCAATAATCTCCAGGTCACATTCGGCAAATTTATCGTAATTTCTGCCGGATTTAGTGCCGCAAAATTTTAATTCTTCTGCCATTTTGTCGAAAGGAAAACTGACCGTAAAATCGTCAGCTGCTTCAATCAGCCGATGAGTGTAGCGGGATTCCCGGACCAAAACTAACACCATGGGCACCCTCCAGATAACACCTATAGAAGCCCAGCCTATAGTCATAGTATTGATCTCTTCTCCGGCTTTGACATTTAAAAATGCACCATTTTTTAGAGCATCAGTTGCCTGCTGTAATTTCTCATTATATTCAATCTCCTGCAGAGACATAGTTAACCTCCTTTACTTTTGATTTTTTTAAAACCGCGAGGGAATTATGGCTCCTTCGGAAGCAGATTCAGCCAGTCGGGCATAAGTTGCCAGATATCCCCTGGTTATTTTGGGGCTGGGAGGTGACCAATTTTTCAGCCTGGACTCTATCTCCTCTTCCTCTACATGCAGATGAATTTCCCGGTTTGTAATGTCTATGCTAATTTTATCTCCTTCTTTTACGGCGGCCAGAGGCCCTCCTTCATAGGCTTCGGGGGAGATATGTCCCACAAAACAGCCATTATTGGTCCCGGAAAAGCGGCCGTCTGTTACCACGGCAGTCTCCAGGGCCAGACCTTTGCCATAAAGAAGTTTCAAGGGTTTATACATTTCCCGCATTCCCGGCCCGCCTTTGGGTCCTTCGTATTTAATAACTACCACATCACCGGCCACAACTTCATCCTGAATTATAGCTTCGTTGGCCTCTTCTTCGGAATTGAAGACTCTGGCTGTTCCGGTAAACTGATGCATGGAGGGATCAATTGCAGATGGTTTAGATACGCCTGTATCCGGAGCAATATTTCCCTGTAAAATCGCTACACCTCCCTCGCCGGAATGGGGATTTTCGGGGCTGCGGATCAGGTCACTTTCCGGGAAAGTTTGCGCCGCTAAATTGTCGCCCACAGATTTTCCCGTTACTGTCAGTGCTTTTTCATCCAGAAATTCTCGCAGATTATTATAGAGAGCCTGAACCCCACCGGCCCGGGCAAAATCTGGCACATTATATTCTTTAGTGGAAGGATAGATTTTAGCCAGATAAGGTATCTCGTGACTGTATTTTTCAAATAAATCTATGCTCAGATCAATCCCGGCCTCATAGGCCACTGCTAAAATATGCAGAATAGCATTGGTAGATCCGCCGATAGAAATATTGGTCTTAATTGCATTTTTCAGTGATTCTTCTGTAATGATATCGCCAGCAGCAATATTTTCTTCTATTAAGGAAACAATCTGGCGGCCGGATTCCCGGGCCAGTCTGGTTCTCCTGGCTGAGGTGGCCAGGGCTGTACCCGCTCCGGGAACCGTCATGCCCATGGCCTCTGCTATAGCAGACATTGTATTTGCTGTTCCCAAAAATGAGCAGGAACCACAGGTAGGTCCGGCTGTGTTTTCCAGTTCTTTCATCTCTTCCAGATCAATTTTTCCTTCCTCCAGCATGCCCAGTGCTTCTGTCAGAGAAGTGATATCCGCTCTTCTGCCATCAAAACAGGCTCCCCCTTCCATGGGGCCTCCCGGCACCATCAGAGCAGGGAGCTCATCCAGGCGGGCTGCTGCCATCAACATGCCAGGAATAATTTTATCACAGGATCCCAGCAGCACGATACCATCAAGACGGTGCGCCTGAATCATCATTTCCACACTATTGGCAATAATCTCTCTGGTGGGCAGGATATAGTGCATTCCATCATGTCCCTGAGCTATACCATCACAGGCTGAAATTACGCCAAACTCTAAAGGAGTGCCTCCAGCCTGCCAGATCCCCTCTTTTACCGCTTCCCCAACTTTTTTTAAATTATAGGAGCCGGGGACTATGGTGTTCCAGCTGTTGGCCACCCCCACCAGAGGCCGGGAAAGACTATCATCATCAAAGCCCATGGATTTAAATAAACCTCTCTGCATCGAGTTTTCCGGCACACTCCGTACCTCTTCACTTCTTAAATTCAATACAGGCACCTCATTTCCAGTTTTGTCTGATCTGTATTTTAGCTCAAATCAATCTCATCTATTCTCTAAATTCTGCAAACATCTCGGCAAATTTTTCTTCACTCTCCTGAATATTATACACATGTTCTTCCGTGGGGAATTTGCCTTCTTTAACATCTTCAATATATTCTGCAAAAGCCTGAGTCTCAATCTCTGCTAAATTGGCATACTGCTTGACAAATTTAGGTGTGAAAGCCTCGAACATACCCAGCATATCACCGCATATCAACAGCTGACCGTCACAGGGTTTACCGGCCCCGATGGAATATACCGGAATCTTCAGTTTTTCCGTAATAAATTCTGTAACCTTTGGCGGCACGGCTTCCACCAGAAGTGCTTCACAACCGGCCTCTTCTACAGCTATGGCATCTTTAATCAGCTCCCGGGCACTGTCTACATGCAGTCCCTGGGCTTTAAATCCGCCCAGCTGACCTGAGCTCTGGGGAGTTAGACCAATATGACCAAAAACAACCACACCTGCCTCGGTGATTGCTTCTATCTGGTCACAGACTCTGCGTCCCCCCTCCAGTTTCACGGCATCCATATCCGCTTCTTTCAAAAAACGAATGGCGTTTTTCACTGCGTCTTCTGTAGATGCCTGATAGGAACCTAAAGGCATATCACCTATACAGAAAGTACCGGGAGCACCTCTTCTTACATCCTGGGAGTGGGTGATACAATCTTCCATAGTTACAGGTTCTGTCCCTTTATAACCTTTGACTACCATTCCCAGCGAATCTCCTACCAAAATCATATCCATCCCGGCCTTTTCGGCGAACTGGGCTGTGGGAAAATCATAGGCTGTGATCCAGGCTACCTTTTCTCCTTTTTCTTTCATTTGTTGAAAATCAAGTATGCTTTTCTTATCAGCCACAATAATTACCTCCTCAGGGTTTTGTGATATTGATATTATTTGTGAAAATCTAAAAATTTGGTTCTTCTCCAGAAACGCTGGTAAAATTGCCATATATGCTGGATTACCGGGACTACTAATACCTCTAATTGCCGGGGCTTATAAAGTATTGGAAGCTATAAAGCGAAGTGATACTGGAAA
>CAZVMQ010000054.1:0-10067 GCA_964628755.1 uncultured Halanaerobiaceae bacterium
CGGTAAAATTTAATCCAGACCTTCTTTATAACCTAAATAGCTCAAAAATGAAAGCAAAAAAGACCCCGCTGCTAAAAATGAAGTATAGTATATACCCTGGCGGGTGACCTCTTCTGGCTCTCCTGCTAAAACTCTGAGCAGTGAAATATCTTCGCCGGCAACCAGTAAAAGTGGCACAAAAGCTATAGATAATAAAAAAGCCAGTTTAAGAAAAAATCCCTGGAGTCCGAAAAAGACCCCTTCTATATGAGTTCCTTCCTTTTTACTAAATCTGGCTGCAATTTCACTGAGCATAGCAGGTGGGTATATAAAAGCTGCCCCGGAAACAGGTATCCCAAAGAGAAAAAATATTATAAACCCAGCATTTTGCGGGAGTTCTCTCCCCAGACGAGTCAGGGAAAGAGATAATAATATCATGATTATTAAAAAAACCAATAGAGGTTTTTTATAGCCCACTTTTCTGCTCAACCTGTTGATAGGATAAAAAAAAGCAGCCGCTGAAGCAAACAGCAATCCTGAGGCCAAAGTGATGATGCCGGGGCCATATCCCATTACATCTTCAACATAATAATTAATGGTAGCCCGTAAGGTGTTAAACCCCAGAAAGAAAAACATTAAACCGAATAAATAGAATATTAAGGAACGATTACTGAATATATAAGAAAAACTTTCCTTAATACTGGTTTGAGAACTTTTCCCCCCGGAATATTTTTTTTCGTCAATTTTTGCCACCATAATAAACAGGCAAACAACCATTAAAACAGATAAAATAATGACCATTCCCCTTACTCCTCTTTCATCATTACCCGCGCCTATTAAAGTTATTAGCCATCCAGGCAGCACCATGGCAACTGCGGTAAAAAGCAGCCTAAACACGGACTGCCAGGTGGAAAGATTTAATCTCTCAATTTTATTGGAAGCCAGCTCGGGAATTAATGCATTATAAGGAGCGCCTACGATGGTATAAAACACAAAAAATAAACTGCCCACTACAGTTAGATAGGTAAATATAATAAGCTGAGAGCTGTCTCGCGGGGGAAAAAAGAAAGCAATTGTGAGTACAGCCAGTGGAATAGTTCCTATAGCTATAAAAGGTATTCGTCTGCCATACTTACTGCTGGTTCTGTCTGATAGATAACCAATCGCCGGGTCAGCAATCATATCCACAAAGCGAGAAATTACCAGAGCCAGAGAAATAAAAATTGGCGGCAGCACGGGTCTTAACTGAGAAGCAGCTGGTGGCAGATAATAATATAATAGCCACTGGGCAAAAATCTGATCCACCATGGCATAACTGACTCCCAAACCATATATAATCTGAATTCTCCTGGGTAAATCCCCCACAGAACTTTGAGAATCTGTCTTTGATATTTCGTTTTTATCAGCCAAAATATCTGCTCTCCTTTTTCTGTGTTTTTGCCAGCTTATTTATATAATTAGCACCTTCTATTCTGCATCTGCTATATTTTCATCTTTTTGCTTAATTATTTACATCCAAACCCCCAAATAAAACCAGGCAGTTTATAACCAGAGTACCGTTTATATCTTCCTGTTTTACCTGCTGATTGCCGGTGTTATCATCCCAGCCCCCAAAAATTGGTATGCCCTTAATAACAATTTCCCAATCCTGAGGCACGTAGATGTCGGAACCGCCAAACATAGCAAATATATCAAATTTAGCTTCTCCTCCGGCTAATTTTGTCTGTCTTAAATCAATTTCTGCTCCTCCAAAGATGGAAATACTGCTGCCCCCTTTAAAATTTTCCGATAAAATTTTGCTGTCAGTTCCAGAGAATATATTTATCAGATTCAACGAATCTTTTTCGACTTCTCTTGCCCCTTTTCTCCCCCGCAGCAGCAGCCAGACTCCTGCCAGTATCAAGACCAACGGCCAGAAAGAAATATATTCTAGAAATTCCACCTGATCAAGATTACTGGCCAGAAATAATGAACCGATTACCAGGATAATAATTCCCCCGGCTCTGCCCGCAGGATTGGTGATTAAATTATACAATCCTGATCCAATCAACAATAAAGGCCAGTAGGTTAGCAGAATCTGCCCTATATTCATGTCTACAAAACCCAGATTGCTGAGTATTATCAGACCTCCCAGTATAATCAAAATCAATCCCAGCCATCTACGCTGATTCAATTTTAATTCCCCCCTGTAATTCTGCCCTTTATTTATAAAAATTTTAATTTAAAAACAAAAAATAGGCAGAACCCTATATTATGTAATTAATTATACACTATTAACAGATATTAATCTACAGTTGTGGGAAAATTTCAGTCAAATTTTTGCTCCGGATTATCAATTTCATCTACATAAGGTTTTATATCCAGAACCGGTGTACGGTCAATGGCGTCCAACCCCGAAACCAGCAGCTCATTCTCCTGGCGTTCAAGCAGTTTAACCACTGTCACTCCTATTGAATTAGGGCGATAAGGAGTCCGGGAAGCAAACAAACCCCTGACTCCCCCATAGCGTCTGGGGCCAATTAAATCATAACCTTCTGCTTTATGTAGATGAAATACAATTTTTAAATATTCATATTCGGTTATTTTATCCAGGCCCTCGGCATATTCCTGGTTTATGATTATTTTACTTTCCTCATTTTTCATCTCATCTGGATCAGCGGATTCCACAAATTCGCTTCTTATGAATCCAATCGGAGAAACTTCCACCATCGCTCTCCCTCCTTATTTAGATTATATCTTTTCTGGCAGGAATGCCGGCCAGCATCTCAGCTTCCTGTATAGCTGATCTTATCGCTGCAGCTACCAAATCAGCTGCTCGCGATCCCAGTAAACTTAAGTCAGCTTTTTTATTGCCGGTCGATAGGGCATAAACTGTATCTCCATCGAACATGGAATGGGCAGGCCGTATAGCACGCGCTATACCATTCTGTCCCATTTCTGCCAGCTTTCTGGCTTTCGCCTTATTTAAGCCGGCATCAACAGCTATCACGGCCAGAGTGGTATTTTCACCGGGACCGGCGGCATTTCTGTCAGCATCAAGTTTTTCCATGGTATTTACTGTCGATATAAATTGTTCCTGCTCTCTGTCATAGGGGCCGGCTAAAATCTCACCGTTCCGGGAAATTATTTCTCCAAAACAATTCACAACAACCAGTACTCCCATATTGACTCCAGTTTCCAGCTGTAAAAATGCCTCTGACAGTCCTCCTTTCATGGCATAATCTCTGCCTCTGATTTTGCCTATGGTGGCACCATAACCAGCACCCACATTACCCGAACTGGAGTGAGAGTTTTTGGTTCCTGCCTCTTCACAGGCGGCATAGCCCATCTCTGCAGTGGGAAAATCAGGCTCGCCCAGGCCAAGATCAAATATTACCGAAGCAGGAACAATAGGAACTGGTTTTATTCCTGTAGGATAACCAATGTTTTTTTCTTTTAGATAATTCATTACTCCTCCCGCAGCTTCCAGACCAAAAGCACTGCCTCCACTAAGTAAAATCGCGTGAACTCTATCAACCTGTTTTTCCGGAGCCAGCAGCATATTTTCTCTGCTGCCAGGAGATCCCCCCCTGACATCCACTCCGGTCACCGCCCCTTCTTTTCCAGTTAGAATAACAGTACATCCTGTTAAAATTCTCTCATCTCTGACATTGCCCACTTTGATGCCCGGTATATCTGATAAAAAACCCAAACCTGGTCCCTCCTTAATTTTTTCTGGCAATTTTCCCGCTTAACCAATCAGCTTTTTTTCCAGCCGCAGAGGTTGTCCGGGCGGATTTCTCAGAACCAATTCCTGCTGTCTGCTCTCCGGGAGATTTTCAAAATTAATCAGATCAGCCAGCAGCTTCAGGTCTCCCTTTTTTATCTTAAAATCGAGTTTTTCTTCTCGCTGTTTTTGTAAAATCTCATCTATTTTTGCATGCATTTCTTTAGCATATTCATAATGAATTGGGGCCAGATTACCATTATCAATCAAAACGATAGCTTCATAACTTTTCAGACATTGAAAGCTTATCTCTTCAGCCATCTCCTGACTGTATTGTTTTCTGTCATTATACATATCCATATCATACCAATCAACTATTGCATCTTTATTTTCCTCTTCATATTTCTTGAATTTTTCAATCAAACCCGAAAGTTCACCGGTCATAGCGAGATGCTGTTTGTAGGTATCTCCCCCACAGTCGATCCAGCCCCTGCTAAGATAATATACTCCCGTATTTTCCAGATTTCCGCCGGCATCTTTATCACCCAGCAGAAGCGGTATACAATCGTGAAATTTCGGAATAACCAGCTCAGCTTTACTGGTGGTCAGGCCTTCCACCCCTCCACTGCAAAATCCATAAGCCATAAAAATATATTCCAGATCATATTCTGCTTCCAGTTCATCTATCGCAGTCTGTAATTTTTTCTGCATGCGCATCTCATCAGGCAGATCATGCAGGCCCTGAGGCATCAATTTGACAAAAACATCTTCTTTCTCCTCGACCAGGCTTTTAATTTCTTTATAAAATACGCTGCAGGCTAAAATTGCTTTTTTCATCTGGTTTTACACCTCAATTTAAGATTTTACTTTTGCTCCGGATATTACCGGCGTGTAATTTAATAGAGTATAAATAAAGAATATCTGTCCGGGCATTACAATACTGCGCGCTATTAATCTGGCGGGCAAAATACCCCAGAAAGCGTCTCCAAACATTATCGACAACCAAAAAGTGTTCAATAACACCGAAACAATAACATCTGTCAGCAGCAGGGCTGCAATAAGTTTAGTCGGATGGATGTTTTTTAAATCATTATTTCTAAATATATATCCGGGAATAAAACCGATCAAGGCATAACTAATTGTAAAGCCGGGGAAAAACCCTCCCACCGGGGCAATAAGAATTCCCACCAGGTCACTGACAACACCAGTCATTGCACCTGCCCAGGGGCCCAGAAGCATCCCGGCCAGATAAATTGGAGCATGATCAAATGCTATCCTAATAGTTCCGCCGATCATAAAAGAAAAAAACCGGGCTAATATTATACTGATAGCGGCCATCAAAGCCATTATAGCAATTTTACGCATTCTCATCTGTTAGTTCCCCCAGATCAATTTTCCATATTAATTTTAGTGATTAAATTTCATTAGTTTAAGATTTATTATATTTTAACACGATAACAGGAAAATTACCATAAAACTGCTTACATTAGAAAAAAGAACTTGATATTGAAGCAGGCTTTAAATTTCTGCTGGTATAATAATATATCAGCAGGGTTTCAACGGCCTGGCCGGCGCTAAAAGCTATAGCTCCTGTGACAGCCGGAGAAATTCCCAGGGAGGATAATGGCCCTATCAATATTATCAGGCTCAAAAAGACTGCCCCCAGGTTTAATCCCTTGCCATATCCTATCAGTCTGGTATTCTGCTGTTCCATTAAAATTCCCCAGTAAGCTTCTCTGACTGCTCTTATTATCGGTAAAACACTAAATCCTATTAAAACCAGCCGGCCCAATTCTGCTACAGGCCGCGATACTCCAATTATGTAATGCATTATCCAAAAACCCAGAGGAGTGAAGCAAATTATTAACATAACCAGGGTTAATAATACCCCGGCAATCAGACAAAATCTTTTGACCTTCTTCCAGTTATTAAAATCATCTTCCCCCACATAGACCAGAGAACATTGATGAAGATTTCGCAGTGGCCCCACTATTATGACCATCAAACCATAGGCAACTCCAAAAGCAGCCAGAGCTTGAGTGGGGTCAACCTGGCTGCGCGCTATACCACTTTGAATCATCGGCTGCAGAAAAGATCTTAAAAATCTCATCGCCGCCAGCGGCAGGAAAAAACTCAAAATATGGGCAAGTTTCAGAGGACCGGAACTTCGTTTTATCAGTTTTTCTGCTGCTTTAACCGGAGAAGAATAATAGTAGATAACCCCGAGCAGGACAACTGTTCCCTCTATTCCAATTCCGGCTGTCCAGGCCAGACCTGCTGCCACCACGCCGGAAAGTGACTGACTGCTGACCGCCCAGAATAAAAACAGAGAAATAGCTATCAACCTTACAGCTGTTCCGGCAGTAACAATTCTGGTCTGCTCATGACTGATGACCAGTCCTCGGTGCACATTGCGCAGAGTCTCCACAATAGGCAGAAAACAGGTTATGCGCATGGCTCGATAAGCAAAATTGATCGTCTCCGGGTCTTCCAGACCTATAATATTAACCAGAACCCAGCCTCCCAGAGGAGTGTAGGCCAGCAGAAAAAGCACAGCAAAAAAACCAGCACAGGTAAGCCAGATAAATTTAGAGGCCATGTAAAAACTCTGTTTGTCATCAACCATGGAAACAGTAATCTGCATAAACATCCTATCTGGAGCCTTAACAGCATTAGAAATACCTTTAACCACAGTAAATACGGCGATACTGATCTCAGGATATGGCAGTCTGGCCATAGCAGCATTCATAAGAGAATGAATTGAGGATATAAAAAAGGGAGTCACGGCCAGGGGCAGAAAGAACGCCAACAAAATTCGATAGTCAATATTTCTATCTTCATCTTCTGGAATATCTCCTGCACAATTTTCTGTCTTCATAAAGTAGAATCACCACTGGATTTTTGATTTTGTTTGGTAATTTGAAATCATTATTATAACTTTATTGTGACTATATTATAAATGCAAGGGCGAAAATATTGCAACCATAAATTAAATTTCTACTTCTTTTTAATCTTAAAATATCTTAAAATTATTTAAGCCCGGGCATACAGGTAATCTGCACCCGGGCCTAAAAAATATTTTTGCTGATTGCTACATTTATTCTATAGGACAGGTTGTAGATGACCAGCCCAGCAACCCACCCAGCACTACATTTACATTGTCAAACCCCTGTTTTTTGAGCAGAGAAGCCACAGTCATTGACCTCAACCCACTGCCGCAAAAGATATAAATATCTTCCTCCTGAGGTAATTGATCATAATTTTCCGGAATCTGGGTTATATGAATATTGACAGCATCACTGATTTCGCCTTCTTCTTCTATTTCATCTTCAGACCGCACATCCAGAATGAAATAATTCTCCTGTTCATCGATAATATTACACAATTCTTCCACTCTGACAGTATCAATAGTATGACTTACTTTAGCCGACATATGCCAGCTAATCATGCCTCCGGAAAGATAACCGGCAATATTATCAAAACCAGTACGATATAGATGCTTAATCTCCTCTTCTGGATATCCATCCTCTGATACCAGCAGTACCGTCCTATCAACATCTACAAACCAGCCGGCAAAACTGGGCAGATTATCTTTCCAGATAGAAATAGCACCTGGTATATGAGCTCCGGCAAAACTAACTTCGGTTCTGGTATCGATAACCACCGCACCTTCTTCCTTCTTCTCAGCAAATTCGTTGACACTTAAAGCAGGCGGTTTCTGGTAATCTGACAGAGAAGGAGGTTCAATAAGATTCCAGGCTTCCATCCGCTCAAAATAGGGTGGATACTCCAGCATTTCAGCTACATTTTCAATAAACTCCTCTTTATTTTCATACTGCAGATGCGGATTTAGCTTTTTTTCTATGCCAATTGTCGTCCATTCCCGGTCAGCAATGGCACTAGCGCAAACTGAACCAGCTCCATGGGCCGGACATAAAATTACTTCATCACCCAGAGGCAGAATCTTTTCATGAATAGAATTATAGAGAGCTTCAGCAGTATGCTCCAGTTTATCCTCTCCCAAAAAGTCAACTCTGCCTACATCTCCAGCAAAAATTACATCACCGGTAAATACCATCCAGGGCTCTCCTTCATAACCATAAAGAACATAGCTAAAAGAACCCGGAGTGTGACCTGGTGTATGCAGGGACTCTATCTTTAATCTGCCAAATTCAATTTCTTTTCCCTCTCTCATGGGGCTGCCATATTCATAGTCGAGATGTCTATCCGCATGCCATATTTTAGCACCCGTTTTATTTTTTAATTCTACCGAGCCTATAATATAGTCCTCATTGCGGTGAGTTTCCAGAATATGCTCGATTGTAAACCCGGCTTCTACAGCTTTTTTCAGATATTTTTCGATATCGCGACGGGGGTCAATAACTACCGCTTCTCCACTGTCTCCGATTAAATAAGAATTATGCGCTAATCCAGGCGATTTTATCTTTTCAAATAGCAATCTTATCAACTCCTCTTGATAGTTAAATGGTTAATCTTGCTTTGTTAATCTTACTTTATAGCCTAAAATTACAAAAACATTGATAAAATTCTTATTAAACAAACACTTATTAATGCCAAAATTATTACTTATTATTGTCTGCAATACCCGACTTAATCATCACACAAAAATTATATAAACAAATAACACAGCAATTATTACATAAATTAATGTCATTAAAGAACCAGCTCTAATGTAATCCCTGCTGCTATAATCACCCGCATTCATAAAGAAAGCATTAACCTGATGAGTGGGGAGCACAAATGAATTAGAAGCACAGATGCCAGCCAGCAGAGCCAGCCCCCGTGGGTCTATGCCGGTTTCTCCACCTAAAATCATGACCAGCGGTACCAGCACCACCGTTGAGGCCACATTGGACATAAATAGGGTGAAAAATGAGGCCAGAATAGCTACAGCAGATAAAACCACCAGATCAGGGCTATCAGCCAGCAGGACAATCATTCTCTCAGCCAGAAAATCTGCCGTCCCTGTCTCTTCCATGGCAATTCCCAGGGGGATAAGCCCGGTTAACAGAAATACGGTATGCCAGTCGATAGCTTCATATAATTTGCGCCCGGGAATAATCCCGGTAAAAACCATTAATATTGCTCCGGTAAATAGCGCCAGTGCCAGCTGCACCCCCATTATTACCAACAAAATTGAAAATAAAAACAGGCCAAAAGCCAGCAGCGGACTTTTTTGTTCCTGTTCGGCAGTCTCTAATGAAGTCAGAGCAATTAAATCCCCCCTGGAAGCAATATCGTCGATATTTCCCGGCAGTCCAAATAAAACCAGGACATCACCCGGCCGCAGCTTGAAATCAGAAAAATCACCCGTTATTTCCTGCTCCCCTCGAATTAACATTATAGGATTAACACTATAACTTTTTCTCACAGCTAAATCTCTGATGCTTTTACCTATAAATTCTGTGTGAGGAGGAACCATAAGCTCAGCAAAAACTGCTTCACCTATTTTGCTATCCAGTTCTCTATTGTAATCCCCCTCTTTCCTGTATGTCAGTCCGTAATCCCGGGAAAATTCATCCATATTCTCTCTGGTGCCCAGAAGCAGCAGTTTCTGACCGGCGGAAAAACGAGTAAATCGCCAGGGAGCATATTTTACATCTTCCTCTTCCTCTATGGCTACTAAAAACAGATTATATTTTCTCCATAATCGGGAGCTCTCCTGACTTAACCCCACAAGGTCACTATCCTCAGGGATAACAGATTTAAAAATGGTGGTAGCCAGGTCCCAATCCTGAACCAGCCGCTCCTGAGTTATTCTTTCCTTATCCTCGCATTCAACTTCTGGCAGAAATTTTCTCCCCAGCAGGACCATATAAATAATACCCACAGCTAAAAGAGCAAACCCCACAGGTGTAACGCTGAAAAGATTGAAAGGAGTTTCTCCCCTCTGCATGAGTAAGTCATTTAATATTATGAGATTACCAGAACCAATCATGGTCAAATTACCACCCAGCAGAGCAGCGAAACCCACGGGCATCAAAATCCTGGACAAATTATGCCGGGTCTTGCGGGTTATTCTGCGAATCATAGGTAAGTAAAGAGCTACTACGCCAATATTCTGCATAAAAGCTGACATCAGCCCGGCTGAACCAGAAAGAACGGTTATCATTCTTTTTTCTTTATTGCCGGCCAGATCTAAAATAGGGCCTGTTAGCATTTTAGTAGCACCGGATTTTTCCAGGCCATCTCCCATAATCATTACAGCAATTATTGCAATCACAGCATTGCTGGCCAGCCCGGAAAAAGCTTCCAGGGGCTCTATTAATCCCAACCAGGGTAAGAGCAGCATGATTGTTATGGCGGTTATATCTGTTCTCATCACTTCAGTTACAAACATTACGATTGCAGCCAGTAAAAT
>CAZVMQ010000055.1:0-9814 GCA_964628755.1 uncultured Halanaerobiaceae bacterium
CCCAGTCCTGATTTTTTGATGGCCTGCAGGTCACTGATGTCATCACCTGTATACAGCACATTGGCCAGATTATAATTGTACTTTTTCAGCAATTTCTCGATTATATCAATTTTACTGCTTACATTTTGATAAACTTCAGATATATCCAGCTCATCTGCCCTTATTTCCACGGCCCGGGAGCGGCGGCCGGTAATCAGGGCAAATTCAAGCCCTCGCTGCTGGGCAATTTTAATAGCCTGTCCATCTTTAGCGTCAAAGGCTTTATATTCCTGACCTTCACTGCCCAGAATAATTCTGCCGTCTGTCAGTACCCCATCGACATCCAGGCAGATAATTTTAATGTCAGCAGCTTTCTTATGAAAAATTTCGGGGATAACTTCACCCCGCTCACCATTTATATTCTCGAAATTATCGGCGGTTTCCCTGGATTTCTCCCTGTCATTTTCCGGCAAATTTAACTCCTCCCTTCCTATAATTGCATTTTCAGGCCTTGCTTATCATCACTCTGAAAAACTATGATTTGAACAGGCTGAGCTGCTCGTCTTTATCCGGGGGAGGCTTTATATTCAACTCTGGATTTCTGCTGTCAAGCAGGATATTTTTAAGCTCCTCCGGTGCGCGACTTGTTTGCAGCCATTTATTTTCCTGATCCTTATTTAATATCACAGGCATACGATCATGAACCGGCTGCAGAGAAGAGGGAGCAGGTCTGGTAATAATGACAAAACAATTAACTTCCTTTTTACCTTCTTGATAGGTGGAATATAAGCCAGCGAAACTGATGATTTTTTTATCCTCTACCCTGATAGTGTATTTTTGTTTGGACTTTCCTTCTCTAACTTCCTTCCATTCGTAGAAAGAAGAGGCAGGTATGAGACAGCGCCGGTTGAGAAAGGCGGAATAAAAGGTGGATTTTTCGTCAACTGTTTCACCCCGGGCATTGATCAGCGGTCTGGAGGTAAATTCAGGCATAAACCCCCACTTTTGATTGGTGAGTTTTCTATTAAGAGTATCACCGTCCTCAGACTGATCTGCGGTGATTACCGGCACCCTTTCAGTGGGCCGGATTTTTTCCCGGGGAGTAAAATCAGATTCATTCAGGTTAGTATCATTAATTTGAAAACTCTGAAGTATTTTTTCAAGGGGAACGAGCAGAGCAAAGCTGCCGCACATTATTTTTCCTCCTCAATTAGCTGTTCTATTTTCCTTTTCCAGGTAAACCATTAATACCTGTATATCAGCAGGGGAAACTCCGGCAATGCGGGAAGCCTGACCCAGGGAGCGCGGCTGTATCCTGGCCAGTTTTTCTCGGGCCTCTTTACGCAAATTATCCAGATTTTTATAATCCAGGTCTGCCGGCAGCATAATATTTTCTTTGCGCTCAAATTCTTCTATTTGTTTTTGCTGGCGATCTATATAACCTTTATATTTTGTTTCAATTTCCACCTGCTCCTGCACTGATCTGGAGACAGAGGGAATATCGTCCACCAGCTCTTTTAGATCTTCCCAGGAAATTTCCGGGCGGCGCAGTATTTTTTCTAAAGAAGAAGGCTGTTTTAAGCCGCCGCTGTCTTTGGCCTGCAATACTTTTTTAATTTTCTCAGCAGGAGTTATAACCTGTTCCTGCAAGAAATTGCGGGCTAAAGCCAGCTCTTCCTGCTTCTGCTGGAATAACTGCCAGCGGTCTTCTTTAACCAGCCCTATTTCTCGCCCGATGGGGGTTAAACGCTGATCAGCATTGTCCTGGCGTAAAAGCAGGCGATATTCTGCCCGGGAGGTCATCATCCGGTAGGGCTCGCGCGGTTTGTCGGTTACCAGATCATCTATTAAGACTCCAATATAGGCCTGAGAGCGTTTTAAAATTAAAGATTCCTGGTTGGAGAGTGATCTGGCGGCATTTATACCGGCGATTAAACCCTGGGCGGCCGCTTCCTCATAACCGGAAGTGCCATTTATCTGTCCGGCAGTATAGAGATCAGATACAGGACGACTCTCCAGGTTGAGATCAAATTGACCGCTTGCTATACAATCATACTCTATAGCATAGGCGGGCCGGGCTATTTCAGCTTTACTCATGCCCGGCAGGGTACGCAGCATTTTAATCTGCACATCCAGGGGGAGGCTGGTGGAAAACCCGGAGAGATAGAATTCATCAGTATGCCGGCCTTCGGGCTCTAAAAATAGTTGATGTCGGTTTTTGTCGGGAAATTTAATCACTTTGTCTTCGATAGAAGGGCAGTAGCGTGGACCGGTGCCCTCAATATCACCGCTAAATAGAGGGGTTCTGTCCTGATTGTCTCTAATTATTTCATGGGTTCGGTCATTCGTATAGACCACCCAGCAGTTATCCTGCTCTTTTTTTACAGGATTGTCTTCGCTCATAAAAGAAAACGCTAATCCCTCATCACCTGTCTGTTTTTCCAGATTGCTGAAATCGATAGATTTACCACTGATACGCGGTGGAGTTCCTGTTTTAAAGCGAAGCAGCTTAAAACCTAATTCCTCCAAAGAATCCGACAATTTATTGGCAGGAAATTGCTGATTGGGTCCGGCATTATATGTTGCTTCTCCGATAATTATGCGGGACTGCAAAAATGTGCCGGTGGTAAGAATAATTTTTTCTCCCCGGATGAAAATCCCGGTTTTGCAGATAACCCCGGCGGCTGAACCCTGCTTATCAGTATAAATTTCTTCTGCTATGTCCTGTTTTAAATCAATGTTTTCCTGTTTTTCCAGCACCTGTTTCATGCGCTCATGATATCTGGCTTTATCTGCCTGTCCTCTTAATCCCTGAACTGCCGGACCTTTACTGGTGTTGAGCATTCTGATCTGTGTCATGGTTTCATCCATATTTAAGGCCATTTCTCCCCCCAGAGCATCAATTTCCCGCACAATATGAGCTTTGCCGGGACCGCCGAGCGAGGGGTTGCAGGGCATAAAAGCTATGTGGTCTAGGTTGACAGTCAGCACCAGAGTCTGACAGCCCATACGGGCTGCGGCCAGAGCGGCTTCACAGCCAGCATGTCCGGCTCCTATCACTATAATATCATATTTTTGGGGGTGTTCTCTTGCTTTATTTTTCTCCATCAAATTATTTACTCCTCTGAAAATTTTTGCAGACATCTTCCCTGTAAATAGTCGAACTTTCTGCCCTGGCAGGTATCTAATTCTTTCATTTTGCGGATGATTTGCTGGTGAATCTGGCGATTATCCTCTCCCCAGTTGACAAAGACAGAACCTGCTTCCGGGGCTCTGCCCAGCAGTCTTTGTACCGCTATCCGGGGATCTAAAAGTTCCAAAAAAGTTATAACTCTATCTATATACTCCTTTTGAGAAATAATTTCCAGCTCCCCCTGCTGAAAGCGGCGGGCAAATTCGGTTCCCTCCCTTAAATACAGGGCATGTAATTTGACTGTATCAATCTCCAGAGCCGATAAGATTCGGGCATTTTCTTTTACATCCACATTATTATCACCGGGCAGGTTCAATATCAGGTGTGCTCCTACTTCGAAACCCCATCTTTTCGCTGTTTTAACAGCATCGATAAAATGGGCCAGGGTATGCCGGCGATTAGCCTGTTTTAAAGTATGGTAATTCACTGATTGCAGGCCTAATTCCAGGGTCAAATCAATATCATTATTGCTGGAATTTATGGTCTTTTTGATTCCCCGTAAATATTTATCATTTACACAATCAGGCCGGGTGGAGAGGGCAACTTCTACAACTTCTTCAACGGTTAAAGCTTTCTCTATATTTTTTTGCAGCGGAGTTAAAGGTTGATAGGTAGTGGTAAAGTTCTGAAAATAAGCTATGAATTTTTTGGCATTGTAACGTTCAGCAATGTGATCTTTGAGCTCTAGCATCTGCTCTCTGATTGCTTCACCGGGACTGTTTTCAAATCCAGCTGCTTCCTCGCCACAATAATAACAGCCCTGATCATCCAGATACCCATCTCGATTGGGGCAGGTAAGAGGCAGATTGATCGGCAATTTATAGGTTTTGGCTCCATGCTTTTCTTTGAGGAAATCAGAATATTTATGGTAAATTTCAGTTTCCATCTACTCACCCTTTTCCTTAAGTTTTAAGCAAAAGTTAAAACAATTACTGAGAAAATTATAACACTTTAGGTTTTGAATATCAAAAACAAAAAGAGAAGATGTCAGCCTCATTATAGTATAAGGTTAAAAATCTCTCCGCAGCTAAAATTCCACTTCAAATTTGAATTTATTTGTCAGATTGCTGTTTAAATGTTATCATTATAGAAAGCCATTATAGAAAACCGATATTGGTACTTTAAAAAAAAGGTTGGGGGTGGTTTATTATGGATAACAAGTTCCTGCGCCACATATTCTTAGGCTTCATCCGCATTCACATACTGTATCATGCCAGCCAGGAGCCCTTTTTTGGCGTGTGGATGATGGAGGAGTTAAAAAGTCATGACTATGATATCAGTGCCGGCACTCTTTATCCCATTTTGCACAAGATGGAAGAGAACAATTTATTAACAGTAGAAGAAAGGGTGGTAGAAGGAAAAGTCAGGAAATATTATTCCATCACAGAAAAAGGGGAAGAGATTTTACAGTCCGCCCAGGAAAAAACAGAAGAGCTCTATAAAGAAGTAGTTGCCGGGGAGGTATAAAATGTTTCAGTTAACAGAAGTCAAATATAAAGACATTCTGGAGGTGGAAGCTCTAAAACTGGGGGAGGAGAAGCTTACCGCCATCAGCGGTCCCAGTGGAGGCGGGAAAACGACTTTACTGCGTTTATTGATTAACCTGATCAGTCCGGAACAGGGGGAGATCTTTTACAGAGGGAAAAATCTGGAGCAGTATCCCCCGCTGCAGCTGAGGCAGGAAGTAAAAATGCTGGCCCAGAATCCCGTTATGTTTGGAAAAACTATCAGAGAAGATTTCCAGCAGGCGGCAGATCTGGCGGGCTTTGACGGTCATTCCCTGGATGATTATAAAAATATAGTGGAAAAAATGCGCCTGCATAAAAATCTGGAGGATAGCACCGAAGAGCTATCCGGCGGGGAAAAACAGAGAGTGGCTTTAGCCCGACTGCTCTTATTGAGGCCGGAAGTGCTGCTGCTGGATGAACCCACTGCTTCGCTGGATACAGCCAATGAAGAATATCTGCTGGATTTTCTCAAAGAATACGCGGAAGAAGAAGACCTCAAAATAATTATGGTCACCCACGCTCCGGAGCTGGCTGCAGGCACTGCCGATAGACAGATAATAATTGCCGAAGGTAAAGTAAAGGAGGCTGATTATAGTTATGAACGCGGCAGCTAATGAAGCGGTAATTGACATACCCATAATTCAGCTGGCCATAGCCTATATTTTTGTGCTGATTTTGCTGGTTATAGTCAAAAAACAGAAGATAGGCAGAGAAAAACAGGTATTGATTGCAGCTGTCAGAATGACACTGCAGCTGGTGCTGGTAGGTTTTGTGCTGGAATATATATTTGAATTTCCCCATCCCGCCATTACGCTGTTGATTTTAGCGATAATGCAGGGGTTTGCCATCCAAAATATTCTGGCCCGGGTCAGCACCGAGCTCTCCGGGGCCATGAAAAAGACAGTTGGTATTTCCATGATATCGGGCACAGTCGTCAGTCTCTTCTTTTTCCTGCTGGCGGTTATCGGCATGTCGCCCTGGTATTATCCCCGCTATTTTATTCCCATCGGCGGCATGATAATAGGCAATTCTATGACCGGTATTTCCCTGGGGGTGGAGCATCTGGTCAATGAAATCAAGAAAAAACCCGCCCGCATTGAAAATGCTTTAATGCTGGGGGCTTCACCGGCTAAAGCTACCCGGGAGCTGGCCAACCAGGCTTTTTACAATGCCGTTTTACCTACGATTAATTCCATGATCGGCATGGGCATTATCTTTCTGCCCGGCATGATGACAGGGCAGATTCTTTCCGGAGTAGATCCCCTGCTGGCTATAAGATATCAGATAGCAATAATGATGGGCATTCTGGGTTCGGTTACCCTCACGGTTTTTCTCATGATTAAACTGGGCATCAGAACTTATTTCAATGACAGGATGCAGTTAGAGCTTAATGAGCAGGAAGATTAAGTTTACAGATCAGCAGAAAGAGTGCTCATGCTGCATGGTCAAAAAAGAGATGAACTTGGTAATTATTCCCGGGTGCTCAAGTTCCCGGGAATAGGTCAGATTTATTTCCAGCTCAAATTTTTCCGGGGGCTCTTCCGCCAGCTCCAGAATTTTAATCCTATTCTGGAATACCGGTTTTTTGACCGAAGAATAGGAGAGGAAAGAAACTCCCACCCCGGATTCTACTGCCGATTTGATCGCAGTCAGGCTGTTCATTTCGGCCACCACATTTAAATCCTGAACCGGGATGTCCTGCTCATTCAATAGTTCTGTAAGTTTTTTCCTGATATAAAAATCATCGCTGGGCAGAATTACCGGCATATCCTTTATATCGTTAAGATTTTTCAGCTGTTCAATCTCATTATTGTCGGCTGCGATAATTTTCAGCTGATCTTTCATCAAAAGGTCACAGGCAAGTGAGCTGCTGGCAGGCAGATCTCCTTCGACCACTCCCAGCAGCAGTTTTTCCTGGAGTATACTTTCAACTATGCTGTTGCTGTAATCCACCTTGAGCTCTACATTTGTGCTGGGATGCTTTTCCTTAAAGGACCAGAGGGTACAGGGCAGCAGATATTCGCCGGGGGTGGGGCTGGCTCCAATGTCAAGGTTGAGTTCTTCAGGGTTAAGAAAACCATCAATTTCCTGTTCCAGCTCATCATGAAGTTCTCTTAACTGGCGGGCATAATCATAAACCACCTCTCCTGCCTCTGTTAATTTGACTCCCTGATTGGTGCGCTCAAATAGCTGGGTGCCATAATATTCTTCCATTGACTTGATATGTTTGCTCACAGCTGGTTGGCTTAGGTAGAGCAGACTGGCTGCTTTGGAGAGGCTTTTAGCTCTGGCCACAGTTATAAAAATTTCGAATTGATATATTTTCATTTTCCCATCCCTCATTCCCGGAGTTTTTACAGAAAACTTATTTATTAATCTATCTTTTATAGTGACGACTCACACTTTAACCAGATTTTTCCTGCCATTATTGTTTTGATTTTTCCAAAGATCTTCTAATGCTATCTTAACTTCTTGAGACTCCAGTCCGCCATTTCACTTAACCTCACATCTTTATATTTTTTTGAGAGGCGATATGATACCAAATATTTCTTCGGCCCTGAGCAAAATCAGGACCAAAAATCGAAGCTCAGGTTCAGGAAAAATTTCCTGTGTACAAAGCCTTATAACTCTGTGCTATATTGGTAATCTGAAGTTTATTATGATAAGATAAACAAAAATAATAACGGTGTTCACAGGCTCTTTATTATTAGTACAAGTGATTTGTATACATGAGTAACTAACATAAAAAATATCGAAATTTGCCCTGTAGCTGTCAGAAATTGCTGACAGCCGGTAACTTAATTAAAACAGCTGACACTGATTTTTTCAAGGATATTTCAATATCTTTATAAATCTGGCGTAAAATTTAGGGGGTTGAAGCTCATCATTTTCTCCAGAAACATACTTTATCTGCTATTATTTTTGGTCCTGGTGAGCATAATTTTTGGTTTCAACATTCTAATATTGTTATTGCTGGGTGGTCTGGTGGGTTTCATTCTTCAGCGCAGCAATTTTTGTTTTGCCAGCGGCTTGACCAATTATTTTATGTTCGGAAAAATTAAATTTCTGCGGGCTTTAATTCTGCTTATGATGCTATCTGCCGCCGGGTTCTTTTTCTATGAACTCTTGCTGGTGGAAGCTTTTTCCCTGATCCGGCTGGCAAATGCTGCTGTTCCACCCGGGCTGCATACCATCCTGGGCGGCTTTATGTTCGGCCTGGGCATGACCTTAGCCGGCAGCTGTGTGGTGGGAATGCTGATGAGAATAGGAGAGGGCTCAGTCACCTTTGTTCTGGTTTTAGCAGGAGTCTTAACTGGCAGCAGCCTGGGCTCACTGCACAGCGGCTGGTGGCAGGAAGTTCTGGCAGCGGAGGCCATATTTTTACCTCAACTGCTGGGCTGGCCGACGGCAGCAGTTCTGCAGCTGGGGCTTCTGGCAGGATTATATGTGCTTTTAGGGTCCAGCAAAAACAAGGATATTGAGGAGAGGTTTAGATGAATCCGGAGATAGAAAAACTGGATCTGGTGGGTGAGGTATGCCCGGTTCCTCTGCTTAAAACCGAAAAAGCTGTTGATAGCTTGCCCCGGAATAAGAGGCTGGAAATAGTTACCGATCACACCCAGGCGGTGCGAAATATAATGGAATTTTTGGATGATAGGTCCCGGAAATTCGAACTGACAGAATTAGAACCCGGAATATGGCAGATTGAGGTGGCCAGCATAGATGGCAGGGGAGAGCAAAATGGGAGGCAGCAGCAATCATGACGGGAAATAACAGGCCGGAAGTTAATGGCGGACAAAAAATGGGGAGAGGCAGTTTTGCTGCCGGCAGGCTCTCCTATAAATCCGGGGCAGCTCTGCTGGCGGTTGTAAATATAGTTATTTTATTGTTTGCCGGCCGAATCTGGGGGATAACCGGGGGTTTGGTGCTGCCAGAGCTGATTCAGGGTAATTTTCCGGCTGTAGAAGTTTTTACAATAAATACGGGAGTGGTTCTGGGTTCTTTTTATTCCATAAAAATTTCCGGGGATTTCAGGCTTCGCGGTTTCTGTTCTTTTCGCCGGGGAGTTCTGGCCCTGGCAGGAGGTCTTATGATGGGCTACAGTGCCCGAATTGCGGGAGGATGTAATATCAGGGCTATGGTCAACGGGGTGGCCTCTTTTTCCCTGCATGGAGTTATTTTTACTGCTTTTGTTTTCCTGGGAGTTTATGCTGGCAGCAGGCTGGCGCGAAAATTATATAGCTAACTTTAAGTTAACTTATCTGCTTTTCTCCGCAGGCGGATTCAGTGCCAGGGTTGAGAAAATTTTTCGTGCACAGTGTCTCAAAGCTTCCGGTATTAAGCATTATGGAGATTGTCAGGCAGCGTTAAATTTTATAAGGTTATAGCGGCTATAACTAAACAGAATAAAATTGTTAAAGGATTCACCTGTAATTTCTAGAAATATGTGAGTGGTGAGAAGAATCTTAAAAATAATAATTACAGATTAAAGCTTATTTTAAAGTTCAATGATAACCAGATAATACTGCGATAATACTGCAATGAGAACTTTTTTAAAGATTTTTTTATCTGCAATCGGAAACTAAAGATTTTTTCAGTAAACTGAATTACAAATTAAAGAAAGTCCATTATTTTTGTCTGCTTTTGTGAAAATATAATCAAAATTTGGAGTCTTAATCTCTAAAACAGGTATCCTTACTTAGTAGCTGTTTTGCCTGGATAAGTTAACTTAATCAAAAGGGGGATCTATTATGGTGGAAGAAAAGGAGGATAATCAGAGCCAGAATAGCCGTAGAGGTTTTCTGAAAAAGACGGCAGCTGCGGGATTGACGGCGCTGACTGCAGGAACAGCCCTGAGCGGTGATAAACTGCTGGCTGAAGAAAATGAGACGGCCAAAAAAGCTATTCTGATGGATAACAGTCTTTGTATTGAATGTCAGGCCTGTCGGGTGGCCTGCCAGAATGAGTATGAAATAGACGTGGAATACAGTTTTATTAAATTTGTTTCCCGGGAAAAAGGTGAGTATCCCGAGGTGGAATATCGCCTGCGGCGGGACAGCTGTATGCACTGTCCGAATTCTCCCTGTATTGATGCCTGTCCGGTCGATGCTCTTTCCGAGGGAAGAGGCCAGTT
>CAZVMQ010000056.1:0-9753 GCA_964628755.1 uncultured Halanaerobiaceae bacterium
GACTGCAAAACTGGTGGTTTTAGCGGCTGAATTTCTTCAGGTAGCTTTTTACAGGAAAAAATGTTAAAATAAAGGTCAACTCTTGCAAATTTATTGCTGTTAATGTAATATTTACCCTGAAGTGATTTTCCGGGTGGATATGTCTGATTTTATAGTTGAGGTGATATACTGATGAACTGGCATTTAACAATAACAATTTTATTAATAATTTTGGGATTGCTGGCTATTTTCTACGGTGTCTATTATATAATCAACCCTTCTCAGCGCGGCGAAGAAATTCTTGGTGATCTGGGCATCCCCCATCCAGTAGTAATAGCTCACAGAGGAGCTTCAATAGTGGCTCCAGAATCAACTGCACCTGCTTATAAAATTGCCAGAGACCACGGGTCTGATTATCTGGAAGCTGACCTGCAGCGTACCAGAGACGGTGAAATCGTCATCTTTCACGATACCACCCTGGAGAGAACCACAAATATTGAAGAAGTATTTCCCGGGCGGAAACAGGAAGAAATCGGAGAATTCACCCTGGAAGAGCTGCGAAAACTGGATATGGGCAGCTGGTTCAACCAGAAAAATCCCGGCCGGGCGAGAGAGAGTTATAAAAATCAACAGATATTAACCCTATCCGATCTTATTGAGATTGCCCGCAGCGGCGAAAATACCCCCGGGTTAATTTTGGAGTTAAAAAACCCGGAAAAATATCCGGGCTTATCTGAAGATATCATAGAGATATTGATTGCAGAGGAATGGCTTGATCACAAAAATGAGCAAGCTTCTCTGACAAAACCCCGGCAAAAACCCAAAACTATATTCTTTTCTTTTTCTGTTGATAAGCTAAAAAGATTAAAAGAACTGGCCCCGAAGGTGCCAAGAGTACTTCTCATATCCGATAATATGATATCCCGACGCAGCTGGAACGCCTGGTTAAATCGGGCCGAAAACACCGCTCACGGACTGGGACCCAAAGGATTTATGAGCTGGCCCTGGTATATTGCCTCAGCCCATGAACGCAATTTATTTGTGCTGCCCTATACTATAAATCATCTCTGGCAGGTTAAAATTTTGGCTCAAATTCATACCAGCGGCTACATCACCGACCGGCCCGAACTCGTGCTAAATTTTCTCGATAGGCTGCCCGAAATACCAGATTCAGAGCAAATTCTAGATTAATGTAAGATGTTTTCTGGTATTCACAGGGGGAAAATGTTAAAATATAATACAAGTACATTTGTTTTACAACTGAGTTTATAAAGGAGCAAAGCTTATGAATGAAGAATATAATGATAATAATAAACTGACTGACTTCAATAGACGGGAACGCTGGTTTAGCTATGCTTTTTTGCTGGGTTTCATGCTTAAATACAATTTTCTCCTGATCAGAATTTTCTCTATCCCTTCTTTTTCAGGACTAATATTGCGCAATATAGCTTTTTTAGTTCTTATTGGTTATTTTCTGTTACCCCTGGCCCGTGCTCGCAGGGGCAGGAAAGTGCTGCTGAGATCTATGGCCGTCTTCACCGCAATTTTTATTGCTAATTTATGGTATAATCGTTATTTTGGCAATTATCTCAGTTTTTTTGATCTGCTGGGCAGTGAAGATGTAGGTAATCCCATGATAATTTTCCGACATTTAATTAGCATTACTGATATAATATTCTTCATCGACATTATTATCATGACACTGCTAAGAAAAGATAAACCGGGAAGCCAGAAACAAATAAATTTACAGCTCCGTGATTTAATCCCGGGCAACAACTTAACCTGGATTGTTATAATTGCTCTTTCTGTCACTCTTATGTTCAGCCAGATGCTTCTTACCAATCAACAATTAGGCGGATTAACTCCCCAGCAATTATATCATGATAGCACTTCCGGTTTTGTCAATGTTTATGGAGTATCGTCCCTATATTTTTATGAAGTCTATGATTTTTTATATACCCGCAGTGAGCCTCCTCACAGTCCTGAACTGACTCAACTGCCTCAGTCCCTGACAGAAGACAGACTGGACGGTATTGCTGAAATCCCCGAAGACACCAATGTTATTGTAATTCAGATGGAATCAATCGATGAAAAGTTAATAAATTACGAGCACCGAGACCAGGAAGTCATTCCCTTTTTAAATTCTTTTAAGGAAAAAAGTATCTACGGGGAAAATTTTTACGCAATGCATGTTAATGGCAGCTTTGATGCTGATTTTTCACTTTTAACTTCTCTTTATCCTCTTAACCGCACTTATGCTTTTAGAGATAACGATATGAGTCAATTTAATTCGCTGGTGGAAGTTTTTAATAATTTAGGTTATGAGACCATGGCTTTTCATGGTAATGACAGGTCCTTTTTCCATAGAGATAAAGCCTATCCGGAGCTGGGTTTTGACAGGTTTATTGGCAAGGAGGATTTCTCCCAGGATGATAAAGTAATGGAAAAAGAGGATTTTTATCTGGGTATTAATGATTATGACTTTTTCCTCCAATCTCTGGACTATCTGGAACAGACGGAAGAACCTTTTTTCGGTTATTTTATAACTGTCACCAGTCATACCCCTTTTGATGCCTATCCATCCAATCATTATCGGGAAGAATTTTCTGATATAGAAACTCAAATCGTTCATGACTTTTTCCAGTCAGTCTCTTTTACAGATAAAGCAATCGCAAGATTCTACCAGGAATTACAGGATAGAGGTCTGGCTGAAAATACGCTGTTTGTGCTGTACTCTGATCACGATGCCAGCATTGATGCTGAGGAATATAGCTCCAGTGTAGGTTTCGAACTGGATCGCGAAGTAAAAGAACCTGAACATGTTCCCTTGATGCTAAAACATCCAGACCTGGAACCGGGCACTTTAGAAAAAACAGGAACAATAACAGATTTAGGCCCCACTATTTTAGATCTTTTGGGCCAGGAAGAAAAGCCCCAGGAATTTTTAGGTAATTCCCTGTTGAAAGGAGAAGAACAGCCTGTATTTTTTCTGCACGAAGCACCGCAAATACTTTATAAAGACCACCTGTTTTTAAGATACCCCGATCAACTGGAGCAAATCGGGCGGAGGCATGAGGCCCGTTTTGAAGATGTAAATCTTTACGAGGATGACTTAGAAAAAATCGATGATCTTATTGATTATATGAGAAAAATAATGCCGGCCCGACTGCGGGAACACGCGGAATAACTTTGTAAATATTCGGTTAAAGCTGAGAAAGAAGGTGAAATAATGTTTAAAAGCTCTCTGACGATCTTAACAGTATATGGAATTCCGATAAAACTTCATATAAGCTTTTTATTGATTTTACCTTTTATGGCTTTTGCCATAGGCAGCAATATTGAGCAAATAGCATTGTTAGCCGGATTATCCCCCGTACAGATTTCATTTAATCCTTACATTCTTGGCTTCGTTCTGGCCGTGCTACTTTTTGTCAGTGTGGCACTTCATGAACTATCTCATTCTCTGGTGGCCAGAAAAAAAGGAATGAAAATCGAAGATATTACTTTGATGCTTCTAGGGGGAGTTGCCCAAATTGACGATGAGGAACGAGACCCCCGGGCAGAAACCCTAATGGCTTTCGCCGGCCCTTTTTTCAGTCTGGTTTTCGGGGCAGTGCTGCTCTTTGTGGTTAGACCTATAACTGCCGGTCTTGCTGCCGATTATCGTCTGATCATCTTTTATCTCGGTTTTATGAATATATTTCTCGCTGTTTTTAACTTGATGCCCGCTTTCCCCTCCGATGGGGGGAGAATCCTGCGATCACTGCTGGCCCGAAAAACTTCTTACCTGAAAGCCACTAAAATTGCTACCAGCATAGGAAAAGGATTTGCTTTTTTACTGGGAGTTTTTGGCCTTCTCAACGGTCAAATAATAATGGTGCTCATAGCCCTCTTTATTTATATTGGAGCAAGTCAGGAATATAAATTCAATGTGGTTAGAGATGCTTTTTCTGACTTCAAAGTAAAGGATCTTATGACCGAAAATGTGATTACAGTCAATGAAAATCTCACAGTTAAAGAGTTGCTGGATAAAATGTTGATAGAAAAACACTCCGGTTATCCTGTTGTTGATGAAAAAGGAGAGGTTTCCGGCTGTGTAACTCTGGAAGATATTTCTGATATCCCTGATGATCAGGAAAAGCTAAAAAATGTCAGCGATATAATGTCCTGTGAACTTATTAAAGTAAAACCGGATGAACCTTTATTTGAAGCGTTCAAAAAAATGTCTCAGGCAGATATAGGCAGGCTTTTGGTGGTGGAAAATGAAGAATTGGTCGGAATTTTAACTCGCTCAGACATTATGAAGGCTTATCAGCTAAAAAATATCAAAGATAAAAGAGGGCAGAATCAAGATCTGCCCCTGTAAACAGCTGAAATTTTTAGCTGCTCAATAAACTCTCCTGTTATAATCGCTTTAACCAGTCCAAAACGATATTTTATTTCTCGGGGTATTATAACTATATGTTAACATTCATCTCTCGCAATTTATCAGCCAGATCTATCTGACCATCATAGTGTATTCCCAGCAGCCCATTTTCTTTTGCCGCCTCTACATTTTCCTGAGCGTCATCTATAAACACAGTATTCTGTGGTTCCAGGCTGAATTTTTCTATCAATACCTGGTAAATTTCATCCTCAGGTTTCAGATAAGCAACATCCCCAGAAATTACTGCTCCTTTAAAATGATTAAAAAACTCAAATTTTTCCTCTACTTCTTCATACCCCTGTCGAGGATAATTCGATAACAAATAAAGAGGATACCCGGCCTGTTTAAGCTCAGGAACCAGGCGGGTATTTTCTGTCAGAGGCTCCATCATATTTGTCCAGCTCGAGATAGCCTTCCTGATATTATTGGCATCTTCCGGGTATTTTTCACACAATCTGTTAATTATTTCCCGGCGATCAAACAAACCTCTGTCCAGATCTTCCCAGTCCTCCGATAAAAAAGTTCTGTGAGCCAGTAATTCTGCCTGTTCAATTGTATCTACATATCTGCGAAGATATTCTTCAGGTGAATAATCAAGCAGAACCCCGGCAATATCAAAAACAATATTTTTTACCAGTACTCCGTCTTCATTTTTCTGCATTTTGTTTATCCCTCCAGTTTATATGATATATTTTTTGCTTCTGGTCAATTATCCCTTTATTTCTCCCTTATAATTTGCCCCGGCCTCTTCCAGCATTTCAGCCAGCAGACGCCTATGGCACCTCCCGGGACTTTTGCAGTAACAGAGCAGCACTAACTCTTCTCTGGCCAGAATTTCCTGCCAGCGCTCAAAATTATCCTCATAGGACTTTCGCATCATTTCATAGTACTGAGCTTTATATTCTTCCCAGGACATCTTTCCCTGTTTAGTTTTCATGACCATTTCCCAGGTAGGAGCAAATACTTCCTCTCCCGATTTCACCGTAACATCCAGAGATTCTTTAGAACCTTTATAGTTCATAGAAGCTGTGTAGACTGTTAACAAACCAGCACCTCCTACCTGATATATTTCTTACAACCGGCGAAAAACCAGAACTGCTGTCCATATTATATCATATAATAACCAGAACTAAAAAAGCGCAAAATTCAAGTTCTTCACTATATATTAAGTTTCCCCGGTATAAATTTAATAACTCACTTAGTTAAATTAATAACATGTTTTGTTGTTAAATTATGTAAATAATCCAGTAAAATACTTTAATTTCTATTTATTGTATGTTAAAATTTAAACCGGTATGAGATAAATCAAATATAGTAAAATCTTTTTAAAGCTATAAAGCATTGCATTGATAGTAATCAGCCGCTACACCTTCGACTTTCCTTGAAATAATCTCATATCTACCTGACTTAATAACTATATTATTTTTATTTAATCAAACTGTTAATTTTCTAACAAATAGGGGGAGTAATAATGTCTGCTGAGAATAAGTCAAAACAGAAGGGCGGTATAGTTGATGCCTTTCTGGACAGGATCGAAAGAGCCGGTAACAGACTGCCGCATCCTCTGATCCTTTTCTTTATTATGGCACTAATGGTCATTATAGTATCCGCTGTTGTTTCTCTGGCCGGGGTAACAGTCGAACATCCCACAACCGGGGAAGTTATTGAAGCTTTTAACCTCATATCGGTCGAAGGTTTTCAGCGCATGTTGACCGAAGCAGTGGATAATTTCACCGGTTTTGCCCCTCTGGGCGTAGTCCTCGTCGCTATGATAGGTGTTGGAGTAGCAGATTACGGCGGTTTGATAACTGCTCTTCTTAAAAAAGTTGTCATGGGGACTCCGGAAAAATATATTACATCTGCCGTCGTATTTGCCGGTATAATGTCCAACCTGGCCTCAGACGCTGGTTATGTGGTGTTAGTGCCCCTGGGAGCAGTAATATTTAAAGCTATAGACAGACACCCCATAGTGGGTATGGCTGCAGCTTTCGCCGGGGTTTCCGGTGGTTTTAGTGCCAACCTGCTTCTGGGCACACTTGACCCCATGCTGGCGGGTATTACCATGGAAGCAGCTCATATTATGAATCCTGATTATTTCGTCGATCCTTCTGTGAACTATTACTTCATGATCGTCTCTACATTTATCATTACTATCGTAGGTACTTTAGTTACAGAAAGAATTGTAGCTCCTCGTTTTGGAAAGTTTGAAGGCACAACAGATGAAGAAGACGATGATGAACTGGAAGAATTAACTGCAGATGAGCAAAGAGGTTTGAGGTCCGCCACCATCTGGTTTGTTATATGTGTGGGCCTGCTGCTGATAGGAACCGTGCCAGAATGGGGGATACTGCGAAATGAAGCAGGTGAATTAATCGCTATGGATGCACCTTTTATGGGCGGAATGGTGCCTATTATCACCCTTTTCTTTATCATTCCCGGTATAGCTTTCGGACGTAAAGCAGGAACCATAACTTCCAGTGATGATGTTGCCAATTTCATGGAACAGGCTATGGAAGATATGGGAGCTTATGTCGCTCTGGCCTTTGCTGCTGCACAATTTGTTGAATATTTTAGCTGGTCAAACCTCGGAGTTATTCTAGCAATTACAGGAGCTGACTTTTTAGAAGCCGTCGGTTTTACAGGGCTGCCTTTAATTATAGTATTTATTCTGGTTTCCGGTTTTATAAATTTATTCGTAGGCAGTGCTTCAGCCAAATGGGCTATAATGGCTCCTGTTTTCGTACCCATGCTCATGCAGCTGGGCTACAGCCCAGAATTCGCCCAGATGGCCTATAGAATAGGAGACTCAACAACAAATATCATAACTCCTTTGCTGCCATACTTTCCAATTATCATAGCTTTTGCTAAAAAGTATGATGAAGATATAGAAATCGGCACAATAATTTCTACCATGCTTCCTTACTCAGTTGCTTTCATGCTGGCCTGGACAATACTGTTAATTATCTGGTTCTTTTTTGGGCTTCCCTTAGGACCAGCCGGAACGATACACCTTTAAAAGTGTAATATAACTAATTGCTCATAATACAACCAACCCACCGGGCTGTCCTGTCATAAGCAGTCCGGCGGGTTTTTTAATTTTCTTGATTTAATTTTTGCAGTCTAACCGACCGCATATTGTTAAGCTCAGCCACCATTATCACTGCCATAACCTTTATAACGTATAACAACAAGCAGTAAAATAATCAAACCGACCACACCAGCGATAATTATATTTATCCAGTTGAGAACCACGCCTTCTAGATATATCTCATTCATCTGCCCGGCCTGAAAGTCCCAGTATAAATATCTATCATTGTCCTCACTTATATCAGCATTATGCCCCCGGGCAGGAATGGGTAAATTCAAACTCAAACCAAGATCAAGCTGATCATAAACCACCTGGGAAACCAGCTGTTCAAACTCTTCCAGCATACCTTCCTCACGCATATCCAGCTTCACATCAACCATAAATCTATTGGTAAATATCCCTTCTTCATAGTTAAATTCCAGATTTTCTTCTAAAGCTTCTTCCAGCTCATCTCCATTCTGCAGAGCTCCCGGCGCCAAAATACCCAGGATTTCCAGTTCCTGCTGCAGTTCTTCTATGCTGGCAAAATCTTTATCCATTTTCAATCCCGTGAATTCTTCATCCTCATAATTGTCAACTCTGTATCCTCTTTCTTCAGCTCTTTGTTTTAACTGTTCTAAACTCATATCATCATCCAGCTGCACCATCTGATAGAGCATAGAATTCAAACCAAGATCATAATCGATATTGCCACTTCCATCCATTTCCAGATCAATATTTGTCTGCAGTCGCAGACAACCAGCAGCACTAAAAGTTAAAAGCAATAATAAAAAAATTAATAAGACTTTTTTGCCTGATTTGCTCATTCCACAACCCCCTCATTTATTTACAACTAACTTAATACTGACATAATTCAGGATGAAGCATGAATCTCCACAATATCTTCATCCTCCAGAACGTAATCCCGGGGAACAGGTTGACCCGGAAACCGAGCAGAGCCCCATAATTTTGCTTTTTTTAGATTTTCAGCCAGATCTTTATGAATAGAACGGGCAAAATCCAAAACTGTACTGCCCCGGGGAAGAGTAAATGGGTCAGGTTCAGGTTCTTTGCCAGGTTCTTTACTGTAAACCCTGATTATCCCTAACTCATCGAATAACAGGCCGGGAATTTTATCCACATTGATATTATCAGTGAAGGACACTTCTTTAATATTTACATCAGGATATAGTTCCCGCACCACTTCCAGATTATCTTCTGCTCCTTCTATATCTATCTTGCTGGCAAATATCATCAATTCCGAGGGAGTGAAAGCTTTAACTCCCTCTGGCACTTCATCCAGTACTATCCTTTTATCCCGCAAAAAATCAATTGTACCGGAAAGCTGATCCAGGCATTCTCCAGAAGCGGCATCTATCATAATTATGGGAAAAGCAGCCCTCTGAATTGCTCCAATCATAGGGCCAGGAACATCCTCCGGCACCAATGGTGGGGTATCGATAACCTGAATCTGTACATCTTCATACTTAATCATTCCCGCCTGAGGTTTATTGGTGGTAAAAGGATAGTTGGCAACTTCCACGGGGGCATTGCTGAGTTCAGCCAGCAAAGATGATTTTCCGGTATTGGGATATCCCAATAAAATTAACTGACCGGCCCCCTCCTTTTTTATCTTATAAGGATTATATTCAGCCTTTTTATCCGTTTTTTCTTTCTCTTCTTTAACCCTGGAGATCTTCTTTCTCAGCTCTGCCTGTAATTTATCTGTGCCTTTATGTTTGGGCATAACCGCCAGCATTTCCTGTAAAGCCGCCAATTTTTCTTCCGGATTACTGGCATTTTGATAGGCTTTTTCGGCCTCATGATACTGGGGTGGAAGATTAGCAGGCATATTTTTTACCTCCTCATAACAGCACCTGGACACTAAATGCTAGAATAAAGTTTTTGTGAAAATTAATAGAAACAGAAATCAGCCAGTGACTGTCTGATTATACAATCCGCTTAGATAATCCGTGCAAAAAATTTGCCCAAAAAGATTGATCTCAAGTTCAATTATAGCATATAGCTCCCAAAACATCACATTTTAGCAGGAATTTTGCAAATTTTATCTAATTATATTTACAAGGGGATCTGGTGATAGTGGCAAATTTATGAGATTAGCCTAACATACCGAGCTTAGCCGCCCTTCGCAGTGTGATCATGAGCTTAGAGATAAAAAACTGATCAATCGAAGGGGGGCAATAATAATGAAAAAGCTTTACATTCTTATTCTTACAGCTATAATGGTACTGGGTAGCAGTGCCAATCTTATAGCAGATAC
>CAZVMQ010000057.1:0-9620 GCA_964628755.1 uncultured Halanaerobiaceae bacterium
GAGCGCAAGCTCAGGGAAGAGCTTTCGCGAAAGAAGCACTATTTTTTGGCCGAAAGCTAAACCTAAACACAGGAAAAATTTCAGGGTGAACAGAGCCTTATAGCTTTCAATTATAGGCATTACGAAAATGGCTAAAACTATATTCAACCGGCTGATATAAAGATGATCCAATTTAATAAAATATTATTTTTGTATGATATTTACTGTTATATTTGTCTATAAGATGATATCATTATAATATAAAGTTAGAAAATTAGGGTTGAGAAGAATTTCTGGAGGTCATCACCATGAAAATAAAATTGCTGGATGGCAAAAAGTTTTATCGGGCTTTTCAAAATGGTGCCAGCGTGGTGGACAAAAACAAATCACATTTAAATAAAATAAACTTCTTTCCTGTTCCTGATAATGATACTGGAAGCAATATGTCTTATACTCTGGTATCTACGGCAGCCAGAGTTACTCCTGATAAATCGATTTATAACACTCTGGAATCCATTTCTGATTATATCGTAAAATCGGCCAGGGGTAATTCCGGTTTGATAATGGCGCAATTTTTTAACGGTCTGCACAAAAAAATGAGTCAGAAAAACACGGTCACAACCAAAGATTTTGCGGATGATGTTAAAAACACCGTTCCCTATTTATATGAAAACGTGGGAGAGCCGGTAGAAGGCACGATGTTAACCGTGATTAAGGACTGGAGTGAAAAATTGCCAGAACTGGCTGAAAATATAGATGACTTTGTTATTCTGTTTGAACATTCTTTGGAGACTGCCCGGAAATCTCTGGAACAGACAAAATATCAGCTCCAGGTACATCAGGAATATAATACTGTTGATGCCGGAGCTCAGGGTTTTGTCTATTTTTTAGAAGGGGTGTTAAATTCCTGGCATAAAATAGAAGCGGAAAAGTCAGAGTCAGAAAATATGACTGATCAAATTGAAGATGATAATGCCAGCAGAGTTGATGTTCCTCAAAGTGAACTTGATAAACTTTCCTTTCGGTACTGTACTGAAATTTTGCTGCAGGGAGATATATCAGGAGAAAAAATCAAACCTCTTCTGGTGGATAAAGGCGATTCCCTGCAGGTAGCCTCTTCTGGCAGCAGTACCAGGGTTCATATTCATACAGATGATCCGGCCGGGGTTGTTTATCTGCTGCGTGACAAAGGCAGAATTTTGGAGCAGAAAGTAGATGATATGCTGCGGCAGCTGGAGATGTCCCATGCAGGAAAAAATGATACAGCACTGGTCACAGATTCAATTGCGGATATTCCCCGGGAAGTCCTGGATAAATACGGTATTCATATGATTCCCTTAAATATATTAATTGATGGAACTAATTATCTGGATAAATTGACTATTAAACCGAAATATTTTTATGAATACCTGGAAGAGGCTGAAGAGTTTCCCAGTTCTTCTCAGCCGGGAGTCGATTTTATTTATGATTACCTGGAAAAACTTGCCGGGTATTATGATTCGATTTTTATCATCTCGGTCTCTGAAAAATTGAGCGGTACTGGCAGAGCTTTTAAGCAGGCTATAGCCAGGCTGGAAGCTGACCGGGATATCAAAATTAATTACCTGGATTCTCAATTAAACTCGGGGGCTCAGGGACTGCTGGTTATTAAAGCGGCGGAAGAACTGGCTGCTGGCAAAAGTCCTGAAACTGTAGAAAAAACAATTAAAAAATACCGCAAAAAATCTCAGATTTTTGTCAATGTTAATGATTTCGATTATATGGTAAGAGGGGGAAGAGTTAGTGCAATGAAAGGGTTTTTCGCCAAATTGCTTAATTTAAAGCCTATTATAGCCCTGGATGAAGATGGGGATGGGGATATTAAGGGCAAAGCTCTCACCAAAAGAGGTGTGCGTAGAAAGATCAATAAATATGTAAAGCAAATTGCGGCTGAAAACAGGATAGAAAAATATGCCCTGGTACATGCCCGGGCACCTCAACTTATGCAGGACTGGCAGCAGGAAATTGAAAGCATTTTAAATTTTTCTCCCAGTTTTTCTTTGCATGTTTCGTCTATAACTGCTTTGAATTCTGGCCCGGGGACAGTTGGGTTGAGTATTCTGGTGGAAGGTGAATAGATTTAAGGACTTTCTCATATATAATATAAGCATCAGCAGGAATGGTATTATGAATTTCCTGCAAAAAGCATGATGTAACAAAATTAAGAAGAGTATAAAGCATCATAAAAGAGGGATATTATGGGTATATTCATTCAGGTAGCAATACTGCTGTTTATTTATTTTGTTCTGTTTTTTATAACGGCTATTGTCAAAAAGGATAACTCTATAGTTGATATTGGCTGGGGATTTGGTTTTGTGCTGGCGGTTCTGTACACCCTGGTGAGAGGGCCTATGACCTGGGTTAATATTTTGGTTACCTTAATGGTAACTATCTGGGGGGTTAGGCTGGGCCTGCATATCTTAAACAGAAAAATTGGCAAACCAGAGGATTTTCGCTATCAAAAGTGGCGGGAAGAATGGAATAATTTTTATCTCAGATCTTTCTTTCAAATATTTATGCTGCAGGGATTTTTGTTGTTTTTAATTGTCTATCCCTCTGTAAAAGTAGTATCCACTGAAGTTGATAATCTGGGGTTGCTGGGATTTGTGGGAATTGCAGTATGGTTGATTGGGTTTGCTTTTGAGGTTATTTCTGACTGGCAGCTAAAAAAGTTTCTGGAGCAGAGAAGCAACAAACAGGAGATTATGGATTCAGGCCTGTGGAAATACAGCCGACATCCCAATTATTTTGGGGAATCAATGGTCTGGTGGGGCATTTTCCTGGTTGCCCTGGACACTGTGGGCGGTATATTTATTATAGTTAGCCCCCTGTTGATAACCTTTCTGGTCAGATTTGTATCCGGGGTTCCCCTGCTGGAAAAGAGGTATGAGGACCACGAGAATTATCAGAAATATGCTGAGAAGACCAATATTTTTGTTCCCTGGTTTCCCAAAAAAGATTAAATTAAATCTGACAATAAAAAAATCGGCAGTTTTTACTGCCGGTTTTTATATTTATAACAGGTTATTCTATTTTAATTTTGTTTGACCTGAAATATAAAAATATGAATGGTGCCGAGGGTGGGATTCGAACCCACACAGGCTAAGGAGCCCACAGCGCCCTCAACGCTGCGCGTCTGCCAGTTCCGCCACCTCGGCCAGCACACTTTATATTATACCATAATATAGAATGGTGTCAACCACAGGAGCTAATTTTCACTAATTTTAACAGGTGAAGAGGAATATATTTTTTTATCAAGAATTATATATATACGAAAAAATTGTAATTAAAGCCGGGAATAAAATCTGGCTGACATTCAATGAATTTAATAGTTTTAATAGTAAAAGTTAAAGGTTTTATTGGAGGTTGTTAACCCTTGGTAAATATCAATAATGCATTAATAAGTGTCTGGGATAAAACAGGACTTTCGGAACTGGTCGAATCTTTAAACAAACATGATGTTGAACTTATAGCTACAAGCGGCACCGCAGAGTATATTGAGAATGAGGGCTTTGAAGCTGTCAGGGTAGCCGATTATACTGGGCAGCCGGAGATGTTAGGGGGGAGAGTTAAAACTTTAGATCAGAAAATTTATGCTGGTATTTTAGCCAGGCGTGATAATGAGAAAGATATGAAAGCTGTAAAAGAACAGGATATTCTTCCTATAGATCTTGTGGTCTGTAATCTTTATCCCTTCCGGGAACAAGTGGAGAGGAATCCGGAAGATATCCGGGAACTGACGGAGATGATAGATATAGGCGGTGTGAGTATGCTGAGGGCGGCCGCTAAAAATTATTTTAATGTTTCAGTTCTGTCGGAACCCGACCAGTACCCGGAATTTATCTCAGCTTTAGAGCAGGGGGAACTGGTTTTGAACCTGCGGAAAAAATGGGCCAGAAAGGCTCTATTTACTACTGCTGGTTATGATGCTGAGATTTTTAGTGAGTTTCCTGGCTGGCAGCAGGAAAATGATGTTATGGAGGAATTTAATCTGCTGGCCGGTAAAAAAGAGAAAGATTTAAAATACGGGGAAAATCCTCATCAGGATGCAGCATTATATCGCAAACAGGGCGATGAGAAGCAGCAGGAGGTTAATCTCCTGGATGCCCGGCAGTTAAACGGGCATGATCTTTCCTACAATAATATGAATGATGCCGCTGCTGCTCTACAGGTGATGCTGGAATTTCCCGAGAGGGCTGCTGCTGTAATCATCAAGCACACAAACCCCTGTGGTCTGGCGGAAGCTAATTCTCCTGTGGTTGCTTTCAGACGGGCTTATGCCGGTGATCCGCAATCAGCCTATGGAGGGATAGCAGGATTTAATTGTGAAGTTGATAAGTCTACAGCAAAAGAGATGGCAGGTGGCCGCAAATTTTTAGAAGTCGTAATTGCCCCGGAATTTACGGAAGCCGCGGTTGAGGTTTTATGTGAGCGCTGGAGTGATATTAAACTCCTGGCTGTGGGAAATTTCCACCAAAAAGACTCTGAACCTCAAATTACCACTTTACCCGGCGGTTTTCTTATACAGGAACAGGATAGACGGTTGATAAAAGAGGATGAGCTGGAATTAGTGGTCGGAGAGGAACTGGAAAAAGATGATATTGAGGAGTTGCTGTTTGCCTGGAAAGCTGTTAAACATGTGAAATCCAATGCCATTGTTTTGGCCCGTGATGATGCAGTTGTAGGGGTGGGGGCCGGACAGATGAGCAGAATAGATGCCCTGCATTTAGCAGGCAAAAAAGCTTCGGGGAAACAGAGAGGAGGAGTGCTGGCTTCAGATGCTTTTTTCCCTTTTGCTGATGCGGTCCGAGAAGCCAGTGAACTGGGGATTAAAACTATAATTCAGCCCGGGGGCTCTATCAGAGATTCTGAGGTTAAAAGTGCCTGTGAACAGCATGATATAAGAATGGTTTTTACAGGGGTAAGACATTTCCTGCATTAAACTTGACAGAAAGACAATATAGTATTATAATGTGTTAAAGAAATTTAAATATTGCTGCAATAGTGTTGAAGGGACGAGTACAGTCAGATTTTTTGGCTGGAAGACCACCCTGGAGCTGAGGGAGGAAAGCCTGTTATACAGGTTAGTAATGCCCTCCGTCGGGCCTGCGTTAAAGGCTGCGAGGTGGTGCTCTGATTTTTTTGTTTAAGCATTACATTTTAAGTGTTACATGAGGTTTAAAAGTTACAGAGGTCAGGGCACAATTAGAGTGGAACCGCGAACAATACCTGTTCGTCTCTAAATAAGGGGATGAACGGGCTTTTTTATTTGGAAAATAAAAATTATGGGAGAACAAACAGCACATGTTATTTAGAAACCCTTAAATATTAAAACCGGGAGGTAAATTATCTATGAAGTCTGTGGTTTTGCCGGATGGTTCAGAACTGGAAGTAGAAGAGGACAGCAGCATAGAAGATGTGGCTTATGAGATAGGACCCAATTTGGGTGATGATGCTGTAGCGGGAAAGGTAAACGGAGAGATGGTCGATCTTTATTATGTTCCTGAGGATGGAGAGGAAATCAATATTATTACCACAGATAGTGAGGAAGGTCTGGATGTGATCAGACATACAGCCTCTCATATAATGGCACATGCCGTCAAAAGATTATATGATGATGTAAAACTGGCTATAGGCCCTACCACTGATGATGGTTTTTACTATGATATTGATCTGGAAACAACAATATCTTCGGAAGATTTTGAGGAAATAAAAGCGGAAATGGATAAGATAATCTCTGAGAATCTCAAAATTAGACGGGTGGAATTTCCCCGGGAAGAAGCACTGCAGTTGATGGAAGATAAGGGTGAAAACTATAAACTGGAACTCATAGAAGAGCTGGAGGACGAATATATAAGTTTTTATCGTCAGGGTGATTTCATCGATCTCTGTCGTGGACCTCATCTGCCGCGGACGGGTAAGATGACCGCTTATGAACTGCTTTCGGTGGCAGGCGCCTACTGGCGGGGAGATGAGAATAATCCCATGCTGCAGAGAATTTATGGTACTGCTTTTGCTACCGAAGAAGAGCTGGAGGACCACCTGGAAATGCTGGAGGAGGCCAAAAAACGAGATCACAGAAAGCTGGGCCAGAAGCTGGATCTTTTTAGCCTGCATGATGAAGGTAAAGGTTTCCCATTCTTCCATCCCAAAGGAATGGTTGTCTGGAACGAGCTGATAGATTTTTGGCGGGAGCAGCACCGAGATTTTGGGTATCAAGAGGTAAAGTCTCCCATTTTACTGGATAAAAAATTGTGGAAGCAATCCGGCCACTGGGATCACTATAAAGATAACATGTATTTTACTGAAATTGATGAACAGGAACACGCTGTCAAACCTATGAATTGTCCCGGAGTGATCAAAATCTATAACAATAAGCTGCACAGCTATAGGGATTTTCCCCTGCGGCTGGGTGAGCTTGGGCTGGTGCATAGGCATGAGCGCTCCGGTACTCTGCATGGTTTAATGCGGGTGCGAGCTTTTACCCAGGATGATGCTCATATATTCTGCCTGCCTGATCAGATTGAAGATGAACTAAACGGAGTGATTGAACTGGTAGAGATTCTTTACAGTGCTTTTGATTTTGACTACAATGTGGAATTGAGCACCAAACCCGACAATGCCATGGGTGATGATGTCCTGTGGGAGAAGGCAACAGAAGCTTTAGAAAATGCTATTGTTAATAATGATTTAGATTATATAATAAATGAGGGAGATGGCGCTTTTTACGGTCCGAAAATTGATTTTAATCTGGAAGACTGTCTGGGCAGAACCTGGCAGTGTGGAACTATTCAGCTTGATTTTCAGATGCCGGAAAGATTTGATCTGACCTATGTAGGGGAAGATGATGAAGAACACAGACCGGTTATGATTCATCGGGCGATTTTTGGCAGTATAGAGAGATTTTTGGGAATTTTGATTGAACATTATGCCGGAGCATTCCCGGCCTGGCTGGCTCCTGTGCAGGCAGAAGTTATACCTGTATCGGAAGATCAGCATAATTACGCTGAGGAGATTAAGAAGGAGCTTGAGCAGCAGAATATCAGAACCGAACTGGATGTTAGAGATGAACAGGTCAGCTACAAGATTAGAGAAGCTCAGGTTGAGCAGGTGCCATATATGCTGATAGTTGGTTCACGCGAAAAAGATTCGGGAACAGTGTCTGTACGACATCGCCGGGATGGCGACCTGGGAGAATCAACTCTGGATGAGTTTATCAGGGACCTAAAAGAGGAGATTGCGGAAAAAAGGAGTTGACTTATCGGGCTGGTTCTGGTATTATACATTATGACAATAAAGAAGGAGCGCCTGCTTCTCACCAATGATAGGATCATTGGTTAATAATCTTGACCCTGATCGTTAGGGGAAGATTGTGTAATTTGAGCGGGCCAAAACTGGCCCGCTTTTTATATTCTTCAGGAGGTGGATAAAATCGCGGAAGATTTAAGGGTCAATGATGAGATTCGGGCAAGAGAGATTAGACTCGTCGATTCAGAGGGAGAACAAATAGGCATTAAACCTCTGGCTGAAGCCAGAGAAGAAGCCGAAGAAAAAGGACTGGACCTGGTAGAGGTTGCTCCACAGGCTGATCCGCCGGTATGTAAAATGATGGATTATGGTAAATACAAATATGAACAGGCTAAAAAGGAAAAGGAAGCCAAGAAAAACCAGAATGTGATGAATGTCAAAGAAGTACAGATGGGTGTTAAAATTGATGATCATGATTTCCAGGTTAAATTAAAGCAGGCGCGTCGTTTTCTTAATGATAAAGATAAGGTGAAAGTTAGAGTTAAGTTTAGAGGTCGAGAACTGGTTCATAAGGAACTGGGTTATGATCTGATGGATAGAATTAAAGAAGGCACCGAAGATCTGGGTACAGTGGAAAGTGGTCCAACGATGGAAGGTAGAGATATGTTCATGCATATAACTCCTGATAGTGATAAAGAAAACTAGTGAGCAAAGGAGGGAAAATTATGCCCAAAATGAAAACTCATAAAGGTATTGCCAAAAGAGTTAAAAAAACTGGTACTGGCAAATTGATGTACAAAAAAGGTTTTACCAATCATAAACAGGTAAAAAAAGAATCAGCTCGCAAAAGAAGGCTGAACAAGGAAAAACAGCTTGATAAGGCCCATGAAAATGATTATCGACAGATGATTCCCTATCAATAATGTTTTGCTTGCGATTTGAATTTCATTAATATCTGTATACCATCATCACAATCGAATGAAGCAGAGGAAAGGAGTGAAGAACGATGCCAAGAGTGACAAGAGGAACCAAGGCCCGCAAAAGGCGCAAAAAAGTGCTGAAAAATGCCAAAGGTTATTTTGGTTCTAAAAGCAAATTATTTCGACCTGCCAAGCAGCAGGTTATGAAATCGCTTGAATATGCTTATAGAGATAGAAAAAATAAGAAAAGAGAGTTTAGACGGTTATGGATCACCAGAATAAATGCTGCTGCCAGACAGGAAGGTCTTTCTTACAGTCGATTTATTAATGGTCTAAAACAGGCAGATGTTGAGCTTGACCGTAAGATTATGGCCGATATGGCTGTAAATGATAAAGATGGCTTTTCTGAGCTGGTTGAGCTGGCTAAAAATGAACTGGAAAATTGAATTTAACTTAAAATAATTTTGCATCCCCGGTTAAGCCGGGGTTTTTGTTTTATCCCGGGGTGATAAACATTATGGAAAAAATTACAAGCCGCCAGAATTCCAGAGTTAAAGAGCTGATAAAACTGCAGAGCAAAAAATATCGCCGACAAAAACAGCAATTTATTCTGGAAGGTTTTACTCTCATAGAATCAGCTTTAAAGGCAGGAGCTGAAATCGAAGAAATCTATATAGACAGCAGTTTGAATTTAAAAAAAGAAGTAGAGCAGATCAAAGAAATGACTTCTGACCGGGTGCTATTTATCAATCTTGCTTCTGATTTAATGGAGGATGTTACCACTACTGTTAACCCCCAGGGGATTGTGGCAGTTGCCAGAAGGCGGACAGCACCTCTACAGGAAGTCTTAAAATTTGAGGGGCCTTTATTGCTGCTTTCTCAGGTGCAGGACCCTGGAAATGCCGGTACACTGCTTAGAAGTGCTTCTGCTGCCGGGTTTGAAGGAATAATTGCGCTAAAGGGTTCGGTTGAGTTATTTAATCCTAAAGTTATTAGAGCCAGTATGGGTGGAATATTTAAACCGGTGATTACTACTGATGTAGAGACAGATGATTTTATTAAAAAAACTCTGGAAGTGGCGGAAGAAAAAAGGCTGGTGCTGACCGAGCCGGAAGCTGACCTAAATTATTTTGCCGTAGATTATCAGAGTGATGATATTTTTGTAGTGGGCAATGAAAATGAAGGTATCCCCAGCGCCCTCAAAAGTATAAATCATATTCCGATAAAAATACCGCTGCCCGGGAATCTGGAGTCTCTAAATGCTGCTGTTGCTGGTTCAATAGTAATTTTTGATTGGGTAAGGCAGTTTTATAGCTAAAGGCAACCTTGAAAACAATTAGGGGTAAAAAATAGCTGAATTATTATTTATTATGAAAAAAACAGGTTCTTTTCCAGAACCGCTGGTGAAATTGCCATATATGCTGGATTACCAGG
>CAZVMQ010000058.1:0-9473 GCA_964628755.1 uncultured Halanaerobiaceae bacterium
CTCCCTGTATTGATGCCTGTCCGGTCGATGCTCTTTCCGAGGGAAGAGGCCAGTTTACCGTTATAGATGCCGAGGAATGTATTGCCTGTGGCCGCTGTCTGGAAGTGTGCCCGTTTGAAGTGCCGGAGATAGGTGAAGAGAGAATGTATAAATGTGATGCCTGTCAGCACCGGCTGGCCGAAGGCAAAGAACCGGCCTGTGTGAATACCTGTATTTCCTATGCCCTGCAGTTTGGAGATTTTGAGGATATGCTGGAAGCAGGACAGGAAAGAGTGGAAGAAATTAAAGATAAATATCCGGAAGCTGAGTTATATGCGGACTATGATTATGGACTGCTGTTAATTTTAACTGATACTCCATCCGAACTTAATCTGGTCTAAAACTGGAGGGATAGATAATATGAAACTGACAAGACGCAGTTTTCTCAAAAAGTCGGGTCTAACAGCCGGGGCTTTAGGTCTGTCGCTGCAGGGATTTGACTTTGAAAGCTGGTCTGCTCAAGCTCAGGAAGCTGAAGTGGAGAAATTCCCCACTCAGTGCAATACCTGCGGGACTCAATGTGGAGCCTGGGCTTATGTAAAAAATGGGCGTGTGTGGAAGGTAGAAGGACATGAAGACCATGCCCGCAGTCTGGGTAAATTATGTGCCCGCTCACATGGAGGCCTGCGCTGGGTTTATGATCCTGATAGAATTCAGCAGCCTTTAAAGCGGGTGGGAGAAAAAGAATTTGAGCCCATCAGCTGGGAGCAGGCCTTAAGTGAGATAGCTGATAAACTGGACGATATTCTGACCGAGTACGGGCCTGGCTATGTAGCCTATGGCCACTATCCACGTTCTACCGGCAACTTTTATTCCGAGCGCCTGATGCATGCTCTGGGAGTAAGTACTCTCTGCACCCATGCCACTTCCTGTAATGCTGCCCGTAATACAGGATTTTTGTACTCCATGGGGGGAGTACCCGATGCCGATCTGTCCAATACCAAATATGCCCTGATGATAGGTCGCAATCACGGGGGCGGCATCAGAACCGATCAGATGAAAAAGATGAGTGATGCTTTAGCAGGCGATGCCAAAATTGTCTGCGTGGACCCCCGGCAGAATAATATAGCCAGGATAGCTGATGACTGGGTACCAATAAAACCGGGCACCGACCTGGCTATGGTGCTGGCTATCAGCCACGTGATTATAGAAGAAGAGCTATATGATGAAGAATTTGTGCAGGAACATGCAGTAGGTTTCGAGCAGTTTGCCGACAGAGTTGAGAGGGTAACACCCGAATGGGCCGAGCAGGTAACTGATATTCCCGCCGATAAAATTAAAGAGATGGCCCGGGAACTGGGAGAGAATAGACCCAGATCACTGGTACATCCTTCCTGGGGCGGAGCCTTTGGTGCCCTTTATGCCAACAGCGAAGAGACCGCCAGAGCTGTAGCATGTGTAAATGCTCTGCTGGGAAATATCAATGAAGAAGGTGGTTTGATTTTCCATCCCACTCCTGAGCTGGGCAGCCTGGATGAAGACCAGTATCCCGCTCCGGAAGAACCCGATACCCGCAGAGCGGATGGAGTAGGGGTAAGGGATGAATATCCGCTGGCAGGAGATTTCGGTCTGCCCCATTATCTGATGGAAAAAGCCCAGAAAGATGAGCTTAAGTCCATGTTTATCCGCCACCATAATCCGGTGCGCAATTTCCCCGATTATGAGCATATGGCAGAAGGCTTTAGAAGTCTGGATCTCTCCGTGGTATTTGAGATTAATATGACCGAGACCGCCATGCTGGCCGATTACGTGCTGCCGGAATGCAGCTTTATGGAAAGAGAAGAATTGATAGAGGCCTCAGGCGGCCCCCATGCGTCCATCAGCATGAGAACCCAGGTTATTCCCAAAGTTTATGAAGAAACAAAAAGTTTTGATGAAATCATCGTGGAATTGGCAGAAGAAATGGGTGTAGGCGAATATTTCAACTTCACTCTGGATGATGTCAACAGAGCCCGGCTGGAGCCCTATGATATCACTCTGGAAGAATTTAAAGAGATAGGTTCCATGATGGTCGATATGGAAGTTCCTCTGGGGGAGAAAGAACTCAACACCCGCTCGGGAGATTTTGAGTTTTATTCCGAGATTTATGATTATGTGGGCCGACCCGGAGTTGTAGGCTGGCAGCCTCCTGCTATCGGAGTTAATCTGGAAGAGGATGAGTTTAGATTTGCCACCGGTAAAGAGGGCTTTCACTCTCACACGGCTACAGCCAACATACCCAGCCTGGCTCAGATCACCAAGGATTATGACTCCAACAGATTGTGGATAAATACCTCGGTGGCAGAAGAGCGCGGCATAGAAGATGGTGATAGAGTTAAATTAAAGTCACCGGTAACTACCGAGGAAGTGAGGGTGAAAGTGACCGAGCAGATTCATCCCGGAACTGTATTTATGCCTTCCGGTTATGGTAACAAAACGCCCTTTTATGAGACGGCGGAAGAAATTGACACTGTCAACCCCAATGATTTAGTGCCCTATCAAACTTCCAATATTGCCGGTCACTCCATGCGTCAGGAGACAACTGTTAAAATTGAAAAGATTTAAGCCGAATTTTAACCCGATTTTAGCAAGGATATTAGAACTAATAATCTAAAACTGGAGGGGAAATTATGCTGAAAAAAAGATTTGCTATAGCTTCTTTAGTAATTGCTTTAGTGTTTTTTGCAGCTTTACCTGCTTTTGGCTGAGCTGATGTTGAGGGGCCAGGCGATGGCGAACTCGGCTCCATGTTTTTGGCGGCGGAAGCAGATGTAGACACGATCACCACTTCGGAACTGGATGAACTGGTAGAGGCTACCTCCGATGAACGCGAGAGTTATGATGAATACCCTGCAGACTGGGATTTTGTTCTTATCGATACCAGAAGCAGCGAGGAATATGCTGAAGGTCATATAAACGGCGCAATCAACATGCCGGAAGATGAAGAATTTTACCCCGATATGCTGCCGGAAGATGAAACAGAAAAACTCGTATTTTACGGAGGCGACTGTCACGAATGGATGCGAGAAGCTCAGGATTTAGGTTATGAAAATATTTATCATTATGAAGCCGGTTTGATCGGCTGGGAGCGTGCCGGCAATTATTTGACCACTACACCCGAACATGTGCAGGCACTGCTTGACAGTGATTATGTCGGTGATGCAGATACATTGCCCTATTTAATTATCGATACCAGAGGTCATGCTACCTATCTGGAAAGTCATGTACCCTCCGCTCACTCCAGGCCACATACCATCTTTGAAGAAAAGTTTCTGGACTATATGCCGGCTGAAAAGGATATCGAGATCATAACCTACTGTGGTGGGTTTTTCTGAGGCCACAGTCATAGTGTTGCCAGGGTTCTGGCAAGCGAAGGTTATGAAAATGTGAAGGTTATGGCTGGTGGAGTTCCTGCCTGGGAAGCTCATGAAATGCCACTTTTCGGCACTGACGCCACCGAAGCTGAACTGGCTGAAGATGAGGTCGATAGAAGCATAGACAGCGATGAATTTACCGAATTATATGAAGAAGGGGCAGTAGTTGTCGATGTTAGAGACCAGGATGAGATAGATGATTCTGGCCTGATTGAAAATGCTCTGCATATACCCAGTGGTGAACTTGCTGATGATCCGGAAGCCTTTTTAGACGAGCTGCCGGAAGATGAGGCCGAAACCATTGCCGTTCACTGTGCAGCCGGTGTGCGCGCTCGAGATGCGGCTGATGAGATAGCCGAGCTGGGCTTCGAAGAGGTCTATTATCTGGACGGCCGAATCACCGTGCATGAAGATGGCAGCTTTTCCTTTTAAACATTCAATATCAATTGATTACCGATAATATCAATTTAATATCTTTTTTTAATGATAGCAGGTACTGTATTTGGCGGTAAACCGGAGTTTAATGTGTAGTACAGGGTTTAAATTAGTACCGGGTTTAATGCATATTTAAAATATACTAATTAACTGGAGGTTTTTACAAAATGCTTAGAAAATCAGCTATCGCTCTAATGGCTGTCGTTATGGTTATGGCACTCGTTACTACTGCTGGAGCTCATCCTCTGCTGGAAGAATACGAAGATGAGGTAGAAGAGATGGACGTGATGGATCTACAGATGGATCGTGATATGGGAGAGGATTATCTGGTGCTGGACGTACGTACCCCCGAGGAAAGATCAGAAGGATACATTCCTGACACAGTCTATACCAACTTCGGAACTCTGTTTTTCAATATAGAAGAATATGTGGAAGATCAGGATGAGAAGTTCGTTGTATCCTGTCAGTCCGGTGCTCGTTCTCTGATAGCAGCTAAACTGCTGCAGGATATGGGCTATGAAAATGTTATTAACTTAGAAGGCGGTTTCATGGCCTGGGAAGACGCCGGCTATGAAGTAGAGCATCCAGAAGAATAAAACCAGCTGGAACTATATAATTATGGCAATAAGGCTGCCTGCTGTGGTGAGATTTATGACCACACAGGCAGCTTTTTAATTTCTTTAATTCTTATGCTATTTTAGCAATTGACAAAATTGCCTGCATAATTTATAATACAAGGCAAATAATAATATAAGAGGGTGAATTTTTATGAAAATAAGTGTTAATCCTGGTTCATTGCGAGCAAAGATCTTAATTTTTTCCCTGGCAATGATGGTGCTGATAACCGGCAGTGGACTTTTGTTTGCCGGACAGGTGAAGGCTGATGCAGCTGAGGAAGCTGGAGAAGAAGACAAAGAACAGGTGCAGGTGTCGGAGATAAATTTTATCGAGCATCAGGCCGAAAATTTTATCGTCCACTACCCGGAAGACTGGCAGCTGGACACTCAGAAGGATGATACCGGCGAAGTTGTGGTTTTCAGCAAAGATATGTCCGGATATCCCAATATTAATGTGCTGCAGCAGGAAAATGTAGCTATGACTGTAGAAGAATATCTGGAGTTGAGTCTGGAGCAGATGGAGGAATTTGAGGGCTTTGAGCTGAAAGAAACAAAGGATATTGAACTGGCTGAAACGGAAGCCAGGCAGATAGAGTTTACCCATGATGAAATACATCAGACTTTGCGGCAGAGACAGATCATGACCGTGCACGAAGAGAAGGCTTATGTCTTAACCTATACCGATTTTGCCGGAAATTTTTCTGAGCATCTACCTCTGTATACATATCTGGTTGAAAATAAATTCAGGATACGGGAAAACGCTGATTAAATATACCTATCTGTAAGGGAGTTTAATAGGAAGAGAATAGGAGGAGGTCGGTAGGTTGACTAACAACCTACCGACCTCCTCCTATTATGCTCCTATGGGGACAAAGCTGTCAGCAGCTATTAAGCCAGTTTTCAGCTGTGGCAGCAAACAGGGCAGGGCCTATCCATAAAACCTCTTCGTCGATATTAAACCTGGGGTTGTGATGGGGATAATCGGCATCTTTATCTGGATTCAAACTGCCCAGAGCAAAGAAGGTTCCAGGCACTTCCTGTTGATAAAAGGCCATATCTTCGCCGCCCATCACCGGGCGCTCAATTTCTGTGACCCGCTCTTCTCCCAGTAATTTTCTGGCGGTATCTCTGGTCAGCTCAGTCATATCTTTATCATTATTTAGCACAGCGGCTCCATGGATGTAGTCATACTCGTAATCTGCTCCTACTTCCTGGCAGACCCCTGCCAGCACATTTTCAATTAACTCCGGCAGTTGCTCTCTCACTTCTTCGGAAAGGGTGCGGACCGTCCCTGTCAATTCCGCTTTTTCTGCAATTATATTAAAAGCCGAGCCGGAGTTAAATTCTCCGATGCTGATAACTGCTGCTTCCTGGGGATCTAACCGGCGGCTGATGATATTCTGCAGGCTGGAAACCACCTCAGCTCCAGCATGCAGGGCATCGACTGTGGTGTGAGGGCTGGCACCATGGCCGCCTTCTCCCAGAATTTTAATCTCTATAATATCGGCAGCAGCCATAAAGGGACCGGAGCGAAACCCTACAGTTCCGGCGGGCAGAGACCATAAAGTGCCGATATGAGTGCCCAGGATAGCATCCACAGCCGGCTCCTGTTCCAGCACTCCATCGGCAATCATAGCTTTAGCTCCTTCGGCGATTTCCTCTCCGGGCTGGAAGATCAACTTAACATTGCCGGCAAAGCGATCCCTATTTTCCTGGAGCAATTTTGCTGCGCCTAAGGCCATGGCCATATGGGCATCATGCCCGCAGCCGTGCATTTTTCCTTCATGTTGAGAGGCAAATTCCAGATTGGTTTCTTCCTTCAGATTTAGCGCATCCATATCACTGCGGATAGCAATAGTTTTTTTCTCCCCCTCCGCTTTATCCGCAGCCTGCCCCCTAACGATGCCGGTTACTCCGCTGCTGCCAATATTTTCTCTAACTTCAACCCCCATCTGTTCCAGTTTAACTGCGATATAACGAGATGTTTTGGGCAGCTCCATGCCAGTCTCCGGGTACTGGTGCAGATGGCGGCGCCATTCGATGATTTTTTTCTCTAGAGCCTGCGCTTTCTGCTTATAATAATCTTCGGTCATTGTTAATAGCCTCCTAATTAAACTTTATACCTGTATTGCCTTTAGTTAACCTTCTTATTCGGATCATCTCCATATCAGCTGGTTGAATATAGTTTTAATCATTTTCGTAATGCATATAATTGAAAAATTTCCAGTATCACTTCGCTTTATAGCTTCCAATACTTTATAAGCCCCGGTAATTAAAAGTATAAGTAGTCCTGGTAATCCAGCATATATGGCAATTTAACCAGCGGTTCTGGAGAAGAAACTCTTATTCTTATGATATCACCAGGATTAATAGTATGCAATATGTGAGATATATGCTGGAACATAATTGCGGACTGGTTTTACAGGAATGAGAAAGCTGGTTTGCCCGCGGTCACTGATGTAGATAGGGCTGCTTTGAATAGGAAGGAGGCTTTATAGCTGTTAAAATTAAGATTTTGCATTTTTCACCAGCTTTGAATTGAAAAGCAAAAACAGATATAAAAATCATAAAATCCCCGGAGGAATTTGTACGCCGGGGATTTTATGATTTAGCAATGGTTTGTATTTTAAGTTTTCAATTTTAATTAATTTATTACTATAACTTAATCACCTGATAACCTAAATCATCCAGTTTCTTGATAATAACTTTTATATCCAGCTTTTTTTCCCGGGAGTAAAAGACAATCTTTTCTTGATTAGACGATATTTTCAGGCTGAAATTTTTAATAAAACCTGGTGGTTGAATTTCTATTTTGGTTATCTCTTCAGCCGCAAGCCAGATTTCCATATCAGCTCGTTCCGAATCAGTCTTTTGATATTCTTCTCGCTGGGCTGCTCCGGGGTTTTTATCACGGAGCAACCAGGAAGCAAAGGACTCTCCCATCGGCCTGGCCCAGAGTCCCTCGCTGTCAAGTATTATATCAAAATGGGTAAATCTTTTATGTGTTTTTTGCATAACATTATCAATTTTAACCCCAAAACCCTGGTTTAGATTGGTTGTAATCATTTTAATCTCCTCTAAACTTCAAGAATAGTAGTGATTTTATCTGGCAGTTCCTGACCGGTTGTCAGATAAGAGACCAGAATGAAAACTATAAGGGAGACTACCATAGCCAGACCATGAACATACATGCCATGGGGCAGAGTGTAAACTTCTAGTATTGATAGTATCTCCAGCACTAAACTTAGACCCAGGCCGGTGACGATAGAGGCGATAGCGCCTTCTTTGGTGGCTCCCTGCCAGTTAAGCCCCAGGCCTAAAGCTGGTGCTAAAGCTGCTGCAAAAGTTCCCCAGCCAACTGCTCCCAGTAAGGCGATTCCCCTGTCACCAAGAACTATAACAGCAATCACCGTAATTATTGATATAACTATTGTAGCAATTCTGCCGTAAAAGAGCTGTTTTTGGTCGCTGAGCTTGCTGTTTAGGGCAAAGGGAATATCTCTCACAGCTGCTGCTGAGGCTATATTTATAAAAGCATCACAGGTAGACATAATAGCCGCCGTAACTCCTGCAAGAACAATTCCGGCTAGAACCGGGTGGGCATATTCCATTACAAAAACCAGGATGGCATTATCAGGATTAGCCAGTTCGGCTATCTCACCAGTCATTACCAGATAACGCATCACCAGTCCCACTCCAAAGAAGAGAAGCCCACCAACAATTGCTGGTATGGCAGCAACTACAGGACCCCATTTAAGCTTTTTGACATCTTCTATCATGTAAAGGCGATTAACTACATGTGGCTGGCCCACTATTCCAATACTCAAAACGAAAAACCAGCTCATAGCCAGGACAGGAGATACCAATCCCCAGGGGCCAACAAACTCTGGCATTGCCTGTTCCATGCCGGTGAAGTTAGTGGTGGCGATTGTTTCAGTGATATTTGTCATCCCGCCACCTACATGTAAAGTCAAGGCAAAGACCAATATAGAGCCGATGGCCATCATTGTACCCTGAAAGGCACTGGTGTAGGACCCAGCCAAAATTCCTCCAGCCGAAGAATAAGCTGCTACTATTGCCATGCCTATAATTACTCCCGCTTCAAGGCTGATTCCAAAAATAAAGGATATTATTGTTCCCAAAGCTAAAACCTGAGTAGCCATAAATAGGACTATTCCTATTAAAGTAGCAATACCGGTAATGCCGCTGGCTATCCGGGATTGATAGCGATGGTAAATAGCATCAGCTACCGTCATTGCTCCAGTAGCTTCTGTCAAAAGTCTCATCTTTTTGCCCAGAATCATCCAGGCCATTGTAAAGGAGATTGTGGTGGGAAAAGTAAACCAGAGAGCTCCCATTCCCAGCTCATAGGTTAGCCCGGGACCGCCGATAAATAAAAAACCGCTTAGAGCTGTGGCAAAGGTGGCCATGGCCATTACAAAAAGCCCCAGGCTTTTACCGGCGATAAAAAAGTCAGCGGAGTCTTTGGTTTTTTTCATAGCCCAGTAGCCTATGCCCAAAATTATGATTAAGTAGAGTATAGCGATAATTATAACCGTAGTCATGTTAGCGCACCTCCGTGTTTTCTAGCTCTGATTCTTCTGTCAGGTCCTGTTCTAATTCCTGAAGCTGCTGTGGGCTGATGCAGTCGCTCTCGAAAAAGTGCCCAAAAGTATAAGTAACGACGAAAAAAGGCAGACCCCAGACTATATAGACCATAATAGAAGTGGATGGTGGAAAGCCGCCTGGATAACTATCAGGTACCTGAGTAGGATCCATGAAATTCATCAGCAAAAAGCCACCAAGCCAGATTAACAATACTGCCAGAAGAGAGTACATGTATCCCTGGCCAATACCCTGCTTTCTTTCCGCCCCGGCATACATCCAGGCAAACATGACAAAGGGAAAGGATATAGCATAAAGATAGGCCTGGTCTAGAAAAAGTGCTGCTAACATGCCAAGGCTAGCAATTAAAATGATCAATACCTGTCTGTCATTCATTGCTATTTAGCCTCCTTTTTAATTAAAT
>CAZVMQ010000059.1:0-9366 GCA_964628755.1 uncultured Halanaerobiaceae bacterium
GAGACCGGGGCCAGAAAAGAAGAGCTGGCTCAGGCTGAGGCACAATATGAAGCAGCACAGGAGAGCCTGAAACTGGCAGAAGATGCTTATGAAAGGGTGGAATATCTATATGAGAATGATGTAGTTGCTAAACCCGAGCTGGATGAGGCAGAAATGAATTTGATAGAAGCCAGGGCCAGCTATGATGCTGCCAAACAGGACCTGGAAATGGCCCGGACCGGGGCTCGGCCAGAAGAGATTAGAATTGCAGAAGCTTCCATATCTGAAGCGGAATATGAACTGGAGCAGGCTCGCTTAAGCCAGCAGGATCTGGAGGTAACTGCTCCGGTGTCAGGAATCGTAGGTAAGGTGCCGGTTGAAGAGGGAACTTTAATTGGAGAGGATACACCTGTGGCAGTTATAATGGACATAAGTGAACTTAATCTGGTTGTTGAGGCTTCCTCCCGCCGCATTGCAGATATCCAGCGCGGGCAGACAGCAGAAGTTACCTTTGATTCTCATCCTGACAGGGTGTATGAAGGTATAGTAACCAGCGTTTATCCTGCTGCTGATGAGGATAGCGGCCAGTTTGAATTTGAAATATCTGTTTCCAATCACGACAGGGCAATTAAAGCCGGAGAATACGGGGAAGCCCGGGTCAAATTGGGTGAAGCTGAGTTCGGAGCTGAAATTCCTGCTACAGCGTTGCTGGAAACTCCTGAACCTCATATTTATATAATAGAAGACCAGATGATGCGTAGAGTTGACGTTTCTATAGTTAGCGAAGAGGATGGTGTTTATACTGTGGAAGGAGATATTAATCAGGGAGATTTAATAGTGTATGAAGCAGACGAAGAATATTATGATGGATATCCAGCTGAAATGGTTGAGGTGATCGGCTGGTGAATTTACCTAAAATAGCTGTGGAAAGACCGGTGGCTGTAACTATGGCCATCCTGCTTATGATTTTTATGGGAGTTATAGGCCTTACTCAGCTCCCACTAGAACTCATGCCTGATCTTGACCTGCCGGTTATAGTTGTTATTGCGGAATTTCCCGGGGCGGGCCCTTCTGAGGTGGAAGATCTGGTGGTAGAGCCTTTAGAAGAAACTCTGCAGGCTGTGTCAGATGTATCTTCCATTACTGCTATATCGCAGGAAGGAGAGGCCCAGATCATCATGGAGTTTGAATGGGGCACAGATCTGGATTTTGCCATCCAGGATGTAAGAGAACAAATTGATCTGGTTATGGATCTTTTACCCGATGACGCTGAGGACCCTTTTGCTCTGCAGTTTGATCCCACTGAAATGCCGGTGCTGGAATTTGCAGTCAGTGGTGAAGGGGAACTGCACGAGGTAAGACGAAATCTGGATAATGATGTAGTTCCTCAACTGGAACGTGTTTCCGGAGTGGCCGAAGTTGATATCCTGGGAGGACAGGAAAGACAAATACAGGTTGAACTTTTGCCCGACCGGGTTAGACGCCACAATATTGCTGTATTTGATGTGATGGAATCAGTCTATGCGGCTAACCTCGATATTCCCGGGGGAGATGTCACTCTTGATGGCAGCGAAGAGCTTTTGGTCCGTACTCTGGGGAGTTTTGAATCTCTGGCTGAAATTGGTGATGTACCTGTACCCGGAGGGGCAGGTGGTTTTTATTATCTGGATGATGTTGCTCATATCCAGGATGGTTTTACAGATCAGGATATTATAGTCCGTCAGAATGGAGAAGAAGGACTGGGCTTGACAATCAGTCAGGAAGCAGATGCCAATACAGTTGAGACTGTAGAGCAGGTTAATGATCAGCTGGAGTCTTTACAGCAGGAGCTCGATTATGACCTAAATTTTACCACGATTATGGATGAAGCTGAATATATAGAAGTTGCCATCCAGACAGTGGTTAATAACGCTGTGGTTGGTGGGATTCTAGCAGTAATAATATTATTTTTATTCTTAAACAGTGTATCTACTACAATAATTGTGGCCGTCACCATACCAGTGGCCATAACAGCTACATTTTTCCTGATTTTCCAGGCCGGCCTGGATTTAAATATGATGACCCTGGGTGGATTAGCCCTGGGAACCGGTATGCTGGTGGATAATTCAGTAGTGGTCACTGAGAATATATTTCGCATGCGGGAAGATGGCAAAGAAATTAAACCGGCTGCAATAGAAGGGGCTGTAGAAGTAGGGGTGCCTATAGCCGCTTCTACATTTACCACCATGGCGGTATTTCTGCCGGTTGTGTTTATCGAAGGTATAGCAGGCGAAATATTTCAGGACCTTTCTTTCACTGTAGCTTTTTCTTTACTCTTATCACTGGTAGTTGCTCTAACTCTGATACCGATGTTATCACTGAGATTGTTAGCCAGAACTGATCTGAAAAAAGTTCGCAAACGCCAGAGAGAAAGCCGCGTAAATCGTGCTCTGGAGAGTCTTAAAAAACAATATGACAGATTGATTAAATTCCTGCTCAGACACCGTCTGGCGGCAGTTATAGTTATTCTGATAATTTTTGGCACTACTCTGGCTGTGGCCGGTATGATGGGTCAAGAATTTTTACCAGATTTAGATGAAGGAATGATAGATGTAAGACTGGAGATGCCTCCCGGCACACCTTTACGGGAAACTGAGGAAAGAGTAGCCCGACTGGAGTCAGAAATTGAACAATGGCCGGAAGTTGATAACATTCAGTCAGAAGTGGGTTATGGGGGAATTTCTTCTGAAGCCCGCATAACAGTCGTGCTGGTTGATCTTGCTGATAGGGATCGAGATACAACTGAACTCGTACAGGAAGCGAGGGCTCTGGCAGACATTGTGCCGGAAGCGGAGCTGGAAGCAAGCAATCTTTCGCTGGTAACCGGTGGCGATATAGACGGAGCCCCCATAGCGATTGAGTTATTAGGTGCGGATAGAGACCAGCTGGAAGAAGTCGGGGAAGATTTAGAGCAGATAATTGCTGACATAGATATAACTACTGAAGTCGACCTGGCTGTAGATGAACCGCGCCCGGAATTACAGATAGATGTAGACCGGCGCCAGGCCGGTAATTATGGTTTGAGTGGAGCAGAAATTGGTGAAGCGGTCAATGCTGCTATAGATGGCGAAGTTGTTACCAGGTTCGAGGATGAAGCTCAGGATGGGGAGATCGAGCAGGTTGATGTTCTGCTGCGTTATGGTGGGGGGACCAGGGAGGACCTTTCCCGTCTGGAAAGCATGCCGGTGGCCAATGCCCGGGGGCAGGTTATACCTTTAGATCAGGTTGCTGATATTTCTCGGGGCCTCAGTCCGGTTGAGTTGACCAGGCTCGATCAGACAAATTCGGTCACGATTTATTCTGACCATGTAGATTCTGACCTGGGTACAGCTGTAGACGCTGTAGAAGAAGAACTGGAAGCTTATAATCTTCCGGCAGATATAGACTACGAATTTGGCAGTGATACCGAATGGATGCGGGATGCTTTTGACGATCTGTTCTTTGCCCTCATGCTTGCTATAGTGATTGTCTTTATGCTGCTGGCCGCCCAGTTTGAATCCTACTGGCAGCCGCTGGTGATTATTCTCAGCGTACCCTTTGGGCTGGTGGGAGTAGTATTTGGCCTGCTGATAACCGGAAGAAGTTTAAATGTAGCATCCTATATTGGAGTAATTATGATGGTGGGAATCGTGGTGAATAATGCTATTGTATTGCTGGATTATATCAATCGCCAGGTGGCTAAAGGCGGCCCCCGGGAAGAGGCGATTTCTCGGGCCAGTCAGATAAGGTTAAGACCTATACTCATGACTACTTTAACCACGGTTTTAGCCATGTTTCCCCTGTCTCTGGGAATTGGTGAAGGGGCAGAAATTCAGGCACCGATTGCCACTGCTGTAATTGGAGGACTTCTGGTATCAACTGCCTCTACTATGATAGTTTTACCCACTTTATACACTCTATTCGCGGATTTGGCGCAAAAAATATCCGGAAAGGAGTCCTGATTAGATGAATAATACCTCTAACTTATTCACAGGAAAAGCTTTTATTAAGCTTACATCAATATTTTTAGTTTTTCTGTTAGCAATTAGTTTAACCGGATTAAATCACAGATTAGCAGCAGCTGAGTTAGAACCAGAGCTGGAAACGGCAGATGAATATTTACAGGAATTAATTGATGTCGCCTTAGAAGAGAGTTTCAGCTATCAAGAACTCTTTCACGAGCTGGAGGCCGCTCGCTCTCAGGAAGATCAGCTGGAAGCCGGTCTTGACTGGCGGGGTGATGTGATAGCCGATATGGATGTACAGAAGACCCCGGATTTTTTGCAAAACTTTTACGAGTGGGCGAATGAAGAAGTAGACGATCAATTTGCTGTTGCCACGCTAACACTGGCCGCCAGCCGCAGTTTATGGGATGATGCGGAGACGGCCTATCAGAGACAGGCTTTACAGGTTAATATAGAAGACTCACTGCTGGCGTTGACCAGAAAAGAACAGGAGCTCATCACTTCTGTAGCAGAATCATATTATGATTTTCGCCAGGCCCAGATCGGGGCCAGAATGGCTGAGCGGGCAGCAGAAGTAAGAGAAGAACAGGTTGAAGAAAAAAGATTTTTGCTGGAAGCGGATGAGGCCACAGAGACAGACCTGCAGGAGGTAAAACTGGAAGCAGAAGAAGCTCAGGATAGAGCTGAAGAAGCAGAGGAAATGCTCAATCTGGCCCGGGAAAACCTGCGGCAGGAAGTGGGTACCGACCGTCTGCCCCCATTACCACAGCCAGAGGAGTTTGAAACAGCCGAGAAAATTGCAATACCTGAGGAGGCTTCTCCCTGGCCCTGGGACCTTTACCGCAGCCAGGAAATAGCTCGCGGTGAGCGGTTAGACCTGCAGAGGCTGGAACAATCTATTGAGCTAGTTGAAGCTGAAAAAGATAGAGTCAGTGCTGAACATGAACCAGATATCAGTGGTAACTTGCTATATTATCAGCCGGATGTAGAATCGACTTTTAATGTAGAACTGGATGATTCCGGCCGGGTGATAGCAGGTGTCAGCCGCTCTGAAAACACTCTGCCTGAGCTGGATGAAATAGAAGTTGAAGAGGAAGACCTCCCGGAGTGGGTGATAGATTTAGTGGATATTATACAGGAGGGACAAAACGATATACCTTTTAATGATCTGGATGATAATCAGAATTTCAATGAATTTGCCCCGGATGAAAATGAAGAACCTATTAATAATCAGCAGAACATTGAAGACCTGGAAAATGATGAAACAGAGGAAGAGGAAGTTTTCACCTATGATACCGAGGCGGATTCTTTCTGGCAGGTAAGTGTTTCCGTAGAATATAATTTTTATGATTCAGGTTTAAAAGAAGCGGAACTGGATGAACTGCAGGCAGAGAAAAGTGCGCGCGAACAGGAGCTGGCTGAAGCCAGAGAAGGTATTGGACTGGAGGTCAAGGCCCAGTGGCAGGATTTAGAAGCCTCCCATCGAAATTTACAGCGGAAGAAATCCGGTCTCGACCTGGCAAAGAGCAGACTGGCGGACGGTGAAGAACTTTTAGAGACAGATATGATAAGTCAGTATGAATATAATCTGCTGGAGTTAAATTATTATCGATCTGCTCAGGAAGTTCTGGAAGCACAATATGAATTTAAACAGGAAAGAGCCCGGATGGCTGAAGTGCTGGGGCTTTCTACAGATTGGTTTAAGGGAGAATTATAGTATAAGGACAGGGGTTTCTAGAAAAGATTATTTTACAGGGGTGAGCAAATGAAGTCTGCTGTAAAAATAAAGATCGTTATCTTGACAGTTTTAGCAATTTTAATGACCTTTTCCTTTACGGCCTGTGATATGCCAGGTTTTTTGGATGAAGAAAAGGATGATAATGGGCTGCAGGAACATGAAACGATTTTTGTGGTAGAAAAGGAGACGGACAATGATGAAACTGAACCTGTGGAGGATATAGAAATAACTTTCAGGGCGGAAGATAGGCAGAGTAAAACTACCGATGAAAACGGTGAAGTTGTTATAGATTATCAAGCAGAATCTGAGGAAATTATCAATTTTGATATAAACCATGATAATGAAATTAATTATAGAATAAAAAAGATTAATGGGGAGGAATTGGATGATTTACCGAAATTTCAGGCTGGCAGTGACAAAGTTGAAATAATGGTAGAAAAAGTTGAATCCACCCGGGAAGTAGAGGATTCAGAGGAGCTGAAAGAAGCTCTGGATGATAAATACGTAGAGGAAATTATAATTACTGCAGATATTGAAGGAGAAGAATTTGCCATAGATCGGACGTTAACTCTGGCCGGAAAAGAAGGTGAAAGCTATAAGCTGGCAGGAGATTTAATTATTGATATGGAAGAAGGCGAAGTCAACATAAATCACCTCAATTTGGGCAGGGTAGAGATAGCTTACTTGACCGATGATACTTTGTATTTAACTAATTCACGGGTTGAGCAGCTGGAGCTTCTTGCGGAAATACCCAAAAGTTCTATAGAAATTGACCACACAGGAGAAAATAATGAAGATTATAGTGTAGACGAATTTATAGTTAACTCTCCGGTTACTGTTATGGGAGCGGAAAACATTGAATTTGCTGTTATTAACGCCGATGATGTGGTATTTGATGCTGAGCCCGGAATTATTGATCCTGCTTCGACCGGCGAATGGACTATAGGAATGTTTAGAGTACTATTTAAAGTTGAAGATAAAACAGGGAATTCTGTTGAAAATGTGCCGGTGAGTTTTGCTGACGGATTAGTTTGGACAGATGAAAGTGGTGTGGCTGAATTTAAAGAAGTTTCCAGAGGTGAACATGAATATTTAGTGGATGGTGATGGATACGAAAAAACTGAAGAAAATATTACCGTAGAAGAAGACGAAACGATATTTGTGGAACTAGATTGGTTGAGTTTTGATCTGGAAATAAGAGTTGAGGAAGCTGACAATAACCTGACTTCTGAACATGTAGAAGTCTTTGAATTGAGAATAAAGGACAAAGAGGGAGTTAGTATAATAGACAATTTTTCTGAAGAAGATATTGATAGTAATACACTTATAGTTGAGCGGGAAGATTTGAAAGTTGAGGCGGAAATTACTTTAGAAATTGATAATCTATCACTGGAAGAAGGAGAATATACTGATGAACTACCAAAAACGGCAACCAGAGTTCCCGGGGAAAGTGGAGTTGAAGAAGAGATAGAATTCACTTTGAATTTTGCAGAAGGGCAGCAGACAGTAAGTGACAATGAAGAACTAATAACTGCTCTGCAGGATGAATATGAGGAAATCATTTTAGATGATGATATTGATATGAAAACAAATCAGCAGGTTAATCTTGCCAGTGAGGGTTTAACTTTGAATCTGGCCTCACATACCCTTATTGCAGCTGAAAATGAAGGTATGAAAACCAGTGAAGAGAATGTGAAAATTTCGGGTGATGAGGCTGGAGAAAATCTGGGTGTATTAGATCTTAATCAAGATACTTTGAAGATTAAAGAAGACACTATTTTACAATCTCTGGAAGTGAAGTCAGGCAATATTAAGGCTGAAGATGACTTGATTATAAATGCTGAAAATAATTTAAGTTTAAATAATATGGGCTGGAACGAGAATATCTGTGTTCAGGCCGGTGATAATAATGAAGCTGACATAATTCTGGAGGAAACAATAACAAATGAAGGTACAATAGCTATAGCAGAGGCAGACTCAGAGATAACAGCTGAAGATGATAGTGTAAATGACCACCTGGAGAACAATCTGGAAATTAAAACAGTAACAGATAATACAGAAGAGAATAAATTTGTGTTAGAATTGAAAGCCGGTGAAAATGATAATGAAGCTGAGTTTAAATCAGCTTTTACTGAGAAAGAAGTGTCACTGCAAGAGGAAGGAGATACAGAAGAAACTGATTATCTTGTTTTTGAATTGCAGGAGCTGGAGGAAGAAGTAGAGGAACTGGAAGAGATGACTTTTGACTCAGATCAGAAAGATTTAACAAATAGCCTTGAAATAGAGGTGGAGGCTGATGTTGAAGAAGATAATAACGGAAATGGTAAAAATGAAGTTACAGTTATTATAACTTATGATAATGTGGAAGAGGATAATGAATATATGTCTACAGAGGTTAAGATAGAATTTGACGAAGACGGAGTTAAAAATATAGAAAATTCTACGGATTAGCCCCGGATATTTTACACAAATTTTTGTTGAATCACCAATAAGTAAAACTAAAAGCTTTTTAAACAGGAGTGAAATATACAATGAATTCATCCCGTTATTACAGCAGAGTATTTTTAATGATAGGCTTTTGTCTGATTATGTCAGCTTTAATGTTTTTTAGCCCGGAAGTCAGGGCAGAAGACAATTTTGGACTGCGTGGAGGAATTTTTTATACCACTCTGGATCCTGGTGAAATCAATGACACAATAGAAGATGTTCAGGGCTGGGTAGAAGATATGGAGGAAGATCTCGGTTCTGATCTTAGAAGAGAGATTGAGGACGAGGAGGATTTTGATCGAGTAACCACTGATGTGAGTGAAGTGCCGATGCATCCAGATGAAATAGAATGGGGGCGAGGCTTTAGTGCAGGTCTTAGCTATAATATACCTGATTTTGCCGGGAAAGCTATTGTTATGGGAGAAAGGTTCACAGCAGACAGTAAAATGGAGGGGAATATAGATGGCGGAATTGAAATTATTGAGGATAATGAAGTATTATATGTTATAGATTTATCGGGTGAGTCAGAAAATGAAGTTGATCTTTCTCTGCAGGGTGGATATGCAGGTGTGCAGCCGGAGCTAACAGATAATTTAACTCTGACATTAGCGGCCGGCTATTACTGGGGGGAAGGTGAAGTATATCATAGAAGTACAGGCTCAGTGGATTCAGATGATGAGGTTTTGGAGGATTATTATGAACATGGAGAAGTTGAATACACTGCTGATCTGGACTTTGGTGGTAGTTTAGCTGGAAAGTTAGGATTGGATTATAGCTATCCTGTAACTGCTAATCTTAACTTAAGAGCCAGCGGTCTCATGAGAATTTTGGAGATGGAAGTTAAGAGGACACAAGATCTTGAGACTGATGGTGATGCTGGTATTATCCGCGATTATTACGAAGATGAGTTTGATTTTGAACTTCCGTCAAGCTTTGACGAAGATATGGGTGGTTTTGAAGCCGCGCTGGGTATAAATGTGGAATTTTAACCTTAACTATAGAAAAGTTTGCTGTGGCAATTTCAGTTAAATGATTTGATTCATCCCGCCGGGCGAAAAGCATAAAAGTCCGGCGGGCATTTTTTTCTGGTAAAGAGGCTACCAATTATTAAGATAAAACATCATAAACCCCCGGGGGTTATGTTGTTCTCTCCCGGGGGGAATGTTAAGATTGGCTGAT
>CAZVMQ010000060.1:0-9162 GCA_964628755.1 uncultured Halanaerobiaceae bacterium
TCAATGTAGCTCAATTTCCTCTGGTTTGTAATATTGATGCTGATTCTTTAATTGACGGTCAGGCTCTTTTAAAAGTTGTTGAGCCCTTTACTAATGACTGGAGAGTAGTGGCCGCAGGTGGCAGTATAAGAATTGCCAATGATTGCAAAATCAAAAGCGGAGAAGTTCAGGAAGTTAAACTATCTCGGAAACCTCTGGTAATTTTTCAGGTTGTTGAATATCTAAGAGCTTTTCTCTTTGGAAGAGTGGGCTGGGCTGCGATAAATAGTTTATTGATAATTTCGGGAGCTTTTGGTGTTTTTAAAAGAAAGTATTTAGTTCAAGCAGGTGGTTATAGTACTGATACTGTAGGTGAAGATATGGAACTTGTTTTAAAGTTGAATCGTTTTATGAAAAATTCTGAGCGGAACTATAAAGTAGTTTTTTTACCTGACCCTGTCTGCTGGACTCAGGTGCCCGAAGATACTGAAACATTAGCCAAACAAAGATCTCGTTGGCAGCGGGGATTAGGGGAAAGCTTATTAAAAAACAGAGAAATGTTTTTTAACCCCCGTTTTGGTTTAAAAGGATTGGTGGCTTATCCATTTTTTGTATTTATGGAATTTTTGAGTCCCATCTTTGAATTTACTGGTTATTTAGTCATTTTATTATCCATAATTTTAGGAATTGGTAACTGGCAATTATATGGTCTATTTTTTATTTCTGCTATCCTGATGGGAATTTTACTTTCCTCAATGTCGATTTTATTTGAAGAATTGACCTTTCGTAAGTATACTGACTTAAAAGATATTATAGTATTATTTGCCTATAGTATTTTAGAAAATTTGGGTTACAGACAGTTACATACCTGGTGGCGGCTGCGGGGAATTTGGGGGTTGATTAGAGGAGAGACAGAATGGGGAGAACAAAAGAGGAAAAAGTTTGAGAAAACAGATTAATTTTTAAAATTTATTAATATTAAAGGTGGTAAAGATGAATAAAAAAAACCCAAAATCTATATTAGTCGCAGAAGATGAACCTTCGGTTCGCAGATTAATTTCTTTTAAACTTGAAAAACAGAATTTTCTGGTTGAAGAAGCAGAAAATGGAGAAGAAGCTATGGAAAAACTGTGTTCCACTTCTTATGACATTTTGATCCTCGATTTGATGCTTCCCAGGTTGGATGGAATGCAAATATTAAAAAAAATAAAAAAAGAAGAAATCGATATACCTGTTTTAATTTTGTCCGCCAAAAGTCAGGAAAAGGATATTACCCGTGGATTTGAACTGGGAGCTGATGATTACCTGACAAAACCATTTAAGTCACAGGAATTAATCATCCGGGTAAAAAAATTAGTTCAGTAAACTGTTAAATGTTACTTTGATTACATGAAAATATACATTATATAAGGGAGATAAAATATGCTTCCAATTAGAGAGTTAAGTATAAAATCTAATCAAATAATGAAACTACTATTTTTGTCATTAATATTTATTTTTTTGATATCTGCAATTTTTTCTTCTGAAGAAAAAGCTGTAGCTGAAAATATTGAAATAACCCAGCATAATATTCAATTAGAAAAATTTGGTAATACCGGTGGGCTGAATGTTGAAATCAAAGTAAAAAATTATGAACGAGAAATAGATCTCTGGCTGGGCTATAGCCTAAGAGATCCACAGGGACAATGGTATGATCTTGAGCCCCAAAATTTAACAATTGAGGCCGAATCAGATCAGGTAATTAGTATTGAAGAAATTATCTTTCATAAAAAAGAGGAGATTATTTCAGGGGATTATCTTTTTGTTACCGCTCTCTGGGATAGTTATCCACAAGAGGGAGCCGAAAGATTGACAGAAGATAGAAAAAAGAGAGAAATAATTTTTGAAAATAGTGATTTGGAGGAAAAAAGTAACAAGGAAAGTTTAAGAAAAAGTTTTTTTAATTATAATTTTTCAAAAGCCACTCATCGCCTGGGAAGAGGAGGGTTACATCCTGAAAATATTATTCAGGAGGATGATATTATAAAAATATTATCTCCGGCTAACAGTTATCAGGGGGGAGAAATTAGAACAGAAAAATATTTTGGTTATGGTTCCTATAGCGTAGTGATGAAAACTGATTATGCACCTGGTTCTTTTGCTGCTTTCTTTTTATATGAAGATGTGGAAGGTGACAACGATGAAATAGATATTGAAATATATAATGATGGAAGCTGGCAAATAGATTTTGTGACATTTACCCGGGGTGAAAAGACCAATCATCAAACTCGGGAACTTAATTTTGATCCAGCTTCTGGCTATCATGAATATCGCATAGATTATTTTCCCGAACAAATATTTTTTTATGTAGAAAACGAGCTGATGGTTACTTTTGATAGTCAGCTTCCTTCTGCCAAAATGAGGGTTATGATAAATCACTGGTGGCCTCATTGGCTGGAAGCAGATAAAGAACATCAGGCCAGTGAAATTCAGATTAGAGAAATAGATTTACAGGAATTTTAATAACCTGTTATATATCCAGGGGGTTAATAGAATGGAGAAAAATATACTCAAAAAATTTTATTTTGGTTTTAATCAGGTATTGTCAGTTTTAATCATAACTTTACTTTTAATATTACTTTTTACTGTTAGTTCCCTGGCTCTGGAGGAAGACATATGGAAAATGATTGATAAGGATCAACATGAAGAAGCATTAGAGTTGCTGGAAACAAAAAATATTGAGTCAAATGTTGATCTGCGTTTTGCCCGAGCTCTACTCTGGAGCTGGCAGGGTCAAGAAGAAAAAGCAATTGATGAATTATATTCACTGAGAGAAATATCTCCTGAACGTCGGGATGTGGAAGAACACTTGATTAGAGTTTTAGGATGGCAGGGAAGATTTGAAGAAGCAGAAAGAATGGGAAAACAGATTCTTGAACAGGAAGATAAAGAAAGTGCTGAAAGTGTTTTGGTTTTGCTGGCTGTACAGGCTGAATGGCAGCAAAACTGGAAGCTAGCCCAAAAACGCTGGCAAAAAGCAGCAGAAATGATTGAGCACGAAGAGAGAAGAAAAGAATATCTTGGTTCTAAAAAAAATGCTGCAGCCAAATTAAGATTTGATCTAAAATCAGACTTGGAGATAGCAATTTTTCCCAAACAGCCCTCTCAATTATTTGCAGGATTGATGGTGAGAAGATGGTTACGACCGGGAATAACAGGGAGTTTGGGTATAAATTTAAATGAAATAAGATCTGACAGAGTTAAACCAGCTGTTAATTTTTCCGGATCATTCAGGTATCCATTTATATCTCAGGAATTTACTCTGGGAGGAGGGCTTGCTTATCGCCCTCTGGATAATCGAAAAGTAGAGCTGAATCTGAGTGGGGGATATCAGATTACAGAAAGACAAATTTTGAGTTTGCAATTTAGAGCAGCAGGTTATCCCTGGGAAACAGTAATTTACTTAACACCACAATATAGTTTTGAATTAGAAAATATTGTGATAACTGCTGGTAATACCTTACGTCTGGATGATACTTTAACTGCAGATTTTTCTCAGAAATTACAGTTTTATTTTAGCCGGTGGTACCTGGAACCGCATTTATCTTTACAGAGATATGTTGATGATAGTTACCAGATTAGAATTCAGCTTAATTTAGAAGAAAGGCAAAAGGAAGTACTAAATATGGAAAGTATATATTTTAATCTGGGAGAAGAAAGTTTAAGAATTGGAGCCAATTTTATCAATTTTTAATTTTTACTATATATATATATTGACTATATTTAATTTTAAATTTGATTTCAGGGAGGAATATTAGTGAAGATATTAGTGGTAGATGATGCCCGGGAAATTAGAGATTTGTTGAAAAAATATTTAGAGGATGCCGGATATGATAATCTTGATTTTGCTGACAGCAGTCAAAAATTATTAAATACAATTGATAATTATGAGTTAAATGATGGGGGACTGGATTTAATTTTGTTAGATATTGTTTTACCGGATGGTAATGGGATAGAAATTTGTCGTCGATTAAAAAAAGAAAAATCATTTCAGGACATACCAATAATTATGGTTACTGCCAGAGAAGAAGATAGTACATTAAAAAATGCTTTTTCTGCTGGAGCCATGGATTATATTAAAAAACCAATCTCAAAAGTGGAACTTTTGGCCAGGGTAAGTTCAGCTTTAAGATTAAGAAAGGAAATAAAACAGAGGAATGCTCGCGAAAAAGAGCTGGAAAAGACAGCTAAGAAACTTAAAAACGCAAATAAAGAGCTGGAACGTCTTGCTTCTCTGGATGGTTTGACGGGGCTGGCCAATCGTCGTTTATTTGATCAAACTTTGGAAAAGGAATGGAAAAGAGCTCAAAGAGAAGATAATGAGATGGGTTTATTAATGCTGGATATTGATCATTTTAAATATTATAATGATACTTATGGTCATCAGGCGGGAGATGAATGTCTTAAAAAATTATCCGCAAAAATAAGAGATTGCCTTTTTAGACCTGGTGATTTTGCAGCTCGTTATGGTGGAGAAGAATTTGCCGTTATTTTACCAAATACTGATGAAAAAGGGACGAAAGAGGTGGCAGAAAAACTCAGACAGGAAATCAAAGATCTAAAATTAGAGCACAAAGAATCACCTATTTCAGAATATGTTACTGTAAGTATAGGAGCAGTTTGTACAAACCCCTGTGATAAAGCAGGTGCCGATAGATTAGTACAGGCAGCTGATCAAGCTTTGTATTTGGCTAAAGAAGCTGGTCGTGATCAGGTGAAAATAGTTGATGATATTAATTGTGTTTCCTCTTAATGGAGACACTTGTTTATTTAGATTATTCCGGGTCGAATAGAGTGATAATGTCATACATGACAGGAGGAGCGATAAAGATGAGTGAAAAAAATAAAGTTTATGTTGATAAAGATTTAAAAGAATTAATTCCTATGTTTCTTGAAAATCGCAGCCAGAATATTAATGAATTAAGAGAATTAATGGAGGAAAAAAAGTTTGATGAAATAGAAAATTTAGGTCATAAAATTAAAGGTAGTGGTGGAGGCTATGGTTTTGATCGGGTGACTGATCTGGGTAGAGCTATTGAGAAAGCAGCTGCTGAAGAAAAATTTGACGAGTTACAGGAATTAATTGATGAATTTTCTGAACATATAGAGAAGGTGGAAATTATTTATGAGTGAAGAACTTACAATAAAGGAACAGTATGAAATAATATTCAATAATACTCAGGATGCTCTCTTTTTACTTAAAGTTAACGAAAATGGTGAAATTAAATTTCAAAGTTTAAACAGAGCTCATGAAAACCAGACCGGATTGAAGACTGAAGAAGTGAAAGGCAAGACTCCTAAGGAAGTTTTGGGAGAAACTATGGGAACAGAAGTTGAAGCTAATTACAGAAGATGTATTGAGGATGGAGATAGTATAGAATATGAAGAGGAAATAGATTTTCCATCTGGTAAAAAGGTATATCATACAACTTTGACTCCAGTTTTCAGGCAGGGCAGGGTAGCTCAAATTGTTGGTTCTGGCAGGGATATAACGGAAAGAAAAAAAGCTGAAAAAAGACTAAAAAAATTAAAAGAAAGATTTGAAATGGCAACTTCCAGTGCTGGGGTTGGTGTCTGGGAACTTAATTTAAAAACAGACGACCTTTACTGGAGTGAAGAAATGTATGAATTATATGGAATAAAAAAAGATGAAGTTGAAAATAAATATATGACCTGGGTAAATAATTTGCACCCTGAAGATAGGAAAAAAGCCAAACAAAATCTGGAAAGATCAGTTGCCAAAAAAACTGATTTTGAGCAAGATTTTAGAGTTGTTTGTTCAGAGGGTGATGTCAGGTATATAAGAGGATTTGGTAGAGTTTTTTTAGGGGAAAATGAAGAAACTGAGTATATGCTTGGAGTAAATTATGATATTACTCGACAAAAAGAGTTTGAAAAGCAACTTAAAGCCCAGAAAAAATCTTTTCGTAAAGTTATAAATACTGTTCCTGATAGTATTTTTATAAAAGACAGTCAGGGACGTTATCAGCTGGCAAATAAAGAGCTGGAAAAATTATTTAATAAACCTTCTAAAAAAATACTGGGGAAAACTGATCTTCAACTGAGTCCAACAGCAAGAGAATCAGAAGATTTTGCTGAGGATGATCAGAAAGTATTGCAGGGTGAAGAAAAAAATATTTCCGAAGAGAAAATCACTGATGGTCAAGGAAATATTCACTGGTTTCAAACTAAAAAAGTTCCTATTACCTTTCAGGGTGAAAAATGTGTACTTGGGATAGCTCGTGATATTACCAGACGGAGAGAAATAGAACAAAGATACCAGACCATTTTTAAGGAAGCTCCTTATGGAATTTTAGTGATAGATCCAGTAGAGAAAAATGCTATAGACTTTAACCAGGCTGTTTGTGAGATGCTTGGTTATACCAGAGAAGAGTTTAAAAAAATCGATATTAATGATTATGAAGTAAATGAACAACCTGAAGAAACTAAAGAACGGATTAATAGGATGATTAATGGTTCAAGAGAGGTTTTTGAAACTAAACATAAGACAAAATCAGGAAAAATTATTGATGTAAAAGTCTTCGCCAAAGTTGTTAAATTTAATAATGAACAATATATTTTGGCGATGTTTCAGAACATAACCGAGGCTAAAGAGGCTAAACGAAAATTGAATAAATATACAAAAGAGATTGAAAGAAAAAATATAGAACTGGAACAGGCACGTGATGAAGCACTACAGGCTTCCCGGGCTAAATCAGAATTTTTAGCTACCATGAGTCATGAAATTAGAACTCCTATGAATTCTATTATAGGAATGTCCGAACTTTTGCAGGAAACTGACCTTAATGCAGAACAGGAAAATTATCTGGAAATTCTTGAAAATGCCGGGGAAAGTTTACTTGCTTTAATTAATGATGTGCTGGATCTTTCCAAAATTGAAGCTGATCAAATTGTAATGGAAAAAATAGAGTTTTCTCTGGAGGAAGTAATTAATAATGTAACCGAATTGGTGTCCTTTAAAGCTTATGAAAAAGGTCTTGACCTTGTTTCCAGGATTGCACCAGCGGTTCCTACAGAACTGTATGGTGATCCGAGCAGATTAAGACAGATTTTGCTTAATTTAATGAGTAATGCTGTTAAATTTACTTCTGAAGGAGAAGTTGTACTGGAGGTAAAATTGAATCAAGAACAGGAAGTTAAGGATCAGGATAGTGTGAATTTATTATTTTCTGTCCGGGATACAGGTATTGGAATCAGTCCTGAAAAACAGGAACAGATTTTTGAGAGTTTCAGTCAGGCTGATGCTTCCAATACTAGAGAATATGGGGGTACTGGCTTAGGTTTAACTATTTCTAAGAAACTGGTTAATTTAATGGATGGTGAAATTGGGGTTGATAGTACCTTGGGGCAAGGAAGTATGTTCTATTTTAAACTGGAACTTCCAGTAGCCAAAAATTCAGTTGTTAATGAACCTGAGTTAGAAAAGAATTTTAATTTGGATGGTATGAGAGTCCTGGCAGTAGATGATAATTCTACAAATTTGTTGATTCTGGAAGAATTGTTAACAGATAAAGGTGCAGAATTAACTCTGGCGGAAAATGGTGTAGAAGCTATTTCAGAATTAAGGAAAAATCAAAAACAGAACAAGCAGTTTCAATTAATTTTGTTGGACTTGTTGATGCCCAAAAAAGATGGGAATGATGTAGCCCAATTTATAAGAGAAGAACTAAAATCTTCAGAAATAAAAATTATTATGCTCACCTCAAACTTAGGCAAAGAGAAAGTCACTTGCAGGGATTATATTGATAAAATTATTTCTAAACCAATTCGGAGAAAAGAATTAATTCAGTCTATAGGTCAGCAATTTTATGATCAAATTAAGGAAAATAATGTAGAGGATAAAACAGAAAGTGATATAATAAATCAAGATAAAGAATCACCTCAGAGGAAGGGTGGGGAGTCCCTGGATCACCCCTTACAGATATTATTAGTAGATGATGCCCAGGAAAATCGTTTTTTAGTTAATGCCCATCTTAAATCTAAAAATTGTGAGATTGAAATGGCTGAAAATGGAGTTGAAGCTGTCCGAAAGTTTAAAGAACAGGAATTTGATCTTGTTTTAATGGATTTACAGATGCCGGAAATGGATGGTTATGAAGCTAACAGAAAAATAAAAGAATGGGAGGAAGAACAAGATTTAACGCCTACTCCAGTTGTTGCTTTGACAGCTCATGCATTGGCTGAAGATATTAAAAAAACTAAGAAATTAGGTTTTGATGATCATTTTACTAAACCAATTAAAAAAGCTAAATTAATTAATTTAATTAATAAATATGCTACTTAAGCTAAGGTACCCGGCACCACCAAAATTTCGTCATAATTTGTCGAAGGTATCAGAAAACTTGGCAACGGTATATAATGGATAAAAATATAAAATCATACAGAAGATTAAAATACTGCAACCAGACGCCTGGATTACCTGGAGATAGATGCCAAAGGCTGGCTGGCCAGATCACTGACAGAGGATATTATACAATTTATCAGTGATTACTTCGACAGAGGAACAGGAACTCGTACTCAGGAAGAAGTGAGAAGTAATTACTCTGAGGCAAAAACTGCAATTGATAACAGCTTTAGCAAGCTGATTGATAAAAAAGACGGTGATACCGAAATGCAGTCAGCCCACAGGCAGGCTGTTAAGGAACTGAAGGATTGGTACCACAACGGAGGTAAACCCCGGGAGAAGGTTGATCTGACTGTAATTGAAATTAACAGTGTCAGCCTGGAGCAGGGGATCACTGAGGTTGTAGAAAAAGAAATTGACTGAATGTATTAATTGATATTTATTTTGAACGGAAACAGAGAGATTAAAATCAGATACTCAAAATCAATATAACTAACAGTAGATATTTTTGTTAGTTTTATTTTTACCTGCAGATTCACTGCATTATTTCGGTAATCTCACTGGGGCATGCTAACATTCAGATCACAAGTATTTACACCCACAGCAGCATGGAGGATTTGAATGATGCCGTGAACGTCATTTAGTACAATTATATTTTAGAATTTACACTCTCCTGCCTGGAAAAATTCCAGGCAGGGTATTATCACTACTATTATATAAGGAGTTGCACTGTTTCTGATAAATCAAACAGATAGAGATATAAATTTTATAGTATCAGG
>CAZVMQ010000061.1:0-8818 GCA_964628755.1 uncultured Halanaerobiaceae bacterium
GGGCTTAAATGATTTCTGTATAAATATAAATAATCAATATAAATAATTAATATGGTGCGCCCGGGAGGACTCGAACCCCCAGCCCTCTGATCCGAAGTCAGATGCTCTATCCAATTGAGCTACGGGCGCAATCAATATTGCAAATTTAATATTATCACAGTAATCCATTTTTATCAAGCAAGAAGAAAATAAAAATTTATCATAAACATTCTGTGTTTTATCAAAATACTCTTGGATATCCTGAAAATCTGGACTATTAAAATCCAATAAATGCTGCCTATTATTGTTCCTGACGTTTAATTACTATATAAGTTAGGTCATCCTGCAGGGGCCTGTCCCCTTTAAATTCATTCAAATTACGGTTGATTTTAGAAATGATATTTTCCGGAGTGTTCTCATAATTTTCAGCTAAAATTTCTTCAACCCTTTCTTCACCAAACATTTTGTCACTACCTTCTGCTTCCTGTTCCATAAGACCATCTGTACTGGCAAAAAATATATCTCCCGGCTGCAAATTCACCTCAATTTCTTTATAATTATAGTTTAAATTCTGCAAAGAAGTTATAGGTTTACCCAGCTCGGATAAAGAAGAAATCTCACCTCTGCTTATCAATTTGGGGGTAAAATGAATACCCATGTTGCACAATCTAATATTATTTTCTTTTTTATCCAGCCCCCCTACTATAAGAGCAATGAAATAGTCAGCAGGCAGGCCGAATTCCTGAAAATTTCTTCTTACATACTTCATAATGGCAGCAGGTTCTAACAGGCTGGAAATATCCTGTCCCAGACATTCCGGAGCTCTGAGCAAAGAATTCATTACTTCTTTTAAAAAAATATTGACCATAGAGCTGCTCGTATCATGGCCGCTGACATCAGAAATATAAAATAACAATTGATCATCAGTTTCCAGAAAATTATAAAAATCACCCCCGAGCTTATGAGCCGGTTGATAGTGGGCTGCCAATTTAATATTAGTTAATACCGGGAGTTTTTCCGGCAGCATGGCATCATGTAAATTTTTGGCCCTTGCAAACTCCTTGTTTAATCTATTATTAGTCCTGGCAAGTTTTTCCTCAAACAACTTTCTATCCGTAATATCTTCATGTAAAACCAGGGCCCCATCGCCGAAAGCTGTCGCCCTCATTTCAAACCAGTATCTCTCATCTGGGGAGTGGCAGGGATATTCCAGAGAAAATTCTTCCACTTCTCCTTTTAAAACTGCTCTTAGCCCTGCTGCAGTATCCGCAGCTTTTTCCGAGTCCTCTCCCCTGGAGTTATCTGCAATGTCAACATAATTAACTCCCGGTCCACAGTCTTCCATACTCAAGCCATTTTGCCGGGCAAATTTTTTCCAGCGTTCATTAACCCTCTTTATAACCCCATTTTCATCAATAATCACGGCTCTATAAGGGAAAGCATCCAGCAAATCCTGGGTATGACTCTCCCGCGAACATTCAATTTTTCCGCTCATAAAAAACCCCCACCATCTTTTTGCCAGGTATAATTTCAGACGTCATATATATTTTTTATTAAAGCCCAAATATTCTATTGTTTGCAAATGGTGTAATAAAATTCATTTAAAGTTAAACCTTGAATTTATAGTAAATTTAGTATATAATAAATTAAGAAGTCATTGTGTTACTAACCTAAAAAGGAGAGATGTAATATGAAAGCCACAGGTATTGTAAGAAGAGTGGACCAGCTTGGGAGAATTGTACTTCCCAAGGAATTAAGACAAAATTTAGATATAAATAAAAAAGATCCTATGGAAATCTTTGTTGATGGTGAAACTGTAATTCTCAAAAAATATGAGCCCGGATGTACGTTATGTTCAAATGTTGAAGACCTGATAACTTACAAGGGTAAAAATATTTGCGAAGAATGCCTGGAAGAACTGGAAACACTGCAATAAATTTGATTAACTCCTGAGCAATATTATTCTTGCAAAACTATAAAAAACCATGCTGATTTCTGTAAATTATTATACTGCAAAAAATTCCGCCTGGCAAATTATCAATTTTTTCATACCCCTGCCTAACAGGTGTGCTTCTGGATTTACTTTCAGGATAACTACAGTTTTATAAAACATTTTTTCGCCTAAATAAAGAAAAATAACAGCGCGGACGCCAGTGCTTACTGGCGTCTTTTAATTTTTTTAATATTTATTTTTCTTCTCCAGAACCGCTGGTAAAATTGCCATATATGCTGGATTACCAGGACTACTTATACTTTTAATTGCCGGAGCTTATAAAGTATTGGAAGCTATAAAGCGAAGTGATGCTGGAAAAATTTCCTGGTGCACAGAGCTTTATAGCTTTCAATTATATGCATTATGAAAATGACTAAAACTATATTCAACCAGCTGATATGGAGAAGATCCATATTTATTAACTATAACATATTACTCCCGGTCAGAAGCGATACACGAGCAACACTGCTATTGTTCATATCACAGCAAAGGCCATAACTGCAACCCCCAGCTGCAGCGGGTCATGCAGCAGCCGACTTTCCAGTTTTTGGGCAGCCCTTCTGGTAAAACCAGCGGGAATACCCGGGGCTGCTAGATAGGTATTTTCATCAACCATCTCAGCAGTTATAATATCAGCAGCAGGAGTGGCATCAAAAATCAGGTGAAAATCTTTCACCAGCTGCTTTATATCCCGGGAACTATAACATTGTATGCCAAATTTTTTTGTTATGTGGCTGGTTTTACTTTTCTGCGGGTCATAACATACCGGATTGGCGTTGTAATTTAAAAGAAATTTTATAATTTCACAACCTATTTTGCCCCCACCTAAAACCAGCACATCTTTTTGCTGATAATTTTCTGCCATTCCCGCCAGACCTACAGCATAGGCGCGGGCCGTCGCTTTATCATTGTTTATTATCCGACCGGTGTTAGTGTTAAAAGCTATAAAATCATCATCATCAGCCATAAAAATAATTTCTGCCTTTCTGTTCATAGCCTCACTGATTCCCGAAACATCATTGTTCTCGGTAACCAGAACGGAATTAAATCCCAGCTGCTGAATTATGGCTTTCACAGCCTGACAGAAACCAGAGATTTGTCCCTGGCCCGCAGTAACAGGAACAACAGCAATATTTTTGCAGGCTAAATCCAGATCCCCTGCACCTGCCCGGACATTTTCACCGGCAACTCTCCCGGTCCAGTCGCAAATTTTTGCTCTCCAGCCGACCTCTGCCAGACTCATTCCAATTTTCTCTATTAAATCTTTCTCATACTCTTCTATCTTCCCTGGTATCTCAAGCACCTGAGAGCTATGCAGCCGTGTCATTTAATCACCTTTTCTATCGTATCATATGTTATTCTTCTTTTAGCTTTTACTGAAGACATATTATCGCCAGCAAATATTAATACAGCCTGCCAGTTACTTCGACCCGGACAATAATTAGTTAGAGCTTTCTCAGCCCCAAAAAAGTCTCGGCACAGGTGGAGATTTTTGCTGCCAGAAATGACATGTTCACCCACAATTTCTAATCGATCTTTTTCTACCCGAATCTGTTCATAAATAACAGCTCTAAAATCAGACCGTTCATTTCTTCTAGCCTGATAGATTCTCTCTGTTATTTTTCCCGGATTTTCTCGGAAAACTTCAGCCAGAATTTTCACCATATTAATATCAGCAGCTTCATAAACAGTAATCGGAGTCTGACTGGGAAAGCGGGCATCAATTTCCATTATTTTTAAACCCTTACGGGAATCGATCACCTCTATATCCATAATCCCTCTCAAATTCAGCTCATATGCACAATTTTCCGCCAGGCTTTCCAGCTTCTTTCTCTTCTCCTCTTTTATAATTTTCCCGGCCAGGACCTGACTGCAATCATAATCTTCGTCAAATTTCAATTTAGTGGGCAAAAATTTATATACTTTATCTCCATCTGCAATGACTTCCAGAGAATATACCTCTCCCTGCAAAAATTCTTCTATGATATAGTCTTCATTTCTGCGGGAAAACTGATCCCTCAATTGGTTAAGCTGGGAAATATCATCAGCCTGATATACTTCCTGACTGCCGCTGCCTTCCACCGGTTTAACTATGACGGGAAATTCCGCCCGGGGCCAGCTTAAAGCGTGAGGAAGTCCGTGACGCGCAAAAAATTTTCTGGAATTTTTCTTGCTCCGGGTCACCTCATAAGCAGCCAGATCAAAGACAATGGGAGCAGAAATTTGGTGCTCAAGACTATGCAAAACTTTTAAAGCGGAATAATCCTCCAGAGCCGGAAAAATAACATCCAGCTGCGATAATTTCTCTGCTAACATATTTTTATTACTCTCATTCACCGCTATTTTGTGAAAATAATCTGATAAATTGACAGCCGGCGGTGATTCATTCTGATCAAATAATACTGTCTCCCAGCCAGCTTCCCTGGCCAGATATGTAATTTCTATACCCTGCAGCCCCCCGCCTATTACCCCTATTTTCAGATCATCTCACCTCTTATTTTACGTTTTTTGCGTGATTGTATCCAGTTTTCGTATTCTCCTGCTTCAGCCAGTTCCAAATCGGTTTTACGCAGCTCTTGTTTTACCCCCTGAATATTTCGTCTGCCTGTATCTATGTCGAGTTCCGAATTAGAGACACCTTTGAGACCACTGGCAGGGGGAATAATTGAGGTGACTACATTAGCTCCTGCCTGCAGCCTGCTTTTGAGCCCTGCAATTCCCTCTACATCCAGAGAAGCAGGCACCAGACTATCCTGCAAAACCAATCTCAAAGCAGCAATAGTAAGAAGCTCATTTATCCGCCCGGGAACTTCTCGATTCTCCATAGGTGTTCCCTCCTGAGGCACAAAACTCATAACTCGTCCCTGGTCAACACCCAAGCACCGCATCCTGTGAATAGAATGAGCAATATCTGCTGTGCTCTCCCCCACCCCCAGCAAAATTCCATCTTCAATCAACATACCCTTACTGCTGGCCTGCTTTTTAATCTCCAGTCGTGACTGGTAATCCTGTTCCACCCTTAATTGCGTAAATAAGTCCCTATTGTGAGTCTCCTGGTAACAGGCATACCAGTCGACGCCAATTTCTTTTAATTTATCCAGAATATTTTCCGGCACCCGACCAAAAGAAGCCATTACCGGCATTTCGGTTTTTTTAATCAATTCCTCTGTTAAATCCAGCAGAGGAGAAAAATCATTTTTCTGATAATACCGGGGGTCTTCCCCCATGGTTATGTCGAGCAGATGCACACCAGAATCAACCAGAGCCTGAGATATATTCAGTATCTCTTCCCTATTTTTGCGATAACGAGGGCTGGATTTATTCTGGCGGCGATAATAACAAAAATGGCAGTTGTTTCGGCAGTAAGTGGAGAAATATACAAAGCCATAGGCAAAAATTTTTTGGGAAAAATAACGCTCCCGCATGCGTCGAGCAGCAGCAAAAATATCTCTATACTGCTGGTCATGTTCAGCCGATAAAATTATTTCAATTTCCTTTTGCGTTAAATCTTTTTCCGCCAAAGCTTTTTTCAGGACCGAATTTAATTCACTCATTAAAAATCCCTTCTTTATAGCTGAAATTATGAAAAATAACTTTAAATTATTGCCCTGCGAAAAGTAATCTTACTGACAAATAAATAGATATGATCCTTGATATGACGGCGATTAAATTAAAGGTATAAGTAGTCCTGGTAATCCAGCATATATGGCAATTTCACCAGCGGTTCTGGAGAAGAACCACGCGGCGTAATCTTCAAACTATAATAACAATAATTTATTGCCTGTATTATACTTTATTTTATACTCAAACATTAAGACGGGCCCCATCCTGATAAATGAGACTGCGCCCGACTCTAGTAATATTTTGCATCTCATCTCTTGCCATTATAAGTCTTTCCAGCCCAAAGCCAATACCGGCCCAGCTATCGGATATCTCCCAGGCCTCATCCAGCTCATGAGGTCCAACTGCTCCTGAGCCCACTTCCATATCATTTACCAGCACATCAAAGGTTTCGCCATAGACATTTGATTCTTCCCGGCAGAGTTCATACTCGATTTCTAAATTACCCATTATCTCTTTCACGATTTCCTGCAGCCGGGAAGCCGGTTCCTGCTCCGGCCCCAGCTCAACCAAATTTAGCATGGTAAACTCCGAAATGTGTTCGCGACCACTGGACTCTTTACGAAAACAGGGACCTACTTCAAATATGCTTACAGGTTTAGTCAGCATCTTTTCAAATCTACCCAGAATACTGTAAAGATGCGGAGCATGCATGGGCCGCAGACAGTGGTTTTTTCCCTCCAGCCAGTAGACCTGCTGCCAGAGAGGGTGTTCTTCATCAATTCCCATATTCTCCAGATGCCCCCGGGCCAGCTTTATGGGGGTAACCACCTCTGTGAAATTTATTCCCTGTAATACTTCCTGCATATTATTTTCCAGCTGGCGCAGCTCACCAGTAAATTTATTCCGGGTCAAATCTTTCAATCGCGCCTTATTTTTCTTTACCAGTTCATTTTCCACTCTATCAAAAAAATCATCTCTCTGCTGTTGGGAAGTAAATTCCCGGTCTTTTTCCTGCTCATATTCTCCAAAAATATCGAGTTCATTAATTCTCTGCTTTTGGCCTGATGTCAGCTCCATTAATTTTTCCTCCAGCAAAAAATTATTTGAAAGTTGTATTAGAATATTTTTCCAGCTTCCATTCCGGTACTTTACACTTAGAACAGGCTTCCACCATCATTTTATTTCTCAACCAGCGGGCAGCCCGACTGTTTTTAGAGTTTTTCACCTTCAATGTCTCGCCACAATAAAGCTCCAGCATTATGTATTGGCCCTGCTTTTCTATATTTTTAACACCGTGTAATTTGCCGCTGCGAGAGGGCCACAGTTTTATCTGATTTACCAGTTTATATAATTCTTCGCGTTTGCGAAAAGAATATTTTGCAGCCATAAATTGCCTCCATAAAAATTTTGGAGGAGGGTCCGGGAGTTACACCCAGCTGCACAGGGTTAGAGCCTGTGTGATCTTTCCGACCAACCCTCCTCACTTTATCTGACAGCTAACTGCCGGCTCCAGGATGACTCTGCATCCCTTACTACGGCAGTTCTGACAGATATATCAGCATGTATTTAAATTTTATCATGTCTATTGCTTAAGGACAAGCGTTAAATTTCTATATTTGTAAATAACCCGGTGTATCGCAGCTGCTTTATTTGACGCTGTCCCTGATTTCCTTCAATTTATCTTTTACAGCATCACCCAGAGGTTCAGGCTCATGTGTATTCAATATTTCTCGAGCCTTCTCCTCGGCATGCTCGCGAGCTATTTTAGAACCGCCTTTTTCCCAGTTTTCTCGCATTTTGCGGTCGAAAATTTCAGCACGGGCCTGTTCTTCATGCATGTAATCTATTGTGTGCTGCTGGGTGAGGAAATTACCCCCAGGTCCAACTTCTTTAATCTGTTCCACAGCCAGTGTATCATCATTTACATCTATGCCCTGGACGACTCGCCTAACCATCTTGGTTATCTCGGCGTCCAGAACCAGCTGTGTATGGCTGAAAGTTACACCCAGTTCAAGCATTCCCAGTCCGTATATAAGGTTGGAACCGCCCATGGCTGGCAATAAGGCGGTCATAGTTTTTTCGTGAGCAGCCTGTGCATCGGGCTTTTTAGAATCTGCCTAACCACCGGCCGTATAGCTGGGCAGGTTATAATACCGGGCTAATCTGGCCACACCGGCATTGGTCATACCCATCTCAGGTGAGCCCACAGGAGCAGTTGACTCCTTGACATCGAATATAGTTGTTGAGCTGCCGTACAGTACCGGAGCTCCTCTACTTACCAGCTGAGCCAGCACGATACCGGCCAGTACTTCTGCATTGTGATCCACCAGTGTACCAGCAATTGTGACTGGTGAAGTTGCGCCCGCCATGGCCATGGAAAGTATATTTACCGGAATTCCAGCTCGGGCACACTCAATAATAATTTGAGCAGCCTCACCATGCAATTCATATGGACTCTGGGGACAGATGAGGGCAGAAATAATGGGACGTTCCCTTAACTCATCCATGCCACCGCTGATTGCGGCCCCCATTTCAAAGTACTTCTTTGCATTCTCACCACTGGTTAGGTCAATATGCATGCAGTGTTTGCTGGTATTGTTTAAAAAGGCTTCCGCTTCGTGCAGATCAATATTCTCCCTGGGACAATCTCCTCCAGTAACGGCGTGAGAATAAACATCTACCTGATCAAGTTTATCGGCCAGTTTAGCAGTATCGGCCACATCCTGTTTGACAGTATCTCTATATTCTCCTGTCTCATAATCATATATTTTAACACCGGCACCAAAGGTGGTAAAATTAACCCTGCTGTCTCCCAGCACAACATCGTGTTCTGGATCGCGTCCAGCCAGCAAAACCTCAGGCGGCGCAGAATCTATAGCATCTTTTACCATATAGGGCGGGATTTTCACCCTGCCATTACTTCTGTTCACTTCTGCCCCGGCATCTTCATAATAATCCAGGGCCTCTTCGTTTGTTACATGAACCCCCATCTTGGTCAGCGTTTCCAGGGTGGCGTAATGTATCTGCTGCAGCTCGTCCTCAGTAAACATGTCCACACTGAAACCGTTTTTAACGGTATAGCTGGACTGGCGATTTCTCACAGTCATATAATTAATCCCCCTTTAAATTGTCTATATTATCTCTATCTTTTACATTTGTATCTTTTTTTATCACTTAAAAATATTTTAACTATTTAAAATAATTTTGCTTTGATCCAGCATCCCTCTTTTTTATCAAACCATGTCCTGGACTAAGTCTTTGGCGGAAGCGGCATCAGGTGCC
>CAZVMQ010000062.1:0-8663 GCA_964628755.1 uncultured Halanaerobiaceae bacterium
AGTAATTTACATTAAAATAATTTATATTGAAGCAGAAAAAGGAGAGTGATGTGTCAATGCCGAACAGCAGGGAAAAAGTCTCTTCCGGCTGTGCTATCAGTGCCATACTCGACAGAACAAAACAGAGATTTTCAGCAGATGATATAGTCAATTCTATATCCTCCCTCAAAGAGCGTTCTAACGGCAAAGGCGGGGGGTTTGCTGCTTACGGCATTTATCCGGAACGGAAAAATGAATTTGCTCTGCATGTATTTTATCAAACAAAAGAAGCCCGGAACAAAACAGAAGAATATCTGGAGGACAGGATAAATGTACATTCCCGGGAAGAAATAACCACCAGACATTGTCTGGCAGATCCACCGCGGGTCTGGCGTTATTTTGTTGATACCCCCCGGGCTCTGGCCCGGGAAAGTAATCCAACCAGGGAATATCAGCAGAATTCTGACTGCAGGCAGGATAAAACAGCTGATAAAGAATACATAAGAGAGGCTGTTTTCGAAATTAACAAACATATCTCCGGGGCCACCATTGTTTCTTGCGGGCAAAATATGGGAGTTTTTAAAGGTGTGGGTTATCCTCAGGAAGTTGCGGAATTCTTCCGGCTGGATGAGTATAATGCCTATTTATGGACAGCTCACGGGCGTTTCCCCACCAATTCGCCTGGCTGGTGGGGAGGAGCTCACCCCTTTTCACTTCTGGATTGGACAGTAGTTCATAATGGAGAGCTTTCTTCTTACGGTACCAACCGCCGGTTTGTGGATATGTTTGGCTACAGCTGCTCTCTGCAGACTGATACAGAAGTTATAACCTATCTTTTAGATTTGCTGCTGCGCGAACAGGATCTGTCGGCCAAAACCACAGCTGCCATATTTGCTCCTCCTTTCTGGGAAGAGCTGGAGAACATGCCGGAAACGAAGGCTGATTTTTACAGGCGGTTAAGGCAGATATATGGTGGGGCTTTGCTCAATGGCCCCTTTTCATTTATTGCCGGTTCCAGTCGGGGTTTTATGGTTCTTAACGATAGGATTAAATTAAGACCGCTGACAGTGGCGGAAAAAGATAGCAGGGTTTATGCCAGCTCCGAGGAAGCAGGGGTAAGGACAGTATGTGCCGAACCGGAAGAGATTTTTTGGCCCGGAGGCGGCGAGCCAGTTCTGGCTCTTGTAGAGGAGGCTGAAGAATTATGAGCGAAACTACAGTCAAAAATCGACTATATCAGCCCGTGCGAGATGAAAAAGCCTGCACTCTCTGTCTTGGCTGTCTGCAGGAGTGTACATACGGAGTCTATGCCTATGAACAAGAAACCGAAGAATTCCATATAAAGGAGGAAAACTGCGTAAATTGTAAGCGCTGTTCGGAATTATGTCCGGAAAATGCCCTCTATATCAGAAAACATCCCCGCCAGTATCGCGAAAGTCATAACTGGTCGGAAGATAAAGTGCGGGGGGCTCATATTCAGGCCCAGACCGGCAGCATTCTTCTCTCCAGTATGGGCAACCCAGCCCCGGGAAAAATATACTGGGACCACCTGCTGCTCAATGCCAGTCAGGTAACCAATCCTTCTCTGGATCCTCTGCGCGAGCCCATGGAAGTAAAAACTTTTCTGGGGAGCCGGCCTGACAGCATCTCTGGGGGAGAGGAGGAAAAGCTTTCCGCTACCCCCCTGCTGGAGCTGGAAACTCCTATCATGTTTGCCGGCATGTCCTTTGGCTCCATAAGCTTAAGAGCCAGCAAAGCCCTGGCAGCAGCAGCCTCTGATCTGGGGACTATGTATAACACGGGAGAAGGTGGTCTGCACAGGGACCTCTATCAATATGGCGATAATACCATTGTCCAGGTTGCTTCGGGCAGATTTGGCGTACATGACGAGTACCTGCAGACAGGCTCGGCCCTGGAGATCAAAATTGGCCAGGGGGCCAAACCCGGTATAGGCGGACATCTGCCCGGAAAAAAAGTTAGCGAAGATATTTCTCGTACCAGAATGATACCCGAGGGCACCGATGCTCTCTCACCGGCTCCCCATCATGACATATATTCCATTGAAGATCTGCGTCAGCTGATATATTCCTTAAAAGAAGCGACCAATTACCAGAAGCCGGTGGCGGTAAAAATAGCGGCTGTACATAATGCTCCTGCAATAGCTGTGGGTATAGCCACAGCAGGTGCTGATATCATCGTGCTTGATGGTTACCGGGGAGGCACAGGAGCTGCTCCTACCAGAATCCGCAATAATGTTGGCCTTCCCCTGGAGCTGGCTCTGGCAGCTGTAGATGAGAGGTTAAGAGAAGAAAATATTCGCAACAACATTTCTCTGGTAGCAGGAGGTTCAATTCGCAGCAGTGCTGATGTCACCAAAGCTATTGCTCTGGGAGCAGATGCTGTCACCATAGGAACCGCTGCTCTTCTGGCTATGGGCTGTCGGCTCTGCCGGAGCTGTTCTACCGGCAGCTGTGCCTGGGGTATTGCCACGCAAAAACCACAGCTGGTTAAGAGACTAGATCCGGAAAGAGCAGCAGAGCAGGTCATAAATCTGGTGGAAGCCTGGACTCATGAACTGCAAGAAATGCTGGGAGGAATGGGAATAAACGCTATTGAAAGTTTGCGGGGCAACAGAAGAATGCTGCGCGGTGTGAACTTAACGACAGAGGAGCTGAAAGTGCTGGGCATCAAACACGCCGGCAGGTAGCAGACACATCCATAATTGATATTAACAGGGGGTGATATATTGTGAGCAAAGCAATCAACTGGCAGCAGCAAAATTCTGGCTTTGCTATCGATGCAGAAGGTATGTCCTATCGAAAGCTCAATAGCTTGCTGCGCGAGCAGCTTCCGGAAAACGGCAATGAGAGAAGATTTCAGCTGTACAATGTCCGGGGCCAGCGCTATATTGGAGAAGGGCTTAATGCGAAGGTTGAAATCATCATAGAAGGTGTTGCCGGCAATGATCTGGCAGCCTTTGCCGAAGATGTCGACATAAGAGTATACGGAAATGTTCAGGACGGTGTTGCCAATACCATGGGCAGCGGTAAAATTGTGGTACACGGCAGCGCCGGCGATATACTGGGTTACTCGATGAGGGGTGGTTCAGTTATTATCCTGGGTGATGCTGGTTATCGGGCCGGAATTCATATGAAAGGATACCAGCATAAACAGCCAAATATTGTGATCGGAGGCAGTGCCGGAGATTTTTTGGGAGAATACATGGCTGGAGGCCGAATTGTAGTTTTAGGGCTTAACTCAACCCGAGATAAAATTGTCGGAAATAACCTGGGGGCCGGCATGCATGGCGGCAAAATCTATATTCGGGATCAGGTGAGCCAGCATAAGATCTGTCAGTCAGTCCAGGCTGCCCCCCTCAATCCAGAAGATAAAGAAGAGCTCCAGCAGCTTATCCAGCAGTTCTCTCAGCAATTGGAGCGTGATATTACTGATATTAGCCTGGAAAATTTCAGCAAAATAGCCCCTGTATCGCATCGACCCTATGGCAATCTTTATACTTCTTTTCAATAAATAACCAGAAATATATAAACGGTGCTGTTTGACAGCCTCTCAGTTCTATGATATACTTCTGTCAGTAAAAATTAATATTTAGTTTCTGGATCCTTTAAACTGGTCCCGTGAGGCCGGTAAGGAAAGCAACAGCTTGCCTGTAACATAGTATTTGGGGTTATCGTCTGAACTATACCCTGACACACAAGCCTTCTTGCCGGTGCTGACGGTAAGAAGGTTTTTTTAATTGCTCACTGCTGGCTGAATGTTCTGGTTTTACTGGCTCTGGGTTACAATTTAAATTTTTCTCGCCTGCCGGCGAATTAAAAGGAGGTAGACAGATAGATGAATTTACAGACCAAAAAACAGCTGATGGATGCTGAGGAGATCCGCCGGGCCCTGACCAGAATTTCTCACGAAATTGTGGAAAAAAATAAGGGGCTTGATGATGTGGTAGTAATCGGCATCAGAACCGGGGGAGTACCTCTAGGAGAGAGAATAGCTGCTGAACTGGCCGAAATTGAAGGTCAAAAAGTCCCCGATGCCGCTCTGGATATCACCCTTTATCGCGATGACCTCAGCCAGGTTGCTTCGGAGCCGATCGTGCACAAAACTGATATTCCCTTTAATATCAATGATAAAAATATCATTCTGGTTGATGATGTGCTCTATACCGGCAGAACAGTCCGGGCGGCCCTGGACGCCATCATGGATTTAGGCCGACCGCAGAGTGTACAGCTGGCTATTTTAGTCGACAGAGGACACCGGGAACTGCCAATCAGACCGGATTATGTGGGGGAAAATATTCCCACCTCACAGCAGGAAGTAATTGAGGTTAATCTGGCAGAAACTGATGGAGCAGATGCCGTTATGCTGAAGGAACAGATAGCTGAATGATTTTCCTTGATCTCTTAATGTTAACCATGACAATTATATAATTTTTATACTCATTCCCTTTAATTTAGTCCCGTGAGGCTAAAAAGGGGAAATCCGGATACAGAATGCTTTGTGTTTTTATCTTCCGGCGCATTTTTATCCGCAGGTTTTCCCGGCCTCCACGGCCGGGATTTTTTTATGAGTAAAAGTTTAGGACTAATTTTTTAAAATAATCTCAAATTCAGGAGGAATTAAACAATGGCAACCCAAAAGAATGAACCGATTCGCGATGCCAGCAGCTTAAGTTTAGCTCAGGAACTCTTCGTCGGCTTTCAGCACACTCTGGCCATGTTTGGGGCAACTATTCTGGTCCCAATATTGACCGGGCTCCATATTTCTGTTGCTTTATTTACCAGCGGTATTGGCACTCTGCTTTTTCATTACCTCACCCGGAAGAAAGTGCCGGCTTACCTGGGCTCATCATTTGCTTTTATAGCTCCCATCAGTGTGGTTATTGCTGAAGGAGGCGGCATATCCGCAGCTCAGGGCGGAATTATGGTCACCGGGCTTATCTACGCTGTGGTAGCCTGGCTCATTTATAAGGTAGGGCCGGACAAGATAAAGCGCATATTTCCCCCTGTTGTTACCGGACCGGTAATTATGATCATAGGACTTTACCTGGCAGATGTAGCCATCGACCAGGCTTCTGGCAATATCTGGGTAGCGGCGGCAGCCCTGCTGGCAGCCACAGCAGCAGCTGTTTTTGGCCGAGGATTTTTCCGGATAATCCCTGTCATCACCGGCCTGATAGTTGGTTATCTTGCCGCAGTATTAATGGGTATGGTGGATTTTTCACCGGTGCTGGCAGCCGACTGGCTGGGCCTGCCGCAGTTCACTGCTCCCAGCTTTGAACTCAATGCCATTACTCTCATAGCTCCGGTGGCCGTGGTATCGATAATTGAGCATGTAGGAGATGTACTGGCCATAAGTCAAACAATAGGCAAAGATAGGGAGCTGGTAGTAAATCCCGGTCTAAACAAAACGATGATAGGTGACGGCCTGGCCACCTTTGTAGCCGGAATTTTTGGGGGGCCTCCCAACACAACCTATGGCGAAAACACCGGAGTTCTGGCTCTGACAGGAGTTTTTGATTCCCGGGTAATGCGAATTGGAGCGGTATTTGCCATCATTTTGTCTCTGGTACCAAAGTTTGGCCAGCTCATCCAGACCATACCCGAGCCGGTTATCGGCGGCATATCCATCCTGCTTTTTGGTATGATAGCTTCGGTGGGCATCAGAACACTGATAGAATCCGGAACCGACCTGCAAAAATCCCGCAATCTCATCATAGTCAGTGTTATTTTAGTGCTGGGCCTGGGAGGCGCGGTGCTGCAGATAGGTGAAATGGAATTTTCCGGCATGGCTTTAGCAGCCCTGACCGGGATAATTTTAAATCTTGTTCTGCCAGAAAATCTCAAATCTACTGACGCATAATCGCCAGTACAGCAGCTGGCGGTATCTTTCCGCCGTTTAACGCCTCCTGTACTGCTGTCCGGGCTGAAATTTGGCTTTCATATTAAGCCAAAACTTGATAAACTGGATAACATAACAGAAATAATTCATAGTAATCCTTTCAACTTTTCCAAACTTGAAAAGCCCGAAATTAGCAGCAATAAATTTCAGCAGTCAGGAGGTTGAGAAAAATTCATCATGAACAGCAAACAGGTTTTAATAGTTGAAGATATCAAGCTTCATCAAAAGTTAATAAGTGATAAAGTAGAGGAGCTGGGGCATGAAGTCATGGGAATATTCGCTACAGGCAGCAAAGCTCTTAATTCCCTGCGAAGCCAGGAAAACAGGCCGGATCTGCTCATACTAGATATCAATCTGGCAGGGGAGATGAGTGGATTTGAACTGGCCCGCCGGATTGACAGCCGCTGGACTATTCCCATCATATTTTTAACCGCCTCAGATAATGCCGATATAGATTTTCAAAAAGATGATCTGCAAAACACCTATATCTATCTCAGCAAAATGAATAAACAGATCAATGAACAGGAACTGGAAAAAAATATCGAGCTGGTGCTGCATAAGCATCAGGTCAACCAGAAGTTGCAGCAGAAAATAGAAGAACAGGAGCTGCTTTTAGATACCATCGATACCCAGATCTGGTATCTAAAGGATGAAAACACTTATGGGAAGGTCAACCAGGCCCATGCTGATTTTTTGGGTCAGGATAAAAGCGAGCTGAGAAACCAAAAAATTTCCCGGCTGCTAACCGATCGCGAAGCTGAAACCTGTATTGCGGGAAATGAAGTTGTCTTTAGGGAAAAGAAAAAAATAACCACCCGGGAATGGGTTAAAAACAGTGAAGGCGAAAAGCGCCTTTTGGCCATCACCAAAAATCCCCGGCTAAATCAAAAAGGGGAAGTTGAATTTGTAGTATGTAAGGGAGAAGACATTACGGAAAACTGGCAGCGAAAAAGAGAGCTGCAGAAAAATAAAGCCCGTTATAAAACAATCTTTTCCAAGGCCCCTATAGGCATAATGATCGAGGATAAAGAGGGTAATATTTTAGAGGTCAATGAGGCCATGAGCGAAATCACCGGTTATGACCGCCAGCAACTCGTCGGCAGCAATGTGCTGGAAAAACTGGTACTCCCCTGGCAGAAGCAAGAAGCCAGGGAAAATATCGAAAAAATTATTGGCGGAGAGGATATTACCTATGAGGGCAAAACCATTCATAAAAATGGTGAAGTCCGCCATATATTTTTAAAGGAGACAGCTATAGATCTGCCGGAGGGAGAAAAGGGCATACTTTCCATGCGCCTGGATGTCACCGAAAGAAAACAGATGGAGGAAAAACTGCGTTTGACCCAGTTTTCCATGGATAATGCCGCCATTGCTATTTTCTGGATTAATCCCCAGGGCAAAATAGAATATGCCAATAAAAAAGCCTGTAAAATGCTGGGCTATGAGCAGCAGGCACTCGAGGGCAAATATGCTCATGAAATAAACACCGAACTGGAGGCTGAAGCAAGAGAGGAGACCTGGCAAAAATTAAAAGAAAAAGGCAGTTATAAACTGGAAGCTCAAGCCCGCACCAGCAGTGGAAAGCTGCTGCCCATCAGAATAATCGGCCATCACCTGCAGTATCAGGAAAAAGAGCTGGAAGTAGCTTTTGTGCAGGATATTACCGAACAGAAAGAAAGAGAAGAGGAAATTCAATATCTGCTCTACCGCGATGAGCTGACCGACCTTTATAATCGTCGTTTTCTGCAGGAAGAAATGAACAGACTGGATACAGAGCGCCAGCTGCCCATCAGTATCGTCATGATAGATATCAATGGTCTTAAACTAATCAATGACAGTCTGGGGCACGATAAAGGTGATGAGCTGTTGATCCGCACCGCTAAACTCCTGAAAAATTCGGTCCGGGACGAGGATATTCTGGCCCGTTATGGGGGAGATGAATTTGTCATCTTGCTGCCGCAGACCAGCAAAGAGAAGGCCCGAAAAATATATGAGAGAATTCAGACAAAGTGTAGACAGGCCTGTGATTGTGAAGAAGAGGAGTTTGCCATCTCCCTGGCCCTTGGCATAGCTACCAAGACCGAGCCGGAGCAGGATCTACAAAAAGTTTTAGAAACCGCCGACGAAAAAATGTATCAGAATAAAATAAACAGCAGCCAGAGCGAGAGAAACCGGATGGTCGAAAATTTATTAAATACACTGCAGTCAAATAGCGATGAAGACAGAGAACACGGCATACGGATGAGAAATTTGGCCCGGGAATTCGGCAGCTGGCTGGATTTATCCCGGGTAGAGCTGAATAGATTAATCCTGCTGGCCACCATGCATGATATCGGCAAAATATCTCTGCCGGCGGAGTTATTAAACAAATCAGAGCCCCTGACCACAGCCGAATGGGAAAAAATCAAAAGCCACTCAGAACGCGGCCATAAGATTGCTCTTTCCTCCGATGAGTTTACCGCTGTAGCTGAAGAAATACTGGCTCATCATGAACGCTGGGATGGAGATGGTTATCCCCGGGGGCTGGAGAAACAGGCTATTCCGCCGCTGGCCCGCATGATCTTGCTGATCGATGCTTATGATGTAATGACCCATGAAACTCCTTACAATCAGGCGATTTCCCGCAAGGAAGCCCTAAAAGAAATAGAAAGATGTGCCGGCAGCCAGTTTGACCCCCGGCTGGCCCGAGAATTTTGCAAAATGATCAGGCACAAAGAGGGAGAGGAGCTTAATTAAAAACATGGATCTTTTCCATATCAGTTAGT
>CAZVMQ010000063.1:0-8475 GCA_964628755.1 uncultured Halanaerobiaceae bacterium
GTTTAGTTTTCGGCCAAAAAATAGTGCTTCCTGCCCGAAAGCTCTTCCCTGAATTCGAAAAATTTCCAGTATCATTTCGCTTTATAGCTTACAAAACTCTATAAGCCCCGGCAATTAAAGGTATAAGTAGTCCTGGTAATCCAGCATATATAGCAATTTTACCAGCGGCTCTGGAGAAGAACCAAGCATATAAAAAGCATATAAAATTTCCTATTTGATAAATATACAAATAACTAAATTATGGGGTGAAAGTGGATATGCCAACCTATTTATACGAGTGTGAAGAATGCGGACGGTTTGAGAAGATGCAGGGAATCAAGGAAGAAGCTCTGGATGAGTGCCCTAATTGTGGCCGTGATGTGAAGAGAATCATAGGCGCTCCGGGCATAGTTTTCAAAGGATCTGGATTTTATTGTACAGATTATGGCAGCAGCTCACAGCCTCCAGGTGAGGCCAGCAATAATGAGGAAGAAACTGAAAAAACTAAAGAAGCCACCGAAACGGAAGAAAAGGCTTCTTAAGTTAATTTAACCCGGATAAGATTCTTTCTATCCGGGTTTGATAAATTGCCAGAATATTTATGAAATTGCAGCTGTGACCACAAATTCATTTCTGGAGATTGATTTTAATTTTTTCTCCGGAAGAAGGCGGTAAATTAATGAAACAGGACCCATTATATATCACAAGAATTGAGGAATATGAGGAAAAAATTCTGCTTAAAACTGTTGAGGACATTTTTCAAAACTGGCAGCTGGATAGCAAGATCGGACGTGGTGATGATGTTCTGCTGAAGGTAAATTTGCTCAGAGGGGCTGACCCCGAAGAAGCTGTGACGACTCATCCTGAGTTAGCTGCAGCTGTAGCCCGGGCAGTAAAAGACTGCGGGGGCAGGGCAATACTGGGTGATAGCCCGGGCGGACCGTTTAACCAGACTTTATTGAAGAGGGCTTATCGTCAGTCCGGTTATTTGCCGGGGGAAGAAAAGGGGCTGTATGAATTAAACTATAATACTGAAGATTATTGCCTGGAAATACCGGATGGGTACCGGGCCAAATCTTTGCCAGTAGGAGAATATATCAAACAGGCAGATTATATTATTAATTTGCCCAAGCTAAAAACTCATGGACTTACCCGCTATACAGGTGCGGTTAAAAATATGTTTGGGGCGGTGGCCGGCCTGAAAAAAGCAGAATATCATTTAAATTTTCCTGATGCCCGGGAAATGTCACATTTATTTCTGGATATCTATCAGGCCCTGTCGCCCGATCTTAATATTCTTGATGGTATTACAGGGATGGAGGGGGCAGGTCCTGGCAGTGGAACTCCCAAAAATTTTGGGGTAATAGCTGCCTCCACCGGCATTGAACTGGATCTGGTTATTACTTATCTGCTGGTTGCGGGGGAGAATTTCTGGCAGGAACCTTTACCGGCAGCCTGTCGGGAACGAGGAATAGAATTTTCTTTCGCTGATTACCAGGTTCCGGAGTGGCTGGAAAAAGAGTTAAATCAGGCCAGTATCCCTGATATAGAGAATTCCAGAGCACTTTTGAGCGAAAACTGGCCAGGTTTTATACACTCTCTGATCAATAAATTATTGCGACCTCGACCGGAGTTTATAGAAGAAAATTGTGTGGCCTGTGGCAAATGCAGGCAGAACTGTCCGCCGGAGGTTATAACCATTGAAGCAGGTAAAGCGCAGGCGGACCTTTCAGGCTGTATAAGGTGTTTTTGCTGTCAGGAAATATGTCCTTATAATGCAATTGAGATTAACAGACCATTTTTGGGCAGGCTATTTTTTACCTGATTATAAGGGAGGATAAATAGTGCTGATAGGTGTGACTTCTGATACTCATATTCCAGATAGAGCGGCATTTTTGCCGGAAAAAATGAAGGAAGATTTTGGCGAAGTTGAGGAAATTATTCATGCAGGCGATCATACTTCAGCTGAGATTAAACAGAAACTGGAGAATCTTGCTCCCCTGACTTCAGTGGCGGGAAATTGCGAGAAATTTCATCTGAGCAAAAACTTACAAAAAAGTCTTTCTCTGGAGCGGGAGGGGCTGCGAATTTCAGTTCATCACGGTTATGGTCTGGGTAGAGATGTTATGACTAAATTGGGCTATAAATTTGCTTTTTCTGCTTTAATTATTTTTGGCCATACTCATAAAGCCAGCAAACACTGGAATAATGGCCAGCTATTTCTCAATCCCGGTTCTCCTACTGTTCCCCGGGGCCAGAGTTTCGGCAGCTATGCCATATTACAGGTGGAAGAGGGAAGTATAATAAGTGCAGATATAAAAAAGGTATAGAAGGAGGTATCATCATGTCAGAATTACATCAACTGGCCGGAGAGCTCGCTGATGCTTTAAAAAACTGTGAAAAATATGAAGAATATCTTAAGGCTAAAGAAAAGATTATGGATGATGATAAGACCAGAAAAATGTTGAAGGATTATAAAGACAAACTTATGAAAGCCAGGAGCAAACAGATGAGTGGAGAAGAGATTTCTGAGGAATTAAGAGAAGAGCTGCAGGAAATTCAAAATTATGTTGATTTGAACCAGCCAGTTAAAGTTTACATGGAAAAAGAACATGAGATGAATATGCTGATTAAAGAACTCTATGAAATTATATTTTCGGACCTGGATATGGGTCTGGAAAAACGAGATGCTGATTCCTGATAAAAAAACAGCCCCACTGGAGTTTTGCGGGGGCTGTTTTTCTATAACTTAATGATTGAAAAATATTTACTGGAAAGTTCAGATCTGACGGTGGATACAGATTAATTAACTTCTACAACTTCGCTTACTTCCGGTATATTTTCTTTGAGAGTCCGTTCAATTCCATTTTTTATGGTCATCGTGGACATGGGACAGCCGGAACAGGCACCGGTAAGACGGACCTTGACTTTACCATCATCTTCTACATCAACAAGCTCAACATCTCCACCATCTGCCTGTAAACCAGGTCTGATTTGTTCCAGGACTTCCTGAACATCTTCTTTATTCACAAATATTCACCTCCGCAGTATGGCATAAAATATATGCCTTCTGTTTATTTATCTGCAATTTATTATAACACAAACCTTATTAAAAGCAAAGTAAAGCAGGAAACTTTATCCAGAAAAGTTTACAGCAGGAAGGATTGATAGGAAGATGGATAATTTCGTACATCTGCATAACCACACTGAATACAGCCTGCTGGACGGGGCTATTCGGGTTCCGCAGTTAATCTCCCGGGCTAAAGAATATGGTCAGCCGGCAGCAGCCATGACTGACCATGGAGCCCTTTATGGCATGATTAAATTTTATCGTCAGGCTAAAGACGCGGGGATTAAACCGATCATCGGCTGTGAGGTTTATGTGACCCCTGGTGATTATCGGGAAAAAGTGGAAACTGAACTTTATCATCTAATTTTGCTGGCAGAAAATAATAAAGGTTATGAGAATTTGCTTAAAATTGTCAGCAAGTCACATCTGGAAGGATTTTATTATAAACCCCGGGTGGATAAAGATTTGCTCTATAAATACAGAGAGGGGCTGATTGCCAGCTCTTCCTGTCTGCAGGGAGAAATTTCCTCGCTGCTGCTGCAGGATAAAAGAGAGGCGGCTGAAAATAGGGCAAAAAAGTATAAAGAGATATTCGGCCGGGAAAATTATTTTATTGAGCTGCAGGACCATAAGCTGCGGGAAGAAAAGGAGGTTAATCCGGAGCTGATAGAGATTGCTCGCAGTGAAAATATAGGTTTGGTGGCCAGCAATGATTGTCATTATCTTGAGCGGGAAGATGCTGAATTTCATGATGTGCTGCTGGCTTTACAGACAAATAGTGAGCTGACTGACGAAGACCGACTGCAGATGCCCAATGATGAGTTTTATTTCAAATCACCAGCTGAGATGCAGGAAATATTTTCCGGAGTGCCGGAAGCACTGGCCAATACCGGTAAAATTGCTGATAGATGCAGAGTTGAACTGGAATTTGATCAATTTTTTCTGCCTGATTATCCGGAAGCGGCGGAGAAAAATATTTCTCCGGAAGAGATGCTGTGGAATTTATGTGAGGAGGCCCGGCAGGAAAAGTTTCCTGGAGATACTGAGGCAAAAGAGCGAATGGAGTATGAGCTTAATACAATATGTGATATGGGCTATGCTGCTTATTTTTTAATTGTCCAGGATTTTGTGAGAGAAGCTCAGAAGCGGGGAATCCGGGTTGGGCCCGGCAGGGGTTCTGCTGCGGGGAGCTTTGTCTCCTATCTGCTGGGGATTACCAAGGTAAATCCTCTGGATTATGGCTTAATTTTTGAGAGATTTTTAAATCCAGATCGCGTCAGTCTGCCGGATATTGATATTGATTTTGATGAAAGAAGAGATGAGATTATAGATTATGTTTCCACCCGGTATGGACAGGAGAGAGTGGCGCAGATAGGCACTTTCGGAACTATGGCTGCTAGAGGTGCAGTCAGAGATGTGGGCAGAGTAATGGGGCTGGCATATGATAAGGTTGATAAAGTTGCCAAAGCAATACCATTACAGCAGAGCCAGAGTCTGGCCGAGGCCCGGGATAATATACCCCGGCTGAAAGAACTGGCAGAAGAGGATGAACAGGTTAAAGAACTGCTGGACAGGGCTGAACAGGTGGAAGGACTGCCCCGGCATATTTCCACACATGCAGCCGGAGTTATCATTGGCCCCCGACCTTTGATAGAGCTAACACCTCTGCAGCGTCAGGATGAAACTCGCATTACCCAGCTGCCCATGGAAGATGTTGAGGCTTTAGGGCTGCTGAAAATGGATTTTCTAGGACTGCGAAATCTGACGGTTATTGAGGATGCTCTGGACAAAATTGCCGCCAATCACGATAAAGAAATCGATATTGATTCGGTTCCTCTGGACGAAAAAGCTGTATACGAAATGCTGAGTGAAGGTGATACTGCCGGGGTTTTTCAGATGGAATCACAATTATTTCAGGATTTAACCTCCCGGCTGGAACCTGATCGTTTTTCTGATATAATAGCTCTGCTGGCTCTGGGACGACCCGGACCTCTGGGCAGTGGTCTGGTAGATGATTATATCAAATGTCGCAAGGGAGAAAAGGAACCGGAATATCTGCATCCAGAATTGCAGCCTATACTGAAAGAAACTTTTGGTTTGATATTATACCAGGAACAGGTGATGGAGATAGCAAGTAAACTGGGCAATTTTAGCATGGGTGAAGCTGATATTTTGCGCCGGGGGATGGGCAAGAAAAAAGAAAAATTAGTGGCTGCTGAACGCGAAAGATTTGTAGAGGGAGCTGAAGAAAACGATATTTCCCGGGAGACAGCCCACGAAATTTTCGATCAGATGGAGTATTTTGCCGGTTATGGTTTCAACAAATCTCACAGTGCCGCCTATGCTCTTCTGGCCTATCAGACCGCCTATTTGAAAGCCAAATATCCTGCTGAATTTATGGCAGCCCTGCTTTCCAGTGTCATGAGCAATCTGGATAAAATCCGGCAGTATATCTCGGCGGCCAGGTCTATGGGCCTGGAAATTTTTCCGCCGGATATAAATGAAAGCAATTATGGTTTTACCTGTATTTCCGACCAGGAGATTCGCTTTGGCCTGAAAGCTATCAAACATCTGGGCAGCAATGCTATCGAAGAAATTGTCGAGCAGCGGCAGCAAGACGGTGTTTTTAAAAGCTTTTATGAGTTTCTGGAAAGGTCAGATTTTTCCAGACTGCAGAAAAGCGATGTTGAGGCTCTGATAAAAGCAGGAGCCTGTGATGGTTTTTCGGTTAATCGGGCTCAGATGTTTGCCTCGCTGGATGAATTATATGAGCGGCTGGCGCAAAAACAGGGTAGAGAAGCTGCTGGACAGACCTCCTTCTTTGATCTGGTGGAGGAAGATGATAACTTTTATGAGGATGATTTTACTTTTCCTGAAGTGGATGAGTCCGGTCAGGAAGAGCGGCTGAACCAGGAAAGAGAATACCTGGGACTTTACCTTTCCGGGCACCCTCTGGATCCGTATCAAGACTTTTTCGAATTGTTGGGGGCGGAAGTATTGAACAGGACAAACAAGGAGAAATCGGAAAAACCTGAGAAAACTGAGGTGGTCTGGGGAGGATTAATTACCGATTACCGCGAACATGTTACAAGGAATGACAGAAAAATGGCTTTTCTGACAGTGGAAAATCGTCAGCAGATGGATGTGGTAGTTTTTCCCGGGGCTTACAGGGGGACGGCCAGATTTGTTGATTCCAGACAGCCGGTGGTGATCTATGGTCAGCTGGAGGAAGAACAGATTGTGGCCGAGAGAGTTATTCCCCTCACCGAAGCGGCTGTAGTTTTAGAACTGCAAACTATTGATCGTGCTGCTGGCAGAGAGCTGACGGAATTTTTGCGGGAAAATACTGCCGGGGGTCATATTCCTGTTATTATCAAAACGAACAGCGGAAAGATCAACAGCAAAAATTCTTTTATCTGGCTTGTGCCCGAGAATCACTGGTTGAGTTCATTCCAGAGATTAAATGACTGGCTGGAAAATATCGATGTTGATATCAGGCCGGTATATTTTGATTTTGCCGATTAGAGGTAAATAAAATCATAATAAATCGGTGATTTTATGGAGGGATTAAATAATTAATGCGGACAAGAACTGAAAAAGATTCGCTGGGCAAAAAAGAGGTGCCAGAAGATGCTTATTATGGAATTCAGTCTTTAAGAGCGCGGGAAAATTTTCAAATCACAGATTTGAATATTCATCCCCGGCTGGTAAAATCGCTGGCTCTGGTCAAAAAAGCTGCTGCCATCAGCAATCGTGAGGTGGGACTTCTCAATCAGGAAAAGGCCGGGGCAATTATTCAGGCGGCCGAAGAAGTGGCTGCAGGTGAGCTCAAAGATCAATTTATTGTGGATGCCGTTCAGGGAGGAGCCGGTACCTCTATCAATATGAATATGAATGAAGTTTTAGCCAATAGAGCTATTGAAATACTGGGAGAGCAAAAAGGTGATTATCGGATAGTACATCCCAATAATCATGTAAATATGGGGCAGTCCACCAATGATGTTATTCCTACTTCTATTAGAATTACAGCTATAAATATGCTGCAGGAAGTGGTGGAAAAAGTTGATGAGTTGAGGAAAGCCCTGGAAGCTAAGGGCGAGGAATTCGATGATGTTATAAAGATGGGCCGCACACAACTTCAGGATGCTGTGCCTATAAGGATGGGGCAGGAATTTGCTGCCTATGCCCGGGCAGTTTTGAGAGATAAAGAACGCCTGGAAGAGACAATAGATGATCTAAAAATAATCAATCTGGGGGCCACAGCTGTAGGAACAGGGTTAAATGCTGATCAGGATTATGTGGAAAATGTGACTCAAATATTAAGTGAAGTAACCGATTTGAATTTATCTCAGGCGGAAGATTTAATTGATGCCACTCAGAATGTTGATGCCCTGGTGGGGCTTTCTTCTGCTCTGAAAACCTGTGCCAGCAACCTATCTAAAATTGCCAGTGATTTGAGGCTAATGTCTTCCGGGCCCAGAACTGGTTTAAATGAAATTGATCTGCCGGCTGTACAGCCCGGGTCTTCTATAATGCCGGGCAAGGTAAATCCTGTTATTCCCGAAGTTATTAACCAGATTTCTTATCACATCATGGGCAACGATAACACGATTACCAAAGCTGCAGAAGCGGGACAGCTGGAATTAAATGTTATGCAGCCCGTCTTGATGTATAACCTTTTCCAGTCTATGGAGATGCTGCGCAATGGCATCGATACTTTTGTAAATAATTGCATAGTGGATATAAAAGTGAATAGAGATAGGTGTAAAGCCCTGGTGGATCAGAGTGTAAGTATCATTACGGCTATCAACCCCCATGTGGGTTATGAAAAAGCGGCTTATATAGCCAAAAAAGCATTAAACGAGAATAAATCTGTGCAGGAGATTATTCTGGATGAAGGTATATTATCGGAAGAGGAGCTGAATAAGATATTAGATCCTTATGAGATGACAGAACCCGGAATTGCCGGAAGAGAGCTGCTGGATTATCAAAATCAGGATTAAAGTATGAGCCGGAGGAGCCAAATATGGGGAAAGGATGAAACAAATGTGGAAAATTGTGCATATTGCTGATAATAAAGAGGAAGCGGAAAAGATTAAAGAGCAGCTGAATTCCCGGGGATTTTTGCTTAAGATTGAGCAGTCAGATTCGAATAATTTTCAAATTAAGGCTCCGGAATCGGAAATGAGAGAAGTTCACGAAACCCTGCTTCAAATCTGTTAAAATGTTGATGTTAATAGTATCTCGCAGTAATTTATAGATTTATATTTAAAGCCAATTTAATATTTGGGGTTCTTCTCCAGAACCGTTGATGAAATTGCCATATATGCTGGGTTACCAGGACTACTTATACCTTTAATTGCCGGAGCTTATAAAGTATTGGAAGCTATAAAGCGAAGTGATACTGGAAATTTTTCAAATTCAGG
>CAZVMQ010000064.1:0-8443 GCA_964628755.1 uncultured Halanaerobiaceae bacterium
GAAAATCCTCTTCGGAAAAGTTGACATTGGTCACGGTGGCGAAAAGGCCTTCCATTACGAATACATTAACGTCTTCATCCACTTCTCCACCTAAATCTCTGATCATATCGGTGTAAAAAGAGATACCTTTAAGCAGATAGATGGTTAGATCCTGAAGGTTGGCGACTTCCGCGGTCTTGCCACATACTCCCTTTGTGTCACAGGCTACATTGTTTACGGTCTCCTGACACTGGTAACAAAACATTTCACTCATAATTTAATTATCCCTCCTTTAGGAATATAATCAATTTGATTATTGAATAAGTAATCTCAAATATTTAAACCCAAATATCTTTAGAGCCAACTTTCTTTATCAATCTACTAAAAATTATAGGATAAAGATCAAACCTTTACTATGACATATATCACAATTACAGAAAAAAGTACCCTTGTGTCAAATATAACATAATTAAACACAGGGGAGATTTTTTAAGAAAAATAACTGTTAATTTTAAGGAGCTTCCGGGGGATCATCAGGATCATGTTTGCTCATCAGAAACAAAGCGGTAGTTGGACAGGTTGTAAGACAGGCACCATCGCCTATACAATCTTCGGGTCTAACAACTTTGGCAACTCCATCGACTATCTCCAGAACATTAGGGCCTAATTTTTTGCATAAGGCCACACAATTTTCACAGGCCAGACATCTCAATTCATTAATTTCCGGAATATTACCCTTGACAAAATCACGACCATAAGCTTCAGCTATTTCAGCTTCGTGTTTATCCGGCAAAATTAGCCCCCCTTTTTAAGAATTTTTGCAAAATAACATCTATTTATTTTTTTAAAGATCCAAACCAAAAATCCTTTAAATTAATCAAAAAACTCAGAATTATGTGCTGGTCTTGTTTGGCAGCGGTTATGATGATATTATGAATATAGTCAGAGTAATTTATCAATAACCAGGAAGATTTTTGGGGGATAATCATGAACAAGAATATAGAACTTTTGAAAAATTTTAGTATCTTTGCCTCATTTGAGCAAAAACGCCTGGAAGAAATTGCTGACCTATTACAGGATCGATCTTTTTCTGAAGGTGAAACTATTTTTATGGAAGGCGAAAATGGAAGCCATATGTACTTTCTAAAGTCTGGCCAGGTTAAAATAGTGAAAACTTCGCCGGAAGGAAAGGAACAGATAATTAAATTTTTGGGATCAGGGGAAGTCTTTGGCGAGGTTGTTCTGTTTGGTATTGAAACTTACCCTGCCACTACTATATGTCAGCAGAAAACAGAAACTCTAATTTTATCCAGAGATGATTTCAGAAACTATTTCTTAAGTCATCCGGAGATTGGATGGGGTATGCTTAAAACTATGGCCAGAAAACTTTATTTTACCCAGGGAAGAATTAAAAGTCTGGCTTTGAAAAATTCCCGGTCCAGAACAGCCCAGGCTTTGCTTGATTTAGCAGAGGTAAAAGATGATAGGGCAGTATTAAAAGATTTAAACCAGGCGGAACTGGCTAGTTATTTAGGAGTAACCAGAGAGACTATCAGCCGTAATATCAGTAAATTTAAAGATGAAGGCTTGATTAAAAAACAGGGAAGCAAATTTATAATAGAAAATATACAGGAATTAGAGGCAATATCTTACGAGCTAGATATTTAATAATATTTCTCTTTCACTTTGGTTGATTTTTTAAAAATGGCAGGCAAAACTTGAGCAGTGAAAATTTTTCAGAACAACTAATTTTATATATTTTGAAACAACTTCACCAGAAAGCATTATACATAAGGCTCCAGTGCAAAAATTATATTAATCTCCTCTGAAAATAAAGTTAAAACAACTCATGAGCTCACAAATGATAAGGTGATTAAACTTTGTTTTTAGCAAAAATAACATTTATTTGTGCCGCTTTTGGCATTAAATAGAGCTCCACAATTAGGACATTTTTCCAGGCAAAAATCATGTTCCAGGGATATTTTAGTTCTGGTAAATTCACTATAACTAAGACCTTGCTCAAATTTTACAGCGTTCTGTGGGCAGCTGCTGACACAAATACGACAGCCGGCACATCTGCCCGGGAAAAATTTCAGGGTTTCCTGCTTTAACTTTATCGCACCGGTGGGACATAATTTTTCACAGCGATGACAGTAAGTACAGCGATTTTCTTTCAGCTTAGGAGCCGAGTAGATTATAATATTTTCATCGATTTTCAGAGTTTTATTTTTAGCAGATATTCCGCAAACTAACTGCAGGAGTTCCTGAGGAGAAATAATTTCTTCGCAATTTTGATCCCTAAAAAATTTTTTTCGTAGTTCTTCTTTGCCCATTTTGGTGATGTCTGTAATAACTTCTTCACTTTTTTGCACCAGATTGGAGAATATTTCCCGACGATTGAGCTTTTTATTGGTTCTATCAATATTTTCGGATAACTCCGATTTACACTTTACCTCAGACACTTCTTCACCGGTGGCAATATAATGCTCAAAGTTAAGAAAAATATTTTCCATAAATAAAATTTGATTTTTAATCCATGGTTCTATAAAATTAATATTTTTACAGCCAATATCTTTGCAGTCTGCAAAAGGAAGATGCAGCTTGCTTTCCAGCGCTGGAGGTATAAGAAACTGTCCCAGAGAAAAACTTCCCGGGCACCCGGTCAATATTGCCCGAGAAGTTTCTGCTTTTTTCAGTTTTTTGCAAACAGGCTGCAAAACCCTGCGAGATTTGGCGGCCTGCATGAGCTTTTTGTTTATATCAGTCCAATCCAGTTCTTTAAAATTTAAAGCAGCAGCAGGACAAAGAGATACACACAAACCACAGCCCTGACAGTTATCAGATGTTTCTGGCAGATTATTTTTTCCCAGGTTGAGATTCCCCCGGGGACATATTCTTACACAGCCCTGACAGCAGAGAAAATTTCTTTCTGCATTCAAACATCTGGAAGTTTTGATCTCAACTTCTTCTGGTAAAACTTTTTTGGATAACAGTTTAAAAATATATTTATTCAGCATTTTAATCACGTAATGCGAGCCAGATACTCACATTCCCTGGCCAAATAATAAGCGAGTATATCTGCCAGCTCATTATAATAGTCAGAAGCAAAATTGTTCTTTATATTATCAACAAAAGGTTCATACCAGGTAATAAGATAATTTTCCAGAAAATATTTTTGCCATTTGAGAACATTTTCCTCGCTATCTGCATCTTGATGTTCTTCTGTTAAAATTAACTGCTGTTCTGATAGATATGACATAAAATTCAACTCTAAAGCTATATGATCGGGCAAGTCCTTAAATTTATCGGATAATTTTAGATCCAATTTTTCATAAATATCTATTACTTCCCGGGTGCTTTCCCCCATGGTCACTTTATCATCAATATAATAAGAACCATAGGGAGGGGCCAGAAGTTTATCAGGCCCCAGAAAAAGCTTGCTGTGTTCTATCATTAATTCTTCCAGATCATCGTAATCTGCTATGGCTTTATCCAATCCTTCAACGTATTCCTGCACCTCTGTCCAGGCACCCAGAGTTTTGAAGTTTTCTGAAAACTCCTGTGCATACTCAGAAGATAAATTATCCGATTCGGGAACATAAAACCCCGCGCTTAAAGCATGATAAATATTACGGCGCGCTTTTACTTTCTCTTTTTCTGTATCCATTAGTTTATTTCACCTCTATTAATGTTCCAGTTTACTAAACTCCCTGATATAATAAACTCTGGGTTCTGTACCTAAATCTTCTTTTAACCTGGTAGCTTCATACTCTTCCAGCAGTTGATAAACTTCACTGCCGGTATCATCTAAATCCCCAAAGTTCAGTGCTCCGGCAGGACAGGACTCCACACAATAGGGTTTGAGTCCTTCAGCAAGTCTATGATCACAGAATGAACATTTTTCTACCACATCCTGCCTTCTAATTCCATCCCAGGTGCGAGCTCTGTTGGGATTATAATAGGGGATGACATTCCCGCCTACAGTTTCTACCATTTCCTGTCCTTTTTCATCGCGCCAGAAGGAATGAGCTTCTTCGGCATTATAGCTAATGACATCATATGGACAATTATTTTCACAATTGCGACAGCCAATACAGCGGTCGGCATCCATTAAAGTTAAATTTGTTTCCGGATCTTTAAATACAGCTTTGGGATCCACCGGACAGGCCTCCACACAGGGCGCATTATCACAGTGATTACAGAAAGTTGGTTTATAATTGTATTCTATATTGGGAAATTCTCCTTGAATTTCAATTTCATTGCTGCACCAAAAAATACCTTCCTGAACATTGTTTTCATTTTTACAGGCGATAATGCAGGCTCCACAGCCGGTACATTCGTGTAAATCAACTACCATTACATAATTGGACATTATTTATACCTCCTTACGCCTTTTCAATATCTACTTTTATGTGGCTGTAGAAAGAGGTGCTGCCACTCAATCTCTCGTATTCAGCAGGTATGATTTCATTATTATTGCCACCGCGTGATTCGCCTTCTTCAAAGTCTTCAGCTGCAACTCTCCCATAAGCCCAGTGACCCATTCCGAATGTTTTGCAGGCAGTGCCTGGTTTCACAGCTTCCCAGACTTTGAGCTGACAGGTTATTTCGCCCACAGGTGAGCTGACTACAACTTCCTCCCCGTCCTCAAGACCGAGTTCTTCTGCATCCTGAGGATGAATTTTAATTACATCAGCTTCTGTGGAATCACCGGGGTCTATATCTTTCAGTTCATAATACCAGTTGGCATTTGCTGATCTCCCTTCACGATTGAGGGCTGATTTAGAATCAACGAGCAGGAGGGGATATTCCTCATCATCACCTACGGTGTATGGTTTTTCATAGTGAGGTAAGTAGGCCAGTTCACCTTCGGCCTCATATTTACAGGCCTCCAGGACTTCTTCCACACTGACATTATGTTTTTCAGCGTGTTCTTCTAATGCCTCTTTTAAGGTCTCACTGTAAAATTCAAAATCACCGGTACTGTTGGTGAAATCACCCCAGTATTGCTTGAATTCGAACTCATCCGAGTTCCAAACTCCTGCTTCCTTGAAATCTTCCCAGCCATCAAATTGCTCTCCATGGCTTTCCATTTCGGGGTCCCAGACCGGCTGCATATAATGTTTGGTGGCATATTTTGCGAATTCTCTATAATTTTCCGGCTCCTCACCGGTTTCCGGATCGACTATAGTCTTGAAATAATCGAGCATGTTGCTGTAACCCTTATCCGCCAGTTTTTCTGCCAGCAGCCAGGAAAACTCTGCTTCCGGTTCAAATAGCTCCCAGTACCTTTCGATCATGGGGCGGCTTAACCACATATGGGTGTGCAGGTTGCCTTTTTGATAAAGCATACCCCACTGCTCAAACATGTGATGGGTGGAAGGTATCACTATATCGGCATACTGAGTCATTTCCGACTGATGTGTTACCAGATGCACATAAAAATCTATTTTGGACATGGCTTCGTCCCAGCGTTCGGTCTCGGGAGCTGCAAAATTAAAGTTATTCCAGTAACCGATTCCCATTTTAATTTCATACGGATCTTCCTCAATAATTGAATCTGCAGACAGGTTAGTTACTACTCCGCCGCCGCTTTTACCCTCTTTTAAAGCGGGGAATTCCAGTCGACCGCGGCGATCGATCATTTCATGTTCCAGCCCTTCCCGGGAAATATCGTCCAGAAACTCAGTGTGATCGGGAAAGCTTTGATTGGGAACACTAGAGCCTCTTACTGCTCCACCTTTGTTATCTATTGAACCTACCAGACCATTCAAACCGTGGATGGCCATAGCATTATAGCCGCCGCGTACCTGCATAACTCCGCCGCCGCCCATGAATACACAGGCCCGGGGAGCTGCTTCGCCAAATTCAGTTGCCACTTTTACAATTTGTTCTTCCGGTAAACCTGTTTTTTCTGCCGCCCAGGCAGGTGTCCTGTCTTTTAACTCTTCATTCCACCATTTCACCAGACCATGGGTATAATTTTCTTCAAACTCTTCTTCCGCAACTTCTTCACCGGCCTGAAACTTATTTTCCCCATCTACAAAATTTCCTACAAATTCTTTATGCCAGAGACCTTCAGTCAGAATAACATGGGCCATAGCTAGAGCAAGGGCGCCATCTTCTCCGGGTTCGACCGGCATCCATTCGTTGGATTTGGCAGCAGTGCGGGAAAATCGTGGGTCTACGGTGGCCACTTTCGCACCTTCCAGTATATTACCCCATTCGCGAGAATAGAGCGAAACCTGGCGATTGGATTGGATAGGGTCGGTCCCCCAGATCAAAATATAATCGCTGTTATTAAGATCATAATCACGATAAGCCCAATAGCCTTCTGTATAATAAGGACCGAATTTTTCTGCTTCAGCACAAATCGAGCTGTGTGAAATTTTGTTAGGAGAGCCAACAAACTCGGGCAAAATACCATAAAGAATATCTCTCAAACGGGTATAACGGCCCCGCCAGAGGACAAATTTGTGTGATTCTCCATTTTCTCTCAGCTCTATTATTTTATCGGCTATTTCATCAAATGCTTCTTCCCAGGATATTGGAACGAATTCAGGGTCCTCATCTCTGCCTTTTTCCGGATTGGTCCTCTTCATAGGCCTTTTAATTCTGTCCGGATCATATACCTGCTGTAAACTCATATGTGAACGAGGACAGCTGGTTTCTCCATTTACTTTAGACCGGCTATTACCCCTAACTTTAATCACCCTACCATCGACGATATTGGCTTCCAGTGAACACCAGGAGGTACATCCAGCGCAGCCTGTGGGGATCCATTCACCACTCTTATGTTCTCCTTCGGGTAGCACTTCATAAGGATCTTCTTCGGCCAGCACATTGTTACTAGATGTGGCTGCCAGACCCAATCCGAGAGCCGTACCAGTTGAACCCATAACTTTCAAAAATTCTCTCCGAGAAATTCCTGAACTCTCATTCTGACTCATAAAATTCCCTCCAGTTTTATTTTGTGATTTTATGAACTTGTGCTGAAAAAAATAACAAAATTGATTGTTTACTTCAAATTAATTGGGTTTTAAAAGTTATAGATTATAAAATGTTAGCCTCACTGAGCTCACTGCAGTCCAGTCCGCTTTCCCTATATATCTCCAGTCTCTTTAAATCTTCCTGGCAGATCTTTAGCTGCTCCAGCTCCTCTTCTAATATTTGTTCCAGAAAACTATAACTGGAAAATTTATCATCATTCAATTCATAATATACCCACTGAGCTCTTTTCTCCGTCCGCACCAGATCTGATTGCTTCAGTTTTTTTAAATGCCTGGAAACATTGGATTGTCTGATATCCATGATATTTTTCATCTCACAGACACAGAGTTTCTTTTCTTTTAACAGATTTAAAATTCTCAATCTATTTTCATGTGAAATGGACTTAATCAAAGGGATTAAACCCTGCATGGCTCTCACTCCCGCGAAATACATTATGTATAAATTGAAGTAACCTCTTTTCCAGATAGATAATCCTCCAAAACGAATAAACCTGGAAAAGAGGCTGTAAACCCTGTAAACTGGATAATCCCCGCTGTCGATTTACCGGCAAATTAACTTTGCTGTACGCGTCCACCGCGCACGCCGGGAAACCAGTGCTGTGTTTTAAGACAGAAGCGAACCAGAACCAGCATCAGGGGAACCTCTATCAGCATACCGGTTACCGCGGCCAGTGTGGCTCCGGAATCTATACCGAAGAGCGTTATGGCCATCGCTATGGCCACCTCAAAGTGATTGCTGGCTGCTATCTGGGCGGTGGGAGCGGCATCATCGTAGGTCAGGCCAAGTTTTTTGGAGGCGAAATAACCTATGCCAAAAATCGTCAGCACCTGAATTATTAGAGGCACCAGCACCAGCAGCACCAGCAGTGGGTTGGAGAGAACCAGATTGGACTGGGGAGAGACTATCATGACAATCGTGAAAAGCAGTGCGGCAGTCGATACATAATGCAGCTTACCCGTAAACTCCTCAAATCTCTCACGACCCTGCTTTTCCAGCAACCTCTTGCGGGTGAAGTGACCGGCAACAAGCGGCAGCCCCACATAGGCCAGAACTCCGAAGGCCACACGGCCCAGGGGGACGGGCACATCCGCTACCGGGAGCAGAAGAACTGCCAGAGGTCCGTAAAGAAAAACCATGGATAGCGAATTTATGGCCACCATAACTACCACATGGCCCATATTGCCCCGGGAGAGATACCCCCAGACTAAGACCATGGCTGTACAGGGGGCTATCCCCAGCAGAATCATACCTGCCATCAGCTCGCTACCCAGCTCATACCCTATAAAGGGTGACCAGATAACTCTCATAAAGAGCCAGGCTACAAAGGCCATGGTAAAGGGCTTTACAGCCCAGTTAAGTATTAGTGTGGTGGCAATGGGTTTTGTGGATTTTCCTGCCCTCAGAATCTTTTTGAAATCTGTCTGCACCATGATCGGATAGATCATCAGAAAAA
>CAZVMQ010000065.1:0-4511 GCA_964628755.1 uncultured Halanaerobiaceae bacterium
GCCGATACCATATCCGGCGGCTGCACCGGCCAGCACATCAGAAGCCCAGTGGCCATCCTCATAAATGCGGGCAGCTGCCACAGCCGCTGCCAGACATATATTGCTATTTCCATACACTACCTTAAAAGCCCAGCCCCAGCTGGACCATGACAGTGGCAAAGTTTCCTCCGGGAGAATAGCCGGCACCGATGTCAGCTTCTGCACCTGCCAGGCTGATACCTGCCCCGGCAGTAAATACCCGACTATCAAAACTGTAGGTGCCAGCCCGAAGGCTGATAGTTTCAAATAACATCTCGTTTTCCATCCCCAGAAAGAGCACAGGATCGGCTTCTGTCTCACTCAGCAGTGGGGCGTTTTCCAGATCAGCTGCTACCGTAGTTTTGATAACGGGAATGCGAGCTGCCACCCCAATTCTGCCTTTCCTGTCCGGCGAAAACTCACGCCTTAAATCAGCTTCACTTTTAGTCTCATCCCGCTCCCATTCCTCCTCTGGATCGTCGTATTCATAAACTTCTCTTTCTCCGGTAAGATCAAAACTTTGAGCCCAGGCATTTTCCACCATGAGCCCCATATGTACCAGCGGAGTCATCTGCAGCAGCAGACCACCATCCACAGCCAGTCCAGCACCGGCTGTTTCCTCCCACTTTCTATAAGTATCACCATCTTCTTTGTAGATCCGGTAGCTGCCGTCAGCCAGCCGGTTATAGCGCAGATTGAGACCATAAGCAGCCGTCCCGACTTCGGCCGGTATGCGCAGGATATCGGCGCTCAAACCGACCCGGGCGCTGCCATTGCTGCTGTAGTTAAGGTCAGCCTCCAGGGCATCCTCATCGGCAAAGCCGCTGATTTCCGAGCGCAGGTCGCCTGCCACCGCCGATGTTCCCAGAGACAGGCTAACCAGACCCTGGCCGACAGCACTGACATCTGTCGGCAGCCCGGCCAGGATATCCTCCGGACTGTCCTCAATTCCAGCGGCAAAATCATCGCCCGCTTCCAGCAGACCCCGAAACTCGGTCGGATTATCAGCCTGTGCGCCTCCTGCTGCCATTACTCCCATAAAATCGCTCTCAACCAGACCGGCGGGATTATAGATTACGGCTCCCCCATCATCGGCAACGGCCGTAAAAGCTCCGCCCATGCCTAATGAGCGGGCGGTCATAGTCTTTCTCAGCTCCCGGGATTCAGCCCGGGCACTGCCGGCCATCATAAGCAAGAAAACCAGCGCTGTCATGATCACAACTGCCAGTATTTCAGATCTGACTAAGGAAATTTTTTTCACGGATTGATTCCACCTGCCTTTATTTAGTAATGCATGCCTGCCGCAATCATCATTAAGCCTGCAGGCTGCCTGGCGCTACTTGCCTACAGATTTTCTTCTATCTCTTCCAGAGTTCCCCGGCCCTGGCGCAGGCTGTTTACCGCCCGCAGATAATTCCCGGCCCGATAGTGGGCCAGCCCCTGCAGCAGATAAGAATAATCATTTTCCTCGATATCCAGGGCCCGATCGAGCACCTTCAGAGCCCGATCATAATCTTCCAGCTCTTCAATCAGGATAACCGCCTTATAGTTTCGCGGCCAGATATTGCCGCTGTCCAGCTCGCTGATTTGGGCGAAGAGGTCAGCCGACTTCTCGTAATCATCGGTGATGCTGTAAAAAAAGGCGGCGTAATTTAAATATAGCAGATTTTCCGAGCCCAGCTCCACCAGCCTCAACTCAAAGGCTATCTCCTCTTCCAGCTTATCCTGATCAAAATCATCCTCGAACTTTTTCAGCATCTCGTAAGCTTCCATCAGCTCACCGGTATTGGCCCTGCTCACGGCCAGCTGATAGCGGGAAAGTAGAGACTCATCCTCTGCAAAACTCTGGCGGGCCTGTTCCAGCTGCTGCTGCCAGAATTCCGTGGTTTCAGCCACAGCCGGTTTGACGGAACTAAAAAAAGTCATTAGAGCTGCCGCTAAAATCACTGTCAAAAACATCGTCATTAAAAATTTGCCTGAAAAACAGCTGTCTGATCTGCCGTTAGTAAATAAAATTTGCATTATATCATTCCAGCCTCAAATAATTTTTTAAAAATATGGTTCTGTAATCCGCCCGCCAACTCCGCGGTAAGCATCGATCAAACCTTCACCGTAATGATAACTGCTGCCCAGATTATGGGCTGAATCCCTGATAAGTTCCTCCAGATCAGCCGCCGAAATATTGGGTTGAAAAGACTTGATGAGCCCGGCCATCCCCGCCACATGGGGTGCTGACATGGAAGTACCGGACATGTAGGCATAATTTTCCCCATCGATTTCGACAGCCTCCAGATCACCATTCTGATAATCTGCTGATAAAGTGCTGAAGATGCTGACACCTGGGACCATAACATCCAGAGCACTCCCGTAATTGGAAAACTCTGCCCTGTTACCCCTCCCATCTACAGCCCCTACAGCAATAACAGCGTCAAAACGTGCTGGATACATTACTCCCGCGGCGCCGGCATTACCGGCAGCGGCCACCAGAAAAATTCCGTCACCGCGAACCTTATTAACTTTATCCGCCAGGGACTGAGAATATCCATCCATACCAAAGGACATATTGATTATTGTGGACTCTTTATCTCTTGCATGTGCTAATCCCTCTATAATTCCCGTCAGATTGCCGCCTCCGACATCATCCAGAACTTTTACAGGAATTAGAGAGGCTTCCTGCATCACCCCGGAAACAGCTCCATAACTGGCGATAGTGCCTGCTACATGAGTGCCGTGACCGTGTCTATCCTTCACATCATCTCTTTCCGGCCCGGTAAAATTACGCCCTAAATCCTGGCGAACCAGGCTGGCTAAATCCCCATGATCATAATCTATACCGGTATCCAGAACCGCTATTCTGATATCCTCTGAGCCAGTTTCCCTCTCCCAGGCCTGAGGAGCTTTGATCATCTCATAGTGCCAGGCCTGTTCGGGATGCATGTCCTGACTGGAAGCAGTCCGAACTTTATAATTAGGCTCAATATAATTTATCTCTATTCCGGCCTCGTGGAACAGCTCTTCCAGCTCAGCCGCTGCTGCCGCTAAATCATCATACTCATCGACCGGAAAACTCGCCACCTGCAGATAACCCATCTCAGCAACTATATCCTGCATAAGGGCGGTGCTGATGGTAAAATCTACTGTTCCAGCTCCAGCTGTGCGCGGGGCCTGACTGGCATCTGTAAATAAACTTCTCAGGTTAAATTCAGTATCGGCCAGCACCTCCGCCTGCTCCTGCAGGGAAGCACTCATGACCTCGCGGGATTGAGCGCGAGAGAGAGTGTCGATCCGGGTATTCGCCGCCAGAGAAATGATCAGCTCACCTTCAACATACTCTCCGGCAATTGCGGCAGACTCCTCACCTGTAAAATGTTCGGCGCCTTTTTGCTCCTGATCGAGCGAGCCAAATTCAACACCCGAGCAGGCCGCCAGCAGCATAACAGCAGCCACCAGCACTGCCAGCAGGAAGGCTGTTTTCTGCCGATAGCTGCTGAAAATATTTGGCAAATTCGTAATCCTATTCATGGTAATCTTCCCTTCCAGTCTTAATGGCCGGTTAGTTTCAGTCAAATTCCGGCCAGATTTAACCGTATAATCATAACCGGACCATCAGGCATAATCGATGCCTTTTAATCGACACCTAAATTAAAACCCAGAGAGATCCCCAGGCGATGGATATCCAGCCGCTCGCTTTTATCCAGCAGTCTGTCCGTGATATAGGAGGAGTTGAAGGCATAAAAAATTTTGACTTCGCCCTCATCTCCAGCAAAACCGGCGCCCACAGAGACAGACGGTCCGGCTGAAACGGTAAGAGCCTGTTCCAGCTGGGAAGCGGGCGGATATATAAAGCTAAAACCCGCCCGGGTGCGGACAAAAGCTCCAGGCAGATCGTACTGTAAAAGTCCGGTAAGGTTAAACAGATGAAAATTTTCTCCTGTACCTGCTGCCGAACTGCGCAGCGGCGCAACCTCCCCGCCAGCCCCCAGCACCAGATTGTCTGCCGGGACAGAGGCCAGGTAATCCATTCCCAGGAAAAATCCTGGATTTAACTCTGCCTGCAGGGTATCATTCCACATATCGGCATCCATCTGCAGCTGTCCGCCATCAGCTCCCCCCCGGATTAAAATAGATTCGGCTCTCACCGGCCCAGAAAAAACTATTATTGCTATAAGTATCAGCAGCGCCAGCAACCCTAAACCAGATAGGTACTGCCCTCGGACGGGCAGTAACTGCCCAAATTTATCGGCGCGATCTGCTGAAAAAAAAGGTAATGATGTTAGTTTCATAATTTTCTCCTTTGCTATCGGGGCTTAAAAATCAAAATCCAGGCCCAGCCTCCACGATTCCCGCTGAAAATCATAGGCAGCATAATAGCTGTAACAGTCCAGATATCGCCGCAGGCTTACACTCAATTCCTGCCAGTCATCCTCCAGAAAACTGTATTCACTCTCCAGCCCCAGTTCCAGTCCGGACTGGGGAGCATCAGTAGCTATATC
>CAZVMQ010000065.1:4611-8136 GCA_964628755.1 uncultured Halanaerobiaceae bacterium
CTGCCTGCCGGGGCAGCTCCTCTACCCACAGATATTCACGGCGCCATACCTGCTCGTTTAAATCATAGTGAAGGGCCAGCCGCTGCTGGTGGCCTTCAGTCTCATATTCTAAGGTGGTTTTAAGGGGGTGATGCTTCTCTGAATCCTCTTCTCTCTCCCCTGCACTCCAGCTTTGTTCCCGGCTCAAACGCTGACGCAGCTGCAGTTCAGAAGAAAAATTATAGAGCCAGCCCAGATAATATTCCTCCTCTTTTTCCCCTGCCTCCTCTTCATAATCGTAGCCAATCTCCATGGTATAATAATCTTCAGGACTGTAGGACAAATTTGTACCATATTCTTCCTTCCGGACCAGTTTTCCTTCAGATCTACCCCGCTGGCGCTGATAATACGTATCTAGCAGAATATTTTCCCCCGGGGTGAACTGGTTCTCGGCCGAAAATTCCCGGGGAGCCGCGACAGCATCTCTGAAATAAAAATTACCTGCGGTCAGATCTCCCAGCTCATAGGGATACTCCACCTCGAAAAATATACCATCCTGCCAGTCATAACCCAGCTCATAGATTAGAGAAGGTGGGGTACTGGGTACAATCTCTCCCGTCTCTTCATCTTCCTCCAAATCAATTACATAAGCCGGTAGAGTCAGCAGCGAGGTTTCACCCCACAAGAATGAAACCTGCTCGATCACAATCCTATCCTCAGGATAAAATCGGATTTTCTCGGCTTCCACCCGATAATGGGGGTCAGGTAACAGACAGGGTGTAAGCATGGCTCCCTCGGTCTCAATTGTATGTTCCTCGTCACTGACCAGCCGAATTGTATCTCCCGCCACATTGAGCTCATCTATACGGCTGCGGGCCCCGAGCAGCTCTCCTTCCCGCCGGGAATAATTATAGGTTAGGGACTCTCCTTCCACTCTTTCCCGGGCGGTTATCAGCTCCACCGGCTCACCTTCGGCCACAATATCGCCGGCAGCGAGAAAAAATTCAATCCGGTCCGCCCTGACTTCCAGCTCACCGCGAGCAAATATAGCTTCTCCGCTGACCCGAACCACCCCGGCATCATAGTGGTAAGTTATGTTCTCACCGGTTAGCTCATACGGCTCTTCGGCCATTAGTGCTGTGCTGACAGGGAATAAATTGGCTGCCAGCATAAAAAGCAACAGGAAGAAAAGTGAATAAAACAATAAAAAAAATCGCCGCCGAAAATCTATACCTGTGATATCTGTACCTGCCATACCTGTAATCTAATCCTCATCCAGGGGAATGCCGAAAACTTCTGTCTCACGGGTGATTTCCAGCTGTACGATTTCACCCTGGCTGTACTTTTCCTCCCGCCCTGGAACCGCAAAGGAGAATATTAGTCCACCCGGATGCTCTAAAATTAAAGCTCCGGCCACTCCTGCCCCGGCTGCCAAAAACCGGGAGCGATGACGGGAGACAAAAGCTATAGAAGAGTCCACAAACCCCTGAGGTTCAACATGAGCAGCCAGGGCAAATCTGAGCCGCTGGCCATCCAGAGATTCCAGGCTGTGGTCCTGCAGTTTAAGCCGGCCATCCCGACCTAAAAACCCGGCTGATTCAGCTCCGGCCAGACGCATTCTTCCTTCTGTACCGGCTGGCAGCACCAGCACCCCATCGACCACAAAATCTTCCTGCAGAGAAAAGTCTATCAGCTTACCGGTCTGAGAGCGGCCTGAATCAACATCAGTTTCCAGGCGCACACTGAAGGCCATACCCGGTTCCAGGGTAACAGCTGCTGCCGGTGCCTCCTCGACCGGATTGGCAAAATTATTTTCTTCTGAAATTACTGCAAAGAGATTATGCAGCCTGGGTATAACAGCCTGTTGTGAAGGTTGAACTGATAACTCCGCCTCCAGCTGCTCCAGCCGCTCCAGCAGAGGCCCGGAGGCAGGGGTGATAGAATGATAATTTTCCAGATAAGCAAGTAAAAAAGCCAGCGAAGGGGCAGCCTCATCGGGCAAAATATAATCCTCTAAAGACTGCAGACGATTACTGACATCGCCCTCCCGGCTCTGTCCGTATAACTGAAATTCCAGTCTTTCCACCCGGCGCTCTTCGGGCTGCTGATAGGTCCGCCCCCATAATTTTTTTTCAATCTCATTGAGAGATTCAGACGCTGTTGATTCTGCCTGTATAGAAAAGGCAGCTGCAAAACTGAAGGAAACCATCAGAGCAGCTGCGAGCAGCACAAACATGTATTTTTTATAGCTATATTTTTGCAAAAGAATTCACCTGCCTAAAAATCTATGGTAAAGCTGGCTCTAATATTGGATTCATCGTCATCGCCTTCTAAACCATCCGGAAGTTCCTGCCACTGATATCCCAGAGAAAAAGTACTGAAATTAGTAACGTTGAAATCCAGGCCCAGATCGACACTGGTCTGCTGCTTTAATTTATCCTCCAGCTCCTCAAAATCCAGCAGCGAATAAGAAGCTGACAGACGGGCAAAATCCATCACTTCCATCTGCAGCCCGGTGGTAGTCTGCTGCAGCATTTCGCCATCCTCAATCTGATAGCTGGCTCTAATATTACCCAGTTGATCATCGAACTCCAGCCCGAAAACGGCTGAATCCGAATCTCTCCCAGAAAATAGGTTTCTCTGCTCATAATCCGCTGTTAGGGCCAGGTTATCAGCAGGTCTATAGGAGATACCAATATTACCTATTTGAGTTTCCTGCTCATCCTGGTTAACGGTCCGTAAATCGACTGGTTGCAGTGAGTTTTCAGCTTCTGCTGAGCTTTCCTCATCGGGTTCTTCTGCCTCACCAGATTCTGGCTCATCTCCCGCTTCAGACTCATCTTTATTTTCGTCCTCTTCTACCCGGGCCGGTTCTAAATCTATATCTTCTTCAGCTTCGGCCAGTTCCTGAGCATCTTCTTCTTCATTCTGCTCAAATACGGGGGATGTGTTTTTACCCAATCCTGCTGTTATTGTCATGCTGTCAGAGAGACTGTAGTTTAAATTAAAGTTAGGGTCAGCTTGCCGCTGGCCATCTTCAGCATCCGAATCTAAAGCTTCAGCACTGAGAGAAAGCCGGCTGGCGATAGTATAGTTGTCCTGCTCTTCGCCTTCCCCCAGTTCCAGATTCAGTCCCTCCTGGTTCAAACTGTGATGGGACAGCTCTCCAGCTCTTTCATAGAAAGCTTCCCGGTCCATATCATCAGAACCAAAACGAGAAGCAACATCGTAAAGTTTTTCCTGACCTTCACGAGAAAAACCCTGAAGATCATCAGTCGGAAGCTCCAGCTCCTCATGTTCAAGTGAAAAGAGCTGACCAAAACCTGGTATATTGCCATCATAGACATTCTGCCACCAGTTATTGGTCTCCAGGCCACTTTCAGCCTGCAGAGAAGGCAGAGAAATGACTAAAGCAGATATCATTATAAATATGAATATGACTGCGTTGCAGCGCCATCTGCGCAAAATTTTTGCCTCCTCTCACCGATCTAAATATCAGTATGTTTATTATATCAAAGCTTAAGTTATATTTCCAGCAAATTTCTA
>CAZVMQ010000066.1:0-7724 GCA_964628755.1 uncultured Halanaerobiaceae bacterium
GCCCCAATTATACCAACTATGGCCACCAGGGAAAGTAAAGCGCCCAGGGCTCTAATCAGTTTGGATTGATAGCGCTTTTCCAGATAATCAGGTACGGTAAACATGGAAAGCCTGCGCATTTTGCGGGCGGAAACAAATGCTAAAAGTATAAAGGAAAGTGCCACACCTACTGCATAGGCAATACCGGTCAGTCCATGATCAAATCCCCATTCACCTGTTCCCATCACAAAACCTCCGCCAAAATGAGTGGCGGTCAGGGCAGCAGTGGCCAGCACAATTCCTAATCTCCTGCCCGCCAGCAGAAAATCGGTAGAATCTTTAATGAAACGGGTGGCATAAATTCCAATGCCGAAGAGCAGGAGAAAGTATCCTCCCATTATTATTAATTGATATATGTTCATTAATCAAGCCCCCTTAAAATATAGTATGTGATATTTGCCACAAAAAATTAATGTTGGTTTTATTGTATCAAAGGACAAAAATATTTCAAGGGTGATTGGTAAAATAAATTATTATTATTAAATCCAGGACATTTGTCAGCCGTGTTAGTTAAACTATCTACAAATTGCAAAATAAAAAACCGGGCTATTATACCCGGAATTAAAAATCTGCTATTATTTTTTTAGCTGCTGCGCTTAAAAGTTTTTTAAACCCCTTACTATTAATCTGGCTAAATTTCCTTTACCTACAGAATTGATAGTTATTCCATCCTCTTTGTCCTCTGCTTCCAGATTTTTCTGGATAAATATTTCTCGGCCGTCTTTTTCAACTCTGTCGAACATTTTTCGGTCGTCTTCTGCTGGCGTACCCTTCTGCACCACAGGTGCATAAGTTACACCGCTTCAGCCGCCTCCCCGCTGGACAACTTTTACTGTCATTTCCTCGATTGAATTATTTTCCAGAAAACTTTTAGCTTCTTCTGTAAATTTAATATTTTTTCTAATCTGGGTGTGTTCACTCATTAATTTTACCCCCTTTGCCAGGTTATTAATCTTTTGATAATATCTACTTCCATTTCTTCTACAATTATAACAGAGATTATACTTTGATGACGTATAGTATTTAACCAAAAATTTGAAACATCTTAAGGCAGGGAAATTATGGTTGATGCAGAATTAAAAATATAGTGCTATTATAATAGTTAATCCTGTTTGAAATTCCAGTCAACTTTTATTTCGGTTCGGATCGGGGGGGTTTTTATGCCTGAAATTGACTGCATGCTGGAGATGCCGTTATTTTCTGATATTAATCCCGGGGATAAATTCTCTCTGCTGCAGATAATAAACTATACTCAGTATAGCCCGGGAGAGATCATATTTAAACAGGGGGATGAACTTAATAAAATATACTTTCTGCAAAAAGGTAAGATCACCCTGAAAAGAATATTTCCGGCAGGAGAAGAGGTGACTCTGGCGATAATGGGAGCCAACGAAGTTCTGGGAACCAGGGCTTTTTCAGCCCAAAAACAGCATCTTGCTACCGGTAGAGCTATTGCAGATACTAATATCTGCACCTGTTCTATGCTGGAATTAAAGAAATTAATGCGGGAAAACCCTGAAATAGCAATAAAAATCATTGGAAATATTTCTGAGAAACTTGAAGATAGAGAGCTTAAGGTGAGCGAACTGGCAGCTTTTGATGTGAGACAGAGGTTGCTTTCGCTGCTGCAGAGATTGGCCGATAAGTTTGGTCGGGAAAATGAACGAGGCATAGAAATTGACTTAAATCTTACTCATCAGGAGATTGCAGATTTTATAGGTGCTTCCCGGGTCATGGTTAGCAACATTTTACAGGAATTAAATGGGGTGTCAGCTTTTCGAGGGAAAGTGATTATCGAAAATAATTCTCTTATTAAAGATGAGCTGGAACAGCATGAATATTTCGGAATTTGAGGGATAACATGGATAAAATCTTGTTAATGTACAATTCTAAAGCCGGTGATGGCAATTTTAATGACCGTCTGCACAATTTCGTTGAGATGTTTCAAAATGAGTATATGATTGAAATGTTTGACGTTACCGGGGTTGAACTGGCGGAAAGATTTGCCGGTATAAATACCGGGAATTATAAGTTTTTTTTCATTGCCGGTGGGGACGGTACGGTAAATAGAGTCATTAATCAATTAATGAATTTTGAAATTAAAGTTCCTACAGGTATATTACCTGTTGGAACCAGCAATGATTTTGCCTGCAGTTTGAAACTTTCTGATAATTTTGAAGATTATAGACTGTTAATGCAGGATGAAAATAACATAAAAAATCTGGACCTGGGTCTGGTCAACGACAGATATTTTGTTAATGTTTGTGCCAGTGGGTTTTTAACATCAGTAGCATATGAAACACCCACAGATTTGAAAAATTTATTCGGTAAGGTCGCTTATTATTTGAAGGGCATGCAAAAATTAACAGAACTAAAACCGCTGCCTGTAAAAATTACCACTGCGGAGAAACAGGTGACAAAAGATTTGTGTATTGTTTTGATTTTGAATAGTGGCCGGGCAGGTGGTTTTTCACCAATAACCCCGGCTAGAAGTCTTAATGATGGAGAATTTGAGTTAGTTGCAGTTGAATATGGCCGAATTTATGAGATGTTCACCGCTCTGGTTGATATATTTTTAAACAATGATTGGCAGCATAATGAAAATATCGTATTTTTGCGTTCCAATTCATTTCTGCTGGATCTTACAGATTCTGCTGTGACTATTAGGTCCGATATTGATGGGGAAGAAGGCCCCTTATTTCCTTTAGATCTGCAGGTTAAATCCAGAGTTTATCCGTTTTTGCTCAATTCCAGCGAAGTTAAAGATATTGATTAGTCCCATAAAAAGGGGAGGGATTAATGTTGTCTGATCTGGTCAGATTTGGAGTTTCTATTGAAGAAAATTTACTGGAAAAATATGATGAAATTATAGCTGATAGTTATGATAATCGTTCTGAAGCTATTAGAGATTTGATCAGGGATCGTATAGTTCAGGAGAGAAAGCGGAGCAGTGAGGAAGAAGTCATGGGTTCTTTAACACTTTTGTTTAACCATCATCAGCGCGAACTGACCGAAAAGATGCTCAAAATTCAGCATGATTATCCTCACATATTCAAGTCTAACCTCCATATGCATGTTAATCATGATTATTGCCTGGAAGTGATTATTATGCAGGGTAAAGCCCATATTTTAAGGGAGGCAGGTAATCGTCTGATAGGTTTGAGGGGAGTTCAACATGGAAAATTAACAATCACCTCCACAGGCGAAGATTTTAGTCATGATTAAAAATCTTTCCGTCTTTTTGGTTTGGCAGTTATGGGTAAAACCTTTTGAACGTTCAAATTCAATATATAAACCTGCTTTTAGCAACTTTCAATTAAATTATTGCACTGGAGGGCATAGAATATGAACGGATTAAATACTATAGCAGGCAAAAATATCCGGTCAATAATATATCCGGGTATCATGGCAGCTTTGACTGCAATTGGAGCCTACATAGCCATACCGCTTCCTGTAAGTCCAGTACCAGTTACTTTTCAAAATTTATTTGTGATTTTATCCGGATTGCTGCTGGGGGCTAAATCAGGTTTTATCAGTCAGGTTATTTATCTAGCCCTGGGAATTTTAGGTCTGCCGGTATTTGCTGCGGGCAGTGCCGGTATTGGAATTATTTTCTCTCCTACCGGGGGATATCTGCTGGCTTTTCCGCTGGCAGCATATATCTGCGGGAAATTTTCCCGGAATTCTATTCTCAATTTAACCTTTTCAGCTCTGATGGGAATGCTAACTATATATTTTTTCGGGGTTATCTTTATGATTTTATTCTGGGAATTTAATCCTGCTCAGGCTTTAAGTGCCGGGGTAATCCCCTTTTTGCCGGGAGATGGTTTTAAGCTTATGCTGGCTGTGACTTTCAAATTGAGTCTGCCGGCAAAATTCCGCAGTAAATTGGAGATGACAGCAAGCTGAAGTAGGTGAAATTATGCTGAGAAAAGTCGAGATAGTGGTACCTTTAAAAAGAGAAGAAGATTTAAAGTCAATACTCGAAGGTTTTGAAGTAGTGGACAAATTACAGGTATCATTGTGGGAAGATAAAGCTCTATATTTGCTTACTTTAAAGGGTAAAGACAGTGGTCCTCTGCTGGATGAGATTGAACAAAAATTTGCTAACTGTGATGATTTCAGGTTAAATCTGCTGGAAGTAGAAGCCACCCTGCCTCCACTGGAAAAGATAGAAGAAGAAGTGGAAGAGAAAGAAAAGTTGCTGGGAAAAGAAGACCAGGATAAAAATAATAAAAGCAAAAAAAGTCTCAGCCGTCAGGAGTTGTACACGGAGATCAGCAATTCGGTAAATCTGGATACCAACTACTTGATAATGTGTTTAATGTCAGCGGTGGTAGCCAGCAGCGGTGTACTGCAGGGCAATGTAGCTGTAATTGTTGGTGCTATGGTAATAGCACCACTTCTGGGCCCCAATGTGGGGCTGGCTCTGGCTGCTACTTTAGGAGATGTGGAATTAGGCAAGAAATCTCTCAAAGCATCACTGGCCGGGGCAGGTATAGCTTTATTGATAGCGGCAGCAGCGGGCTTTTTGCTGCAGCCTCAAGAATGGTCCACTGAAGTGCTCAGCCGCACCAATATTGGCTGGGGAGATATAGCTCTGGGTTTAGCTTCTGGTAGTGCTGGTAGTCTGGCCTTTACCACCGGAGCAGCCAATGCTGTTATAGGGGTGATGATAGCGGTTGCTTTGATGCCACCTCTGGTGGTTGTGGGTTTACTGCTGGGGGCAGGTGAATTTACTCTGGCAGCCGGAGCTTTTTTACTTTTTATCTCCAACATTATTTGTATTAATCTGGCAGGTGTTATTACATTTTTATTCCAGGGCCTGGCTCCCCTTAATTGGTGGGAAAAAGAAAAAGCTAAAAAGATGACTAAATTTAGTCTGCTGTTATGGCTGGTCCTGCTTTCGGTGTTGATGGTTATTATACTTCTTGTTTTTTAAATATATATGAGTTATGCTGGAGAATTTTTCAGCATGGCAGGGGGGATGTGTTTTAATGCGGGCTGTAGATATTATAGCAGAATATAAACAAAAACAGGATTTGTATTATCAGTTTACGGAAAATGTAAAAGAAATACTGGATGAAATTTTATCTGATAGAGCTGAAATTAACATTCATTCTGTCCGGGCCCGGACAAAGTCTGTCGACAGTCTGGCTGAAAAGGTAAGAAGGCCGGGAAAAGATTATGATGAATTGTCTGAAATCAAAGACCTGACCGCAGTGAGGATAGTCACTTATTTTGCTGATGAAATAGATGTGGTGGGAAATATTCTGGAAAACAGATTAACCGTTGACCCCCGGCATTCAATTGATAAACGCAAAGGATTTGACTATCATGAGTTTGGTTATAATTCCCTTCACAAGGTAGCTAAACTTAAATCCGGGCATTTAAGCGGGGATAAATTTGATAAATTCAAGGGATTGTATTTTGAAATACAGATTAGAACTATTCTCCAGCACGCCTGGGCAGAGATTGAGCATGATTTGGGCTACAAGTATAAAGAAGAAATTCCAGACTCAATTAACAGACGTTTTGCCCGGCTTTCAGCTTTACTGGAAGTTGCTGATGATGAATTTTTGAGCTTGCGCGATGACCTGGAAGAATATGAAATAGAAATACAGAATCAGATCAGAGAGAGCCCGGAACAGGTTGGTATTAATAAACTTACTTTACAGCAATTCATGGAAGTGGATAAAACCATGCAGAATTTGACTTCTTATATTGATGAATGGTCGCAAAACCTTCCGCGGAAAACCACAGGGAAAGATTTCTTTCTGGGCGATGTGGTCAGGGGTATGAAAATTATAGGTGTAAACAATATAAGAGTCCTGCAGAATGTTTTAGCTGATTATGAGAACTTAATAAAGAATAGTTTTGACCTGGTTTTTGCCCGGGATAAAGAACTGCCGGGCTGGTCGCCCAGCATGATTTTATTTGCTCTAATTTTAATTTACGGAGCAGTAAATTATCAGGGGAGCAAGCTGCAGAATTTTTATGACAAACTTGGTTTTAGACCTCGGGAAAATTTTGAACGGAAAGTTAGGCAGCAGGCTGCAAAATAATTATAATTTTAATTTGAAATTATTTAGCAAGAGTAGTATCATTATTACAGGAGCATTAATTTATAACAAAAATTTAATCAGGGGGTAATAAGATTATGAGAAAAAGAAGCAAAATTTTGGTGGTAGTAATAGCTTTAGCCTTTATATTTACCGGGGTTCAGGCGGAAGCACTGGACACAGTAGTCGGGGAAACTGAAGTAAGATTGGAAGCTGAAAGAGAAAATATAAGAACTCGCGAAACCACCCTGGGCAATTTAATTGCAGACATGATGAAAGATAAAACTGATGCAGATGTAGCAATGACCAATGGTGGAGGTATAAGACATTCTGTACCGGCAGGAGAAATCACACTGGAAGATGTGCTGGAAATCCATCCTTTTGAAAATACCATTGTTAGTATTGAACTCACCGGCCAGGAAATTATCGATGCTTTAGAACATGGGGTCAGTCAGTTTCCTGATCACTGGGGTGGTTTTCTACATGTTAGCGGTTTGAGATATACTTTCAACCCTCTGAATGAGCCGGGAGAAAGGATTCATCAGGTCTTCTATGAAGGTGAATTGATAGATCCGGAAGCCACTTTTGAAGTTGCCACCAATGACTTTTTAGCCGAAGGTGGCGACGATTTTGAGATTTTTGCTGAGAAGGTTGCTATTAATACAGATGTAGGTATACATGAAGCTCTTATAGATTATCTGGATAAACACAGCCCTGTTTCTCCCCGGGTTGAAGGCAGGATTTATGGTACCGTAAAATAGAGTCATAGTGGTTGATAGAATTATAAATTTGTAAAGCTTAATCTGTTCGATTTGAAGGCGCCCGGGATAACCGGGCGTTTTTTTTATGAGCAATAATTTTATGAGCAGTAACTTAACAAATACAGTTGACCTGAACCAGGAGAAGAGTTTCTACATTTAGATAAAATGGTCTTTTACCAGATCTATTCTAAAACCTATATGCAGATTATTTTCATTGAGCTGAATGACCCGGGCTTTTCCCTCTCTATCAGGCTGGTAATTTAATTTTACTCCGGCAAAAGTTTTAGATTCCATATCAGAGAAATAAGTTGTTAATTCCCGCCGCAGTAGATCACCATCCAGGTACTGATTCAGCAGGGCCGGCTTAATATAAATGTTATTTCTGACAGTGAAAGCAGCAAATACTTCCTGCTCATCATTAATAATGTGAGCGATAGGCAGTCCGGCATTTTTGAGCCTGGCATAGGGACTTTCTTTTTCGGGGTTTTGCTCAATGATAAACCATTTTTTGAAATTTTTCATCTGCAGTTTTTGTTTGGAGGTTAATTCGGGATCTTCTTTAAATTTAGTAAAAGCCTCTTCAATTTCAGATAACTCCTGTTTTAACATAAACTACCACTCCTGTCCTGGTCAATTCATATTCTATAATACATTTTAACAGATTTAAATTTTTTTCACCACCTGAAAAGAAATTTTTATATGGAGGCAGGAGTTTTGCATTTTAGGTTGAATGTTATAATAAGAAAAATTAATAGAAATCATAAAAATTTATAGTTTGGCTCCCTTATTTACCACTCCCTAAACCCAGGAAAATGAGGGAGCCCTTTTTTGTTAACATATTAGAATTTATACTTAATTTTAG
>CAZVMQ010000067.1:0-7683 GCA_964628755.1 uncultured Halanaerobiaceae bacterium
ATCATGATAGAATCAAAATTATTTACATTCAGCAAGGGTCTCGCCCCTTTCCTGCCTGAATTTTTTTAGTCATCGTTTTGGTCCTGATTATCATCCTGGTCCTGACTTACCTCAGAATCAAGCCCCAGATGTTTGTTTGTCTCACTTAACTCATCACTCTCGGCAATTTCCAGCTCTTCGTCATCTTCAGTGAAAATCCGGGCATCCAGACCCAGGCTCTGCATCTCTTTGATTAAGACCTTAAAAGACTCCGGTATTCCCGGTTCTGGAATATTTTCTCCTTTAACTATCGACTCGTAAGTGTTTACTCTGCCGACCACATCATCGGATTTCACTGTTAGCATTTCCTGTAAAGTATAGGCTGAGCCATAGGCTTCTAAAGCCCAAACTTCCATTTCGCCAAATCGCTGGCCACCAAATTGAGCTTTTCCACCCAGAGGCTGCTGGGTTACCAGAGAATAAGGGCCTGTAGACCTGGCGTGAATTTTATCATCAACCAGGTGATGAAGTTTCAACATATACATCTGTCCCACAGTTACTCGTTTATCAAATGGTTCACCTGTTCTGCCATCATATAAGGTTGTTTTTCCATCTCGCGCCAATCCGGCTTCTTCCAGCAGGTCTTTGACTTCGTGCTCTTCCGCTCCATCAAATACAGGGGTTTCAACTTTTATCCCCAGGGCCTCGGCAGCCATACCCAGATGAGTTTCCAGCACCTGGCCAATATTCATTCTGGAAGGCACACCCAGCGGGTTAAGCACTATCTCTACAGGCTCACCATTTGGCAGGAAAGGCATATCTTCTTCCGGTAAAATCCGGGAAATAACACCTTTGTTGCCGTGACGCCCTGCCATCTTATCGCCAACCTCGATTTTACTCTTTTTAGCAATATATACTCTAACCAGGCGATTAACTCCTGGATTTAATTCATCTCCATCCTCACGCGAGAATTCTTTTACATCCATTACAATGCCTTTTTCTCCATGAGGCACTTTGAGAGAAGTATCGCGTACCTCGCGCGCTTTTTCACCGAATATTGCGCGCAGCAATCTTTCTTCGGCCGAAAGTTCTGTTTCACCTTTTGGCGTAACTTTCCCTACTAAAATATCGCCTTCAGAAACTTCCGCTCCTTCTCTAACTATACCTCTTTCATCCAGATCTTTCAGCGCATCTTCACTGACATTGGGAATATCTCGGGTGATTTCTTCTGGGCCTAATTTAGTATCCCGCGCTTCAGCTTCATGTTCTTCTATATGAATAGAAGTATAGGTGTCTTCCTTAACCAGTTTTTCACTAATTAAAATAGCATCTTCAAAGTTATAACCTTCCCAGGGCATAAAAGCCACCAGGGCATTTTTGCCCAGGGCAAGCTCCCCATCATCGGTAGCTGGCCCATCAGCAATTATCTGGCCTTCTTTCACTTCATCTCCCCGGGAAACTATAGGTTTATGATTCATGCAGCTTCCCTGATTTGAACGTTTGAATTTCATCAGCTCATATTTGTCAGCTTCACCATTTTCGGTTTCTATTACAATCTGTTCACCGGTAACCCTGGTAACAGTGCCGGAATTTTCTGCCACCAGAACAGCTCCGGAATCTTTAGCAGCTTTGTGTTCAACTCCAGTAGCCACAATTGGAGAATCAGTTTTGAGCAGCGGCATGGCCTGGCGCTGCATATTAGCCCCCATCAAAGCTCTGTTGGCATCATCATTTTCCAGGAAGGGGATCATAGAAGCAGAAACACCGACAATCTGCATAGGAGAAACATCCATATAATCTATATTTTCAGGAGAGGTCTCCAGAATGTCGCCGCGCTCTCGAGCTGCCACTTTTTCTTCCACAAATTCATTATTCTCGTTTAATTCTGCATTAGCCTGAGCAATTGTAGCTTTGTCTTCATCATCAGCAGTTAAATATACCGTTTCGTCTTTAACCTGACCATCTTCCACGTTTCTATAAGGGGTCATCAGAAACCCAAATTCATTGGGTTTAGCGTAAGTTCCAATAGATCCGATTAAACCTATATTAGGGCCCTCGGGAGTCTCAATCGGGCAAATTCTACCATAATGAGAATGGTGAACATCCCTTACATCAAAACCTGCTCTCTCTCTGCTCAAACCACCCGGCCCCAGAGCACTGTAACGTCTTTTATGGGTTAGTTCTGACAGCGGATTGGTCTGATCCATGAATTGAGAAAGTTGACTGCTGCCGAAAAATTCCTGGATAGCAGCCACCACAGGTCGTGTATTAACTAAAGCCTGAGGTGTTACTACATCAACATCCTGGATGGTCATGCGCTCTCTGACAACTCTTTCCATGCGGGAAAGACCTATGCGAAATTGATTTTGCAGCAGTTCACCAACGGTTTTTACCCGTCTATTGCTAAGATGATCGATATCATCTATATAATAGCCTGAATCACCATTTACCAATCCCACCAGATATCTGACGGTTTCAATGATATCCTTTTCATCGAGCTGTCTATATTCAGGATCTATATCCAGCTCCAATTTCTTATTTATTTTATATCTTCCCACCCGGGCCAGATCATATCTTTTAGGGTCAAAGAACATAGAATTTATAAGATTGCTGGCACTTTCTACAGTGGGAGGTTCTCCGGGACGCAGCTTTTTGTAAAGTTCAATTAAAGCTTCTTCTTCTGATTCAGTATTATCTCTTTCCAGAGTGTCATGAATCACTTCATGTTCCCCGAATAAATCAAGCAGTTCTGAATCATCTTCATAGCCTAAAGCTCTGAATAATACGGAGGAGGGCATTTTCCTGGCTCTGTCAACTCTTACTGATATTATCCGTTTTTTATCATATTCGAACTCGATCCAGGCTCCCCGGTTGGGAATGATGCTACCATTGATCAACCTGCGTCCATCTTTAACATATTCATCGTCAAAATAAACTCCAGAAGATCTAACAAGCTGATTTACTACAACCCTCTCAGCACCGTTGATGATAAAGGTGCCTTTATCAGTCATGAGAGGAAAATCTCCCATGAACACATCCTGTTCCTTGACTTCCCCGGTCTCCTTGTTAATTAATCTAACTTTAACCTGCAGGGGAGCAGAATAAGAATCATCTCTGTATCTGCATTCCTCTACTCCATGTTCGGGTTCCCCCAGTTCATAATCAACAAACTCCAGCACTAAATTCTCTGAGAAATCTTCGATGGGGGAAATCTCTGCAAATACTTCTTTCAGGCCCGTTTCCCAAAACCAGTCATAAGAATCCTTTTGAATGTGTAGAAGATAAGGAAGTTCTCTTGCGCTTCCTATCTTAGAAAAACTTTTTCTGTCATTGTTAACTGCCATTTTTGCACCCCCGGTAGACATAACTTGTGTGCCCGCTCTTTCCAATCCTGTAATCAGCTTTCTGCCAAAGCAGTTTCAACCACCCCGCTATTTTTTATTATTCTCCAGCTATCCACGAGCTGCCGCATTTATAAAAAATATAAAAAATGTAATAATAAAGTCAGATTCGCCATTCTATTATTATTACATTAGGTAACTTAAATATATTAAGCTGGTCAAATATTTAATAGTATAAAATTGTTTTTATTGTATAATCGACAATAAATAATGTTACCACACCTAAATAACAATGTCAAGAAATATAGCCCGAATTTTGTTATTTAATCCAGAAAGGCCCCATGATCTATTAAATCAAACATAATTTTATGCAGGGGACCGATATATAAAAGTCCATCCACGGCCAGAATCAGATTACTAATCCCACCAATTCTGACAGCGAATGGACTTTTAACAGATTAGATATCAAAGATGAATTTTTAACGAAGCTCTACTGTTGCACCAGCTTCTTCTAATTGCTCTTTCATATCTTCTGCATCTTCCTGGCTTAAACCTTCTTGAATTGCTCCACCTTCATCAACTGCTGCTTTAGCATCTTTCAGACCCATACCGGTAATTTCCCTCACAGCTTTAATGACTTTAACTTTCTTATCTCCAACATTTTCCAGATGAACGTCAAATTCAGATTTTTCTTCTTCAGCACTCTCACCGTCACCGCCTCCACCTGCAGGGGCACCTGCAGCAACAGGAGCAGCGGCACTAACGCCAAATTTTTCTTCTAATTCTTCTACCAGTTCTGCCAGTTCCAGTACACTCATTTCCTCGATAGCTTCAATAATTTCTTCTTTAGTCATTATTATTTCCTCCTTTAGTTTACTGTTAATCTTCTTTTTGTTCTTTAATTTGATTTAAAGCCCTTACCAGGCCCTGAACATTACCGTTCAGTACTCTTACCAGGCCAGTAATGGGAGCTTTCATACCGGCTGCAGTCTGCCCCAGGAGAACTTCCCTGGAAGGTATATCAGCCAGAGACTCAATTTTTTCCGGCCCGATAATATTTTCATTCAAAAACCCGGCTTTGATCTCCAGGTCTTTGTGCTCCTTGGCAAAGTCCACCAAAACTTTAGCCGGAGAAACTGCATCTTCCCGGCCAAAAGCAATTGCAGTAGGTCCTACAAAATATTCTTTGACTTCTTCGATATCACTTTCTTCTGCCGCTATACTGGCCAGAGTGTTTTTAACTACTTTGTAATCCACTCCTGCCTCTCTTAATTTAGTTCTTAGCTCTGTCATAGTTTCTACATCCAGGCCAATATAGTCGGTTATTACCATAGACTCACAATCGCTAAATTTTTCTTTCAATTCTTCTACAGCGGCCTTCTTTTCTGGTTTGACCATATGCTAAATTCACCTCCTAAAAGATGGCAGACAAAATTAAACTGCAAATAAAAAAACCTCCTGACAGCAGGAGGCAGGTTTAGGTCAAAAATTGCCATAAATAAAGCTCCAGCGATTAAGACCTTTACCAGCCTCGGCAGGAAAGTTTAAGCCCTAAGGCTCCTGCTGTCTTCGGCCTGAGATATTTGGTTTTATTTTATTACCTGCCAAGCAAAGACATAACTGAACTGGAGTCAACCTTGATTCCGGGTCCCATGGTCGGAGAAACTGAAATACTGCGAATATATTTTCCTTTAGCAGCAGCAGGTTTTTCACGAATTAATATGTCCATGATCTCTTTAAAGTTTTCCATTAACTCTTCAGTTTCAAACGAGACTTTACCTATGGGTAGATGAATAATTCCATTTTTGTCAACCCGATATTCAAGCTTACCTGCTTTGAATTCTTCCACAGCTTTTTCCAGTTCAAAAGTCACAGTACCTGCTTTAGGGTTGGGCATCAAGCCTTTAGGGCCCAGAATTGGTCCGAGTTTTCCTACAACATTCATCATATCAGGAGTAGCTACAACTATATCAAAATCCATCCAGCCATCTTCGATATCCTCTACTATCTCTTCACCGCCTACTACATCAGCACCTGCTTCTTCTGCTTCTTTGCGTTTCTCGCCTTTGGCAATAACTACAACTTTCATCTCCTGACCGGTCCCATTAGGCAGGACCACGGTACCTCTGATGTTCTGGTCAGCATGCTTGGGATTTACTCCCAGATTAACGGCAAGTTCAACTGTTTCATCAAAACTAGCACTTGCTATTTCCTGCACCAATTCCAGAGCCTCTTCTGGTTGATATTCTTTTTCTCGGTCGACTTTTTCCAGCTGGTTCTGATAGGACTTACTGTGTGAACTCATATTTTTCCTCCTTTGTGGTATTAACGGATGATTCCTCCCACAATTATTTCTATATCTTGCTTTGATTTTAATTTAACAAAGGAAACTTATTTCACTCAGCTGTTTCCTCTTCTTCCTCATCTTCATCATCAAAATCCTGGGCATCAAGATCTTCTACAAAATCAGTATCCCCTTCAAGATGGCGCCCATCTGCCCATTCAACCTGTATGCCCATACTGCGAGCGGTTCCAGCAATCATACTTTTTGCCGCTTCCATATCAGCTGCATTAAGATCTTCCTTTTTATATTCAGCGATCTCTTCCAGGTCTTGCTCGGTAACATTGGCAACTTTTTTGGAGGCCGGCTCACCTGAACCCTTATCAATATCGGCATGCTGTTTTAAGAGAACAGAAGCCGGAGGGGATTTTGTAATAAAATCAAAAGAGCGATCGGCATATACAGTAATTTCAACCGGAATAAGAGTTCCTTCATTATCTGAAGTCCTGGCATTAAATTCTTTGCAAAACTCCATAATATTTACACCATGTTGACCCAGAGCCGGTCCAACCGGAGGTGCAGGATTAGCCTGACCACCAGGTATCTGCAAACTTATTTCTGCCAATACTTTTTTGGCCATTTCATTTTCCCTCCTTCCGTACGGATACTCTATTATATATTGTTTGATTAAATTATAGATGATTGGATAAATTCAAATGTTTGGATAAGTTCAAATTACAACAAACAAATTAATACATAAAAATATCTATCAAGTTTTTTCAAACTGATCCAGCTCAAGCTCCACCGGAGTTTCTCGCCCAAATATATCAACAAGAATTCTTGCCTTTCTCTGATCGGGATATACTTCATCAACAGTGCCTGTATTATCCTTAAAAGCTCCATCGCGAATCTCCACAGGGTCACCCGGTTCCAGATCGATCTCCAGTTCTGGAGCTTCAGTTTCCATGCTGGCAAGCACATGTTCTACTTCCTCTGCTGAAAGAGGAAGAGGTTTGGTACCACTGCTGACAAAACCAGTTACTCCGGGAGTGTTACGAACCACATACCAGGCATCATCACTCATATCCATCTCTATCAACACATAGCCTGGAAACATCTTATTTTCCACAACTTTATCTTCTCCATCTTTTCTTTCAATTTTTTCTTCTGTTGGTACCAGTATTCTGTGAATTTTCCCATCCATACCGGTACTTTTAATGCGCTTCTCCAGATTAGCCTTGACTTTTTTTTCGTGCCCGGAATAAGTATGAATTACATACCAATCAGCATTTTCCCTGCTGCTTTCTTCAATATCAAACATGTAAAAATCCTCCTAACCGCAGCCGAAAGCAACTTTTATGCCGCAAATGTTTACATAAAAAAGGGCGTGACAATATTGGTTATGGCGACATCTGCAATCCCAAGAAAAACAATCAAAACCAGGCAGGTTATAATTACAACAAGAGTATAAGAGGTTAACTCTTCCCGATTGGGCCAGGTTGTTTTTTTCATTTCATTTTTTACCTGCTTTAAAAATCCGGTAATCTTATTAACGAATCCCAGTTTGTTTAAAACCACTCTGCTCTTCACCCCACTTTTATTTTCCGGCTATTACTTAGTTTCCTTATGAACAGTGTGTTCTTTGCAGGTAGGACAATGCTTTTTGAGCTCCAGTCTGTCTCTATCATTTTTGCTATTCTTTTTGGTGGTATAATTCCTCTCTTTACATTCAGTACATTCCAGAGTTATAATCTCTCTCATATCCTGCCACCTCCTTGATTTAAAACCATGTCAGACAGATAATAAATGACTTTACCTGCTGACTTTTTTAACTTTAACACATTCTGCGTAAAAAGTCAAAATTCAAATTCAAAAATATTTTATGTGTTAAAGCACCCCGTCCATACAGGATTAAACAACATTAATTAAGCATGTGCAGAACCTTTAATTCTGCACATGCCCTGAAAAACCTGTCAAATCTGACGTCTATCTCAATTATTATACTTCAAAATTCTACTTAAATTTTCTTACTCAATAATACCAGTTACAACTCCAGCACCTACGGTATTTCCACCTTCTCTT
>CAZVMQ010000068.1:0-7671 GCA_964628755.1 uncultured Halanaerobiaceae bacterium
AAATTTCCTGGTGAACAGAGCCTTATAGCTTGCAATTATAGGCATTACGAAAATGGCTAAAAATACATTCAATCAACTTATATGGAGAAGACCCATATTTGGAAGGCCAATTCAAAATGAAAAAGGCCCCGGCAGAACAGGGGCCTTTTTTACATATCTGTAATTATTGCAGCTTCATAGCTGATCAGGCTAATTTATCGTTATCCCAGCAGGGATTCTGCCTGCTCATAAAGATCGAGGGGAACTTCTTTTATTTCGGCTACAGCTTCAGCCAGATCTACGGGTACTATCTCCTGTCCTTTTAGAGCTGGCATTTTACCAAATTTGCCTGCGTCTACCAGTTCTATGGCTTTTACGCCATATCGACTGGAAAGAATGCGATCATATGCTGTAGGTGAGCCACCGCGAATTATGTGTCGGGGCTGAATATGTCTTGTTTCCCAGTCAATTCTTTCTTCTATTTCTTCGGCCAGGTATTCACCTACACCGCCCAGAACTACGTGACCGTATTCATCTGTATCTTCATCTTCGGCCATCATATCCTCCATTTCCTTAGTAGTAGCTCCTTCTGCCACCACCACCAGGGCGTAATCTTTGCCCCGGGCTCTTCTGGCTTCCAGTAATTCGCAGACATCGTCAATACTGTATTCTTTTTCCGGTATCATGATTACATCTGCATCTCCTGCCCAGCCGGCGTAAAGAGCGGTCCAGCCAGCATAACGGCCAAAAATTTCATAGACAATCACCCTGTGATGAGAACGGGCCGTGGTTCTCAGACGGTCAAGGTGGTCAGTGGCTGCCTGGATGGCACTCATAAAACCAAAAGTCATATCGGTGCATCTCAGATCATTATCCATAGTTTTAGGAACTCCCACAATGTTGAGCCCTCGTTCATAGAATTTATTTGCTGCTCCCAGGGTATCATCACCACCTATGGCTATAAGGGCATCGAGATTTTCTGCTTCCATGGTATCTTCTACTTTTTCCGGTCCATGTTTGGGATTGAAAGGATTGGTTCGGCTGCTGCCCAGCATGGTGCCACCTTCGGGCAGTATATCAATGACATCATTGATTTCTAGAGGCCGGTTGTTATTTTCTATTGCTCCTTTCCAGCCATCTTCAAAACCTATGAACTCATGGTTATATTCTTTAATGCCTTTCCATACAACTGCTTTAATAACAGCATTTAAACCGCCACAATCTCCACCACCTGTCAGAATACCAATTTTCATTTTTTATTGCCTCCTTTAAAAATTTATTTGGACATTTTATAGAAATTATGTTTTTAACAGCACCAGAAAATTACCCTATTATATTTAATACTGGATAGAAAAAATATTTCCTGCCAGATTAAAATGAATTGCCCGGGGGAGAATTATGGTTTGACAATAATATTATACTGATGTATGATAAATTCAAGTGAAACTTATCATTTTTACGGAATTAATACGATAAAAGTTCAGGGGGGCAAAAGATGAATAGAATAGGAGTCTTAACCAGCGGGGGAGATGCCCCGGGTATGAATGCAGCGGTAAGGTCTGTTACCCGCAGGAGCTTGCAGGCTGGCCTGGAAGTGAGAGGGATTAAGCGGGGGTTTGCAGGTCTGGTGAATGGTGAAATATTTCCGCTGGGAGATAGTGATGTTTCCGGTAAAATTAATCGGGGAGGAACTTTTTTGCTGACAGCCCGCAGTGAAAAATTTCGTACTGAAGAGGGCCAGCAGGAGGCCTTAGCACAGATAGAAAAACATGATATAGATGCCGTAGTGGTTATTGGTGGTGATGGTTCCATGCAGGGGGCAAAAGCCCTGCAGGAACATGGAGTAAAAACTATAGGGATTCCCGGCTCTATTGACAATGATTTACCCTGTACGGATTATTCTATTGGATTTGATACGGCTGCCAATACTATCATTGAAGCGGTGGATAAAATTCGTGATACTGCAACATCTCATGAGAGAGTATTTGTAGTGGAAACCATGGGAAGAGATAATGGCCTTTTAACTCTGGAAGCCGGCGTGGCAGCAGGAGCTGAGGCTATTTTGATTCCGGAAATTGAATTTGATCTGGAAGAAGTTTGTGCCCATGTAAGAGAAGGATATGAACAGGGTAAGTTACATAATTTAATTTTAATAGCAGAGGGTATAGAAGTTGAAAGTGAGGGTATCCACACAGAAGAGAGAGCCGCTTTCAAAATTGGCAAGGAAATTGAAAAATATACCGGTCATGAAGTGAGAGAAATAGTGCTGGGCCATGTGCAGCGAGGTGGCGCTCCCTCTGCCAAAGATCGAATTTGGGCAAGTAAGATGGGAGCCAGAGCTGTAGAAGTTTTGCTGGAAGGTATTTCCGGACAGATGGTGAGCAAACAGGGCAAAAAATTGGATTTAACTCCTTTTAATAAAATTATGGAGGGAACAATTAGTCTGGATGAGGATCTCTATGAACTGGCCTATATTATAGGCTGAATGTGATATTTATTAAGCATCTTTATAAAATATTCCGCAGGAGGTAAAAACGTGCGTAAAACAAAAATTGTTTGTACTCTGGGGCCGGCCAGTAATGATAAGGATATATTGAAATTGATGGCAGAAAAAGGTATGGATGTAGCCAGGTTTAATTTTTCTCACGGTGAGCATGAGGAACATAAACACCGTATAGATTTAATAAAGGAGATAGAGAAAGAATTAGGCAGGCCGATTGGTCTCATGCTTGATACGCAGGGACCAGAAATTCGCACAGGAGATTTAGAGCAGGAAGAGATTGAACTGGAGGAAGGAGAAGAAGTAGTAATAACCACAGAAGAAATCATCGGAAATCAGGATAAGATTAGTGTGGGATATGATAATCTACCTGAAGATGTCCATCCCGGCAGTAAAATTCTTATAGATGACGGATTGATAGAATTGGAAGTTTTATCTGTAGCCGGTTCAGAAGTTAACTGCAAAATCATGAATGGGGGCAAAATAGGAACTTATAAAGGAGTAAATCTACCGGGGGTAAAGGTTAAACTGCCCGCATTGACGGAAAAAGATCGGCGAGATATAAAGTTTGGCTGTGACCAAAATGTTCATTTTGTAGCGGCTTCTTTTGTGCGGAAAGCTGATGATGTTATTGAAATCCGCAAATTGCTGGAAGAGCAGGAAATGGAAGACATAAATATTATTCCCAAAATAGAAAATCAAGAAGGCGTAGAAAATATTGATAATATTATCGAGGTTTCTGATGGTATAATGGTTGCCCGGGGGGATTTGGGAGTGGAGCTGCCGGCGGAAAAGGTTCCTATAATACAGAAGCAAATTATCAATAAATGTAATGAGGCAGCTATTCCCGTTATAACTGCTACCCAGATGCTGGATTCCATGATTCGCAATCCCCGACCTACCAGGGCTGAAGCGTCTGATGTGGCCAATGCTATTTTTGATGGCACAGATGCCATCATGCTTTCGGGAGAATCGGCAGCAGGCAAATATCCGGTGGAATCAGTAGAAACAATGGCCAATATTGCCCGGGAAACAGAAAGTTCCCTCTCATATAACGAAAAAATGTCCTCTAAAGGTCCTTCCACCAATACTGCTACGGAAGCAATAAGTTTTGCTTCCTGTCAGACAGCTATAAATCTGGAAGCTGATGCAATAATAACAGCTACTGATTCCGGCCTGACCGCCCGGATGGTAGCCAAATATAGACCTTTTATTAAAATAATTGCAGTTACCCCCAACGAACGAGTTCAGCATTTTCTCACCCTTTCCTGGGGTGTATCAACTCTGTTAAGCGGAGAAGCTGATACTACAGATAAGATGATCCAGCAGTCCATTGATGCGGCTCTGGATGAAGGGCTAATAGAAAGTGGGGATATGGTTACGGTAACAGCTGGAGCACCTGTGGGAATGCCGGGCACAACTAATTTAATAAAAGTTGATGTTGTGGGCAGACCTCTGGTAGAAGGAAACGGAGTTGGCAAGAGTATAATCACCGGGAAAGCGGTGCTGGCCAGAGATGAAGAAGAGGCTGAACGTAAAATAGAAGAAGGGGATATTTTGGTAACTGATATGACTGACCGCAATTTCATGCCCGCTATTCAAAAGGCCGGAGGGATTATAACCAGAGATGGTGGACTAACGTCTCATCCTGCTATAGTAGGTCTAAATTTAGAAAAGCCAGTTGTAGTAGGAGTTGGCGAACAAATAGATAAGATTGAAGATGGAATAGAAATTACTCTGGATGGTGTTCGTGGTCTGGTTTACAAGGGCAAAGCACATCTGAGATAGGAGATTCCAGTCAGGTACAGCCAGTTATAGATATCTGTAAAAATCCTGCAGGGAAGTAATATAAATCGGGGTAAAATTAATTAATAAGCTAAAATTGAATATAAATATAAAAGAGCGGGGATTTTACACCCCGCTCTTTCTAATACGAAGTAAAGAGATCTCGTAGCCACCCGGATATTGATCAATTTCCTGCTTACGCACGGTTTACTAATCAATCTGAGTGAAGCCTGGATCATGGTTCTCGGAGCTCACTACTTCTTGCTGCTTACAACATTCATTCCTTAGAACCCGAGTTGCCTGCTTCAAACAGTCAATAGCCGTCAGTCTGAAAGAAACTCGAATCAAAATACATTTAATCCGAGTGATGATCTCTTTACTTCTACTTATATTTTAGCAGAGTAAGAGAAAAAAGTCAAGCAATTTTTTTATCATTTATAAGATTGTTAAAATTAACAGGAACAGGAGTCTGGCCGGAATTTAATCTGGTTCTTAATTTATCCACTGGAATGGGGTTTAGGGGAGGAGTTATCAGCTTTATCAAGAAATTAAGAATGAGCCGTTAAATATAGTATAGTGAGGTGGAAGCCGGTGAGCATAAAAAAACAAAAAAATAAAGATGCGCCTGACAATTTTATTCGCGAGAAATTTTTTCGAGAGTTAAACAAACAGGCCTGGTATATGATAACCCCTGAAATTTATGGAGAAGCAAATGACTTACATGCAGATTTTTTAGGGTATCAGGTTGAAGATTTCAAACAGGCTGAAGTGGAAGAGTTAATTCCCGAAGAGAATGTTGAAGATTTCATCAGAGATAATGAGGTTGTTTTTACCAAAAAACAGGATAGTACAGTAGATCAGGTTATTAAGGATAAGCAGGGCGAGGATAAAATTCTGCAGATATATCGCACCCCCATATTTGACGAAAATGAAAATGTTGTTGCAGTTTTGTGTATTGCAGAAGATATGACGGAATGGAGAAGAGCCGAAAAGAATTTATATGAGAAAGAAGAATTATTCCAATCTATTATATCTACTCTTCCTGACCTGCTGCTGGTATTAGATGAGGATGGACGATATCTGCGGCTGTGGACCGGCAATAATAATATTCTATATGCACCCCGGCATGAGTTATTAGGTGAAAAAATCGAAGATGTTCTGCCCAAGCAGGCTGCAGATAAAATAATGGAAAATTTGCAGCAGGCTTTAAAAAGTGTAAGTTTACAGGTGTTTGAGTACAGTCTTGAAGTTATAGGAGGCAAAAAGCATTTCGAAGCAAGGTTAAAAGCTGCTGGTAGAGATAAAGTAATAATGGTGGTCAGGGATATAACCGATCGAATAAAGGCTCATACTAAAATTAGAGAACTTCATAATATTGCTGCTGAATTAGGCTCTGTGCAAGCTGAAAGTGATATATATAAAATGACAGTGGAAGCAGCCGAGCGTATTCTGGAGTTTGATGTATGTTCACTGGATATCGTGGAAGAAGATAAACTGGTGGTTAAGGCCACATCTTCCGGGGTGCCAGAAGGTGGTTCTAAAACAGCAAGCCTGTCTGATAGTGGTATTGCCGGCATAGTTTATAAAACTCAGGAAACGCATATAACTCCTGATATTAATAATGAGCCAGAAGCTAAACCTGTAGATAGCAAATATAAATCTGCTTTAACAGTTCCTGTGGGCGAGTTTGGAGTTTTTCAGGCTGTTGCTACTAAAAAAGACAAATTTGGTCAGAAAGATCTGCAGATGGCCGAGCTGCTTATATCTCATACTACTACAGCTTTGAAGAGATTGGAAGCCGAAAAAGAGATCAGATACCTCGGTTTTCATGATAAATTAACAGGACTTTATAACCGCAAGTATATAGAAGAGGAACTGGAAAGGCTGGATACTCCCCGGCAGCTGCCGCTTTCAGTAATTACAGGAGATGTCAATAATTTGAAACTGGTCAATGATGCATTTGGCCATGATAAAGGTGATGAGTTGCTCAAGTTAATAGCCGATATTTTACAGGATTCCTGTCGGGAAGAAGATATCATTGGAAGATTTGGCGGCGATGAGTTTATCATTATTCTCCCGGATACAGACAGTCAAAATGCCGAAAATATAAAGCAAAGAATTTTAAAGAATTGCAGGAAAACCGAAAAAACAGAGAAAATTCCTGTCAGTATAGCTGTTGGTATTGCAACTAAAGTGGATGTTGAAGAGGATATAGGTGAGGTGCTGAAAAAAGCTGATGCCAGAATGTACGAACATAAAGTGCGTCAGGGCGATAAGACCAGGGAAATTATTTTTGATAAATTGCTGCAGAGACTGGGTGAAAAGAGATATGAATCTTTAGCACACTGCAGAAATGTAAGAGAGTTAGCAGAGAAATTAGCAAAAAAGCTGGGTTGGGAAGAAAAAAGAATCGATTATCTGCGTGAAGCAGCCTATATCCATGATATAGGTTTAATAACCGTAGAAAACAAAATTCTTGATCAGCCACGAGTATTGAAATTAAAAGAATGGAAACGAATCAAAAAACATGCTGAAATAGGTTATAGAATTGCTCGTTCCTCAGATGAACTATCACGAATTGCTCCTTTAATTCTTCATCATCACGAACGCTGGGATGGCAAAGGATATCCGCGGGGTTTAAACGGCAGAGATATTCCCGCGGGGGCAAGAATCATTGCCATAGCAGATGCCTATGATGTGATGTTAAATAATGATATTTACAAAGAAAAGTTTACCAGAGCGGAAGCAATTAAAGAGCTCAAGTTTTGTGCCGGCACCCAGTTTGACCCTGACATGGTAGAGTTATTTGTCAGGGAAGTAATTTAAAGCAGCTAATTTTACCTGCTGGTTTTAACCATCAGCGGGGCGGCTTATTTTTGTGTTTGCGGCCATAGGGGTTGTAATCAATTTTTTCGGCATACCAGGGGCCCAGATAGGGTGTTAGAATTATTAGTGATTGAAATAAGCCGGGTTTGCCAGAACCATCATCTAAAGCCAGCAGAAGTACAAACTGCTGGAAAGCACCGTAAAACAGCATTCCCAGAATAATGCCCGGAGGGATTGCCAGTATTTTACCCAGTTTATAAACTATATCAGGCAATTTCCAGCGATATTTTCGCAGTGATTTATAAACTCTATGAACACCCCAGAACCCGCTGAATCCAATGTAACCAGTAAATAGGCTAAAAAAGACCAGCTCCAGATTGGAAAAGCCTGAAATTATTGAAATTAACACCCCGATAAAAAACCCGACTATTCCCAGGCTGGAAGAAAGTCTGCCCAGATAAAGCATATAATCATCTTCGTTTTTTGTCTGGTAAGAATTCATACATTTTTCCTCCTGTTCATTTTATGACAGAATCATTATAACATATTTACGTTTGATAAGCTAACAGTTTCAGAATGGG
>CAZVMQ010000069.1:0-7653 GCA_964628755.1 uncultured Halanaerobiaceae bacterium
CTTTTGGCTTTACTGCAGGACTGGAGGATAGAATTCGTAAGGGCAATAAATATAAGTATCTGGTAGATAAGTATGTGAGCGAAGGTTATGAACAGGAGGAAATAGAAAGAATGATCAGAGAGGAAGATGTTGAAGCTGAGGATGAAGGGACGACTCCTCGCAAAGCCAAAGATCTTATTGCCAGTCTGGCGGATTTAATTTCAGGCTCAGCCGACGCCGGCACACCGGTGGTTTTGGTTAAAAACTTTTTTGCCTAGAAAAGACAAAAGCCAGCTGGCAAAAATAAATTGAAAAAAAGCTGGAGGAAACGGTTAAAATAAAAATATCGGCCTTTTTACGGGCCGATTATAAGAGTTTTTCTCAAAGAGGCAGAGAAAGATTTATGATTTTAGAATCAATTCTTAATATTTCCGGTCCAAAATCAGTCAGAAACCAGCTGTTAGTTAATGTCGATAGTGCGACGTCTTTTTCTTTCAGTTTCTCTTTTGGGCAGGTCTATTTTGAGAATTCCATTTTCGAATTCAGCTGAAATTTCATCTTCTTTTACATTTTCCACCTGGAAACTGCGCTGGCAGGCACCGGTGCTGCGCTCTCTTCTCAGATAATCTTCATCCCGGTGCTCATCTTCCTGGCTATAGCGGGCGGAAATAGTTAGAACATTTTCCTCCAATTCCAGATTAATATCATCTTTGCTCATGCCCGGAAGCTCAGCTTCGATGACGAACTTATCTTCTTTGTCAATGATATCAGTTTTGAAACCTTCCCTCATTACATCACGCATATTTTTCATGCTTTCAGAGAGAAAATTATCGATGATACTTTCTGTGGGGGAACGTCGGGATCTCTTGCGTCTTTTACCACTATCAAAAGGCATCAGATCAAACATTACAGCCACCTCCTGAAAATTTTAGTTATTTTTATTTTATCATCTCTGACCTTCAATATTTATTATAATATAGAGGTCAAAGAAAGTCAAGGACAAAAGGAGGATTTTTTGTGTCTAAATCAGCAGGTGTTTTTAGGAGAATAATTGCGGCAGTGATCGATAGCTTGATTGGATCGCTTTTTTTCTTTGTGCCCATACTTGGAGGATTATTCGGTGTTTTTTACATATTATTTAAAGATGCTATTATGTATAGACTTACAGGTTATCCAGAATGGCAGAATAAAAGTATCGGCAAGCATTTGCTGGGTTTAAAAATAATCTGTCAGGAGGGAAAGTTTGTTGATCTGAAGACTTCTGCTCACCGTAATGCTATTTTAATACCGGGCAGGGTAATAGGAATTATACCACTGGTGGGCTGGCTTATCGGTCCTATCGTCGGCGGGCTTTTCAAACTTATTGAACTTCTAATTTTAACTTCCGATCCTCAGGGGATTCGTCTGGGAGATAGGCTGGCCGCTACAAAAGTAGTGGAAGATTCATAAAATATTTATGTCAGGCAATATTTAAAATTTGAGCTCCTGGCCAATTTAAGTTTTGCTTAACCTGCAGGAAGCGGCCAGTTATATATTAAGGTAGTTTGACTGATCTGGAATTTGAGTGTTAAAATTTTGTTTAACAGATGGGTAAGAAGTAAATTTCCAGTTAGCTTTACCCTGTCAACAATAAAAACTGACAAAGAGGTGAAAATGATGGTTATAGCTGAAGTCACCGTAGTCCCTATTGGCACCGGTGAACCGGGTTTGAGTGAATATGTCGCAGATTGTCATAAAGTTCTGCAGGAGCAGGAAAAAGTTGAATATGAGCTGACTCCTATGGGCACTGTTATGCAGGGAGAGCTGGAGGATATATTAAGTTTAATTGAAAAGCTTCATGAAGTTCCATTTGCAGAAGGGGCCCCTCGGGTGAGCACTCAGGTCAAAATTGATGAGAGAAGAGATAAAGAGGGGAATATGAATCAGAAGCTCAAATCTGTTGAGGACAAATTGCAGAGTTAGATAGAATTATTTTTTAGTTTCTGATATAATAAACATAGTAATAATAACAAAAAATCACTCATTAATTATTCTTCCCGGGAAGGGAGGTAGTAAATATGCGCAAGGTCTTCGTTCGAGCAGTTGGAGTTAATCCTGAGAGTCAGACACCTGTAATTTTGCTGCAGGAAGAAGAGGGATCCGGAATTCTTCCTATAGGTGTAGGTCATGCTGAAGCCCAGGCTATTATGGTGGCATTAAAAGATATAGAACTTCCCCGCCCTATAAGTTATGATCTCATGAAAAAGGTGTTTAAATCTTTCGATGCCAGTCCGGAAAAGGTGGTAGTTAATGATTTAAAGGATGGGACTTTTTATGCTCGCTTTGTTCTTCAGCAGGGGGATAATACTTTCACCTATGATGCCAGACCGAGCGATTCTATAGCCATGGCCTTGAGAACCGACACTCCGATATATATTGCTGATAATGTTGCCCATCGTGCTCTGGTGAGAAAAGAAATAGTAGAAGAAGATGAGGATATAACCAAAGAAGTAAAAGAAGAAAGGGAACAATTTAGAGATTTTGTAGATGACGTTTTCGAAAATGTAGAGATAGATAAGGAGCCTGAAGAGGAGGATGAGAATGACTGATCAATATAATAGAGCAGATTTTGATTTTAGATCTCTGGCAGGCAGAGTTTTTTCCTCCTGGCTGGTGGTTATCACTTTGGTTTTACTGCTGGTCTTATCAATAAGTTTTAGGGCAGTGGCAGAAGATTCCAGTATTGATGAGATCGAAAATTTAAACATCAGCAATTTAGAAGAGATAGATTTAGAAGAAATAATAGATGAGCTGCTGCATATTCGCAGAATCGACAGTGATCTATCCCGGCTTATGGCTTATGATGATTTTGTAGATGAACTGCGAGAGAAAGTGGAGCTGGCAGAAGAAAGAAAAGAGGGAATTGTGGCTGAATACAAAGGAGAAGATGATAAAATAACAGCCCTTTATGAGCTTGAAGCCCCCTGGGAGGTACACTGGGAATCAACAGGGAGAATATTCCAGCTCTATGTATATGATGAAGATGACCGCCGGGTTGAGGTAGCTGCCAATAAAACCAGAGGAGGTTCGGGAATTTACGAAAATTCCAGCTCAGGCAGCTATTATTTAGAAATTAGCGCTGTAGGTAAATGGAATCTAACAATAAAAGAAGCGATAGATGACTGATATAGATGTTAAAAGTGAGATATATCATATAAATTTGAGGTGTAATTAATTTATGCAGAGCAAAGTTATTGCACGTATTGGTATACTTGCCGCCCTTTATGCTGCCATCACCCTGGCAGCTCATCCTATTTCTTATGGGCCAGTACAGGTTAGAATTTCCGAGTTATTAACTTTACTGCCTTTTTATTTTGGGGGCTGGGCTGCCGTAGGTTTGTGGATAGGTGCCATGATTGCTAACACCTTCGGAGGGCTGGGCTTAATTGATATCATATTCGGGGCCGGCATAACTCTGGTGGCCGGTCTGTTGACAGCCCGGGCAGCCAATATTTATCTGGCAGCTTTACCTCCGATAATTCTTAATGCTTTTGGCATTGCTTTTATTTTACATCTGGTTATGGGAGTTTCTTATCCAGCCACAGTTTTATATGTTGGATTAGGACAATTTATCGCGGTAGGATTAATGGGAGTACCGGTCATGAAATTGCTGGAAAAATATAGCGTCTGGGATAAAATCAAATATTCAATAATTTGAGATAAATTTGTTGTCTAAACTTCCCTGCGGCTTCATATTCGATGAATTTTACCAGCATTTCCCCGAAATTTTCCGCCAGAATAGTTGTTAAATTATTATTTTAATGGTATAATAATTTAAAGATTAAAATATTATTTTATCCATTAAATATTTTCCTGCTATTACTCTTTTTATAACAAACTTCAGTCAGGGGGCTGTATTAATACTCCCGGATAAAGCAGGCTTACCGTCTGAGTTAAGAGCAGGAGAAAAATCTATTCTGGGGGTATTAATTATGAACAAGTTTTTGGTAATGCTGTTAACTCTTGTTTTTGTATTTTCAGTCCCCATGTTGACATTGAGTGCTGAGGAAGTAACAGTCACTGTTGCTGGAGGAGCTGTTGGTGAAGAACTGGAACTCACCCGCAGGGCTGCTGAGATGTATATGGATGAAAATCCCGATGTTAGGGTTACAGTTTTGGATACTCCTGATATGGTTGAAGACAGAAGAGGTCTTTATTTGCAATTTTTTGAATCCCGCAGTTCTCAGGTTGATATCTATCAGATAGATGTTATCTGGCCTGGTGATATGGCTGAGCATTTCGTAGATTTATATGAGTATGGCGCAGCAGAAGTTATTGATCAGCATTTTCCCGCAATAGTTGAAAATAATACAGTCGATGGTAAATTAATTGGTATTCCCTGGTTTACAGATGCCGGACTGCTTTACTATCGCACCGATTTGCTGGAAAAATATGAACTTGATGTCCCTACAACCTGGACTCAGCTGGAAGAAGCCGCTCAGATTATTAAGGATGGAGAGAGAGAAGATGGTAATAGAGATTTTCAGGGCTTTGTCTGGCAGGGTGGTCCTTACGAAGGTATGGTGTGTAATGCTCTGGAATGGATTGCTTCTGCTGGTGGCGGCACCATAATATCTCCTGAAGGAGAAATTACTATCAATAATGATCATGCAGCTGAAATAATTTCTCAGGCGGCCGGGTGGGTTGGTACAATTTCACCTACAGGAATTCTCAGTTATGCTGAAGAGGATGCCCGGGCTGTCTGGCAGAATGGTAATGCAGCTTTTATGAGAAATTGGCCTTATGCCTACAGTCTTTCCCGGGGAGAGGATAGTCCCATAAGAGATGATTTTGCTGTAACCACTCTTCCTGCTGTGGAAGGCCATGAACCTGCTCATACTCTGGGTGGATGGCAGCTGGCCGTAAGTCAATATAGCGATAACCCTGAAATTGCTGCCGATGTTGCCCTCTTCCTGGCCGGATACGAATCTCAGCTGATGCGGGCTACCGATGGTTCTATGAACCCCACCATAGCTGAGCTATATGAACATGAAGCAGTTTTAGAGGCCAATCCTTTCTTTGGTGATTTATACGAGGTTTTCGTAAATGCAGTCGCCCGGCCTTCTACAATATCTGCACCCCGCTATGCAGAAGTTTCTGATGCATTTGTAGCAGAAATTCATCCTGTACTTTCCGGGGATGCTGATGTTTATGAAGCACTGGAATATCTGGAAGATTCTTTGATAAGAATAACAGATCTACCCACGGGTAGTCCCCAATAAGTCCCCAATAATAGCAGATTAAGGTGGGTTTATGCTATTAATCTTTTCTAATAATTGTCATTGAGAGTTAGATAATTTGATAAACAGGTTAAAGTTTTCATCGATAATTGAATTTGTTTGAGCAAAAAATGTTTGAGCAAAAAAAGGCCGGTAATCCGGCCTTTTTTTAGTTGACTGGCTGTTAATTGTAATCTATTTACGTGAAAAAAGTCTGTTGACTGTGATATTTTAGTTGATGATAGCATAAAACTATAAATGTAAAATTCGTTCTTATCAGATTTTTAAGGGAGGTTAAATGATGACTGAAGCCGGAAAACAAGTAGAAAGAGTGGATATAGACCTGAGCAGTGAAGCTCGTGAATATCTTGCCGCGAAGAACAAACAGGAATTGGTCATAAGGTTAAAAGAAGTTGGTGGAGGTTGAGGAACCACGGTTAAGCCTGCTGTGCAGGCTAGATCTCCTTCTGCTAAAGAAAAAGATAATTTTCTCAAAATTACAAGTGAAGGTTTTGATTTTTATATAGCCAGACATATGCTGGAAGAGGATAAAATATTGCATTTAACGATTGATTTAACAGGTTTTTGGTTTTTCAAAGGTGTAGAGCTTACCAGAGCTGCTACCAGGGAAATTGCTGACTGAACAAAATTTTTAATAATATAACACCTGCAAAATTTAGGCAAAATAATCAGGGAGGGAGAAATATTGAGTGAAGTTGCATTTAATATTAAGACAGAGAGAACCTTTTCCTGGGTAAGAAGGTATGGCTGGACTATAACCCTATTAATTGGAATTGGGGGGCAGTTTTTGCCTCATCTCGGGCTGCTGGTGCCGCTAATTATGGTTGCCATGATCGCTATGAGCCTCGCTAAAGGAAAATATTGGTGCGGAAATTTTTGTCCCCATGGTAGTTTTTTCGACGAACTGGTTTTAAAAATCAGCCGTCATGATAAAATTCCAGGGATATTCAAGTCTAAAATCACCATAACTCTGGCTTTGCTTTTCTTTTTATTTAATATTTCGCGCAACTTTTTAACAATTTTACAGACTGAGGCAGCGGCTCCTTTTCATCTCAGATTGGGTTTCTTGTTTTCTAACACCTATCTTATGGTTTTAATTGTCGGGGGATTAATAGGGGTTGTGGTCAATCCTCGCAGCTGGTGTCAATTTTGCCCCATGGGGACCATGCAGACCGGATTTTATAAACTGGGAAAGGCTTTAAATTTAACTTCTTCTGTTGATGAAAAAGTGACAATTGAGCACCCGGAGCGCTGTCTTTCCTGTGGTCAGTGTGCCCGGGTATGTCCGATGGAGCTAAAACCCTATCAGGAATTTCAAGAGCAGGATGTTCATAATCAACTGGAACAGGACAGGTGTATTCGCTGCAAAACCTGTGTTGAAAATTGTCCGGCAGAGGTTTTACAGATGGCCACGGAAAAAGAGGCAGTGGAGATCAGAGAGAATGCAGATTTAAGGGGTTTTCAGCAGGCAGAGTATTTTAAAGCTGAAATTAGTGAAATTAATGAGCTGAAAGAAGATGTGCGTGAGTATACTTTTAGTCTGCTGGATCCGGATAAAATGGAATTTACTCCCGGTCAGTTCTTACTGATGGAGGTGGAAGAAGAGATCGATCTCTTTCGGGCTTACACAATCTCTTCTGCTTCTCCTGATAATTCTCGGGTTACTGTGACTATTAAACGTCTTGATGATGGTTATGGCACCAATATAATCTTTTCGGAATTTTCCGAAGGAGATGAGGTAAGGCTTAAAGGGCCTATGGGTCGTGATATAAAGATTGATCCAGAATATGATAACTTACTGCTGGTGGCCAATGGAATAGGAATTACGCCTTTTGTCTCCACGGTAGAAAAATATTTCACCGAAGAGCATCCGGAAGATTTTGACGGTAAAGCAGACCTGCTTTACGGCGTACGTTATGAAGAAGATCTCGTTTATGATGAATTCTTCTCTGAGACAGCCGAGAATAATGAAGACCTCAATTATCATCATATACTTTCTCGCCCTCGAACTAATGGCTACCCGGAAGGATATGTAACTGATATCATGGAAGATTTAGAGCTGGAGGAAAACACCGGGGTATACATGTGCGGAACAGAAGCCATGATTTCTGATGCCTGTGAAATTCTTGAAAAAAAAGGTGTGCCCCGGGAAGATATTAATTATGAGAGCTTTGGAATTTAATTATGGGGTGTGCTAAACTGCCTAAATCCACTGTTCATAACATTGCGCTATTATGAATAAAAGTTTATAATTTCGTACCGGAACTGACGGCCTCATTATCTGGCAGGTTTACTGAATGAGATGAGAAGTATTATATAAAAAATTAAATACAACTTTCCAGAGCCGATGTAGCTCAACTGGCAGAGCAGCTGAATCGTAATCAGCAGGTTAGGG
>CAZVMQ010000070.1:0-7542 GCA_964628755.1 uncultured Halanaerobiaceae bacterium
CCAGGACTGGGAAGAAATGGACGAAAAAGAGGCAATTGCCCGGCTGGAAGACTATTTAATGGAGCTCAAAGACGAAGTAGAAACTGTGGAGGAACATCTGGAAGAACTGAAGTAAAATTTTTCTATTAATTTTCATGATTAATAACCATTCATTTAAAATCCTGCAGGAATACCCGGTCTCCCGGTTACCTGCAGGATTTATTTTTAAGGTTTTTCTCCAAAACGGATAAATTATACTGTGAACAGAGCTTTATAGCTTCCAATAATTGTCTGTAGCAAAATGAGATTTAAAAAAATCATAGAATAAAATCCAGATCGAAGTTCCAAAAACTGTTTTGAACCTCCTTAATAAAATTTACAAAGGCATTTCTCAACTTACTCAATTTCTGTATTAAGGAATTTTTCCCCGTAAAGCAACTTACTGGCAAAATAATTAGAAAAAATGGGTGAAAACCAATAACTCATAATTACTGCTTATGGAATTACCCCTTATTCAAAGCTCCCAGAATATCCCTCATTTTATTTATCTCCTCTCTTGAAATGTAGAAATGTGCCATTCCTGTCAACCTCTCAATAAATTTGTTAATAGACCCGGTTCTCTGCAAAATATCCTTTAATATCTCTGTTTCTTCAATTTTAATTGCAGCAATCCCTCTGAATAAATTCCGATATTCCTTATCAATTAATCTGTCATCTTCTCTATCCAGTAGAAGCTGGTGTATTTGTTCCCTGCTGCCGTGCTGAAGCAAAATCTGATATTTGCTAACCGCCTCTGCGGGAAAGCTGACTTTAGAATGCAGAATTTCCTCCAGATTTTCCGTGATTTCTTCTTCAGAAGCGCTCAAATCTTCTTTGTATATTTTTAAAAAAGTCTCAGCCGTTAATTCCACCAAAGAATTACTTTCATCTTTGCTTTTATTCTGCTTTCGTTTTTTAAAAATTTTTTCAGTTTTATTTTCCACCTGTTTGAGCAGCTCTCCAGTAACTTTTTCTTGTTCATGATAAATTTGATAAGCATGCAGATAGCCATGTTCAAGAGCAACAGACAGTTCTTTTTTCTCAATAAATTCGGGATTATGGTAGCTGAGCTTTTCCAAAATTTGAACATAAAGATACTGATCATAGTTTTTCATAATTAATCCCAGCAGACTCATTAAATCCCTCTCCGGAACTAGCTTTTTTTCCAGGTCTTCTATAAAATTAATAAGCTTTTTATCTTTATTTTGCATTATTACGATTTCAAGATATTTTCCTGCAATTTTACGGTATAAATCATTTTCAATAGTCCTGTATCCCATCAATTGTTCCGCCTGTTCAATTTTAGAAAAAGCTTCCTCAATTTTACCAGTATTCATCAAAGCATCAGCAAGATAGAAATTATAGAGAGGGAAATCTTCTTTCTCAATTTGCTTTTGTTCCGCAAAATCTATAAGTTTTTGCCATGCCATTATTTCATAAAGCATTTCTATTAACAGCATGTTATTCCTGCCATTATCAGGTAAAATTTGTGCCATTTCATCTATGCACTGGAGTGCTTTTTCCTGGTTTTCTTTACTTTTTGCTTCCTCAAATTCTTCCACTATATTAAGAAAAATCAACAAAGATTGTAATTTTTCTTTAATAACAGTTTTCCCTGCTTCACTACCAGAAAATTCGAATATTTCCTCCAGCTTTTGCAAAAGAAACTCCGGAAAACTTTCAGATTGAAAAGGATCAAAGACATCAAAATTATCAAGCCAGTATTGATAAACTTCTTTTTCAAAACCATATTTCAGCAATTTCTCCAGAGATTCAGCCAGCATAGGGACTTCATTGGGGCTTACCCGCCTATTTCTTGCTTCTTCCAGAAGTGACAGAGCTTCTTCAAGATCAAATAGTTTTAATTTAATTACCATCTCCAGGGCCAGCAGAGTATCATCTTCTGGAAATCCCTTCCGGGCAGACCTTGCCACCGTTTCTGCCCCGGAAAGTTGCTCACCTTCAATCATAACCATAAGCATCATTTTAATAAATTCAACATCTAAACTCTCAGGTGCGATTCTCCAGGTGCGATAAAAATACTCCCCTGCTTTAACGAAATTCCCTTTATCAAGACGCTTATAACCATATATAAAATTAAATAAGGGATCAACAGGATGGTCCTCAATTGCATCACCAATCAAATTCAAAGAATCAAATCCTAAGGAAGACAGGTCTGCAATATATTCCTCCCTTGATTTATCGGGATCAATTCTGGAACAGCACTTTTTATATTTTCTTCCACTGCCGCAGGGACAGGAATCATTTCTGCCGATATCAACAGGATCATAAATAGTTCCATCTTCATTTATACCGAAAAGATTTTGCATAGTGTTCTTTATGGCTTTATCAATATCAATATTTGGCATAAGATCGTCGTTTTCTTCTGCTGCTGATATATTTTCTTGAGAAATAATTTCATTCATTTCTTCATTTCCCATACAAATATCCCCCTATTTTTTAAGGCTTATAACATATTTTGCACGTCATCAGGAGTTCTTCCCTTCAAAGCCCAGTGTGGAATACTGTTGTTAAAATCCTGCAGAATCTCTACCAGTTCCAAAAAGTCACCCTCCTTCATACCACTAATAATTTCTTCCAAACCATTTATGATAAATTGTTGGTTGTAATCATTGTTGATCATATAGTATATATAGCGATTTATTCCCAATTCATCCTCAGAAATCGTGATCTCTTCTGCATTTGCTGCTGTTTTATTTGTCCTGAGGTGACTTTTCTGTAAAAATTCATTGATATCCTGCTCTGCTGCCTCTATGGGTAAATAATTTTCCGCTGCAAAATAGACATTGTCCTCTGAGGGAATATAATAAGATAATTCCTCCCGGTCCCTGTGATGGGAAAGAACAACCTCGGGAAAGATTAAATTTGAGAGGGCATAATATTCCTCTTCCAGCCCACTCCAGTGCTCCTTTTCCAGAAGATAACCATCCATCTGAAAAAGATATTCAATGGCCTCATCCATAACTGCAAAATAATCCTGCTTTTCTATTCTTCTGCCATATCTCTCTTCCAGGTCATAACTGTCAAAAATAATATTACAAAGAGTTTCCCTCTTACACAAACCATAATAGACAAGATGTCCCACAGTAAGCTGCAGCAAATCACTATTCTGCCTTCCTATTTCCTTAGTGCTCTCATCTAAAAAAGCCTCTACTCTGCTTCTGACCCTGGTTGGCATCACCTGAATAATATCACCCTGATATTCTCCAATAAATGCCAGGCCTCTTTCCTGCAGGTATTTATAAACCATCATGTTGGCAGGGTTCTCAAGACTATAATTCTCACCCCTCTCGGAAAGATTAACTATACCTCCCTGAAACAAAATATCTTCAAGATGCTCCTGCAGGGAATGGTTGAGACCATCTATTAAATCCTCCACAGCTTTTAATATATGCCAGTTTAAGGCCTCCACCAGTTTCGACTTTTTCAAATTGCTGATTCCGCTAATTTCGAGATTCCTCCTAATTCGGGTCAGTTCATCTTTGGTAAGAGCCTGCAAAAACTCACCCAGATTCCAATCAGGCTGTATTTCTCTTCTTATCCTTTTAGAAAAATCTCCCCTCTGTTCAGTCGCCGGAGTCAGATTTAGTTCAAAAAGCTCTGAAAAAAGATGATCGACCTCTCCTGACTCAATATCTTCTTCTAAATTCCGAAAGAAATCTTGCAAACTTTCATCCCAATCATCTTCCATTTCTTCCAAATTTTCATCTTCAGTGAAGTTAATATCCCATCCAGTCCCGGGCTGTACTTCATCACTAAAAGAGAAAGTTTGCCAGCTCTCATTTTGAGAAGCCATAGAATGACCCTTTAAAACCCAGCAGTGTGCCTCCCGGGTAAATTCTTGCATCAGTAAACCCAATCTGTCTTCATCGATATCAACCGCCCCGTCATTATCAGAATCCGCCAGAAAAATTATCAACCCATCACGCAACATATCGGCATCCTGGCCAAGATTAAACAGCTGAAAAAGTCTATCCATGTTTATCTTAATTTGAAAATCACTTTCCAAATTTTCCTGCAGGAATTCATCCCTTAATTTTCTGGCTGATTCCCAGGGAAAATCTCTTTCATCTACATAATACTTTAACTCCCGGTCAGTTAATGGTTTAAAATTCAGATTTTCGCGGCGTAAAGCCAGCAAATCTTGTGGGCTGTCAATAATTACTCCTCTGTTATCATCTATAGATCTGTGATACAAATATTTTGTATCCTCAATTTGCGCCTCGCGCATATCATCAAAAAAATTCAGATATTCTTTGAGCACTCCTTCTCCATGTCCCACTGAATCCTTACGGTCAAATTGTTCTCTCATCAAATCATAAATTTTTCCATAATCAAGCATACCATAAAAATATAATCTTGCTCCCAGACTGTGAATAAAGTGTGAATTCTTTTCCATCTGCTGTTTTAAATCAGAATCAACTATCTTTTTAAACTTTTTCCTAATCCGTTCCGGCATCATATAAATTTTACCATCAAAAGTCCCCTCACAGACAAGACCCAGCCGGGATAAATTTTCATATATATGTTTCATATCAGAATAATCTTCTTTACTTATCTGACCTTCTTCCAGCAAAATTTCAATAAAATCATATACTAAGGCAGGGGTTTTATGCAGCCAGCAATCCAGATATTCAGGCAATTTTTCCCCTATTGCCCTACGCAACTCCTTTTTATTAAGGTGACTTATTCCGGGAATTTCAAATCTCCTGCGAATTTCAGTAAGTTCCTTTTTAGTCAAATTTTTCAAACTTTCCTCAATACTACCATTATGCAAAATAAATCCTCTCCTTTTTAACTTATCTACATTTTTTGACATAAATCGGTGGCGTTTCTGATCCTTTGACTATTTCGAATACATTTTTCAGGATTCTTCACTCAATGTAATGTTCTATATCATTTCTGTCATTTCCTTTTTTTATTCACAACAGAATAATATAGCAGTATTTTCCCCCGGCTGCCAGTGTTATGCCCATAGTAAATTTGGTTGATTCCGGCTGCACTTCTCTGGCAGCATCAAAGTATATGATATCCAGAAAGATTCCCAGCAGTAAAATTGCTACTGACTGAGAAGTTTTATAAGCAAATGTAAGACACCCATATTAAATTCCCTCCAACCTTGAGTTTCCACCTTAAATTTCCTGACGGCTGAATATATATCCCCCTAAACCGTAATAGTCTGCTAAATTAAATTCCCACTCTAAATTCCCAGCTCTCAAACTGTTAAAATTTGCTCTGAAACTATCTCCACGGTGACCTTCTTACCATTAATTTTGACAAATTGGTTGTCTTTAAGTCTCTTAGTTATTTTCTCAACCCGGCCAGCGCTGGAAATCCATACTCTTATGCTACAACAAAGCCATGAGAAATAGCACTGGTTTAAAGAATAAGTAAATTTTTTATTATCATTACCAGTAATACTTCTTCCCTGAAAATAAGAATCTTGTTAGAACAATATCCCTCAATAAATTTCTCGTGTCTTCTCTTACCTGTATATTTATTAACTGCTGGCTTCTTATTCGTTTCCAAGCATAATTCCAGATATAATAGCAGTAACCGGTATAGCTATCACAAGCCCCAGTGTACCGGCAATTCCACTAAGTATTTCAGTAGCCAAAAAGTCCATATTAATCACTCTCAACCAGGGCATATCCTGGGCCATCATTAATAGCAGCAGAGGTACCGCACCACCTACATAAGCTAAAATCAAAGTATTGGCCATAGTCCCCATAATATCTCGACCTACCTCCAGAGAATGCCAAATTAATTTTCCAGCCCCAATCTCTGGAGAGGCCTGTTTGAGTTGATAGGCACTGGAGGCTACAGACATCCCCACATCTGTCACTGCCCCCAGTGAACCTATTATGATCCCGGCAAAAAGTAAACCTCTAATATTGATATGTTCTGCTCCCATTGTCAGCATCTGGGCTTCCTGTGTTCCCAGCCCGGTAAGTTCTGCTGCACTGCCTGCATAATAGGCCAGAAGCCCAGCAGCAGCTACTCCAGTACCGGTACCTATAATCGCTGCAGCAGTTTTACTGTTCAAACCTCCAATAATCAACAGAATTAAACCTATAATAATTAACGCATTAATAGTTGCCACCGGTATCGGTGCATAACCCAGCAATAGCAGCGGCAACATTACCCTAACTATCACATAACCCGTCACCAGAAGGGTGATTAAAGTTTTGATTCCTTTTAAACCTCCAACCAGTACCATCGCTGCAGCTAAAATTATTGCTGAATAAAAAAGAGTTTGATCTCTGGCAACATCCTGCAGGTGAAATTGTCTATCTCCATTACTCATATAAGAAACAAGAATTATATTCATATTTTCTTCCAGCTGTATATCAAGAAATCTATTTCCTTCTTCATACTGATTTTCAATCTCCGCTTTTTCTCCTTCGTGGGGTCCATCTGTAATTTCCACTTCCGCTTCCTGTAATAATCCTCTATCAGTTTCAAAAGTTTCAACCTCCAGAACCCTGCCCCTATAATATTCTTCCTCTCCATTCTGAAGTTCAGATATTACAGTACTCTCCTATCCTGTAATAAAATTAGTAAAGCCAGTAAGTATAACCAGAATGATAATGACAATTGCCCATTTTTTCCCGGAAATTTTTCGCAGCAATTATAAAGCTACCTCCTTTATTAACTATTTCAGTTTCAGCAAAACTAGACAAATCTAGCTTATTCTGCACCGTTTATACACATAGGGGGTATGCAATGTTTTTTTTATTATAAACTTTTATTAATTATAAATCAAGGAGAAATTTATTTGTTCCAGGAAATGGGGGTTTGAAAAGAATTTAACAGAACAGTACTGACACTCAAAATCATAGCAACCATAGCCCAGATGGGGTGCAGCAGACCAGTGGCCGCCAGGGGAACTCCAATGCCGTTGAAAAGAAAAGCCAGAATCAAATTTTGCACCGTTTTGCGGTAGCTATCTCTGCCTATCTCAAAAACTGTAGGCAAAGAAGTAAGCTCTTCACCTGTTATGATTATATCGGAAGATTCGATAGCTATATCTGTTCCGGCTTCGATCGCTATACCGATATCGGCCTGCATTAATGCCGGAGCATCATTTATGCCATCTCCAACCATGCTCACTCTCTTATCCAGATTTATTCCATAGACCAGTTCAGCACCTTTTCCGGCACCTCTTCAAATAGAGGAGTAACAGATTCCCGGCTGTGGATACGAGTTATAATCTCCGCAAAAAGGGGAGCAACAGATACCTGTTTTATTTTACTGCTCTTTTCAATGTTCGGATTATGCACTGTATCCGTGCTCACAACTGATTTAATACAGCTATTTTCTATTCTCTGTATTCCTTTATCGCTAATAAGCAAATGTGATAATCCGGCATAAATATTCCTGGCACCTTCCTTCTTCAGAGCTTCTGCAATTTCCAGCAGAGTACCCCCGGAAATACTGAAATCATCAAAAATTATGGCTTCCTTTCCCTCTACCTCACCGATAATTTCCAGCACACTGGCT
>CAZVMQ010000071.1:0-7470 GCA_964628755.1 uncultured Halanaerobiaceae bacterium
TTCTTTAAGCGGGAAAATCAACAGATATCGTCACAGTAATCAGGCCAAAATTTTTGCAGGTAAAAATGAGTAAGTATGGAATTAATGTATTAAGATATTTGCAGTCAGAAAGTCAGAAAGGACCTTAAATACTAAAATCAAGCTGGTGATTATCATGATAAATATCGGCCTGATGATTTTTTTGCTTTTTTTGTTTATTGTGGTTATTATGAGTATAATAATATTGCATCACTGGAAAATCAATCATTATCATAAAAAACTTACCCGGAAAAAGCAAAGCTGGGAGCCTGAGTTGTTTGCATATCTTAGTGGAGAAAATTCAACTGAGGAACTTGCTAAAAAATTTGCTAATGATTATAAAATTTTAAAGGATTTTTTAATGCCTTATCTGAAAAATCTTAAAGGAGAAGATTATCAGCAGCTGGTTGAATTGGCCGGGGAGACAGGTATTACCGATTATTATTTAGACAGACTGGCAGAGGGCAGCAGAAAGGAAAAAATCAGGGCCGCAAATTTTTTGGGTAAAGTTAAAGCAAAGCAGGCACTTCCTCTGCTAAAAGAAATAATCAACCAGGATGACAGTGATCTGATGATTGCGGCTGCCTGGTCGATTGCGGAGATTGGAGATGCAAGTTATTTCTCTCCGGTATTAAATAAAGTGATCAACCAGACATATATGACCTACGAAGGTATTACGGAATTATTGACCAAATTTGATAGAACGATCTGTAAAGAAATAGAGCAGCTGCTGTCAGGCTGGCTGACTGGCGAGCAGGATCTGGAGAAAAACTTTCAGGCTGCAAAAGATATTATTATTTCTTTATTAATAGATCTGCTGGGGCATTTCAGATATGTGGAAGGAGTGTATTTGCTGGAGAAAATTCTCAGACAGGAAACCAGCACCGAAATCATTATTCACATATTTAAAGCGCTGACTAAAATAGGTTACCCCATTGAGACTGATCTGTACCCCTACCTGAACCATGAAAACTGGGTGATCAGAAGTCAGGCGGTTCGTTATGCCGGGGTTATTGAAGCTGAAGATTATCTGGCTGATTATAAAAACTTATTGCAACAGGATAAAAATTGGTGGGTAAAATATTATGCCGGCCGGACAATTCTGCAGATCGAGGGAGAAGATTATTTGCAGGCTCTCGCCGCCTCCCGGGAGGACGGATCCCGCATGAGCAGTTACCTGCTTGAACAAAACTGATAATATTTTTTCACATAATAAAACTTATCTAATATATTTAAAATTTTATTACAGGGGCAGGATATAATATGGAAGTGCTGGAGTCTATAATCATAAAAATTGATTATCTGGCCATTATCTTCTTTGCTCTCATCAACGGTTCCTATATTCTTTTAAACATGGCGGCCTTTTTTTCTATACGCCGCAGCTGGTTTTTCCAGAGTGTGATCGATTATGAAAAAAGCTTTCAGAGTGAATTTTATAAACCCCTGAGTATAATTGTGCCGGCCTACAATGAAGCGGCAACCATTAATGATAATATCAAGGCTATTCTGGCCCTGCAGTATCCGGAATTTGAAATAGTAGTGGTTAATGATGGTTCCAGTGATAACACCCTGGAAGAGTTAAAACAGGAGTTCGACCTTATTCCCTCCAGTCGGGTGGAGATGTCTGAGCTGGCCACCCGGGAAATTAAAGATATTTATAAATCTCCTGATTATCCGGAACTGACGGTAGTGGATAAGAAAAATGGAGGGAAGGCTGATGCCCTCAATGCCGGTATCAATGTGGCTCAATTTCCTCTGGTCTGCAACATTGATGCAGATTCTCTGATCGACGGGGAAGCTCTGTTGAAAGTTGTGGAGCCATTTACCAATGACTGGCGGACTGTGGCTGCCGGCGGCAGTATAAGAATTGCTAATGATTGCAAGATTAAAGGAGGGCAGGTAAAACAGGTTAATCTTTCTTCGCAGCCTCTGGTAATATTTCAGGTTGTAGAATATCTGCGGGCTTTTCTGTTTGGCCGGGTGGGCTGGGCTGCTCTCAACAGCCTGCTGATAATTTCCGGGGCTTTCGGAGTTTTCAAGCGTAAATTCCTGGTGCAGGCAGGAGGCTACAGTACTGATACTGTGGGGGAAGATATGGAACTGGTGTTAAAGTTAAACCGGCAGATAAAAAAGTCGGGCCGGGATTATAAAATTGTGTTTTTGCCGGATCCTGTCTGCTGGACCCAGGTGCCGGAAGATCGCCAGAGCCTGGGCAAACAGAGAAGAAGATGGCAGCGGGGGTTGGGTGAGAGCCTGGCTAAAAATAGAGAGATGTTTTTAAATCCCGGTTATGGCTTAAAAGGGCTCATTGCTTTTCCTTTTTTCGTATTTGTGGAATTTTTAAGCCCCATATTTGAATTTACTGGTTATCTGGCGGTTTTGTTGACTTTTATCCTGGGAATTGGCAACCTGCAGATCTATGGTTTGTTTTTTCTGACCGCTATTTTGCTGGGGGTTTTGCATTCTACCCTCTCCGTATTATTTGAGGAACTTACTTTTCGTAAATATACCAGGTTTGGGGATATTGTAAAACTTTTTGGTTTTAGTATTCTGGAAAATTTCGGCTATAGACAGCTGCATACCTGGTGGCGTCTGCAGGGCATTTTCGATATAATCAGAGGCAAGAGTGATTGGGGGGAACAAAAGCGAAAAAAATTCAGCGAGGAGTAAGCTGACTGATAATAATTATTTTACAGGTGATAATTATGTCTCACCAACCGCAAAATAAAATACTGGTAGCTGAAGATGAACCTTCAATGCGCAGACTTATTGCTTTTAAGCTGAACAAAGCAGACTTTACGGTCGAAGTTGAGGAAGATGGGCAGGAGGCTATGGACAGGCTGCGTTCAGAGGATTACGATGGCCTAATACTGGATTTGATGCTGCCCGGCCTGGATGGGCTGCAGATACTGAAAAATATTCGCCGGGAAGAAATTGATGTTGCTGTTTTGATCTTATCGGCTAAAAGCCAGGAGAGGGATATTACCAGAGGCTTCGAACTGGCGGCTGATGACTATCTGACCAAACCGTTTAAATCGCAGGAATTAATTGCCAGACTGAAAAATTTACTGGAATGAGTGGTGAGTATTTTGGGTTATTCTGAAACCCCATTTTTTGTTGTAGACAGACTCATAAATTTTAATTATTTACAGCCCAAACTATTTTTCGTTTTTTTGCTGCTAATTTTAGCTATATCCATGTTCTCTGCCAGAATTTATGGGGCGGAGACTATTGAGATTACCGATCAGCAGATAGACAGAGATTTACTGCAGACAGAAGGTATACTGGCAGTGGAAATAGAGGTGGAAAATTTTGCTCCGGCTGCCCGGGAAATCTGGCTGGGTTATAGTTTTCGCACTCCGGATGGCAGCTGGCATGATATACCGGCCCGGAGTTTGCATGTGGAGGCTGAGTCCAGCCAAAAGGCTGCAATTAGCGAGGAGGTCCTGGTCAGGGATGGAGCCGAAGAGGGAAATTACCTTTTTGTGGCAGCAATCTGGGATAAACCTCCGGATGATGAGGCCACTAGATTGAGCAGCAGTAGAAAGAGGAAAACAATATACAGTGATAGTGACGGGGAGTTAAAGCAGGAAGCTGCCCGGCCGGAAGAAGACCTGGCCCTGGAATTTTCCGGTTATGATTTTTATAAAGCCACCCATAGATTGGGACGGGGACGCCTGCGGCCTCAAAATGTTAAGCTGGAAGACGACCTGATAAAAATTTCATCTCCTCCGGCAAGTTTTCAGGGGGGAGAGATTAGAACCCGAAAGTTATTTGGTTATGGCTCCTATCAGCTTAAGCTTAAAACCGATTATGCCCCTGGTTCTTTTTCGGCTTTCTTTCTTTATGAAGATGTAAAACAGGGGAATGATGAGATAGACATAGAAATTTATAATGATGGCAGCCGCCAGATAGATTTTGTGACTTTTGTGGAGGGAGACAAAACCAACTATAAGTCAGCAGAATTATCCTTTGATCCGGCTGCCGATTATCATGAATACCGCATAGATTACCAGCCTGATCTAATTGAATTTTATGTGGAGGATGAACTGCTGGCCAGTTTTGCTAGGGAGCTACCCTCTGCCTCAATGAAAATAATGGTCAACCACTGGTGGCCCAGCTGGCTGGAAGCAGAAAGGGAACATGAAGCCAGTGAAATAAAGGTCAAAAAATTTGATTTTCAGGAATTTTAGACAGCAAAAACAGAAAGGTCTGCCAGAAAAATCAGGGGATGACAAAATTTGCGTGCATGGATGGAGGTTAAGTGCTGGTGAATATACTGATAGTAGATGATGCGCGGGAGATAAGATTACTTCTGGAAAAATATTTAGAACAGGCCGGTTATGACAGCATTGAATTTGCGGCCAGCTGTGAAGAGTTATTTACAGCCCTGGATAACTATGATCTGCCGGCAGGAGAGCTGGATTTAATTCTTCTGGATATAGTGCTTCCCGATGGAAATGGGGTGGAAATATGCCGTAAACTTAAGATGGAGCCCTGTTTTAAAGATATTCCAATAATTATGGTAACCGGCAGAGATGACGAGCAAACTCTGGAAGAGGCTTTCACGGCCGGAGCCATGGATTATATTAGGAAACCCATCTCCCGGGTGGAGCTTCTGGCGCGAGTAAGCTCAGCCCTGAGAGTGAGAAAAGAGATTAAGGAAAGAAATGCCCGGGAAAAAGAGCTGGAAGAGACCACCCGCAAGCTGCAGGAAGCCAACAAAGAGCTGGAAAAAATGGCTTCCCTGGACGGGTTGACCGGTTTAGCCAATAGACGTTTATTTGATGAGATGTTAGCAAAGGAATGGAAAAGAGCCCGGCGGGAGGGCAACAAGCTGGCTTTACTCATGCTGGATATAGATCATTTTAAGTATTATAATGATGCCTATGGACATCAGGCCGGGGACGAATGTTTGAAAAAAGTAGCCGGTAAAATGGCTGAGCTATTATATAGACCGGGTGATACTGCCGCCCGCTATGGTGGAGAAGAATTTGCTGCGATTCTGCCGGGAACTGGTGGAGAAGGAATCAGGGAGGTGGCAGAAAGACTGAGACAGGGGATAAAAGACCTCAGACTGGAACATAAAGATTCGCCCGTTTCCCCCTATGTAACGGTAAGTATCGGGGGAGCATATACAGAATCCTGTCAGGGAGATGGAGAAGATAAAACTGAGGAAATTTTGCAGACGGCTGATCAGGCCCTGTATAGTGCCAAAGAAGCAGGGCGTGATAGAGTTAATATAGCCGAAAGTTTAAAATGCAATTTAGAAAATTAAATTTGTCCAGTGAGAGTGAGAGCATAAAGGGATATAAAAAGCCTGTATAAGTTAAAAAAACAGAGCAGAGGTGAGATGCCAGTGGCTGAAAATAATTCAGGTGCTGATAAACAGAAACAGGAAAATATAGTTTATGTGGATAGTGATCTAAAAGAATTAATACCCATGTTTCTGGAAAATAGAGCAGATAATATTACTGAGTTGAAAAAATTACTGAAAGAAGAAAACTATGAAGGAATTGAGAAGCTGGGCCATAAAATAAAAGGCAGTGGAGGCGGATATGGCTTCGATAAAGTTACTGATCTGGGCAGAGAAATTGAGCAGGCGGCTGCCGCTGGAAACACAAAAAAATTACGCGATTTAATTGAGGAACTTGCCGAACATATGGATAAGGTGGAGATCAAATATGAATGATAACAGGGAACTTTCGCTGAAAGAGCAGTATGAGATTGTTTTTAATAATACTCAGGATGCTCTTTTTTTACTGAAAGTTACAGAAGAGCAGGAGATCAAATTTCAGCGTTTGAATAAATCACATGAAGAGCAGACTGGTTTGAAAACAGAAGAAGTTAAGGGCAAAACACCGCGGGAAGTATTGGGCAAAGAGGCAGGATCTGAAGTTGAAGCCAATTACAGAGAATGTATTAAAAAGGGTGAGGGCATCGAATACGAGGAGGTACTGGAACTACCTGCGGGAAAAAAAGTTTATCATACTACTTTGACTCCGATTTATAAAGAGGGGAAGATAACTCAAATAGTGGGTTCAGCCCGGGACATTACCGAACGCAAAAAAACGGAAGAAAATCTGGAAAAGCTAAAAGATCGCTTTAAAATAGCCACCTCCAGTGCCGGGGTAGGGGTCTGGGAACTTGACCTCAATACCAATGACTTATACTGGAGTGAAGAAATGTATGAACTTTACGGGCTGGAAGAATCCGAAGTTGAGAATAAATATAAGACCTGGGTCGAAAATTTACATCCTGAGGATAAGCAAGAAGCCAGAGAGGAATTGGAGAAAGCGGCTGCAGAAAAAGAGGACTTTGATACTGAATTCCGAGTTTTGAGTCCGGAAGAAGAAGTCAAATATATCAAGGGTTTTGGCCGGGTGTTTACCGATGGGGAAGAAGAATATATGATAGGAGTTAACTATGAAATCACCCGGCAGAAGGAATATGAGCAGCAGCTGCAGGAACAAAAAGAATCTTTCCAGCGGGTGATAAACACAGTTCCGGACTGTATATTTATCAAGGATCAGCGGGGACGCTATCAGCTGGTCAACGAAGAGCTGGAGGAATTATTTGGTCTGCCGGAGGCGGAAATAATAGGAAAAACCGATTATCAGTTGAGTCCGACCGAGGAAGAGGCCGATGATTTTGCTGAAGATGATAAACTTGCTATAAAAAGTGGCGAGAAAAAAATCACCGAGGAAAAAATTACAGATAGTAAGGGCAATGAGCGCTGGTTTCAGACCAAAAAAGTATCTATAAGTTTTCGGGGAGAGTCCTGTGTGCTGGGTATAGCCCGGGACATTACCCGGCGCCGGGAGCTGGAACAGAGGTATCAGACTATTTTCCGGGAAGCTCCTTATGGGATAGTGGTCATAGATCCCAAAACCCGGAAATCAGTGGACTATAATCAGGCTATATGTGACATGCTGGGTTATACCAGGGAGGAATTCAAAGACATTGAGATAAGAGATTACGAAGTGAAAGAAGAGCCGGAAGATACCAGGCGCAGAGTAGAAAGAATACTTAATGGTTCACGTGAGGTTTTTGAGACCAAACACCGCACCAAAAACGGCGAAATTCTGGATGTAAAGGTAATTGCTAAAGCTGTTGTTATCAACGATGAACAGTATATACTGGCTATATTTCAGAATATTACTGAAGCTAAGGAAGCTAAAAGAAAAGTTGATAGATATACCAATGAGATCGAAAGAAAGAATATTGAGCTGGAACAGGCCCGTGATCAGGCGCTGCAGGCTTCCCGGGCTAAGTCAGAATTTTTGGCCACCATGAGTCATGAGATCAGAACTCCCATGAATTCCATCATCGGTATGACCGAGCTGCTGGAAGAAACTGAGTTAAATTCCGAACAGAAAAATTATCTGGATATTCTCCAGAGGGCCGGAGATAGCCTGCTGGCTCTGATAAATGATATCCTCGATCTTTCCA
>CAZVMQ010000072.1:0-7288 GCA_964628755.1 uncultured Halanaerobiaceae bacterium
GGGCCACCGGAGATTTTATAAATAGTCTGGCCCCGGGTCGAAAAATTCGCATGTCATCGGGAACAGGTAATCGCAGAGATAAAGATATCATCAACTATGGTTATGCTCTGGCCCAGCACTATGATCATATAATTATCTCAGACCCGGATCCCAGAGATAGAAAACCAGGTGAAACAGCGAAATTAGTCCAAAGAGGTCTGTTAAAGGGTGGATTTAAAAGGGATAATATAGATATAATTTTGTCTGAGAGAGAAGCAACCAGGGCTGCACTGGAAATGGGAAAAGCCGATGATGTCATAGTATTACAGGCAGATAATATAGACCGGGTAATCGAAGATGTCCTTGCTTTTAAGGATAGTTCAGAAGAATAATTTGCAAAATTCCAGAATTAAAAAGCCCCAGAACCTGTAAACCAGGTCAGCTTCTTTCTATCATTATCACAAATTCTTCTACCAGCTCGGGGTCGAACTGGCCGCCGGCACAATCCTCCAGTTCTTTTATAGCTTCTGTTTTTGTCATGGCTTCTTTGTAAGGGCGGCCATTGGTCATAACGTCGTAAGCATCTATTATGGTTATAATTCTGGATAAAAGGGGGATTTCATCCTCCGCTAATCCTTGAGGATAACCTTCTCCATCCCAGCGCTCATGATGGGACAAAATTTCATCGGCCACCGAAGAAAAATCATCACAGGAGAGCGCTATTTTATAACCGATATGGGGATGATCCTTAATTCGTTCCCATTCATCCTCAGTTAAATCTTCTGGTTTAATAAGAATGCTTTCTGAAATATTTATCTTGCCGATATCGTGCAGTGTTGCCAGCAGAGAAAGATTATTCAGTTGATTATTGGAGAGACCAATTTTATTGCCCAATTTCATAGCCATAGCCGCCATGCGATTGGTATGGGCTTCAGTTTCCGGACTTTTAGTGGCCAGAGTTGATAGCATATTATTTACGATATTATTGGCTGCACTTTTTTCTGACATTAATTTATCTCGATACATTTCACCATCGGCTTTATTTAAAATTTTTAATATATCCTGTTCGAGATTTTCCTTGACTGCATAACCAATTCCCAGAGAAACCGGCAGCCTGTCTTCTTCTGTTTCTTCACACCGCGATTTGATTCTGGCCAAAATATTTTCTGCCTCAGAGGCGGTGGTCTGCGGCAGCAGCACACTAAATTCATCACCACCCCAGCGGGCCAGAATATCCTCTTCGCGAAAAGTTTCCTGTAAAAGATCAGCAGTTTTAATGAGCAGCTCGTCTCCGACTTCATGACCGTAACTATCATTAACCAGCTTCATACCGTTAATATCAATTATGAAAATAGTTAAAGGCAGCTGTCTTTCAGCATTCAAGCGTTTTATCTCTTCCTCAAAAAATCTCCTGTTATATAAATCTGTAAGTTCATCATGAAATAACAGGTAATTAATCCTTTCCTCTTTCTTCTTTTGCTCGGTTATATCTCGGGCAGCACAGAGAATCTGCTCATTTTTATGTATTTTAACCCGGCGAGCATTTATCTCTACAGGAAATGATTTTTGCTGTCCGGACAAAAATTCAGCAGTAAATAATTTTTCTTCCCGTTTTTCTCTGACTTTAGCCAATTCTTCTATATCTTTTTCCGACATAAATTTTTCCAGGAAGACATTTTCCAGAGATGCTTCCTGATAATTGAGTTTTTCCCGCAGTTTTGCATTTGCCTCGCTAATTTTAAATAGTGGACCGTCCGTATCTTGAGTTTCCACAAAATCCACTAAAAAAACCATATCATTGATATTATTAAATATATTTTCGTATCTGTCCTTGATAATTTTATGTCTGGTCCATAATCTCTTATTGTGTATCAGGTTTTCTACCCGGGCCAGCAATAATTTTTTAGAAACCGGCAGGTCAATTACATCTTCGACAAAGTCAAATAAATTCGAAAAGTTTTCCTGCGCTTTTTCTGCCTGTTCCTGCAAAAGAATTATGGGAGTGAAAGTATTACTGTCCTGTTTTAAATTTGCAATCTGCTCTTTATACCGGGCCAAATATTCTGCATCTATCAGGATTAAATTATATCGGGAAAAATTCATATTTTTCCTGGATACAACCACAAATTTTTCACTCAACAGATCCTGTAATAATTCCCGGTTTCTGTCATTGGAAAGGAGCAAATTTATTTCTTCGGGTTTGTTATCCGGACTAGAGGATTTTTCAGTGCTGCTCATAATATTAACCTTCCCTGTTATTATTGTTTGGTGGACTTGCTGGAGTGAATACGGGATTGCCCGAAAGTATTCCGCTCAGATTCTCCAGCGGGTCGCCCACTTCCAGGCCATATTGTGAAATCTTAAATTCCCGCAATTTGGTTTCAAAGCCACTCAATCTCTTTTTCAGTACTCCAATTGCCTTCCGCATTCCACCTTTTAACTCCAGATAGCGCAGGAGTATTATATTGTCAGCCAGACAGCTTATCTGTTCATTGGTAACCTGAAAATCACCGGTGATATTGGGTATTTCATTGGTCATGAGTATGGTAACATTATTATTAACCAGAAATTTGCGAATGGTGTCCAGTATTTTTATCAGATCATCTGTGCTCCAATTTTCATCTCTAAAGAAAGAATTAAAAGCTGTAATACTGTCAAGCAGCAAAAGTTTTGTATTATTTTCTTCCACTTCCTGTTTAATCTGATGGACGAATATTTCTGGGGTCAGCTCGCCCCGATTGACAGAAAACAGTTCTAAATTATTATTGGCAATCATTTCTTCTATGGGAATATTGATAGCTTTAGATCTATGTTTTAAGATTTCTTTGCTCTCTTCCAGCAGATATACAACCGATCTTTCCCCGCGGCCTGCGGCTTCTTTCATGAATGTTAAGCCCAGAGAAGTTTTGCCCGAGCCGGTGGGACCGGTAATTATTGTACTTGTACCTCTTTCAATTCCTCCATGCAGCAGCTTATCGATCTCCGGCACGCCAGAGGAAATAGCTTTATTATCAGAAGTATTTGCAGTAGAAGTAGAAAAACCAGGGTTTAAGACTGGATAAACCTGCATGCCTTCTGCCCCCAGTATATAGGTATGAGAACCTTTTTTAAAACCGGAACCCCTAATTTTGGCTATAGAAATTTTTCTCTCACTCCCCCGGCTCTGCAGGTTAATTATGCCATCACTGATAAACTGCAGGTCATCATCCGGCCGGCTGCCAACTTCCGATACCAGCATGGGGGTGGCTTCTATCTCTGCCATTAAATTAATTAGAGATTGAATATTTTTGCGAAAGCGATAATCATCTGAAGACAGGTAACGCAGCTGGGTCAGCCCATCGATAAATATTCTCTGTGGCTGCATATTTTTAATTTTATCGATGATTTTTTCCAGCAGAGGCTGCTGCTCGACCTCGGAAGAGGGAAATACATTATAATCTTCTTCTTCTACAAAGCGGCTGGAAGGGCTTAAATCCAGAAACTCGATTTCCTGCACGGGAAAATTTCTGGCTTCAGCGTTTCTGACTATTTTAGCTTCAGGCTCCGATAAAGAAACGAATAGCCGGGAATTATCTGCCTGTCGATCTGACTCCAGTCCGGCACACAAAAAATGCAGGCCCAGAGTCGTCTTACCGCTGCCAGCTTCTCCCCTGATTAGATAAGAATCACCCGGGATTAAACCCCCCTGTAAGATTTTATCCAGTCCCTTTATTCCTGTGGATATTCTTTTTGGTTTGGACATCTGTTATTGCCTCCTAAAAAGCGATTCTAAATGTTGATAGATGTTGACATCATGTTTTTGAGCTTTATTATCAACTTTCTATACACTATTGCATCATTTTTACAAATTCATCTGCCAGCTCCGGATCAAATTGACCGCCGGCACAGTTTTTTATCTCAGTCAGAGCTTCCTCTTTGCTCAGCGGTTCTTTATAGGGGCGCCCCGAAGTCATGACATCATAGGCATCCACTATAGAAATAATACGAGATAACAGCGGTATTTCCTTCCCGGTAAGACCCTCAGGATAACCCTGACCATCCCACCTTTCATGATGATAGAGAATTTCTCGCGCAATCGGGGCAAACTCCTCAGAAGCTGAGGCGATAACATATCCTCTCTCCGGATGCTGTTTAACTATTTCCCATTCTTCATCATTCAAATCACCTGGTTTTGTTAAGATATCTTCTGATATCGTGACCTTGCCAATATCATGTAAAGTTGCCAGCAGGGAAAGGTTGTTGAGCATTCCATTAACAAGGTCCAGTTTTTCTCCAAGTTTGTGAGCGAGTTCAGTCATCCGCATTGCATGTTCCCGGGTTTCATCACTTTTAGCAGAGAGAGTATTTAGCAAATTTTTGACCAGCTTGTTCTTGCCGCTCCTGCTCCGGGTGAGTTTGTCTTTCTGCATGTTGTCCTCGGCCTCATGCAGTATTTCAAAAATATCCTGTTCAAATTTGGTTTTAACTGCTTCCCCAACTCCCAGAGTAAGAGGAATCCCCTCGATATCCACATCACTGCAGCTATCTTCAATGCGGGCACGAATTTTTCTTGCTTCCGCAATACCGGTCTGTGGCAGCAAGATTACAAATTCATCGCCTGACCACCGGGCAATGAAATCTTTTTTCCGGGTAGATTTTCGTAAAATTTCAGCAGTTTTATTTAAAAGATCATCACCAACTTCATGGCCATAAGTATCATTGATTAATTTCAGACCATTTACATCCACCATCATAATACTCAGGGGCAGCTCGGGGATAGCATCCAGTTCTTTCATTTTTTCCTCGAGGTAATTGCGATTATAAAGGTCTGTCAATCCATCATGGTGGGACATATATTCTATCTTTTCCTGCTTCTTTTTGCGCTCAGTTATATCCAGGTGGGTTCCGTAAACCCACTGTGGCCTGCCATCATCAGTCCAGGTCACCACCTGGCCTCTATCCAGAACCCAGATCCAGTGGCCATCCTTATGCTGCATCCGACATTCCAGATGATACTGGTCATTTTCCCCTTTGAAATGCCGGCTCAGCTTTTTCTGGCTTCTTTTTAAATCCTCTGGATGTACAAACCTGCGCCAGGTTTCAATAGATATAGGTTTTAGCTCTTCCAGAGTATATCCAATAATTTCAGCCCATTTCTCATTAAAAATAACTTCTCCCGTCTGCACATTCCACTCCCAGGTGCCTACATTGGCCCCTTCAATTATGCTGGCCAGCCTCTCTTTCTGGGCCGCTATTTTTTCTTCTCTTTCTTTCTGGTCACTTATATCACGCATCCATTCCACAAAATATTCTATTTTCCCCTCTTCATCTTTGATGGGTAGCACCCGGAGATCATACCAGTCTCCTTCGGGCAGCTGCACTTCAGTCTGAACAGCTTCCCCGGATTCCAGCACCTTTTTAGCCTGACAGTCCGGACAGGCATCCTCTTGATTGCGATAAACACTGTAACATTTGGCACCAGTCTTCTGTTTAGCTTCCGGCACGCGGGCGAAACCATTCCAGTTGCTGTAAACTATATTCATATCAGGATCATGAATCGATACCATATCTGGAATTACCGACAGCATTCTCTGAAAACGCTTCTCGCTTCTTTTCAGCTCCCGCCGCATACGATATTCTTCACTCACATCGCGAAAGTTCAGCACAACTCCTCTGATATCACCTTTTTCAGTACGAATGGGCGAGGCCGAATCGGCAATATGATAGCTGCTGCCGTCCCGGGATTTTAGTTGAGTATGGTTGGATAATTCCACCTTTTTACCTTCGGTCAGTACTTTATCCACAGGAGAAGGAGCCCGCTTACCGGTTCTACTGTCCTCTATTGCAAACACTTCCTGCAGCAGCTTTCCTTTAGCCTGCTCAAAACTCCAGCCGGTAAGTTCTTCTGCCCTTGGGTTCATACGGGTTATTCTGCCTTCGGTATCGGTGGCAATTACCGCATCACCTATGGAATTAAGTGTTATTCGCAGATCTTCGCGGCTTTTGCGCAGCTTTTTCTCCATACGGCGTCGTTCAGTTATATCTTCATAGATAGCATATATCCCCTGCAGATTATTTGCAACTTCAATGGGTATGCCTTTTATAATGAATTCCCGGGGATTCCCCTCTCGATCGTAACGCCTACCCTGCTTTACCACTTTTTCCCCGGATAAAACCTTATCGGTAATATTTTCGTCCGCGCTGCCGGATTTGCTTTTTTCCAGAACTTCGTCCAGATTTTCACCCTTTATTTCCTCCAGATCATAGCCAAACACCTCTCGAAACTCCTCATTGATATCTCTAATTCGATGATTTGCATCCAGAGCAGCAATGGCCGAGGTACTGTTATAAAAAAGGGCTTCCAATTTTTCTTTCTCCTGTTTAATCTTATCCTGCTGAAATTTTCTCTGAGAAACATCTCTCAGCTGTTCCACAATGTATTTGATGTTTCCCTGCTCATCTTTTATGGGGTTGCTGGTACAGACAAAATATCCATCCAGTTCGGGAATATGTTTTTCCATTTCTTCCAGTTCACCGCTTTCGATGGATCTAGCCGTACAACATCTTTCACATCTTTGATCCCGGCCGATTAGTTCATAACATTTCTGACCTTTTACTTCCTCCAGCTCTTTATTGAGCCTGTCCAGGCCGGCCTGATTATAGCGCAAAACTGTATAGTCCGGCTGTAAAATTCCTACAATATCAGTGATTCCTTCTATGGTGCTGGCAAATAAATTTTTCTGTTTTCGGGCCTCCAGCTCCGCTTTTCTGCGTTCTGTGATGTTTTCATGCAGAATTAATGCTCCCTTCTGGTAAGGAGTCACCTTCATCTTAAACCAGCGCTGTTCCTCCGGGTCATGGCAGGGATATTCCTGAAAATATTCTGCTTTTTCCCCTGAAATAACGGCCTGGATGCCTCTGAGGGCGCTTTTTATCTTTTCAGCAGTCCTGGAATTTTCTTCAGCAGCTGTCTTCAATACCTGCAGATAATTTGTGCCCGGACCGCATTTTTCGGGGGCCAGACCGTTCTTTCGAGCAAACTCATTCCACTTTTCGTTTACGCAGATGATTTTTCCTTCTTCGTTTATAACAGCAGCATTATGGGGAAGAGAGTCTATAAACTTTTTAAGCATTAACCCGTCGCCAGATTGATTGTTTTTATTCAAAATATCACCACCTTTGTTGATAAATAGCAAAGGCAAATTATTTTTTATCTTCCCGGGTATTTTCTTCAGTTTGAGCCTTCTCTTTTTCTTTCTCCGCGGCCAGAAGTGATTCTAAATCCACTAAAACTAAAAGTTCTCCTTCTTTTCTGCCCACTCCGCGCAGA
>CAZVMQ010000073.1:0-7200 GCA_964628755.1 uncultured Halanaerobiaceae bacterium
GAGGGGTTAAAATAATGCTTGAAAGATATGGCCTGATTTATCTTATTTTTACATTTTATCTATGTCATTTACAGGTATGAATATTTGAAAAAATTAATGCAGCACATCTATCCGGATATGCCTGTTGTTTACACTTATTTTGAATAATAGGTTCTTCTCCACTGCCGCTGGCAGAAACCACCTCTAATTCTTTGCTATAGAGCATATTATCAGCATTTTTATTTGTAAAAGATAGAAAAAGTAAATATCCTAACTTAAAATGCATTATAAAGCCCAGCAATTAGAGAAGAAATAAGCATCATTAATCTCTACCATCTCCCGCTTTTTCACTGCTTCGTGACAGTAAATTTCTGCTAAATCTATTTCATCACCCTCGACTATTTCTACCTTCTCATTACTGCCGGTCATTAAAATTTTCACTTTTTCCCCGGTGATTTGGGTGATAAAACCGGCCTCAACTTTCATCATATCAGCAAGGAGATTTGTTATTCTCTGCCAGTTATCTTTAGTTGTCTGGGAAATTGTAAAACCTGTTTTCAATTCCATAGAAAACCCACCTTTTTAATGGAAGGTAAACAAAATATTATATAAATTTTACTCCTGCCATTTTTTATAGAATTTCACGAATTCTTCTCGGGGCACCGGTTTACAGATATAAAATCCCTGCCCATAATCACACCCTAATTTATTTAATTCTAACATAACATTTTCGCTTTCGATTCCTTCGGCTACTACCTCTTTATTCAGAATCTTTCCCAGTCTTATAGCTGTCTTTACAATTTCGTAACTTTTTTTATCTTCCTGCATAGCCTGGATAAAAGAAAGATCTATTTTAATGGAATCTATATCTAAATTTTTTAAATAGGCCAGGGAAGAATATCCTGTGCCAAAATCATCCATGGCGATTTTAAAGCCTTCTTCCATCAGCATATTAAGAGTGTTATTGCCAGTCGTTAATTCTTCCATTATTTCCGTCTCCGTCAGCTCCAGTTCAAATTGATCTGGAGATAGGTTCTTTTCTGCAATTATATCTTTTACTTCCTGCACAAAGTCTTCCTGTTTTAAATTATTGGGCGAAATATTGACTGCCATACTAACATCAATCCCCGCTTCTGCTAAAAGAAGTCTCTCCTCCGCTGTCTCGTTGACCACCCATCGGCTTAACTCATTAATTAATCCTGTTGCTTCTACATGCGGTATGAATCGCCCGGGTGATATAATGCCTTCTTCCGGATGAAGCCATCTAATCAGAGCCTCTACCCCCACAATTTCACCGGAGCTCAATTTAACTTTGGGCATATAATGCAGTTCAAATTGATCTTCGACAAGGCCGTTCTGAATTTCTCCCAGAAGCTGAAAATTCTCTCTGGTTTCATCTTTTATTGCTTCTTTATAAAATTTAACCTTTTTTTTCTCTTTTGCGGCAGAACTCATGACCTGATAGGCATTCTGCAGCAAATCTGCCCCTGAATCCTCTTCTTTATAAGAAACCACCCCCAGGTAAGAATTCAGAAATACAGGTATTTTATTGTAATAAAAGGGAAGTTCAGCATTTGATTTAATTGTATGTACAAAGTCCGAAAGGCTGTCTTCGGATACGTTTACCAGCAGAAAACCGAGTTTATTGCGATATATATTGTAAACTTTTATCTCGATGTCTTTATTACGATCCTCTTTATTGTTGAGAGTAAAATTAATCTCCTGTCTTTCTTTAAGCTGCATGGCGACTTCCCGTAAAAATTCGCCCCATCTTGCATGGCCAATTGCATTCATAATTTCCTCATGGTTTTCAACATCCAGCAAAATAAGATGAATATCTCCCCTTTTCCCTTCTTCCATCAAGACATCCACTTCCCTAATTAAATTGGAACTATTAGGGAGCCCGCTGTCGGAGTCATAAAGAGAAACTTCTTCTAGTTCCTTTTCCTTGTTTTTCCTCTCTGTAATATCATTAATATTTCCATGCCAGAGGACACTGCCATCGGAAAGTTTTTCGGGGCTGGCATTGCCTTTAACCCATCTTACTCCTCTTTCGGGGAGAACAACTCTATATTCCATCTGCCAGTGTGTCAGATTTTTAGCTGATTTTTGAATAGAATTTACCACCCTTTCATAATCATCAGGGTGTATCCTTTGTAAAACTTTGCTGGCATCGTCTTTTACCTCTTCGGGAGATATTTCATAAATTTCTTCTATGCCTTCTGAGGCATAGGGAAAAGCTGAAGAACCATCGGGAAATAATTGATATTGAAAAGTCACACCGGGAGCCTGGTTAACCAGATTCTTAAGTAAATTTCTAACTTTCTCAACTTCTTTTCTTCTTTTCTTTTCTGTTATATCACGGGCAGCACAAATTATCTGCTCCTTGTTGTGAATATTAAATTTGCGAGCATTTATTTCCACCGGAATAGGATCTCCCTGAAAAGGATAAAACTCAGTGGTTAACAGGGCTTCCCCCTGAGACGTCAGAAGTCTAAGCAACTCATTAACATCTTCCTTCGGCATAAATTTTCTCAAGGAAAAATTTTTAAAAGCTTCTTGATTATAATCAAGCTTATCCCGCAGTTTTTTATTTGTTTCTACAATTCTAAAAAATTTAGACTCTTTTTTCTCGATAATATCCAGTAAAAATACCATATCATTAATACTATTAAACATATTTTCATATCTGTCTTTTAACATTTTATGTTCTGCCCATAATCTCTGGTTGCGGATTAAATTCTTTACTCTTGCCAGCAACAATTTTTTAGAAATCGGTAATTTAATTATATCTTCAACTAATTCAAATAAATTTTGAGAACTATTTCCCCCTTCTTTTTGTAAAAATATCATGGGAGTAAACGATCGATTATTCTGCTTGTATTTCTTTATCTGCTCTTTATATCGTCCAAAATACTCTTTATCCAACATTATTAAACTATAGCCGCTAAAATTTGTATTTTCCTTTGCCACAACCTGAAATTTATTATGTAACAGTTCTTTCAACAGTTTTCTGTTGCTGTGATTGGATACCAATAAGTTTATTTTCTCTACTCGAACTTCTTCTCTAACAGATATTTTATCATTACTCATAATATTCCCCATTCCTATAATTACTTTTTGACGGCTATTCTTTAAAAGTTAACTCTGGATTTCCCGAAAGTATTCCACTCAGATTCTCCATTGGCTCGCCTACTTCCAGACCATATTCCGTTATCTCAAACTCTCTCAACTTGGTCTCAAAACTGCTCAACCTTTTCTTCAGTACTCCAATTGCCTTCTGCATGCCGCCGCTTAACTCTATATAGCGGAGAATAATTATATTATCTGCTAGATAGCTAATTTGATCATTGGTCACCTCAAAATCCCCAGTAATATTGGGTATTTCATTGGTCATAATAATGGTGACATTGTTATTAAAGAGAAATTTCCGCATGGAATCTAACACTTTTAACAATTCATTTTTGCTCCAATTCTCATCTTTGAAATGAGAGCTGAAAGCTGTAATACTATCAAGCATTATAAGTTTTGTATCATTTTCTTCCACTTCTTTTTTAACTTTATGAATGAAAATCTCTGGAGTTAGCTCACCGCGATTGACTGAAAATAATTCTAAATTATTATTTTCAATCATTTCTTTTATGGGGATATTGATAGAGCTGGATCTCTGCTTTAAAACTTCACTGCTTTCTTCCAGAAGGTATACAACAGACCTTTCCCCGCGTCCTGCTGCTTCTTTCATGAAAGTTAAACCCAGTGAAGTCTTGCCAGTTCCAGTAGGTCCTGTAATGATTGTATTTGTACCTCTTTCAATGCCCCCATTCAAAAGCTTATCAATCTCAGGAACGCCTGAAGAAATAGCTTCATTTTTAGCAGCTTCCTCTTTAGAAAGAGAAAAATCAGGATTTAAACTCGGATATATCTTCATACCTTCTTTGTCTAAAAGATAAGTGTGCAGCCCTTTTTTGAAACCAGAACCTCTTATTTTGGAAACAGATATTTTCCTCTCGCTTCCCCGATTCTGCAGATTAATTATACCATCACTGATAAACTGCAGATCATCATCCGGCCTGCTGCCAATTTCCGAGGCCAGCATAGAGGTGGCCTTTATATCTGCCATTAAGTTAATCATGGACTGTACATTTTTTCGAAACCGATAATCATCTTCGGAGAGAAAACGCAACTGTGTCAGGCCATCAATGAAAATTCTTTCCGGTTTTAATTCTTTTATTTCTTCGATAATTTTCCCTAAAAGCGGCTGGCTTTCAACCTCTGAAGAGGGAAATACATTATAATCTTCTTCCTCTACAAACCTGCTGGAAGGACTTAAATCTAAAAATTCAATTTCTTGCATGGGGAACTCTCTCTTTTCTGCATTTCTAACTATCTTATTTTTGGGTTCAGATAAAGAAATAAATAAACGAGAATTAGTAGATTCTAAATTTGCACACAGAAAATGCAATCCCAGTGTCGTCTTACCACTTCCTGCTTTTCCCCTAATCAAATAAGAATCATCGGGAATTAATCCCCCCTTCAAAATTGTATCCAGGCCACTTATCCCTGTGGAAATTCTCTCTTTATTAGACATTATTTTTTTACCTCCCATAATCAAGTATAGTCCTGTTAAGTTTAAGTCAGGACAAGAACAAAAGAACATAATGGAAATAAGCTATTTAATCAACTGCAATAATTAGTGCCCATATATTTTAATAAAGTTTTGAATTCATGCAAACTTTTTTAAAATTCACTATTTAGTTTATACATATGATTAGGCATAAATTCAGTAATATATTTTACATAGCATATATTATTTGGCGGCTGTAAATGGAAGTTTAATATTTCTGCTCTCAAATCATAAGAAATGCGATTAAAATTTGAAAAGTAGAGTGACAACTTTTTACCAACCACATTAGTAGTTGCGAGTTAAAATAACTTTTTATATTCTAATTTTAATTACATCTGAAAGATTGACTGTCTCGAGAACTTTCTTGACGTTTTCTGAATTGACATTTTCAATAACAAAAAGTTTTCCATTTTCTCTTTCAAGAGCACTATTTACAACCAGTATTTTGTCAAGCAAAACCTGGGGCCAGGAGAGGTTACCTTTAATTCGACTTCAGAAAATCTTTTGGCTAATATTATCATTACATTTTCTTATCGGCCAGATTAAGCACCTCTTCTATGTCCTGGCCAGAAACAGCTTTAGTTGCCTCAGGATGCAGTAAAGAAACTGGCTTTTCTTTAATTTCTTCTACCCTGTAACCGAAAATATTTTCTGCTCCCGGGCTAAATTCTTTTACCAGAAAGTCTCCTTCTTCCGGACCCGCAACAACAAAAGCCACATTTTTGCTGGCCTCAAAAATGGCTTCCAGCTTTTTTTGGCGTATTTTGCTTTCGGTTATATCATCAAAAATATCATAAATACCTTTGATTTCGTTTTCAAGTTTTACAGGAATACCTTTGATTATAAATTCATGAGGATTGCCTTCTTTATCATAACGGCGGGCTTCAAATTCCAGGCTCTTCCCTTCAAGTACTTTTTCCGTCTTTTCACGATCTGCACTACCTCGCCTGCCTTTTTCCAAAACATCATCCAGGTTTATTCCCTTAATCTCTGAAAGTTCATAGCCAAAAGTTTGTGCGAATGTATCGTTAATTTTTTTAATTTTACCGTCTTTATCCATTAAGGCTATAGCTGAAGTGCTGTTTTCAAATAAGGCTTCAGCCCAAAGTTTTTCTTCTTCTAATTCAGTTATATCCAGAGAAATTCCTGCTATCTTTCCCACTCTGCCCTCTGTTATTACTGGAGCCAGTCTGTTGAGCAATATTTTCCTGCCCTCAGGGATTACAATTTCTTCCTTGAAATCAATGACTTCCCTGCTTTTTAAGCATTCCCTGGATTTTTCTCTAACTTCCTACCAAATAATTTCACTGGCAACTCCAGGTTGATGTTCTCATCTGCTACACTCAATTCCTTCTTGGCTTTATTTATATGCTGAAATGTTATTTTTTCTTCATCTTTAACATCAAGAAGAAATATTGCACCAGGTGTATTTTCCAGTATCGTTTTGTACTCTTCATATAAATTTTCGTATTCTTTTTCCCTCTCTTTATGCTCTGTTATCTCTTCGTGAACGACAAGTGCTCCCTCCTTATAAGGTTTTACCTTCATTTCGAACCACTTTTTATCAGGAATGGTGCAGCAGGTATAGCTTTGAGTATAAATTTCTTTTTTTCCCTAATTACAGCTTTAATCCCCTCAGCTGCTGCTTTTGCTTTTTCTTCCTGAGGCCCAGTAAAATTTTGTGTAACTTCAATATAATTTACTCCAGGACCACATTTGGATGAGGACAAATTGTTCTCAGAAGCTGATTTTTGCCAGATTTCATTTGTTTTAGTTATTATCCCAATTAACTATTACTGCAGAATATGGAAAAGAGTCGAGAAGTTCCCCGGCAGCTTTTTCTTCTCTGACAGAATCGCCCATAATAATAACACCCCAGATATTTTAAGCTTTCTTTGCTTTTTGCTAGAGATTAAACAAAGATCTCAAAATATAACTGTGGGAGAAGTTTATCAAAATAATTCAAAAAAATCAAACTAAAGTACTGTTATTTAAATATTTGATATATTGTCTATCAGTTGTTTGCTAACATACTTTACCCGCCTCGAGCTCTCCTTTAAATCATAGCTCTTCTTTGTATAGTGCCAGATAATTATCAGATTGTAGCCCATCTTACAATGCACAGAAACAGCCCCTTCATACCGGGTAGCTGATAAATTTTTGAGCTACATCTGGCCTTGTTCTTACATTGTCATGTGATTTATCATGTAAATTGTATTTTTGGTCATAAATTATTTCGCGAGATAGCTATTTTAAAAATTTTATTGTGTTGTACTCACTAGGTATGAGTTACAGCTAGTCATTTCCCTTTGAAGACATATTTTCATTGAGGTTTTATTGTGGAAACAGCGTGCTTATAAATCAATTTATTCTGACCCTTCTTTTTTAAAATTATAGAAAAATTATCGAAGCCAGTTATGGTACCGTCCATACGAAAGACGTTACCGAGATATACAGTGATAGTTTCTCCATTTTTGAGGCATTCAAGCCGATGGCCTTCTTTATTTTAATTTAATTTGACCAAAGGAAATGGAGAAAAACCAAAAAAACTGCCAGCCCCCGGCCGCTGAGTCATTGTAATCTCCGGATACTCAGCT
>CAZVMQ010000074.1:0-3404 GCA_964628755.1 uncultured Halanaerobiaceae bacterium
GAAAAATAAACAGTTTTAGAATTTTTAGTTGAAAAAAATATTATATTTGTTCCAGAGGAAAGGCCCTGTAAATAATTAGAGCTATTATTCCCCCTGCCAGAGCTGTGTAAAGTTGTGGGAGAGTCATCATCTGAGCTATAGGGGAAGGTATTTCTACCAGAAAAGTGACGGCACCTGCTAAAATTAGAAATTTTAGTATTGCCGCCAGAATCATGGACAGGATATTTCGTAAGGTAAAAATTGATTTCGGTTTAACCCGCAGGATACTGCGCAGAATTATATAGCTTAGTACAAGAATGCCATTGCCGATAGCAATAAAAGGTATCATAGGAGCAAGAGGAGGCGGTAAGATCCCTCTTATAAAAGCTATAACAGGAGTTAAAATTCCTATACTAATGCCAGCCAGAGGCCCTACCAAAAGTGCAGATAAAAATAAAATAGAATTTATAACCGGGCCAGTAATGGGCTGTGGGAATCCCCCCAGCTGAAATACCAGAGCTAAAGCCAGTAAAATTGCCGTGCGAGTCCAGAATTTAGTGCTTTTAAATTTGGTAGTTTGCATAAATTAATCCCCCTCAATTATGGTATAAATTTGATATAAATTATATAAAAACAAAGGAAGATGTCTGAAGCGGAAAATTGCTAAGGTCGAGACCGGGTGGGAAAATGTGAGAATGAAAATTGCCTGTGCAGATGGGAAAATATTAAATGCTGCACCTGAATATGAAGACTGCGAGAGCTGGCTAAAGAACACGGGGTTCCTCTCAAACACATTGATAATTCAGCTCTCTGTCAGTTCAAAAATTGGCTCTCCTGATCTCCACCTTAATTGGTTCCCCCGGTTCAAAGGAGGCTTCTGGACACACCAACCGGGCTCCGAACCAGTCTGTCTGCGCGGCAAACAAAGATAACCCCGTAATCGGTTTGCCATTTGCATATACCTGCACCGGTTTCCAATCTACATAACCTGCCTCCACCGTTCCTATTTCTGTCCCCAGCAACTTTACTGAGCCGCTGTGTTCGGAAAACATTCCCCCCCGGGAAAAGTGGGGCAATCCCCCATCTAAAGGCATACTGCCACTATCATCGGCAATAGCCACAAATGCCTCACCCTGATAAGGATGTCTGGGAGAGTCCAGCACTACATATGTTTCGCCAGCTTCTTTCACTCTTCCTCTGCCCTTCCAGGTAAGTGGCTCTACATTTATATCAATCTTTAGCGGCAGTGAGCCCGATGCTCTCAAATAATTGGCACCGGGAGCTCTAAATCCCAGATGCAGATGATTTTCTACCCAGGGGGCGAAAAATCCTGCCCGCACCAGCTGGCCCAGTGAATCACCGATTTGCACCTGATCTCCTGCTGATACCTCTGGCTTAACATGCATAATCCTGGCAAGTGCCGGCACATTATTTGTTATTTGAAAATCTATGTTTCCACTTTCCGTATCAATAATAATCAGATGGTCTTTTTCTACAGCATAAGGTTTTGCCGGCCCTTTGACGGTTTGAATGTCAATTACTTCTCCCCCCACAGGTGAAAGGGCTTTATTGCCGGGCGGATATAAATCAATCGCACTCCCCTGCTCATGGGCAGTGTAGGGTGAGTTATAGCGAGAAAATAACTCGTACTGATAAAGTACATCAGCAGGAATAGAAATATAACTTTTTGATCTGGCAGAATTATTGCAGCCAGGCTTATTTTCTTCCTCTTTACTCGACATGGACATTAGTTTGCACTCACCTTTCTAAAAGAAAACTCCCAGCAGCAGCAGATGAACTGGATAGAATAGATAAAAGAAATATTTTAGCTTTAATCCTTCTCTTCCACTATAAAACCTCATAAATACAAAAGAAACCAGGGCAAAAAGCTGTATATAATAGTGAATAGAATCCTCAGCAGCAGTTAAACCGCTCAACAAAAACATGACAATATATAATCCCGATACAAAAGAGACCATTCTGAAAAAATCATCTCTGTATAAATGGATTATGAAAATCACTAAAACTCCCAGCATACCAAAATCTGTATTAAGCAGATCTGCCAGGACTGCCAGCAGTAAAACCAATAAAAAATTATTGTATTCCTCACTGATATAAATTACAATTAAACCAAGAGTCAGCGTGAAAAATATGTTTAATCCGGCATCAAAGCCAAAAGCCAGCCAGAAAGGATACTGAGAAATAATAGCAAAAATGAACAATCGTAAAAGGTACCGTTTAAAATTGGAGGTGTGGCGATATCCCTCGGTAATTAAAAAAGCAAACAGAGGAAAAGCCAGCCGACCAATTATCCTGAACTCAATAAACTGAGGAAATACCACTGCCCCGATATGATCGATTAACATGGATATTATGGCGATCATCTTTAACTGAAAAGAAGACATTTTATCAACTCACTAACTATTTAATTTTATCGATGTACTTTTCCCCGCCCTTCTCTTCTATATGATATACTTCACCTCTATTAATATCTTTTTCTGCAATCAGCTCTAAAGCCCTCTCAAATTCTTCCGGCTTCATTTCCAGGCCAAAGTTGCAGTCGGCCGTAATTTCAGGAGGCAGAGGACAAAAACGCGGCTGCAGCCCCTCTTTTTTCAAAAGTTTCTCGCATTTAAGCGAGTGATGTACATTGGGAAACCCTATGAGAATGTATTCTCTCTTCTGCATTGCCATCCTCCTCCTGACTCTTAAATCTTGATAGTATCGGCCGAGGAAATACTGGTGACTATCTCATGCATGTTGCTGACATTACCCACCTGGAGTTCATCCTTGAGTCCAAAGTAGTCCAGACAGGTTCCACAGGCCAGAATCTCACAGCCGGCCTCAGCCAGCTCCTGCACAATTTCAGCTGTGGACTGGCGCACTGTTACCAGTTTAACTCCCTCATTTATGAAAATTAGGCTCTCGGGCCGGGGCTTAACAGATAGAAGAGTGCGCAGGAAACCCTCCATCAGCATTTCTCCCAGCTCATCCGGTCCTTCCCCCAATCTGGCGGTAGAAATTAAGTAATTGGCGGCCGGTTTTACCTCACTATCAGATTGTAAATCACTCTGCGAAACGGCTGCAGTTTCTTCGACTTCAGTGCCACCAGCAGTTATATTCAGGATAATCTGCTCACCTTTAGTCTGCTTCTCCACGATATAGCCCGAATTTTCTGCCATACGGGAGACATTTTCGGCAGCCGTATCTTCATCCAGTACAACCTCCACAGAATCATATTCTTCCAGAACCTGTTTGGTCTCAATTACGGGCTGAGGACAGTCCATACCCTGACAGTCCAGACGCTTTTTAGCCATTTTTTCCACTCCTTCCCCGTTAAAATTAAAATTTAGCTTCTATTTATACTTACAGGTGATAAAGCAACTTTAGAAATTTTTAGCTTATCATGGCGCTGGTATCATGTT
>CAZVMQ010000074.1:3504-7124 GCA_964628755.1 uncultured Halanaerobiaceae bacterium
ATTCCAGGTTCTGCTGTTAATGGGGCCAGAATTAATAGTCATTATATCCAGCGGTTGAACATACTGCCTTCTGGATAAAATATTTTATATTGATGAGAATCTACCTGTTCATAACTAGAGTATTCTCCCGGATCAGAGCTAAAGTCATCCCTCATATCAAGCAGCTGAGCGAAGGTATAACAGCTTATATACTGGTATAATCACTTATATATTAAATTCCTCAGTTTTACGTTTATACCTGCAATTCCGGCCAAAAAAGGTCCAGACTGAAAAATTACCGGGAGGAAATTGGCCGGCAGTCGAGAAGTGATTATTAGTGCTGTTTCCTGGTGTTCTTTTTGCTGACTTTTAGATGACTATCTGATAATTTAATACAGGTTAATGACAGCTGAATTCAACCCAGATCGAGCAACACCCACCGGAACAATAAAATTTAATCTCTAAATTTATCTATAGACCACGAAGGTCTTTTCGCGGCCAGAGCGCTGATGTCACGCCGACATTATGCTGCAGGCTGCAGCCCACAAGGCCTTCGTATTTTTATTTTGCTCAATTTTCATGACCGATATTAAACCCGGTTTACTGCAGCCGGTTAAGCCATTATCTGGAGGTAAAGAATTTAACCCGGAACTGCCGCCCAACAAATCTAACAGGGAGGAATTAGTTATGTTCAACAACTATGAAAAATTAAAGCATATTATCGAAAAAGTGGAAGCTGGTGATATCAATGCTGCTGAGGCGCTGGAAGACCTCAAGGATCCAGGATATGAAGATCTGGGTTTTGCCAAAATTGACCACGACCGGGCCCGGCGGCGAAACTTCCCGGAAGTGGTGCTCTGTGAAGGGAAAACTCCTGAACAGGCTGCCAAAATAATGGAAAAGATGGCAGCCAAAAGTGATAATTTACTGGCCACCAGGGCTGAGCCCGAAGTATTCGACGCTGTCAGTGAGCGCCTTGATGATGTCAGATATAATGAACGGGGACGGGTTATAGTTAGAGAAAACGATCCTCGACCCCGCCGGGGAGGCATCCTGGTGGTAAGTGGTGGTACAGCTGATGAGCCTGTGGTGGAAGAAGCAGCTGAAACAGCCAAAATTATGGGTAATGCCGTTGAAAAGCTGACCGATGCCGGAGTGGCGGGAGTTCATCGCCTGCTTAAGAATGCTGAAAAACTCTATCAGGCCCGGGTGATAATTGTTGCTGCCGGCATGGATGGCGCTTTACCCAGTGTAGTGGCCGGTCTGGTAGATTGTCCGGTCATAGCTGCCCCCACCAGTGCCGGTTACGGCACCAATCTCGAGGGAATAGCGCCCCTGTTGACCATGCTCAACAGCTGCGCCTCGGGCATCGGAGTGGTCAATATAGATAACGGCTTTGGCGCCGCTTACCTGGCCAGCACCATCAATAAGATGGAACCCCTGGAGAAGTACGAAAATAACTATGACTGGGGGGGAAATAATGACAGAAATAACTGATATTGAAGATGATAAGCTCCAGCATAAATACCAAAAGTTAAAGCAGATTCTGACCAGCTGGGAAAGTGCCCTGGTAGCTTTTTCTGCCGGGGTAGACAGCACCTTTCTGCTGCACACAGCCCGGGAAGTTATAGGGCGAAATAAGGTGCTGGCAGTTACGGCCGATTCACCCATTAGATCACGAGCTAAGCTGAAGGCCAGTCGCAAGCTGGCTAAGAATTTTGGGGTAAAACACAGAGTAATAGAGATGGAGGAGCTGACAGATGCAAATTTTTCCCGCAATGAATCTGATAGATGTTACCACTGCAAACATATACTCTATGGCAGATTGCTGGAAATCGCTCAGGAACATGATATAGAAGAGGTGCTGGATGGTACCAATGCCGATGATGTGCGGGGTTCTCACCGCCCTGGTTATCAGGTTTTACAGGAACTTGCTATTAAAACTCCTCTGAAATCGGCCGGCCTGCTTAAGCAAGAGATAAGAGAGCTCTCCCGGCAGCGGGATCTACCAACCTGGAATCAGCCCTCCGACACCTGTTATGCTACCCGGGTTGATTATGACCTCGACCTTGACCGGGAATTAATTGAGCAGGTCAGAAAACTGGAGAGTTTAATCTCTGCCAGTATGGAATTCGAGCAGCTCAGGGTCAGAATTCACGACAGCTCCACCGTTCGGATCGAGGTGCTGCCAGAAAACCTGGAAAAAATCATGAATCAGCGCCAGAAAATAATTACTGCTGCCCGGGAAATGGGATATAACTATATCACACTTGATCTGGCAGGTTACCGCCAGGGGAGCATCAACGAAAAAAATAAGCCAGAATAAATTATTGGCTAGAAGGTAAGGAGGAGATATAATTGGATGCCTATTTTAACTGCTTTTCGGGAATCAGCGGCAATATGGTGCTGGGAGCTCTCTTTGATCTTGGCCTCGATAAAGAGTCCTGGCAGCAAAAACTGAATAAACTGGGAATTGCTGATGAATATTCTTTAAATATAGAAAAGGTTAATCGCAGCGGTATATCCGGCCAGCATGTTCAGGTCGAAGTTGCAAACAATAACCATAACTCTGACCATAATTCCTCTCAGAATTCCCGGAATTCTAACCATCATCTAGAGGAGCCGGAGGCAAGACATCTGGATGATATAGAAAAGCTGCTGGCTGACAGCGAGCTATCAGCAGAGATAAATGAGAAGATATGGCAAATTTTTAAACGTCTGGCCGCAGCTGAAGGCAGGGTGCATGACCTTCCCCCGGAAGAAGTCCATTTTCACGAAGTCGGGGCTGTGGATGCTATTGTCGATATTGCAGGAGCGGTTATAGGGCTTGATATGCTGGAGATTGAAAATATTGTATCTTCACCCCTGCACACCGGTACAGGTTTTATCGAATGTGCTCATGGCAGGCTACCAGTTCCTGCTCCGGCAGTTCTGGAGCTTCTATCAGGTGTTCCAGCCTTCTCTGAAGGAATAGATACTGAACTGGTAACTCCTACCGGTGCCGCTATTATCACTACTCTCGCCGATGAGTTTGCTGAGATGCCGGCAATGACAATCAACTCTTCCGGATATGGGGCCGGCAGCAAAAAACTGGAAATTCCTAACTTATTGCGGATAACCACGGGGGAATTCAGCCGGAAAAACAAAAAAGCTGGCACCGGCAATATAAAACAGGCGTTAGAGAACCACAAAGTTCAGCAGGTAACAAAAATTTCCACCAATATTGATGACATGAACCCCGAGCACTATCAGCACGTGATGGACCGCCTTCTGTCTGCCGGGGCCCTGGATGTTTATATCATTCCAGTATATATGAAAAAGAATCGGCCCGGACATATTTTAAATGTGCTGTGTGCTGAGGATGAGATGGAAAAACTTTCGGCTATCATCATGGAGGAAACAACTTCCCTGGGAGTTAGAGTCGAAAAGTCCATCTCCAGAATATGTCTGCAGAGAGATATAACCGAAGTGGAAACCAGTTGGGGAAATGTGAGAATTAAAGTTGCTTATAATAAGGATAAAATCATTAACGCTGCCCCCGAATATGAGGACTGTCGAGCTCTGGCCCGGGAACACGGCATACCGCTCAAGAAGGTTTATAATGCTGCTCACTGTAAATTTGAAAACCAGCGCTCCTGATC
>CAZVMQ010000075.1:0-7037 GCA_964628755.1 uncultured Halanaerobiaceae bacterium
ATTTTTTCTTCCAAATTATTAAGCCCCTTTCTGATATTTTCTTATTTTTCAACACCCATGATTTCTCTGCGGGAAATAATTTTTCAATAAATATATTGAAAATTACTGCTATGTCAGGGAGCACAATTTCTGTGTTTTATCAACTTTAACTTTATATAATGCAATCACTCAATAATTTATAATACTCATTAATAAATTACACATTAAAGTCAATTCTCCTTCTTAAGCAAAAAACACCCGATACTTCTATCTTTTTTTGTCAGTGCAAATTAAAAAACCGGCCGACCTGAAAAAACCTCCGATCGACCGGAACAATAAAACTTATATAGCCTTTCATGCCAAAAATATATTGCAAAATTGTACTTGCACTGCATAAAGTCGATTTCATAATATATCAAAATTATAATCGCCGTCATATCAGAATTATGTCAATCAATTTGTCAGTAAAATTATTTTTGCAGTGCAATCAATTGTACTTTTTAAACATCCTCCTAGACCAAAGAAAATACAAAAAGTAATAACAGAAACCCAGCTACCATCCACATCATGTAAGTGCTCATAATCCCCGAGTGCAAAGCCTGCAATTTTCTTCCGGTGTTCATAATCAGACGCACCAGCCTGCTGTGAAATGTTTTATCTATAATTTCAGTTTCAAACCCGAGATAAAATCTCCGGGAAAGATCTTCCGGCTTGCCCTGATAAAGATAATAGGAAATAATATAAACAATTATGAAGGCTATAGCTTCACCGGCCAGATGAGAAAAAGATGGCATATAAGCCGGCCCCAGCAGGGGGTTGGGCACCAGGAATAACAGCACACCTATAGTGCCAATAATAGCCATGGGTATAGTAGAGCTGTTAAAACCAACAGCAGGATAGGAAGTATTGCCCGTTTTGCTCTTGAATTTTCCGGCAAATACAACTCTCTTTATAGTTATAAATGCATATGCTGCAGTAATACTACCCGCTAGCAACAGCAGAGCCGCCATAATTAGAAATCCTGTCGTACCATCAATGCCGGGCATAGAAGTTGCTCCGCTGAATATCATGGCCTTGGACCAAAATCCCATAGACACCGGCAGCCCCAGAAGAATAACAAAACCAGCTATCATTAGAACTGAGGTGACCGGCATCTTTTCCTTCAGTTTGCCCATATCCGATATATTCTTCAATCCATGCCTGGAGATAAGCAGCCCCGCACTCATAAATAGTATAGAAAGGCTCAATGAATGTTTTACAAATAACAGTACTCCCCCCACGATACCCTCAGTGGTCAGCGTGGTAAAGCCGAATACCACCCAACCCATCTGGGAAACACTGATGTATGCCATAAGCCTCTTAAGATTATCCTGAGCCAGGGCCATAATGCCCCCATACATCATGGTAAAATAAGCCAGCACCAGGAAATATGGAGCCATAGCGGCAAACTGCTGGGGAAATAGCTCATATACTATTCTAACCATTCCCCAGCCGGAAATTCCAATAAGATTAGGAGAAAGGAGCGCTGAAACCGGGGTAGGAGCTTCAGCATGAGCATAGGGCAGCCAGATGTGAGCTCCAAATAAAGCTTTTTTTATCAAGAGCCCCACAAATAGTGCAAACGGTATAATTAGGGGAAGACCTTCACCGACCCCTAACATTACCTCCATTTCCTCCAGGTCCAGTACATTGAAAGTGCCTATTCTTGACCCCATACCAAGACTGCCGAGCAGAAATACAAAACCTGCTATCGAAGACCAGATTAAATACATGAGAGCAATCCTTTTTCTATCTCCATAACCGTACAACAAAATCAAAAAGAAACTGGCAACAACAGTAATCTTTAAAAATACATAAAACTGCAGCAGATTGGTGGAAAGTACCACACCATGCATCGAAGCTGAAAACAGTATGTAGAACATGTAATATACTCCGATAGAAGGAGGTTCTTCTCCTTCTGATTTCATTACTTCCAACCGGTGTTCCATATAATTTTTAGAATATATCGCGACCATAGGTGTTACCACACCAATTCCCAAAACGTAAAGTCCGCTTAACCAGTCGAGATACATGGAAAACGAACCGGCACCCGGCAGATGGAAAATAGCAGGATCTACAATCCCGGGATCCAGTCCATGAGTATATGTAAGATAAGCTGCCACAGCCGGCGGACAGGCCAGCAGCAGAAAACTCAAACCGGTCAGAAATTTATTTTTTATTTTTTTATGCAAAAATGGAAATAAAAGCGCACCTAATATAGGTATTAAAACGGAGATAAATATAACAGGCATCTCGAGTTTTAACATTATTTCATCCCCTTAACTTTAATGTCTATTTTGCCTTGATTAGAAATTTGCGATATCACCGCAGCTTCAAGTTTTAGCTGCCGGGAAACACAGCATTAATATATTCCAGCGGCTCCAGCAGAACTTCCTCGGCTCCGGCCACCATTTCAAAACCAAAGCCAGGAAAAATACCCAAAGCCAGTGTTAAAGCAGCTAAAATACAGACCGGAAACAGCAGACTGTACTGCCGGGAAAAGGTTATCCGGTCCACAAGAGAGGTGCTTTCCCCTAAAAACACGGACATAAAAGCTCTTAGAATATAAGTTAAAGACAGGCCAGCAGAAAAAGAAGCAATGGAACTCAATACAGGATGTCCGGCCCTTATTCCTGCATATATTATCCCGGCTTTGCTGACAAAACCATTAAAAGGTGGAATGCCAACAAGGGCCAGCGCACCGATACCAAATAAAACTGCTGTCACCGGCATTTTAGCAGCAAGCCCTCCCAATTCGTCCATATCGGAAGTGCCGGTTACAAATATGATTATTCCGGCCGCCAAAAATAGCAGTGATTTGAATACCGCCTTGTTCATAAGATGATAAAGTCCTCCAGCAACTCCCAGGGAAGTGCCAATTCCCAGACCAAAAAGTATGTAGCCCATTTGCGATATACTGGAATAGGCCAGAAGCCTGATAAGATCGCGCTGCTGTAATGCCAGCAGAGCACCACCAATCATGGTCAAAAGTCCCAGGCCCATAAGTACCGGAGAAATTAATTCAGAGCCAAAAATCAAAAACCCAACTCGTAATAAAGCACCTACCCCTATAACACCTGTTCCACCGGCCATAATAGTTGTCACCGGAATGGGAGCTGATTGATAAGCATCAGGCAGCCAGGCATGAAAAGGAATCATCCCTACTTTCATACCAAAACCCACAGTCAGAAAACCCAGGGCCATCAGAGCTGTCAACGAATATCCTTCCGCACTTAGAACAGAAATTCGCATGGCTAAATCAGCCATATTAAGTGTTCCCGTAAGGGCATAAAGCAGAACTATCCCCAGCAGTATAAAGCCTGTGCCAAGTGAGCCAATAAAAAGATATTTTAATGCACCTTCTACGGAATCACTTGTGCGGTAAAAGGCTATTAGGGCATAGGATGCAATAGACATAATTTCAAAAAACACATATAGATTAAATATGTCTCCGGTATAAGCTACTCCTAACATTCCCGCCAGCAAAAATAGCATCAGAGTATAAAACTGACTCAAACTTTTTTTCCCTTTGAGAAAGCGCAATGAATAAATAATTATTATTACAGCTATAATTGCTACCACGAGACTGAGTATAATACCGAGTCCATCTATAACCAGTGTTATGCCCAGAGGTGGCTCCCATCCTCCCAGGGGATATACCAAAATTTCTCCGCCAATATTTACTGCGGTATCTACAACAAAAAAAAGAGTGACCAGCATTATAGCTGTGGCAGTAAATTCTTTTAAGCGGGGAAAATCCAATTTTTTTCCCAAAAATCCAATGCCGGGCAGGGCAAAACCACCAATTAAAGGCAGTACAATTACCAGTATGGGAGAGTAAAATGCAGGTGAAATCAATTTTATTCCTTCCTTTCTCCAGCAATTATGTAACAAATTTATGTTTTTGACTGCAGATAAATAAAATAATTATTTACTCTTTAAGACTTGTTATTTCAAACGGATCAAGAGTCCCATTGTGCCTGAAATTCAAAATTATCAAGGCCAGGGCTAGTGCCAGTATGCAGACATTGATTACTATAGATGTTAGTACCAGTGCCTGTGGAAGAGGATCCACTCCAATTTCTGCTATCACACTAAATTCTTCCAGCATTCTTTCGGGTATAATGGGAGCTATTCCCTCAGCCCTAAAGCCCAGAGAAATCAACAAAAGATGGACACCATCAGTAATGATAGAAAGTCCGATAATCATTTTAATAAGATTTCTCTTGCTGAGCAGGCAGTAAAGTCCCAAACCTATCATTATCACTACCGTAACATAATTCAAACTCACTCACCTACACCTCCAAAAGAAGACAGTAAAGTATAGATTATTAACAGTATACCGCCAAATACCTTAAGGCCCACAGCAATGTTGAGCAAAATGATATTTAAACTGCTGAGCAAATCGCCAAGTTCACCTATATATGCCCAGGTTTGAAAGAAATAAGTACCCGTCGTTAACCCGGCAATTCCCACCAATATAATGAGAAAAGCTCCCAGTTCCTCTCCTAATTCACAGGGTAAGTAACCTATATTAGAACAGGCGAAACGCAGGCCATAACCGAGCAGCAGAATAGTCATAGCAGCAGCAATTATAACTCCACCCGGAAATCCTCCCCCGGGAGTAAGATGGCCATACATTATTATGTAAGCTCCAAATAACATCAAAAGAGGGGCCAGAAGTCTGCCCACAGTCTTGACAATCAAGGACATACCTGTACTCTTACAGGGAGAAATAAGTCCCGAATGACCAGCAAGCAGGACCACACTAACAACTGCTGTAAATAATACTGTGGCCTCCCCCATGGTATCGTAAGCTCTAAAGCCCCATAAAACACCGGTTACTACATTTGGTATACCCAGACCATCAGGTGGTAATAGAGGTGTCCGCTCCAGAATTGGCTGTCCAATACTTTCCATTGTATTATTTTCGCTCAAAATGGTATGATTTGACAGATCCATTTTTTCAGAATTACTGGCTAATTCCTCAAGGTCCCCTCTAACCTCTCGTTCGGGAAACGAACCATAGGAAGGAGCATCACTAGATAGCCCTATGAAAAGCAGGCCCACTATGAGAATGACAAATAGTAAGATGATTTTATCTCTCATTATTCTTTCCTCCTGGTCCTATTGATGGCATTAACAAGCAAAACTGTACTCACACCGGCACCTACAGCAGCCTGTGTGAGTGCAATATCAGGAGCCTGTAATATGTAAAATATGACCGCCAGAGTGGTATTTCCGGCAGCTAAAATTAAAACTGAATAGAGAAGGTCCTTCACTTCTACCGCAATCAGATAAAGCACAAAAAGCATTATCAACAAAATATTCAGCAGGAAAGATTCCATTATTTTACTTCCCCCATTTCAAATTAACAGCTGAGTAAGCAACAAGCTATAAATCCTGATTAACTTCCTCAATATCACAGTCAGGCTGGTTAATGATCTCATGATCCTTCATATCATCCACGATAGTCTCTTCACTCAAATTCGGACCTCTAATATAAGCAGATCTGGCTATTGCGTGCGAACCAGTCGGAGTAGTTATAAATATAAAAAAAGCAATGATCAATGACTTTAACAGAAAAGTATCGATACCATTAATAAGCCCGGCTCCAATGATCAAAATAACCGATCCTCCAACAACGGAAACAGTACTGGCATGCAGGCGATTATAAACATCCGGAAGCCTCAGCAATCCCACCGCTCCAATAAGTGCACAAAAAGCTCCCAAAATGAGCAATAGATAAGCCACCAGATCCATTACATTCCCACATCCTTTCCTTCCAGATATTTAGAAACTGCCAGTGTACCAACAAACGCTATAAAAGCATAAATTAAGGCTACATCCAAAAAAATTTCCGCCTGATAATACACTCCCAGAACAACCAGGCCGGCAATCATCAATCCCGACAAGGTGTCAATCGCTACTACCCTGTCAGGGGTTGTAGGCCCCTTTACAGCCCTGATAATACATATAATTCCAGCCAGCAGTATTATTGATAAAATAATTAACAGGATCATCCATGAATCCTCCTTAAATACCTCTCAAATGTATCATTGATCTCACGTTTAATCTCGTGTTTATCAGTAGTGAAAACAGAGATCCAGTGTACATATAAAGAGGATTTATTATTCGATATATCAACTGTAAGAGTGCCGGGAGTCATAGTAATAGAGTTAGCCAGGCCGGTAAGACCGAAGTCGGTTTTAAGATCTGTATGTACCTCAACTATTCCGGGTTTCATCGGCATATTGGGATGAAGAATTATGTAAATTACCTGCAGATGAGCTTTTATCTCTTCCAGAATATATATCGGCAGGTAACCCAGAGCATAAACTCCCCCCACAAAAGATAAAGGCCATCCAGGTTCTTCTTTTTTCTCGGGGAAAAAAATAATTTTACTAGAAAATATAGCAATTAAAGCCGAAATTATTACCCCCGTCATCAATTCCTGATATTCCAGTGTCCCCGTCAGCCCTATCCATAACAGCAATAAAATTATAAATAATCTCAGGATTTTCCCCCAATCCATATGTGCTTCAAACCTCCCTAAATTTAAATTGAAAAATTAAATAATATCCAACAAGTTAATTTTCTAACATGCAGTTAATATATTATCATATTCTGAACTGATTTACAAGAGAATTACTCTTCTCTTCATTAAATACTATAAATGTCTTTATAATAAAGTTTTCTATCTACCGCCGGAGAAAAAAAGCAATTTATTTAAGATTATATTGTAAAAACAGATAAGATATGATAAAATCATCACATGAACCCCCTGTAAAATATAATCAAAACTAATCACTGTATCCGAAGGGAGGCAAAAAATTGATAGATAAAAATAAAAATGATATTAGAAATCATAAGTCAATTTTACTAACCCTGCTGTTAATGACTGTTATAATTGCAGGTGCGATATTAATTACAGTTCCAACAACAGCTGAAAATAATGATCAAGTAATCAATTTTGCCGATGAAAATCTGGAGGAATATGTGAGGGAAAGGCTGGAAAT
>CAZVMQ010000076.1:0-6980 GCA_964628755.1 uncultured Halanaerobiaceae bacterium
ATCAATTTATTATATTCTTTCATGATATCATTTCCTCCTGTCTCATTGTAACGCCCACTCAATTAACTCGCTCACTTAAAAATAATGCTGCTCTGCGAAAGCTATCCTCCGAGCCTTCGCTCAACCCTGAACATCCTGAGCCGGGAGCACAATTTTGGAGCCTAAATCTGCTCCTGGCCTGAAAAAAATTCGGGTATCTCATAGCCCCATATCATCCCCTTAAAAAAATAAGTGATCACAAGTTTTCAGAATATATAGCTTATGTAAAAATACTCTCGAAAGAAAAACTGATTTATGGGAAAATAACTTTTCTCAGATAGCTACTCCCAATTAATCACTCTATTTAATAACAATATCACTTTTGCTTATCACTATTTTTCTTTGAACCTCAATTCCAGAATATAAACTCCAATTATAGCCAGCAAAATTATTCCAGCCTCAACTATCAAGCCCCACTGCCAGCTAAGTTCTATTCTGGGAAAAGATTCCAGATGGCTGATAAATATCCTTCTATTCATGAGCTCAGTATACTCAACCAAAAAATGTTCTATATCAGGAGCTGCTGCAGCTATGCCCGCCAGTAGTATTGGTTTTTTAGAAGTGGCTATTCTCATCATAATCAGCAGTATCAGGACTGCCGCTAGTAAATCCAGCAATCTCAAAGTGGGAGTGAAAGTGTAACCTATCTGCGGCAAAAAATCCAGGGGAATATGACTCCCTGCGGCCAGCAGAATCGTCAGAACCCATCCCTGGCCTGTATCAGGATTTATCACTCTTCCCAGCAGTCCACCTACAGCTGTATGGGCAGCAATAATCATGTTTGCAGCTCCTCAATACTTTTAATTTTATTCAAGCCAGCTTTTTATTATCTTCTCAGCTTCAGCAGCTGCTTCTGCCAGCTTTTCCACCTTATCTCCTCCACCCTGTGCTAAAAGTTCATGACCACCACCATTACCATCAATTATTTCCAGCACATCACCGATAATTTCATTCATGTCCAGATCCTCACTTATGTTCTCCGATCTGGCCAGAATCATCCTGGCTGTTCCGGCTTCTTTCTGAGCAAAGATAACTATATTATTCGCATACTCTACAATTTCTTCTGCCATATATTTAACTTCGTCATAAGCTTTGTCCTCAAAAGTCTGCTTTATCAATTTATAATCAGCCACATTCTTCGCTCCGCAAAGCAGCTCTTCTATTTCATAATCTCGCAGCTCATTCTGCTTATCCGCTATCTCTTGTTCTTTCTCAGCCAGCTCTGACTGCAGTCTGCTCACTTCCCCTATTATCTCCTCTTCGCTGATCGATAGTTCATCTCTCAATTCTGCCACAACCTGATTTCTAAATCTATAATCCTGCAGAGCCCTTTTTCCACATAAAAAGTGCAGTCTGCTGCCTCCTTTGTAATTTTCCGCTTCCAGCACCTTGATTATACCTACCTGCCCGGTGAAATTTACATGTGTCCCCCCACAGGGTGTCACGTCACAACCTCCTATCCTAATTACTCTAATATCTTTATCCACCTCTGGCTGTTTGCGCAAATCAAGCTTCTTTAGATCCTCCTGATCGGGAAAATCCACTTCGACCTCATTGTCGGCATATATCATTTCATTGGCCTTCATTTCCAGCCGCTGTATCTGCTCATTTTTCAGGGCTATATCTGTATCGATGGTAAGATTGGTCTCCCCCAGATGAAATCCCACTGTCTCAGCTCCATACAAATTTAAAGCCGCCGCAGACAGCAGGTGCTGGCCGGTATGCTGCTGCATAAAATCAAACCTGCGCTCCCAGTCAACTTCACATTCAACTTCAATATTTTCCTCCGAACCCTGCAGTTTTTCCGGTAAATCCTGCAAAATATGATAAATTTCACCCTCATCTTCATATACATATTCCACCCGGCCGCCACCAATTTTACCCCTATCGGCCGGCTGGCCACCACCTTCCGGATAAAATGCCGTCCTGTCCAGAGTGATATGGTATTTACCCTCCTGCTTTTTTCTGGAAGTCACAACCGCAGTAAATTCACTTTGAAAAGAATCTTCATAGTATAATTTCTGCGTCAATTTTTACACCTCCGAGAAATTTATTTCCGTCATTTTTATGCCTGAATTCTCCAGAAGACGTTTGAAATATGTTTCTCCCAATTCAGACTCACAGTTTAGTAAATTCAGCAGTGCTCTGGTATCGAGCGCCGCTCTATGAATCTGATTTGCCTCAATTCCATGAGCATACAGCAAATTTTCCAGCGATTTTGAATTACACTGGTATCTGTTCCAGTTTATACCTTCCATACTGCATAACCAGATTTTGTTTTCAAATTGGGGAAACTCTTCCACAACATATCTTCTATCAAAAGAAGCATTATGGGCTGTTATAAATTCAGCTTTATTTAATACTGCCAATAGTCTATCATCATCAATTTCTTCCCCTTTGATAGTTTCATAATCTATATTGTGGACTTCCTGGGCCTCAGGATGTATACTCACATCAGGTTCCCGCAGCCCGGTATATTCATCCACGACTTCCAGACTACCATTTTCATCAAATTCAGCCAGCAGTAAAGAAATTTCAATAAACTCATCATTATAAGTAAGGCCGGTGGTTTCTGTATCCAAAATAACCACTTTATTATCATATTTGCTTTTATCAACCCCACCCCGGCTACCCTCAAAAATATGATCAATACTAGAATCTCCTTTAACATCTTTAACATATTTTAATACTCTGTCCATAACATTTTTATTTTCATAGACCAATTCAGTTAATATCTGCAAAAAGTCTTCCTTTACAAGATTTTCGCTTAACTCCGCCAGTTCAGCTTTTATTTGCCTTTTTTCTTCTTTGGCCTTCGGCAGAGAACTCCTTTCATTTATCCAGGTTAAACCCGCGGCTATAATGTGTTTGCATATTCCCCCAAAATCATAAGGGCAGCTGCAGTAAGATAAAAATGGAGGCTCAGTTTCAATCTGAACTTCATAAAATGGATAACTTTTTCCACTCACCTGTGCTTTTACTGTAATACCATCTATCTTTGCCTGTTTTACTCTTCCACTTCTATAATAATTCAATCCTCTCCTCCAGGATTTTTGTGTGGACATCTCCTGTAATTTTTCCTCATTTAAACTCATTAATTAACCTCCCTATTTCTATTTCATAGATTCTTTATCATTAACTAAACTTTCGTAATATCATAAGATAGTCTAACATATATATAGTTAAAAATTCATCGTACAATTGTACAAAAAAATATTTAATCAAAATTCATCTTAAAACCGTACAAAAGAAACTTTATTCAAACCCCATAATCTCAACATTCTGAAGTATATGTGAATAATATAGGAAATTCTTCCTTTCAAACAGGAAGCCGCCTTAGAATATGGAAGAATAAAGGCAAACCTGGAAAATCCAGAAATACTATTGGCACTTATGACCTCATGATAGGTGCTCGCACTCTAGAAGAAAATTTAACTTTAGTAACAAATAATCAAAAAGAGTTTTCTAGAATCTATAATATAATTATTGAAAATTGGGCTGACTAAAGGAAGCAATTACCTCCAGAGTGTCCGTGTTGATAATGTGAAGATACTCTGAACCACGGGCATCATAAAATCTTAGTGCTGCATATTCAGCTTTATCTAGTTCATTATTATTGTTATCGGACCAGGAGATACTGCTGATTCCACCGTGAAAAATTTCATTCACAAAATCAAAATCACCCGAGCAAATATCATAAATTCCCGCTGCAGTATCCATAGTCGCTATCATATAATGCTGCAGTGTAAAAAATATCCGGTTACTATCCGGTTCCAGTTTTACTGAAAGATGATCGCCAAAATCTTCCGGCTGAATTTCCAGCTCCATAATCATAGGTGGCTCACCACCTGTTATCCTCTGCCATTCATCTCTTAAAGCCGCAAGGGCCTCTTCTTCAGTAAAGATAATTTCCCGCTGTTCCAGATGATACACTTCTCTCGTCTCTTCAGTTCTAATCACAGCCAGCGGAAAGACAAAAGTGCTGAAACTGTTCTCCTGCCAGCTATTTAGAACTTCCCGGGGAAGCTCATACTTTTCCCCCTCCTGACTGAGTATTACCTCTTCTCCCTGATGAAAAATTTTACCCTTTTCATATCTAAATCTCAGATTTTGGCCCCGGTGCAGTTCAAGCTTATTATTCTTTTCAGCAAAAGCATTACCACTTATATGCATTATATTAACCAGCAGCAAAAATACTACTATCACCGCTGTTAGCACAACATAAGGTTTCCGCAAATCGTCACCTCCATCAACACAGATTTTTCTACTCCAGAGAAAATCCGCTTACCTTTAAAAATATCAAAGGGAGCAACCATTACTATAAACTGCCAGAAATAAAAAGTTAATGAAATTCCTGCCATTATCGAGAAAGCTTCTGTCTGCAGCAGCATATCTCCCACCAGAATTATCATAGTGAATTTTAGATGCAGATATATATATTGTTAGTATAATATTCAATATTATCGCGGTGTCTTCCTGTAAATTTTGCTTTTTCCTAAAGTTAATTCAGTCGGTAACAGGACTGTAACAGGACTGCTGTCTGTTATGAAATTTAAACCCATGGTTGCACTGCCTAAAGTCGATTTCATAATATATCGAAATTATAATCGCCCTCATATCAAGGATCATGTCAATAAATTTGACAGTAAAATCACTTTTCGCAGTGCAATCACCTATTAAAATTCCAATTAAACAGCGACCTAAATAAAGGAATTGAATAAATTTTCCTGAATATTAGTTCAAAGAGGTGTATTCCGTTTAGTTTCATTTTTTACCTTTGAAACCTCTATAAAGTATATGACCTATATTAAGCTGTTGGTAAAATTTATTTTTCCACCCAAAACAAGCAATTAATCAAAAAGGGGGACAAAACATGTTGTTGGCTACCTCAGATTTAAAAAGAGATTATGAAGTACTGGGTTTGGTCAGAGGCAGTGAAATGAAAGCGGTGCATGTAGGCAAAGACATAACAGCAGCTATACGAAAATTAATAGGGGGAGAAGTAGGAGAATATGCCGAACTTCTCCAGGAGGCCAGAGATGAAGCTCTGGCAGAAATGGAAGCAGAAGCAGAGAAGCTCGATGCTGATGCGGTTATTGAGGTCAGATTTGCCACTTCCACTATCACCAGTGGAGCAGCTGAAATTGTAGCTTATGGTACAGCAATCAAGTTTTAAGGTCACCTGAGATTATATTTTTTCCATATCTATTTGCGAAGCTGTTATTTTATAATGAATTGTCATTGCTGCTAATACATTTGATATCAAGAGGCTCATAAAATATTGAATGCTATAAAGGCTATGTTATTTTGGGAATTTTTCGCAGCCCGGATCAACTCAATGGACAAAAAATAATGTCTCCGACTCAGGATAAATAATATTGTGAGCAGAGTTTTAAGTTTTATGGCTTCCAACAATAATGTATTATTTGACATATATGATTAAGTATATTATAATTTAATTAAGTAATTTTTGAAACAAATGATTTTTTCATTAAACTTTGCACTTGCAATACAATTATCTGCATAATTTTTATTATTCTTTTTTTCTATATTTTTTGTCGGCCTCTATTGGAAAGAGGTGAAAAACAATGGAAATTCTGCCTATTTTGAAGGCTCTGGCCGATGAAAATCGGCTAAAAATTATCGCACTTTTAGATCAGGAAAATTATTGTGTCAGAGCTCTGGCCCACCGGCTTGACCTTTCAGAAGCTGCTGTTTCCCAGCATCTTAAGATAATGCGGGAAGCCGGCCTGGTTGCAGGCGAAAAACGCAGCTACTGGGTTCATTACCAGGTCAAAGAAAAGAAAATTGAAGAATTGAGGAAAATGCTGGGCAGTTTATCCGATCATATCGAGCTGCCTGATAAACCCCCGCAAAACTATGATGATCATTGCTGTGAATAATTAACAAGAGGGAGGTAATTATTTTGTCACTGCTGACAGAAGCAAAAGCTGAATTTAATAAAATAGTCCAGGATAATAATTTACAGCTGAAAAATATTGAAATTAATGCTGTCGGTTTAAGCCCGGAGGAAGCAATAGGTGATCCTGACAGACAGAACTTCCCCCTGCTCCAGGGAGAAGAAGTCATGATTGAAGCCAGTTTTAAAGATTATCGGGGCCAGGCTTTTACCGATCAGCCCGGGGAATTCACGGGCACCCTGAAGGAAATATTAGAGTTAGAGCTGGATAATAATTACAATCGTGCTCTCTTTGTAGCCGCAGTAAATGCAGTTCTTCGCAGCCTTGATCTGGTGGAAAAAACCGTTCACTGCCGCGACAATGAGATGGAAGACTGTGTCAGAGAGATGGTTGCCCATGTCAGATCCAACCATCCCAATGTAGAAAAAATGGGGATCATCGGTTTCCAGCCGGCTCTGCTGGAAATAGCAGCATCCGAATTGGGCACCGATAATGTCGTAATTACAGATCTTAATCAGGACAGAATAGGCACAAAAAAATATGGAGTGGAAATACTGGCCGGAAATAAACAGACCGAACATTTAATAGCAGAGAGCGATTTCGTACTTTCCACCGGCTCCACCATGGTCAATGATACAGCCAGGGAGCTTCTAGAACTTTTTGCAAATTATGAACGAAATTTTGCCTTTTACGGTAATACAATTACCGGACTGGCTTATCTGCTGGACCTACCTCAATTGTGTTTCTACGGGCGAAAGGGCTAACAGAACAAAATATTGCAAAAATAATATAAATTGCTGCCCTGCATAAAATAAATGGCTCCAATATCTCGAAGTAATGATTACTAACCTATAAATCATCATTTCAACTGAATTAGTGTAAAGTAAAATTTCGCTGTGAATTCATAATTCTTTGCTGATAATAGTTTATTGGTTCAGTATAAATTAATTACAAAAACATTTTAAGGGGGTGAAATTTATGTGCTGTGGAAGTCATACACATTCTGCTCATAGACATCAT
>CAZVMQ010000077.1:0-6801 GCA_964628755.1 uncultured Halanaerobiaceae bacterium
TCTTTGTCCGCTCAAATTTCTCCTTGTTTGACATCCTCATCATCCTCCTTGTTATAGTTTTAAATATATAAAACTCAATTAGAAGCTTTTTATATTGGCTAATAAGGTGAAATTATTTTCCTTTTATTTCTTCAGCTATGCTCTGAGGAGCCTGTGCATAGTGAGAAAATTGCATGGTATGGGTAGCTCTACCCTGAGTTTTAGATCGCAGATCAGTGGCATAACCAAACATTTCAGCCAGAGGTACAAGGGCTTTGATAACCTGGGCTGATTTGCGCTGATCCATACCTTTTACTTCACCACGTCTGCCATTGATATCACCAATAACTTCTCCCATATATTCCTCAGGAGTTACAACTTCTACTTCCATCATGGGTTCCAGTATAACAGGATTAGCATTTTCTGCAGCTTTCCTGAATCCTTTGGAACCAGCTATTTTAAAAGCCATCTCAGAGGAGTCAACTTCGTGGTAACTCCCATCTTTTAAGGTTACCTTAACATCAACAACTGGATAACCAGCAGTAATGCCATTTTCCATGGCTTCTTTAATTCCATCTTCCACAGAAGGAATATATTCTTTGGGAATGGCGCCTCCAAAAATATCGTTCTCAAATTCAAAGCCTTCACCTTTTTCATTGGGCTCTACATCAAGCACCACATGGCCATACTGTCCACGACCACCGCTCTGGCGAATAAATTCGCCCTCAACATCGCTAATAGATTCGGTGATAGTTTCACGATATGATACTCTTGGCTGACCCACGTTAGCATCGACATTAAAATCACTTAACAATCTATTGACTATAACTTCTAGATGAAGTTCTCCCATACCCATTATCAAAGTCTGGCCTGTTTCTTCATCGGTTTTCACCCTGAAAGTAGGATCTTCTTCTGCTAACTTCTGCAGGGCTTCGCTGAGCTTATCCTGCTCAGCCTGAGTTTTGGGTTCAATTGCTACTGATATTACTGGTTCAGGAAATTCCATTGCTTCCAGAATTATCGGGCTGTCTTCATCACATAGAGTATCACCCGTTGTAGTGTGCTTGAGACCTACCGCTGCCGCTAGATCACCGGCATAAACGGCATCTCTTTCCTCCCTGTGGTTGGCGTGCATCTGTAAAATTCGGCTAATTCTTTCTCGCTCTTCCGCAGTAGAGTTATAAATATAAGACCCCGCCTCTAAAACTCCGGAATAAACCCGGAAAAACGCCAGTTTACCAACATAAGGGTCAGACATAATTTTAAAAGCCAGGGCAGAAAAAGGCTCATCATCATCAGCTTTTCTAAGTTCATCATCCTCAGTATCCGGATGAAATCCTTCGACCGCCGGGACATCTGAAGGAGATGGCAAGAATTCCACCACTGCATCCAGAAGCATTTGAATCCCTTTATTTTTGAAAGCAGAACCACACATAACCGGCACAATATTTACATCGAGAACAGCAGATCGCAATACATCATATACTTTTTCAGAGCTGATCTCTTCCTCTTCTAAATACTGCATCATGAGCTCATCATCTTCTTCAGCCAGTGCCTCTATGAGCTGTTCTCTTTTTTCCTCAGCCTCTTCCCGGTATTCTTCGGGAATTTCACATCTTTCGAAATTAACACCCATGTCATCATGATATATAATAGCATCCATCTCTATAAGATCGATAACACCTTTAAATTCGTCTTCAGTGCCTACAGGCAGCTGTATTGGAATAGCATTAGCACCTAACCTATCTCTCATCATCTGTACAACTCTGTAAAAATCAGCCCCCATACGATCCATCTTGTTTATAAAAGCTATACGGGGTACATGATATTTATCTGCCTGCCTCCAGACAGTCTCCGATTGCGGTTCCACACCACCCACCGAACAGAAAAGCGCGATAGCTCCATCCAGCACTCGCAAAGATCTCTCAACTTCCACAGTAAAGTCAACGTGACCGGGCGTGTCTATAATATTTATACGATGATCGCTCCATTGACACGTAGTAGCAGCAGAAGTTATAGTAATTCCTCTCTCCTGCTCCTGATCCATAAAATCCATCACTGCGGCCCCATCGTGTGTTTCTCCCATTTTATGAACTCTGCCAGTATAATATAAGATCCGTTCGGTTGTTGTAGTTTTTCCCGCATCTATATGAGAAATTATACCTATATTTCTTGTTTTTTCTAATGGGAATTGCCGGGCCATACTAAACCCTCCTTACTAAACTTTCCGGACAAAAACTTTAGCCTGGTCATTTTACCATCTATAATGAGCAAAAGCTCTATTAGCTTCCGCCTGACGGTGAACTTCTTCTTTAGTTCTGACAGCACCACCGGAATTATTATATGCGTCCATTAATTCGCCTGCAATTCTATCTTCGAGATTTTGTTCTCCTCTGCCTCTAACTGCCTCTACAAACCAGCGCAGAGCCAGACTTAACTTTCTGTTTTCATCAACTTCAATTGGAACCTGATAACTGGATCCACCAACTCTGCGTGACCTGACTTCCAGAGCTGGCATAATATTTTCCAGGGCCTGTTTTACAACCTCTACTGGTTCATCATCTGTTTTTTCTGCAGCTCTTTCCATGGCTTGATAAACTTTTTTCTCGGCCAGAGATTTTTTGCCGCCGAGCATAATTTTGTTTATCAATCTGTTTACAACCACTTCATTATAAACAGGATCTGGATCTATTTCTCGTTTTTCTGCACGATCTTTTCTCATTATCGTCCCTCCTTTACCTGGAACGGAATTTCTTTATATATCTAAAACGATATTAATCTTCATCGGGTTTTTTAACTCCATATTTAGAACGAGCCTGCTTGCGATCTTCTACTCCAGCAGTATCGAGAGTGCCTCTAACAATATGATACCGCACACCCGGAAGATCTTTAACTCTGCCCCCCCTGACGAGTACAACTGAGTGCTCCTGTAAATTATGTCCTATGCCGGGAATGTAGGCAGTGACTTCCTTGCCATTGGTAAGCCTAACTCTGGCCACCTTACGGAGAGCAGAATTAGGTTTTTTAGGTGTCGCAGTATAAACTCTAGTACAAACTCCCCGTTTTTGTGGACATCCTTCCAGGGCCGGAGCAGTAGTCTTTTTCTTGACTTTATCTCTTCCTTTTCTAATAAGCTGATTTATAGTTGGCATATATGGTCTCCACCTCCTTTCCCGGTTAAAGGGCATAAAAGTCCGCAGACGGTAAACTTGGACTTTTATGCCCATTAAATACATTTAATCTTTCTTAATCACACACACTAAAGTATTTTAACACCTTTAATTATAATTGTCAACTATTTTTCCACTTCTGCTTCTTCTAATTCTTCCGTAACCAGCATTTCATTTAAATCTTTCCCATCTTCGGTGGAAACATCTATACCACGATAATGTCTCATACCTGTGCCGGCCGGAATAAGTTGACCTATTATAACATTTTCTTTCAGTCCTCTCAGTTTATCTTTTTTCCCTTCTAAAGATGCTTCTGTCAATACCCGGGTGGTTTCCTGGAAAGAAGCAGCTGAAAGAAAGCTTTCAGTATTAAGAGAAGCTTTTGTTATTCCCAGTAATACTGGTTCAGCAGTAGCAGGTTCCAGTCCTTTATCCAGCATTTCTGCATTTGCTTTTTCAAACTCAAACCTGTTAACAAGACTGCCAGGAAGCAGATCGGTATCTCCTGCTTCTTTAATTTTTATCTTTTTCAGCATCTGTCTAATGACTATTTCTATGTGTTTATCATTAATTTCCACACCCTGGGAGCGATAAACACTTTGAATTTCTTTCATTAGATATTCCTGGGTGGTGATTTCTCCCTCTACATCAAGTAATACATTGGGATCCATTGGACCGGTTGTCAATTTATCACCCGGTTCTACTCTATCACCATCTTCTACCAGCAGTTTAGAGCCATAAGGAATTTGATAGGTTTTTTTGCCATCTTCACCTTCAATTACAACTCTTATAGATTTACCCTTTTCATTGATACTGACTTCACCTTTTTTCTCGGTTAAAACTGACTGGCCTTTTGGAGATCTGCCTTCAAATAGCTCCTCGGCTCTGGGAAGACCCTGAGTAATATCATCACCAGCTACACCACCGGTATGGAATGTTCTCATAGTAAGCTGGGTACCAGGCTCACCAATGGCCTGAGCCGCAATAATGCCAACCGCTTCACCGATTTCAACCATTTTGTCATCAGCCAGATTCTTGCCGTAACAGTTCACACAAACCCCGTGTTCAGTCTTACAGGTTAAGTTAGAGCGAATTTTCACCTGCTCTATGCCTTTTTCCCGGAATTCTTCAGCCTGCTGTCTCTCTATGAGTTCATTTTTGCCCACCAGCACTTCGCCGGTTTCCGGGTCTTTAATGTCTTCAGCTGCAAGTCTTCCAATGCATCTTTCTTCGAATTCTTCTATGGGAGTGCCATCCTCAGAACCAAGGTCACTGACATAAATGCCTTCTTCCGTGCCACAATCATGTTCTCTGACAATTACATCCTGAGAAACATCAACCAGTCTTCTGGTTAAATAACCTGAATCGGCTGTTCTTAAAGCAGTATCTGCCAGACCTTTGCGGGCACCATGTGAAGATAAGAAATATTCCAGAACATCAAGGCCTTCCCGGAAATTAGATCTAATAGGAACATCTATTATCTCTCCGGAAGGATCGGCCATAAGTCCTCTCATACCCGCCAGCTGTGTAATCTGAGCTACACTGCCTCTGGCACCAGAAGTGGCCATAGAATAAATATCATTATCCTCAGTCAGGTGCTCCATTAATTCTTCTGTTACATCATCTTTAGCCTGATTCCAGATATCTACTATTTTTTGATATTTCTCGTCTTCAGTTATAGCACCACGTCTATAATGCTGTTCAATCTCGGAGACTGTTTCCTCGGCTTCATCTATAATTTCCTGTTTAGCCGGAGGAATATCAGCATCATCTATAGCTATGGAGAGACCGGATTCTGTGGAATATTTGAAACCAAATTCTTTTATTTTGTCCAGAACAGTTGAGGTTTTATCATTATCATATTTCTCACTCAGCCTGGAAATAAGAGAAACCAGGCCATCTTTATCCAGAGTTTCATTGACAAATTCCATGTTTTCGGGCAAAATATCATTGAAAATAACTCTGCCAACTGTAGTTTCAACAAACCCGGTTTCTTCATACCTCATTTTGATTGGCTGATGCAAATCAATATTATTGGTTTCATAAGCCTTTAATACTTCATTGGTAGAAGCAAAGATCTTAAAGTCTTCATCTTCCAGTTCAGCTTTATCATCCAATCCCTGAGTCAGATAAAATATGCCAATAATCATATCCTGGGAAGGCACCGTAATAGGACTGCCATCTGCAGGAGATAAGAGATTGGTAGTGGAAAGCATTAAAATTCTCGATTCAGTCTGAGCTTCTACCGATAAAGGAACATGAACGGCCATCTGGTCGCCATCAAAGTCAGCATTATATGGTGGACATACCAGTGGATGAAGTTTAATTGCTTTACCCTCTACCAGCACGGGCTCAAAGGCCTGAATACCGAGTCTATGAAGAGTAGGAGCCCTATTTAACAATACGGGATGGTCTTCTATAACCTCTTCTAAGATGCCCCAGACCTGCTCATTCTCGTTTTCTACCATTTTTTTGGCATTTTTAATATTATGAGCCATTTCTCTGTCTACCAGCTCTCTCATCACAAAAGGTTTAAATAGCTCAAGTGCCATCTTCTTGGGCAAACCACACTGGTGCATTTTAAGCTCAGGGCCAACAACTATAACTGAACGGCCCGAATAATCTACACGCTTACCCAGTAGATTCTGTCTGAATCTTCCCTGCTTACCTTTCAGCATATCACTCAAAGATTTAAGAGGTCTATTGCCGGCACCAGTTACCGGGCGACCACGACGTCCATTATCTATAAGGGCGTCAACTGCTTCCTGGAGCATTCGCTTTTCGTTGCGAATTATGATCTCTGGCGCTCCCAGTTCCTGCAATCTTTTTAATCTATTGTTTCTATTGATAACTCGTCGATATAAATCATTGAGGTCAGAAGTGGCAAAACGCCCTCCATCCAGCTGTACCATAGGCCTGAGATCAGGGGGAATAACGGGCATTCTTTCCAGAACCAGCCATTCCGGATTGAGACCCGATTCCTGCAAACCATCCATGACTTCAAGTCTTCTGACTGCTCTTTTACGACGCTGGCCGGAGTTATTTCTGGCCACTTCTTTCAACTCTGCAACTTCTGTTTCTATATCTATCTCTCCCAGCATTCTTTTAACCGCTTCTGCTCCCATCAATGCTTCAAATTCATCCCCATATTTTTTGTTGGCCTCTCTATATTCTTCTTCAGAGAGAAGCTGCTTGTACTCCAGGGGAGTATCACCTGGTTCCAGCACAATATAGGAAACAAAATAAATCACTTTTTCTAAATTGCGGGGAGACATATCCAGTATTAAACCCAGGCGGCTGGGAATACCTTTAAAAAACCAAATATGGGTACAGGGAGCAGCCAGATCTATGTGTCCCATTCTTTCTCTTCTGACTTTTGACCGGGTGACTTCTACCCCGCACCGGTCACAGACTACCCCTTTATATCTGGCTCGTTTATATTTGCCACAATGACACTCAAAATCTTTGGTAGGTCCAAAAATCCTCTCACAGAAAAGACCATCTTTTTCTGGCTGAAGGGTTCGATAATTTATTGTTTCTGGTTTGGTAACTTCTCCCCGGGACCAATCGAGAATTTTATCAGGAGAAGCAATACCTATCATGATAGAATCAAAATTATTTACATTCAGCAAGGGTCTCGCCCCTTTCCTGC
>CAZVMQ010000078.1:0-6624 GCA_964628755.1 uncultured Halanaerobiaceae bacterium
AAGTATTGGAAGCTATAAAGCGAAGTGATACTGGAAATTTTTCAAATTCAGGGACGAGTTTTCGCGCAGGAAGCACTATTTTTTTGGCCGAAAACTTAACCTAAATACAGAAAAAATTTCCTGGTGAACAGAGCCTTATAGCTTTCAATTATATGCATTACGATAATGGCTAAAACTATATTCAACCAAATGATATGGAGATGATCCTATAATATAAGCAGCCAAAATTAATTTTTACAATCATAAAATAAATTTCCTTATAATAACTATACTATATTAAACAGAGTATATGCAACCAGCATTAAATGATTAATTATAAGTAATAAAATGCTTAATTCCGGAGTAATTTATGTTATAAAATTAACAAAAGAAAGTGGGTGTAAATATGAACGATTCAGGACAAAAAACTGTACTGACAGGTGACCGGCCCACAGGTAAACTGCATCTGGATCATTATGTGGGGACACTCCGCAATAGAATCTCTCTGCAAAAAAAACTATGAAAGTTATTTCTTAATAGCAGATTTACATCATGTTAACAACCAAAAACGACCGCAAACAGAAATAAAAAAGAAGTCCAGGATTTAAAAGCAAGATATAAAACGGGCAGGGTTGGAGATGTAGAGGTGAAGAAAAAATTAGCGAAAGCAATCAACAAATTTTTGCCTAAACTGGCCGTGCTATATTATTGTAAAACCGGCAATACGCAAGATATGGCCGCAGCTGTAGCAAAAGGTGCAAAAACAAGCAATTATGGCCGGTCAGTTAAATTATTCAAGCTTCTCAGCCGAAAGTCCCTTTTTGCAAAATTTCCCCCTCTCTCATCATAACTTCTCCCCGGGCAATTACATCGGTTATTTCCAGTGTGTTTTCATCAACCATTACCACATCTGCATCAAAGCCTGGTTTTATATAGCCTTTAGTTCCAGAAATCCCTAAAATTTTAGCAGGGTTAATTGTTATCAGGGTTAAAGCCCGGGTAAGCTTAATCTCTGTATTCAAGGCTATATCTCGAACCTGAGAAAATAATGAATCTATTTCACCGATTTTCAGACCCTGAAAATTTCCTTCTTCATCAAATTCTGGCAAACTACCCTGAGCATCAGAACTAAAAGTTAAGTTGTCCAGGGAAACACCTGCCTGACTGGCAGCCTGCATAATCTCCTGACCGTTAATTTTAGCATCTGCAGAGTTGTCTCCGGAAGTCGTGAAGTCCAGCCAGCCACCTTTTCTGGCATATTTTAAGCCTTTTTCCAGCACCTGTTCACTGCGATTTACGTGTGTGGGCAAAAACTGCTGACGGGGAATTTCACTGGTTGCTACCGCTTCTTCCAGAAATTCAAAACCATCTTTGCCTCCTCCCATATGAATATTGACAATCCCTCTTTTGCCGGCAAGCATCCCACCTCTGCGCGCATGGGAGGCAGCCCGAATAAATTCCTGCAAAGAAGGGTGTGAAGAACGATGGTCGGCAATGGCAACCTCGCCCAGGCCCAAAATCTCTTTGATGAAAACAAGATCATCATCAATAGCTCCGGTCAAAGTTTTAACAGGAAACTGATAGGAACCAGTGTATATATAAGCAGTAATACCTTCTTCCTGCAGCCCGCGGGCTTTTGCCAGTAAGTTTGACATAGTTCTGGTGCTGGCATCTGTGCCCAGACAACCAACCAGGGTTGTCACCCCACCTCTAACGGCCTGCTCCAGACTGAGCGGAGGAGTTCGGGTAGAAAAGCCATTTTCTCCCCCTCCCCCGGTGATGTGAACATGACTGTCTATAAATCCTGGCAATATTAGTTTGCCTTCACCGGATATAATTTGCAGCTCAGGCAGCTGTCGACAATTTATCTGTTGCTGGCGAGCAGCTATTTTCTCTCCCGCGATCAAAATTTCTTCCTTTACCCTGTTCAAATCATTTCCCCGTTCAGACTCCAGACATCTATCCGGATCCACTACTGCTCCATCTTTTATCAACAAAAATTGCCTGTCAGACATTATATCATCCCCCATCAATAAAATAGTTATAAAATTTTATCCTGCAGATTACTTTCGCTCAAACATCCCTGGCCTTAAAATCCAGCGATTTTTGTTTATGAACTGCTGGAAAGCTTATGCTTTAGTTTTCTGACATCTGTTCTGGTAAACTTTCCCTGCGATAGATGCCAGTACTGAGCAGTTTCGGTGCTGTTGTGAATATACTTCACCAGATGCGGATGACAGGTAAGCAAAAATATTTGATGACTTTTACCCAATCGGCTCAAAATTTGAGCAGCCGATTCCAGATGAAATCTATCAAAATTTACCAGCGAATCATCCAAGATCACGGGCAGAGGCGGCTCAATTTCCTGGATACGGCTGATGCGCACTGCTAAAAAGAGCTGTTCTCTGGTGCCCCGGCTTAAATTATCAACACTATCATGTTTTTCGCCCCGGGCAAAGAGTGTGGCAAAATCTTTATTTTTCAGATCTTCAGAGGGGGAGATTTCCTGAATAGCTCCCCCGGTCATTTCTCGCAGCAATTCACCAGCAGGTTCCAACAATTCTTCTCTGGCCCGGTTAATCGCTCTTTCCTTTACTTTTTCCAGAATAAAAGATATACTGCGATTTATGGCATATTTTTCTGCTAACTTTCTCAATTGAGTTCTCGCCTCATCCAGAGAAGCATGCACTTCCTCAATATTCTGCGGAGAAGCCAGCTGTTCTCTTTTGTCTCTTAAAGTTTGAAGCAATTCTCTTTTGGTTTTTAATTCCTGGCGCAAATTACTCAGTTCAGTCGAAACATCTTGATAAGTTTCGTTTACCTCTCCTTGAGAAGTATGTTCGTCATAAAGCACAGAAAATATGTGCAACAAGTTTTCCTCCTGGACTGATAACTTTTCGGAAAATACAAAAGTATCATTGCTCGTTATTTTCTCATTAGCTTCCCGGTTAAGTTCCAAAAAAGCTTCCCGGATGCGATCGGATGAATTAATAGATTCAATTATACGCTCCTGAATATTCAGAAATTCGTCTTTTAGCTCGCGAAAATCCTGGCATAAGTTCACACGTTCAATAAAATTTCGCAGCTGCTGCTGTAAGGGTTCTGCTTTTTTTGCCTCATTTTCACAGCTCTTATCAGCTAATTTTTGTATAAAATTCATAGCCTCTCTTTCTGTTTCTTTCTTTTTTTCTGCGGCAGCCTTCAGTTTCCGGGCTAGATTTAAATATTCCATTGCCCGTTCCAGTCCAGAAAAAAGCCTGTCACTTTTTGAGATTAGATTTTCTGGCTGTGGCAGGTTATAATTAGTAACGGCAAATTCCTTGTTAAGTTCTTGCAAAATTTTTCTCAACTCATTTAGCTCTCTTTTCAGCTCTTTACTCTTTTCCTCTGCTGTCTGTTTTCGCAGCTGCCACTCTCCGTATTTTATTTTTAAATTACGCAAAGAACTAAAATAATCTTTAATTAATTCCGGTGATGCAGATTCTGACAAACCCAATTGTTCCCGGTAATTATCCAGTACTTCTGCTAATTTTTGTTGGCGCCGGGCCAGCTTTTCAAGCTCATCCTGAATATTAGACAAATCTAGCTTATGGTTCTTTAATTTACTCTGTATTTTTTGTCTCCTTGTTTGTAAATTTCTTGCCTGCTGAAAATTAGATATAAAGTATATAAAAGTTAAAACAAGACCGGTCCCTGCCGCAAAAATTCCAGCAATTAAATCCAGCCAGCTGGTAGCAGCACCAGCCCCGAATGACAGAATCGCTCCTGATACCGCCAGTCGGATTATTCTACTGGCATCTACATGTTTAAGCTCATTAAGCTGCTTTTGTAGTTTTTTTATACTAATTTTTATTTCCCGTTCTTTTTCCTGTTTGCTCTGTATGCTGCCGTCTAAATTATTAAATTGATCTATAGTTTTCAGCAGGTTACCCCGCTCAATTTCATCAGTTCTGACAGAACCGAGCTGTGAAAGATCTTCTTTCCATTTAGTATTAATTTCACCGGCTTCCAATCTCAGCTGATTATAGCTTTCCTGCAAATTTTCTTTAAGTTCCCTGTAATTTTCTACTTTGTTGCGTAATCCGGAAATTCTATTAGCATAATTTTCCAGCCGAGAACCTAAAGACAGTAATTTTGACCTGATTTTTTCCTCCCGATCACTGCTAACCTCAGCTTGAAATTGACTTAATATATCCCTGTAATTTTCTCCTGCCTGCTGAATATTTTCCAGAAAATTTTCCGCGCGAATTTTTCGCTCTGAAGTATGTTTTGTTTCAGATAATTTTAGCCCTTTATGCTGTTTCAACTCTTTCTGCAGCTTAATTAAGTTGCTGAAATTATCATAATTATTTTTTAATACGTCCATTCTCATTCTTTTCTGTTTTTTCTGACTGATCTTCCGTTCAAATTCAGTTATTTCATTTTCCAGTTCTTTTATTCTGTTTTCTGTTCTTTTAAACTTTTCAACCTGTTTCAGAGCTTCTTCCTTTTTTTCTTCGGCTTCAGAAATTTTAGCCTGATAAGGCTTAAATTTACCTACACCGGGGTCTCCCAGTTTACCCCCTATTTCCTCAGCCCTGCGGTCATAATAACGGGCCACCTGAGGCAGTTCCATGATCTGCGATAAACCTGCTCCCAGCAGCACAGAATATAACCGATCTTCAGCTTTTTCCCCGGAAATTTCTTCCGGCAGCTTCTGCAGTTCATCGAGGCTGATAGTAAATAGCTGACGATAGGTAAATCTATCCAGGTTGTTATAAAGATCAGCAGCTTCTATTTCCTGATTATCCTTATTCCCGGTTACAGAAGCTGACAGACTCAATCTGGGGCTTGCATACCCCTTAATATTTATATGATAGAGCCCGGGCCCAGGCCCCGATCTTTCTTGCGCAGCTGCCTCAGTCAGCTTCAGATCGGCTTCTACATGATATTCATCAACTGGAGGAGGCAGACTTCTGTCCCGGGGAAAGCCATAACCCAGATGCCTGAGCACCTGCATGAATGTAGATTTCCCCGCGCGGTTACCCCCACCTATGACTACAATTCCGGGAGCAATATCGGTTAAATTTTCATTTTGAAATATACCGAAATCACCAAGATAAATATTTTTTACTATCATAATAGTTCCCCTTCTAGATCATAGTGAAATAATTCCATCAATTTTCCCCGGCAAATAGATGAGCAATAATCTGCTGATGAGCAGCCTGCAGTATCTCTTCACTGGTTTCTTTGTCCGGATAAAATCTATCATTTCTGCGTTCTTCCTTTTCTAATCTTCCCTGCCATATCTCCCCCCATGTATCTTTAAGCTCCGCTCTCAAATTCTTATTGTCTCTGAGATCCGCCAGTATTGCTTCAATCTCCTGATAGATTTCGTTATTACTTATTTCCTCTTTGTCAGGAAGTTCAGAATTAGTACGAAAATGAAGTGAATGGGTCCATAAAAAAGGTTTTTGGCCTCTAGCTGCAAAATAATTATTGAGCTGTCTAATTAATTCTTCTTCTGCTTCTTCCTGATTTTCGGAAATCAATTCATGTATAGAGTTGCGGCCTTTAATTAACCAGCGGACCACAAATCCCTGTAGATTTTTCCTGCCATATGAAGGGCAAGCTCCAATTTCTTCCTGACCGGAAAAACAAATCCTATCTCTATAATCTTTTTGCAGAAACATTTCTCCTTTTCTATTCAGCAAATTTTGTAAATCAGTTAAATTTTGTAGTGAATTTGGCCTGGCCTCACAATGATTATGAGAAGATTGGCCCGGAAATTTGTTCTCCGTAATATCTACTTCTATCCGGGCAAAAATCACCGGGGAAGTAGGCATAAAATTAATATTGCATTTATTATCAGCTGACCCGGACTGCAATTCCACTAAAAAACATCCTTTCACCCCGGTTTCTTCTATAGTGCGCGCTTGAGGTATACCCGGATATGATATTACAGGTGAAGATGATTCCAATACACGAGGTTCATGAATGTGCCCTAAAGCCCAGTAGTCAATATCGTCTTTATTAATCAGGTCCTGGCGAGAAATAGGCACATAGCGATTATTACGGGGATTAAGCTGAGTATGTAAAAGCCCTATATTAAAATGGCTATCCTGATCTGGAGTATAATATGTATACATCTTGCGCGACTCAAACTTAGCTCTATACGATTGTCCCATGATTTCAGCTGCCGGAAAAGAGCCTGTCATTTTTTTATCAGAAATCTCATCTCTGACAGCTTTATGCAAAATATTTTCTACTTTTTCACTGGAAAAAAAGTGAACATTTTCCGGTGCGGAAAAAGGCTCTTTTGCTTCCCCCAGAGGATCATGATTGCCTGAAATCACATAAACATATATTCCTTCATCTGCAAGTTTTTTGCACTGCTCGGTAAAAATTCGACTGGCTTTGACAGACCTGGCCTCTCGATCGTATAAATCTCCAGATATCAATATAAATTCTACTTCCTCATCTATCGCCAGTTTGCAAATTTGTTTCCAGGCTTTATAACCAGCATTACTAAAAATTTTTTTCAATCCTGCCGGAGGTTTCCGGCCACTGCTAACAGGTCTACCCAGATGTAAATCAGCTGTATGAATAAATTTAATATCTGTGGACATAAATTTCCTCACTCCCTACTTTATAACCAGTAAAAAA
>CAZVMQ010000079.1:0-6520 GCA_964628755.1 uncultured Halanaerobiaceae bacterium
AAAAAAACTGCCAGCCCCCGGCCGCTGAGTCATTGTAATCTCCGGATACTCAGCTTGCAGGTGAGCTGACAGCTTATCTCTCTATTATCTTATTACCTGTGAGAGAAAATTGCCCTGAATGGTCTGAAGATAATTTATTCGGCCGATCTATCTATCACAGGTCAAACCGTTCAGTTCTTTCTGCCAGAGTTTCAGCCAGCTGTGAGAGATTTTCTGCTGCTTCTGCTATTTCCTGGGTGGTAGCACTCTGCTCCTGACTGGAAGCAGCTACCTCTTCGGCATTGCTGGAAAGCTCCTCACTGACAGCCGCCACTTCAGTTACGGCAGCACTAACCTGGCTGCTGTTGGCCGCCATATTTTCAGCGCTTTTTACTACTTCTTCTATCAGTTCGTTCAGTCTCTCAACTGCCTTCTCAATCTCCTGGAAGACATTTTCAGTGGATTCGATGGCAGAAACACTTCTGTCCACTACTTTATCGGATTCTTCCATTCTGGCGATGATACTATCAACTTTGGTCTGAATTTCGGCTATCAGTTCTGCGATATCCTCAGTTGCCCGGGAGGATTCTTCCGCCAGCTGTCTTATCTCGTCTGCCACCACACTAAATCCCTGGCCCGCCTCTCCTGCTCTGGCTGCTTCTATGGCTGCATTTAAGGCCAGGAGGTTTGTCTGTTCGGAAATACTGTTGATCATCTCTACAATCTCATCTATTTCCCGGGAAAGGTCGCCCAGCTCATCTACGTCTTCTGCCACATCCTCCTGGGCAGAGGTGACCCTGTTTATCTGCTCGCTTGAGGCTCTAACTGATTTGTTCCCTTTTTCCACCTCTTTGCTTACCTGGCTGGCTCTTTCCTCCATAGATTCTGCTTTATCACTGACATTTTGAATCTGCTGGCTCAAACCCTGAATACTGCTCTCGGTTTCATCTATCTGAGCGGTCTGTTCCTCCGAGCCGGAAGCAACCTCTTCTATAGCAGTACTTATTTCCTGGGCAGATGCTGACATCTCTTCACTGGTAGCAGAAAGCTGCTGACTTTGAGAAGTGAGATCTTCGGAAACTTCGGTGACACCTGATATGGTTTCCTGCAGCTCTTTCTTCATAACATTCAGAGCCCGGGCCAGAACTCCGCGCTCATCTTTCTGGCTGATCTCAATATTTTCCACAGACAGCTCTCCCTCCGCAATTTTATTGGCAAATCCCACGGCCTTGAGCAGAGGATTGATAATTCTCTGCGAGAATATATAGGCGGCAAAAATAGCTATAATCACAATTATGCCCGCAGCCCAGAGAGTAGAACTAAACAAATTGTCCACAGCAGCTAAAGCTTCATCCTGCTGCAGGGTGGTAATAAGTGCCCAGTCTAAATCCATGACATCCATGTGCTGATAGGAAGTTAAAACTTCTTCTCCCCTGTAGTTTTCTGCCATCATCTCACCACTTTCACCGGCAAGCGCTAAATCAAAAGCTTCCATCTCTATTTCCCGGGTCAGAATTGTATCCTCTTCCGCCCCCCGGGCATCAGTAATCATCAGACCTTCGGAGTTGACCAAAAACGCCTCACCTGTTTCTCCCAGGCCATCTTCTTGCAGCATTATCTGGTTTATACCGGCAAAAGGAATCTCAAATACTAAAACTCCCAGCAGCTCCTCAGTAGCATCATCCAGTATCGGAGTTCCCGCGAAAAAAGTGGGCTCTCCGTGCAGATCGTAAATCTCCAGATCTGTGAGATTGGTCTCCTCCCGTCCGCGTTCATAGGCCTGAGCCAGTCCGGTATCGGCAAACTCTCCCTCCTCTAAATTGGCTGCTAAATCTTCTCGCTCACCAGGAGTAAAAACCACATTACCTGCGGTATCTATCAGGAAAACCTCTCTAAGGTTTCTATGTTCAATCACTTCTTCCAGCTCATGGGCATATTGATCTTCGGCAAAAGCATAGCGAGCGCTATCCAGGCCACCTTCAAAGGCATCAGCAAACTCTACTACTCCCTCCTCTATAAGAGGCATATCAGCCACTGCGACTAAATCCTCCATGGTAGCGCCAAAATACTGCTCCACCAGCTGAGCCCGGGAATTTCTCACCCCGCGCAAATTCTCAAAAGCTGCATCTTCCAGCCCCTGGCTGCCCTGATAAAAACCCAAAAAAGCCATTATACCTGCTGGCAGCAGGCTTAAAAGAAGGAACATAACTAAAAGTTTAATAGAAAGACTTAGACCTTCAGTTTCCACCCCATCATCTCTGTTAAAAAACATGCTACAACTCCTTTCCTGACATAAATTATAAGTTTTAGTTTTTAATTTTGGGCTTAAGTCTGTTATAATGCATATTGTCTGGATTTTTGCATAATACGTGTAATTTTTAGAATTGCCTGTATCTGCTTTAAATGATTATCCTATCACCACCATACTTAAAATACAATATATAGGTTAAAATTCCTGCTAAATTTAAGTGGATACCGGAAAATTAAATATTGAACTCCGGACTCACTATTTATACCATAACTATGATTATTTTCAAACAAAATTATCACATTTTTGCGTTATACTTTTTTTGATAGATGAAATAAAGAGAACCAGATTACAATCTATAAGAATCTATATTATTAATAAGGAGGCTAATTATTAAAGCTAAAACTACTGTTATTGCAGTAATACTTATGGCTGGACTGGTACTTGGAATGAATAGCGCTGTCATGGCACAGGACCTCAATGTTGGCACTGTTAATATGCAGGAAGTTCTGATGGCCCATCCTGCCATTCAGGATGCACAGCAGGAGCTGCAGGAAGAGCAGATGGCTATGATGGAAGACATGGAAGATATGGATGAAGAAGAACAGCAGGCCCAACAGCAGGAAATGCAGCAGCAGCTGGAAATGCTCCAGCAGGAACTCATGGAAGAAGCCATGGATGAAGCCGCTGCCGATATCGACGAGGCTGCTGAGGCCTTAGGATATGACGTAGTTCTGGATGATCAGGGTATTGTTGCTGGCGAAGAAGATCTGGCTGCCGATGATATCACTGAAGAAGTTATGGACGAACTGGACATTGAAGCCGATATGGAGGGCATGGGATTTTAATCAGCTAAAAACAGTTTAATTGAATCTCACCTTTCAGTGAAATTATGTGAATAAACAGTTATCCTAAAAGCCCGGATTTTCCGGGCTTTTAGTGATTGATAGGACATTTATTTGCTTTGAAGCTAAAATTTCCGGCGGCCGGGAAAGGTCTACCGGACCTCAAGGCCAGTTATATTTTTTTATTTTTTTGATGTTATTTTCTGAAAATTGCCAATAATAATTATATTAGCAGTGATTGCTGGGCCTGATGCTTGTCCCTGTCTCCAGCCGCTGATAATATTTGTATACAGTTCGCCGGAGAAAGGAGGGATCAAAATATGAAATATATTGTTAAATGCAGCTGCTGTGGAAACCAGTCAATAATAGAAAAATCCAGCCCTGAGGCCATCTGTCGAGCAGCCTGTCCAGTATGCCAGGCAGAGAGAACTTTGCTGCTGTTGAACGATGTGGATGAAATGCTGCCTTCACCGGAAGAAATCGCTGAAGCTTTAAGCCTTGATAATGAGACCGCTAACTAAAGTATTTTGAACCAAAAAAATCAAACAGGAGATGATTGAAAATGGCTAAAGTAACCGGACCTCTGTTTTCGATGAGTGCTTCAGGAAAATTTGCCGACTCTCTGGTTTTCGGCAACTGGAAAGGCATCAATTATGTGAGAAAATATGCTAAACCGGGAGGCGAACCTACCAGCAGCCAAAAATTAGTACAATCCCTCTTCTCCGCTGCAGCCGAAAAATATAAAACTCTGAGCGCCGCGGACAAAGAGGCCTGGAAATTAAGAGCTGTCAGCACCCCGATGTCAGGTTATAATCTGTTTATCAAAAAGGTCATGACTGCATTTAATGCGGATTTTATGGAATTTAATATTATCAGTCAGGTCCAGATGGAACCTGCGCTTGAAGGAGTCAAATTCACCTTTCAGGCCCTCAAACCCGAAACTATGATAGTGCGCTGGGGAGAAAAAGGCTCAGCTCTGAATAATTCTCTCCATCTTACTGCCGATGACTTTGATGACGATGGTAAAGGTAGCTTCCAGATCAGTGAGCTGGAGCCTCATAAAGAATATGTTATGCGTATGGAACAGCCGGAAATATACACCCAGGTACCCCGGGAAGTAACTATTACCGCCGATATAGAGGAGAGCAAGACCTATGAATTTATTCTGGGAGCAGAAACAATAACCGGACAAAAACTGCTCGATACCAGCAGGGTGCATGAACTGTCAGATGGTCCGGAAATGCAGGAAGGTGAAAATACCGTAGAGCTGACCTGGGACCCTGAGCCCGGAATCGAAGCTTACCGGGTTTACCTGCTCGACCGCGAAGCAGAAACGGCTAATTTAATCGGCAGTACCGAATCCGCCAACTTCAGCTGGACGGGTGAAATTTTAGAGGAAAAACTGGAGCTTGCCCAAGGCTGGGAACAGAATGAAAAATCAGCCCAAACCGGCTATATAACTGGAGAAAGTGGCGATTATCAGTTCCGCCCTTTTTAAAAAATATTAAAACACAGCCCCCGCCAGCTGATACTGCCGAAGGGCTTTACCTGAGGACTTCTGAACTTCCAGATTTTTTAGAATCTGTGACCAGAACAGAAACCTGCGATAATTATACCACAGCTGAATTCACCGTGAATTTGTCCTCAAAGGCAGATGACCTGCTTCTGGTCTGCCAGGGAACAGAGGAATTTTATTCTGATTTCTGGCAGCTACTGACTGCTGATAAAGGTAAAGCGAGTATCCAGCTGAGGTTCACCGGCCTTAAAGCCGGTGAATCTCACTGGTTTACAGTGGGTAATAAACTGGATTTCATCCTACCACCTAAGATTGACGAAATAAGTTATACCGGTGGTCAGGGTAAGTTTTCCTACAGCTTTTTTCTGGGTATAACCGATTTTAAGGGCAGAGAAGCTGCCGCCAGGAGCAGTTTTTATGAACTCAGTGATCTCCCGGAAAATTTGGCAGAGGTAAAATCTCTGACCTTCCGCTGGCCTCAGGTCCAGGCAGGGTGGCAGTACACTATATATGCTTCCTATCCCGGAGCAGAAACAGTCATAGGCAGGCTGGGCCAGACAGATAAAAGTAAGTTTCAATATGCCGGAGGAGACATAGAATTATTTCAGGGGAAAAAGCTCCAGCGCTGGCAAGAGAAAACTGCTTTAGCTCTGCCTGTTGCCGAAAAGAGTTCAGAACCCCTGCGGTTTAATACACTTTCTAAACCTTAAAACATTAAATTAGATCAGAATAATCTACAGAGCACACAATCATATAGCCCCAGCCGCTGACATCGGGCCGGGGCTTAACCGATTTTAAAAATTTTATGTTTATCTTTTGCCGTCAGTATTTCACTTTGCTCAGCCTTCTGAGCAAAATATTTAACTTATTCTGTGCTAAATACTGGAACCTTGCTTTTATTTTTAGCTGTAGCCAATATTTCAACTACCCTATTCACTTTATTGATATCGTACTGACTGAGGTCTTCTCCATTTTCTAAGGCCAGATATATTTCGTCAAAAGTTTCATAATCTACTCCGAATTCTTCGGCATCTGTAGCTCCTTCTTCGCCTCCCTGCAGTCCACCTGTAGGGGGGCGATCTATTATCTCCTGGGGCACCCCCAGTCGGCCAGCCAGTTCCCAGACTTCCGTCTTGAGCAGATCACCCAGAGGCCGCATATCGGTACCTCCATCACCATATTTGGTGAAATAGCCGGAGATCACTTCACTCTTATTGTTCGTTCCCATCACAACATAATTTTTGCATTCTGCAATATAATAAAGGGCCATCATACGCATTCTGGTCTTAATATTCTGTTCTGCACAATCGGGAGTATCTATGGCTGTCTGCGGATAACAGCCTCTATCCACTTTTTCAATATCCAGACTGTGAAAAGTTTCTTCCAGCTGATCATTTACTTCTTCCATATTTAAAGTGATAGTATTAATATCAAATTTTTCTGCCAGCATCTGAGAATATTCCATATCTTTACTGACGGTGCCGCTGGCGGGCAGCATCACTCCCAGACAATTATCTCCAAAAGCTTTTTTAGTTAATACTGCTGTCGTGGAAGAATCGATACCTCCGCTTAAGCCAACTACAGCTCCCTCACAGTCTCTTTCCTCTACTCTTCTCTGCATCCAGGCAATAATTTCCTCGGCAATTCCCTCTCTTAACATAAATTTCCCCCCTGATATTTTGTAATTTAGTAAGATTTGCAAAATTCAATTTTCGCCAATTTTACCATTCTGCCAATTCTTAATTTCTGAGCAGATTGAGAGATAAATTCTTAGAATCGTTATTCTGATTTAACATAATATATTACTACATATAAAAGCACATAAGAGTAATTTAGAGCTAATTTATTCTCATGCTTTGTCAACCCTGTATAATAATAAGCATATATTTACAGCAATGTCAAGGTTAATCTGGCAAAAAAATATGCCGGGTA
>CAZVMQ010000080.1:0-6508 GCA_964628755.1 uncultured Halanaerobiaceae bacterium
TGGCCACTGGGCTTCTGATGTGCTGGCCGGTGCAGCCGCCGGATATGGTATCGGCCGGCTAACTTTGCGGTTAAATGAGAACAACAGGGAAAACCTGTATGTCACCCCCTTTGTAAGATCTGAGGGCCTGGGCCTTTCTGCTCAGTATAATTTTTGAGCTCATAAAGTTATGAATTAACGATATATTTCTGTGAAAAAAGGGTTATAAACAAGGAATTTTTATTTTTAAATAGAACTTATCAATAGGAATGTTTATAGCACGTAAAAATATGATTAAAATATGATTTTTATTGTCGTTTATAGATATATCTAGTATCTAGCATCAATTATTTTCAAGTTAACTATTTTTCAGTTTGATATTACATAAAAGCTCGAAAACGAAAGTGAAAGAGCAGGTGGAATTATGCTGGATTTAATCAAAAAAATATACCGGCGACCATTTATGGTTGTGGCTGACCTGGTGCTATTAAATATATGTCTGGTTCTCAGCTATTACTTCAGGTTTGAGGGGAACTGGCTTAATTACTTTGAATTTTCTTACATACCCGTTATTACTGCCCTGGGAATTGTTATTTTCAACTTCTCTCGCCTCTATAACCGTCTGTGGGAATATGCCAGCATCGGGGAGCTTATTTCCGTGATTAAGACGGCTGCAATCATTAATCTTTTGTTCACCACCTTTAATTTTTTCTGGCAGCAGCCGCTCCCCCGCAGTATACCACTGCTCAACATCATCTTATTGATTTTTGGCCTGGGGGGAATGCGTCTTAGTTTGAGGTTGTTAAGTGATTATTTGGAAAAGAGAGGTCCTGGCAGTAAATCTTTAAGAGACAGGGTTCCCGTGTTGATTGTGGGGGCTGGAGATGCCGGTGAGATGATCATCCGCGAGCTCAACAAACATCCGGAATTTGCTAAAAATGTGGTGGCCCTGGTCGATGATGATCCGGATAAACAGGGGCGTAAGCTGCACGGGATAGAGGTAAAGGGAGGTCGTGAAGACCTGCCAGAGCTTATAACTGAGCTGGATATTGAAGAGGTTATAATTGCTATTCCTTCGGCCCCGGGCAGCGAGGTTAAGGAGATCTTTGGTTTGGCCCGCGGGCAGGATGTGAATGTTAAGACCGTTCCCGGAGTTTATGAGCTGATCAACGGTGATGTTAGCATAGAGGAGCTGCGAGATGTGCAGGTAGAAGACCTCCTGCGCCGGGATCCGGTGGAGCTGCATACCGAAGATATCTGTTCCTATCTGGAGGGGCGCAGAGTTATGGTTACTGGAGGCGGAGGCTCTATCGGTTCCGAGCTCTGCCGTCAGGTGGCGGAATACAATCCCTCTGAACTTTTAATTCTGGACATCTACGAAAATTCTACCTATCTGCTGCTGCGGGAGCTCAGGGATAATTTTCCCGGGCTGTCGGTCAAACCGGTGATAGCCAATGTCCAGGAGGAGCCGAGAATGGAAGAAGTTTTTCGAGAACATAGGCCTGACGTTGTTTTTCACGCCGCTGCCCATAAACATGTACCTCTGATGGAGAGCAATCCCGGGGAAGCAGTAAAAAACAATGTGCTGGGAACCTACAATACGGCCATGCTGGCTGACCATTTTGATGTGGATAGATTTGTGCAGATTTCTACCGATAAAGCGGTGAACCCTACCAATATCATGGGGGCCAGCAAGCGGGCGGCCGAAATGGTGATTCAGGAAATGGACTGCCGTTCAGATACGGACTTTATGGCGGTCAGGTTCGGCAATGTGCTGGGCAGCTGTGGCAGCGTGGTACCTATTTTTAAAGAGCAGATAGCCAGTGGCGGCCCGGTGACTGTTACTCATCGTGAAGTTAAGCGCTATTTCATGACCATTCCCGAAGCGGCTCAGCTGGTTATCCAGGCCGGTTCCCAGGGTGAAGGTGGAGAAGTTTTCATTCTGGATATGGGAGAGCCGGTAAAAATTATCGACCTGGCCCGGGACCTTATCAGCCTTTCCGGTTATAAACCGGGGGAAGATATCGAGATAGAAATAACCGGCCTGAGGCCGGGAGAAAAACTGTTCGAAGAATTGATGAGTGATATGGAAAGCAATCAGGCTACCGAACATGAAAGGATATATATCAGTGAACTGGAAGAAGAATGTGCGCTGAGTTTAAAGGAGATAATAACCAGGCTGGAAACCAAGGTTGACAGCCAGAATATGTCCGGGCTGGTACAGGAGCTTTCCAGCATTGTAGAAAGCTATCAGCCTGATGAACTGCAGCAGAAGCGGTTGAAAAAGCGAATTCAGTAGGTTACACTTGCAATGGCTTGCAATGGATGCAATAAATTCGCTAATCTTAAGTTAATTAAGTTAAAGATGATGACGAAAGGCAATAATTTTATTTTATATAGTTTTTTGCATAGAAAGGAGTTAGCTGTATGCGGGCAGTTGTGACTGGAGCCGCCGGCTTTATCGGTTCTCATCTGGCGGAAAGACTGATTGCAGAAGGACATGAAGTTATAGGTATAGACTGTTTTTCCGATTACTATCCGCGCTGGATCAAGGAAAATAATATCAATGAACTGCAGCAGGAATCAAACTTTACCCTGCTGGCAGAAAATTTGCTGGATCTGAACCTGGCGGAGGTGCTTGAGACCGGTGATTATATTTTTCATCAGGCAGCCCAGGCCGGGGTGAGGGCCAGCTGGGGCGATGATTTTGCTATCTACAGCCGCTCCAACATTCTGGCCACCCAGCAGCTGCTGGAGGCGGCCAAACAGGTGGGAGTGGAGAAGGTTATCTATGCTTCTTCCTCCTCCGTTTATGGGGCTGCTGATAACATACCCATGCAGGAAGAAGACCGCACTCAGCCGGTTTCACCCTATGGGGTTTCCAAGCTGGCGGGAGAAAATTTATGTCAGCTTTATTCTCACAACTTCGATCTGCCAACCATCTCTCTCCGGTACTTTACCGTGTTTGGGGAGCGGCAGAGACCGGATATGGCCTTTCATATTTTTATCCGCAATATTCTCAAAGGAGAGGAGATCAAAATTTTTGGTGACGGCCAGCAGTCACGCAATTTTACCTATGTCAGTGATGTTATCGATGCCAATCTGCTGGCAGCAGAATCAGAGATCGAGGGCGAAATAATCAATATCGGCGGCTCCAGCGAAAGAATTACCCTGCTGGAGGCCATCGATACCATCGAAGAAATTGCCGGAGTTAAAGCCCGGCGCAATTATCAATCTCAGGTCAGCGGAGATGTGCGCCATACCGAGGCTGATCTGAGCAGAGCCGAGGATTTGCTGGGTTATGAACCGGAAGTTGGACTGTCTGAGGGACTGGAAAAGGAGATTAATTACATAAAGGAACTCTATGATATATAAAACTTTCTTTGTTTAAACCGGGGGGAACATAATGTACAAAAATAAAATCAGCATTATGGGGACAGGATATGTAGGTCTGGTTGCCGGAGTCTGCCTGGCTGACTTTGGTAACTCTATCATAAATGTAGACGTTGATGAGGAAAAAATAGAGCAGTTAAACCGCGGGGAAGTGCCCATTTATGAACAGGGGCTCAAGGAGCTGCTGGAGAAAAATCTGGAGGATGGCCGCATAAGCTTTACCACTGATACTGCGCAGGCTATTACCGAGAGTGAAGTTATTTTCATCGCTGTGGGAACTCCCCCCGATGAAAATGGCTGTGCTGATATCGAAAATGTGCTCAAGGTGGCAGCTGAGATAGGTCAGGAGATGGATGGCTATCGAGTAATCGTTACCAAATCCACGGTACCCATCGGTACCGCCAAAAAGATTGAAAATATGATCCAGGAAGAGCTGGATGAGCGCGGGGGGGATTATGATTTTGATGTGGTCAGCAACCCCGAATTTCTGCGCGAAGGCAAAGCTGTCCATGATTTCACCCATCCGGACCGGGTAGTGATAGGCACCGAGAGTGAGAGAGCTCGAGAAATTCTTACCGAAGTTTTTCGACCTTTATATGTGGATGATGTGCCTTTTGTCTTTACCAACCCGGAAACGGCCGAAACCATCAAATATGCTTCCAATGCCTTTCTGGCCACCAAAATTTCCTATATCAATGAGATGTCTCAGCTCTGTGACAGTGTAGACGCTGATGTGCAGACGGTGGCCAAAGCCATGGGTCTGGACAACCGTATTGGAGAAAAGTTTCTGCGGGCCGGGCCCGGTTATGGCGGCAGCTGTTTTCCCAAGGATACCAGAGCTCTGGTGAATATGGCGGAAGAGGCCGGGGTGGAGATGGAAGTAGTTTCGGCCGGCATCGAGGCCAACAGTAAACAGAAGCATTATATGGTGGAAAAAATTACCGGGGAGCTGGGTGAAGACCTTTCCGACAAAACCCTGGGCTTTTTGGGTCTTAGCTTTAAGCCGGAAACCGATGATATGCGCAAATCACCGGCACTGACAATTTTACCCGAGCTGGTTGATAAAGGGGCCTGTATTCAGGCTTTTGATCCGGAAGCTATGGAAGAAGCCAGCACCTGTCTGCAGGATATAGAAAAGGATATCCTCTATTGTGCCAATGAATATGATGTGATGAAGGAGGCCGATGCTCTGGTGCTGCTGACGGAGTGGAATCAGTTCCGCCGCCTGGACTTAGAAAGGGCTCAGAACCTGCTGGCAGAGCCGATATTCTTCGATTTCCGCAATGTTTACCGGCCGGAAGAGGTGGAAAGACACGGAATTGAGTATCACGGGGTGGGAGTTCCTAACTAATTAATTATTATTCGAGCGTTTTACTGGCAATTTATTTTGTCTTAAGCTAACTTTCAAGAATTAGCTGGCTATTTTATTTAAGGTAAATTTAACAAATCTAACTTTCAGAAGGGAGGTGATAATAGTTTAGGAAAGTGTATATTAAGAGGCGTATATTAAGAATTGGCAGTGTACCGGTAATATTTAGGCTATATCAATTAAAGCGCCCGCTCCTGGCTATATGATCTCGGTGGTGAAATAGCCAGGATGACGAGGTGGGAGTTCATCGAAACTGTCGGCGGATGCTCCCGGGCCGGCCCGGTCCTGAGCTCTCTTCCTGAAAACCTGCAGGCAACTGTGGGCTCAGAGGAAAGAGCGGGGCAGGCAAAATGAAAAGAAAAGCTTTTTAAATAAAATATATTTATATTAGTATTGACGATAAGAATGTCAGTAAAAAATTATTCAGTCCAAGGCAAAAATTTTATTCATTAGATCATCTTATATAAGCACTTAAAATAACAGAAGTACGACATATATAAAAATTAACTGATTTTTTATATAAACTGGAGGTAAAATATAATATGTGTGGAATTGTAGGCTATGCTGGTAAGGAATCTGCGGATGATTTTTTGCTGGCAGGACTTAAGCGGCTGGAATACCGCGGCTATGATTCAGCCGGGATAGCAACCCTGGAAGACGAATGTGTGAATGTGATTAAATGTAAAGGCAGTCTGGACAGATTAGAGGCCTGTATGCAGAAAAATGAGTCTCCGGGAAATATCGGAATTGGTCATACCCGCTGGGCTACTCACGGGGTACCCGCTGATTGCAATGCTCATCCCCATCAGGGCTGTGAGGAGCGTTTTGCTCTGGTCCATAACGGGATTATTGAAAATTATCAGGAGCTCAAGCAGGATTTGCTGGCAAGAGGCCATGAGTTTAACTCTGAGACAGATACGGAAGTGCTGGTTCATCTGCTGGAAGAGGAGCATGAAAAAGATATTATCAATGCTCTAGATTCGATGCGAGAAAAGATAGAAGGTTCCTATGCCCTGGCTGTGGTGGATCGTATGGATTCCGGAGGGATTTATGTTCTGCGTCAGGACAGTCCGCTGGTAATAGGAGAGGGAGATGAGGCAAATTATCTGGCTTCCGACATACCGGCTCTGCTGGAACATACCAAAGATTTTTATGTGCTGGAAGATGGAGATATGGCCGTAATAGATCAGGAGGAGATTGAAATTTATCCCGGTGATGGGAAAGCGGTAGAAGAGAGATTTTTCCAGGCGGACTGGGACGCCGAAATGGTGGAAAAACAGGGTTATGAGCATTTTATGCTCAAGGAGATTCACGAACAGCCCACGGTGGCCCGGCGCTTTTTGAGTGATCGGTTAAAGCAGGAAGAGGTCAAACTGCCGGAACTGGAAGAGATCTGGCAGGAGGATTTCGATAAAGTGATGATTACCGCCTGCGGTACCGCCTATTATTCCGGCCAGGTGGGCCGACATATCATTGAAGAGCTGGCTCAGCTGCCGGTGGATGTGGAGATAGGTTCCGAGCTGCGCTACAAGCAGAATTTTATCGATGAAAATACTCTGGTCATAGTTGTCAGTCAATCAGGGGAAACTGCCGATACACTTGCAGCGCTGGAAGTAGCCCGGGAAAAGGGGGCTAAAATTTTAGCTCTGACCAACACCGTCAGCAGCAGTATTGCCCGGGAGGCCGATGCTGTGATCGATATTAAAGCCGGGCCGGAGATAGCTGTAGCTTCTACTAAAGCCTATCTTGCTATGCTGCTGGGATTTT
>CAZVMQ010000081.1:0-6445 GCA_964628755.1 uncultured Halanaerobiaceae bacterium
CCCCTTCCTGGTCTCCTTCAATTACCTTTTCACTCATCTTTTCGTAATCTGGCATAAAAATTATCCCTCCTTTAAATAATAGCTATTATATTGTGGAATTTAATATAAATAAATGGAGATTGAAAAGTGAATTGAATGGATTAATTAAAACTGATATATTACTGGGTTCACAATATAATCGTGATTGCATTAATTTATTTCTATAAAAATTTTATTTTACCTGCTGGTAAACAATGATTTTCTGAAAAGTTACTTTTCTACTATCTGCATTATAAGCTGTCAAAACTATATTTTTGCCCTGCGTTATTTTCTTGACACAAGCTTTATTTTAATTTATCATATTAGTAAGTCTTATTATAAGCTTTATAATTTTCTCAATCTTTCCGGGTGGTTTTATCACTGATATTTCAGGAGGTGATATTTTAGAGGGAGGCCTAATTTGATACAGGGAGTAAAATAATTGTTTATTTGGGGATTAAGTATACTGGATTCAATTATTTTTATCTTTAAAAATATACACAGGAAAGGAAGTGAAAAATTTGGTTCTCACCAGAAGCGGTGACGGCTTTCGCATTGAAATGACAGAAGACGAAGTTAAAGAAGATATAATTAGAGGAGTCGAAGATGCCGCCGATAGAGCCGAAATAGATCCTCTGCCTGATGAGGAAATAGAATATCTCACCAATCTGTACACTGAACCCAGTAAATTCGCCAGTGTCAGGCCTGGCAATGAAGTTGTACTTACTTTTGATGAAGGTTCCGTAAAATTAAAACGTCTGGTCGTATCCATAGGTAGAATTTCTGACCTGCAGATGTATGAAAGAGTGTTCTGTTCCGATACTGCTGAACTTGCTCACGTTGATTATAGTTTCAAACCGGCTAAACCTATAGTGGCCGAAGAACAGATAGAAATGGAACAGGCACTATTAAGTACAGTATTGCCCTTATATTATGGAGCAATGCCCAACCTATCACTTTACAGCCAGCCTGACGGCCCCTTTCCCAATCCTTCTGAATTACTACCCAAAGGTAAAGTTGACGAAGCCCGAGAAGCATATGAAGGTATGATCGAACATGCAGTGAAGGATATGGTGTTTGTCAGCAGCAAAATGTACGAAGCAGGTGCTGACGGTATTAACTTCGATACTACCGGTTCAGCTGGCGAACCTGACTTCCTTGCTGCCCTAAAAGCCACAGAAAAATTAAAAGAAAAATACCCCGATATCAGTATAGAAATGGGTATGTCAGGAGAATTCGTTCTGGGCATGCATGGTGACATAGAATATGAGGGGACTAATTTAGCCGGACTTTATCCGCACGAACAGGTTAAACTGGCTGAAAAAGCCGGTGTCGATATTTTTGGTCCGGTCGTAAACATTGATAGCAGCGAGACTATACCCTTCAATATAGGCAGAACAGTACCCATGATGAAAGCATGTGCTGAAGAAGCTAATATTCCTGTTCATGCCAATGTGGGTATGGGCGTAGGTGGAGTTCCAATTGTAGAAACTCCTCCTTCTGATTCTTTAAGCCGGGCTTCCGTTGCTCTGGCAGAAATAGGTAAACAGGATGGCCTGTAGGTAGGCGTAGGCGATCCAAATGGTATGGTCATCAGTCACGCATTAGCTTCGGGCATGGGCGGTGTTCGCGCTGCTGGAGACCTGGTGGCGCGTATGCAAATGTCCCGAAATATGCGTCTCGACGAGGCCAAAGAATATGTTGCTGGCAAATTAAATGTTGATGTTGAGGAATTGACAGATCCCGTAGTCATGGATGAAGTAAGAGGAGATCTGGGTATTGGCCGGGTTCAGCCCTCAGCCGGAGATCCAAAAGGCATGGAAGCAAAGCATAATATAGCAGATTTACTGGACATTGAAATAAATTCCGTAGAAAAGTTTAAAAATAAAACTTCTTAAATCACATGTGCATGGAGGGGAGTGAAAATAATGAGTGAAGAGCTTTATGAAAAAGCGGCTGAATCCATTTTAAATGCCGATGCTGAAGCAGCTGAAGAAATAGCCAAAGAATCTCTGGATAAAGGCATAGATCCTCTGGATATGATAGAAAATGGTTTTACAGAGGGGATTAGTGAAGTCGGAAGACTATTTGATCGCGGTGATATGTTTCTTCCGGAAGTTATGTCCTGTGCTGATGCTATGAAAGCAGCTACCTCTATTTTAAATGAAGCAAAAAGTGAAACTGAAGGTAAAAGCACAGAAAATATTAAATTTGTTCTGGGCACGGTGGAAGGCGATGTCCACGATATTGGCAAGGGTATCGTGGCCTCAATTTTAGAAGCCAATGGAATCGAAGTTTATGACCTGGGCACTGATGTTCCTACTCCTGAGTTTATTGAAAAAGCTAAAGAGGTAGATGCTGACATTATTGGCACCAGTGCTCTTTTGACCACTACTATGGAAGCCAGCGAAGATCTGATAGAACTTTTAGAAGAAGAAAACCTGAGAGATAGATTTAAAGTCGTCGTAGGTGGTGGGCCTGTAACCGAAAGGTGGGCCAACAAAATAGATGCAGACGGTTATGCTGAAAATGCAAATCAGGCTGTAGTTCAGGCTAAGAAGCTGGCCGAAAAATAACAAGGAGAAAAAACTGAAAATTTTATCTGCAGGTTAACAATGATTAATTACAGTAGACCCTTCTGCTGCCAATCAGGAGGGTCTACTGTATTTATGTATTTTAAAATAATATGTTTCCGTAAAATCACATAACTGGAGAATAATAAAATGAAAAAAGTTCTGGGTATTGATACTGGTGGCACCTATACTGATGCGGTTATTTACGACCATAAGAGAGAAAAAATCATTGACAAAAATAAAACACTCACCACTCATCATCACTTAATTACAGGTATTAAGAATTCCATTCTGGGGCTGGATGAAAACAACAGGGAGAACCTGGATTTCGTCTCTCTTTCTACAACTCTCGCTACCAACGCAATTGTGGAAAATAAAGGATGCAGTGTAGGCCTGTTGCTTTTAGGAATGCAGCCACAGCAGATTAAAAAATTTCGCTTTGACAGAGAAATTCCCACGGAATCTATAGAATATGCCCGCGGAAAATTTGATGTTAATGGCAGTGAGATAGAACCTCTGGCGGTAAATAAAATAAAAAACACTGGAAAAACCTGGCAGTCAAATATTGAAAGTGTCAGTATAACTGGCTATATGAGCATTAGAAATCCCCGGCATGAGAAAAAAGCCAGAAGTATTCTGGAAAATATACTCGATGTTCCCATAGTATGCAGTCATGAATTGACCGGCAAACTTAATATGATTGAAAGAGCCGCCACAGTGGTACTAAATGCCAGTTTAATACCTCTGATTAAAAACTTGCTGGCGAATATGGAAACAGTGCTGGCAGACCTAAATATAGAAGCCCCTTTATTTATGATGAAAGGAGACGGCACCCTGGCTAATAAAGCCGAAGTCAGACATAAGCCTATTGAAACTGTAATGTCCGGCCCGGCAGCCAGTGTTTTAGGGGCAAAATATCTCAGCCAGGAAAAAAATGCTGCTGTAATAGACATGGGTGGCACCACAACAGATATAGCAATTTTAAATTCTGGCCGCCCCCGGTTAAATAAGGCAGGAGCTGAAATTGAAGGCTGGGCTACCAGCGTCGAATCAATTGATCTGAAAACAGCGGGAATTGGCGGAGATAGTGAGATAACTATTGAAGCAAATAAAGATTTGAAAATTGGCCCTGAGAGAGTGGTGCCCTATTCATTAGCAGCCCACAGAAATGAAAATATAATTGCTGAGCTGAAAAACCTGCTGCAAAAAGATACAGGTTTAAAAGAATCACAATTTCTGGCTCTCAAACGAGAGCCCGACATTATAAACATAGACCTCAACCAGAGAGAACAGGATATAATTGAAATTCTTCAGGCAGAAAGCCCGGTGAGTATGGGAGCTTTCAAAGAAAAGCTCGATCTCATAAAAATAAAATTTTTGCGAGCTAAAAGATTGCAGAGAAAAGGTATCGTGAATAAAATTGGTCTAACTCCCACTGACTTTCTGCATATTACGGATAAATTTAACCCCTGGAGCATCCAGGCGGCAGAGTTAGGCTGGCAGATCATGAAAAATGAAATTAAATACTGTAAAAAACCAGTTATAAATAATATTGACAACAAAAAAATTACAGAAATGAAGGGCTCCCGGGTAGCTGAGTTTATAATACAAAAAACTACTAAAAATATCGCTGAAAATATGGCAGTTCACCTGCTGGATTCAGAAAAAATTGATTTACTAAATGATAATTCATCCGGTGAGGCCGAAATATTTTTTCAGACCTTCGGAAATTTTTCTCTGGATTTTAATCTGAATATTCCTGCAGTTGCCCTGGGAGCCCCCGCCAAAAATTATCTGGCAAATCTGGATGATTTTTTCGATACGGAAATTTTTATTCCTGATAATTTTGCAGTGGCCAATGCCATCGGTACAACCATAGCTAATATAATCAAACAGGAAAAATTACTCATAAAGAAAAATGAAGAAAATTACACAGTTTACAGCCGGGATGGTAAACAAGAATTTAATAGCTTCAATAAAGCTATTTCTCAGGCCAAAGAAATGGGAAGAGAGATTACTATAAATCAGGCCAGAGCAGCCGGGGCTATAAATATTGATTGTGAATGTGAAGTCCTGGAAGAAAAATTGAACTTTAATAGAAGTAACGTTTTATGCACAGCAGTGGGCAAACCTATAGATTACTAAATGTATTACGGTTTAAACGAATTGCAGTTTAAGCAGATAAAATGCTCCCAGATCATATAAAAAATGAGCTATAATGGCTGCAACCAGACCTACTTCCTGAAATAATATCCCCAGCAGTAACCCGGCCAAAAAAGAAAAGGGGGCAAAAAGCAGCCTGGCCTGGCTGTGTGGCGGCACAGCCCAAAAGCCGGCATGGGCCAGCATAAATAATAATGCCGCCGGCCATAATCCCAGCAGCTGTTGTAAAAACGCTCTGAATAATAGTTCCTCCCCCAGTCCAGCCAAAAAACTAATTATGACCAGAGTAAAAAACGATTCCCGACAAATTGGCAGCAGGGGTTTAACAGCCCGCAGCAGCTCCCGGGGTTTTAATTGGGCATATAGATAAGCAGGAATAAATAAAATCAAAGCCCCCAGTATCCCCCAGCCAATATTGCCTGTAATATTTGCGGGCAGCCACCAGATGTTTAATAAATCAGGTGTAATAAAAATATAAATCAATACCAGACTGCCCAGGGTCATCAATATTTGCAGTAATATTAACATTTTTATTGTGATATTTTTATTGTTTTCCATTCTGATCCCTCTTATCTTAAATTATAATATTATAATATAATATATCAAAAGCGGTAAAAAAGGGAAGGCCATGAGGGCCTTCCCTATTGTTTATCTCTATTTTATTTAGAATAACTCAAGACCAATACATCATCCAGTCTCTCGCCGGCCAGTGGATCTAAACTGCCCGATTATTTATTAACTATCTTCCCCGGGCAGTTCTTCCGGTTCAAAGCTCTTTTCCAGTCGTTTATAAATTTTATATCTTTCTTCGGCATCTTTTTCGGCCTGCTCAAAAAGCTGCTCCGCAATTTCCGGAAATTCCTGTTTGAGAGAAGTAAAGCGAACCTCGCTCAACAAGAAATCGCGGAGAGATTCAGAGGGTTCATCTGAATCGAAAGAGAAAGGATTCTCACCTTTTTCTTTCAGCTCTGGATTAAAGCGATACAGATGCCAGTACCCGGATTTTACAGCCTTGTCCTGCTGCTTGATGCTCTGACTCATGCCACCTTCAATACCCTGAGCAATACAGGGTGAATAGGCAATAACAATAGAAGGACCATCATAGGCTTCTGCTTCATTAATTGCTTTGAGAGCCTGATTCATATCGGCGCCCATGGCTATCTGAGCTACATAAATATAACCATAGGTCATCAGCATCTGACCCAGATCTTTTTTGGCAGTTTTCTTACCGGAAGCAGCAAATTTGGCTGCTGCTGCCAGCGGGGTAGCTTTAGAAGACTGACCGCCGGTATTGGAATAAACCTCGGTATCAAAAACAAACACATTGACATCTTCCCCGGAAGCCAGAACATGGTCTAAACCTCCATAATCAATATCATAAGCCCAGCCATCGCCACCAAATATCCACTGTGAACGTTTGGTGAGATACTGCTTTAAACGTTCTACTTCTGCCACATTTTCATTATCATTAACCTCAGGCAATTTCGGTTTAATCTCTTTCGCCAGCTCCTGAGTAATTTCGCCATCATTTCTATTTTCCAACCACTGCTCAAATAACTCTTTTAAGTCCTGAGGTATATCCTCTTCCAGGGCTGCTTCCATAGAATCAGCAATCCGATCACGCAGCTGCTCATTGCCCAGATGCATACCAAATCCATATTCGGCATTATCTTCAAACAGGGAATTGGCCC
>CAZVMQ010000082.1:0-6388 GCA_964628755.1 uncultured Halanaerobiaceae bacterium
GTGATGGCTTTAAGCTTTAAGGGCTGTTCTCCATCATCTTCACATATTGCTTTGCCAATGCAGGGTCAAACTGACTGCCCGCACAATCTATTATTTCTTTTAAAGCCTCATCTTTGCTCATTGGACCCTGATAAGGCCTACCTGTAGTCATCACATCATAAGCATCTACAATGGTAATTATACGAGATAAAAAAGGTATGCTTTCTCCCTCTAAACCTTCAGGGTACCCTGTTCCATCCCATTTTTCGTGATGATAGAGTATCTCCTGTGCTATAGGAGCAAATTCTTCGGAAGCAGAAGCTATAATATAACCTCTCTCCGGATGCTGCTTGATTATCTCCCATTCCTCATTGGATAATTTTCCAGGTTTTTTCAAAATATCCTCTGAAATGGTGACCTTTCCTATGTCATGCAGTGAGGCCAGAAGAGAGAGATTATTGAGCTGTCTGCTGGGAAGATTGACTTCTTCACCCAGGTTGTGGGCATAAGCTGTCATTCTCATGGCGTGCTCACGAGTTTCATCACTTTTGGCGGAAAGGGTGCTTAGAAGATTTTTTACAAGCTTGTTTTTACCACTTCTGCTGCGGGTAAGTTTATCTTTATGCATATTGTCTTCGGACTCGTGAAGCTTATCAAATATATCCTCTTCAAATTTTGTTTTGGTTGCCTCTCCGATGCCCAGGGTAAGAGGGACGCCATCGATATTTACATCGCTGCAGCCTTCTTCTATGCGATTGCGAATCTTCCACACCTCATCTATATCGGTCTCTGGCAGTAAAATCACAAACTCATCCCCGGACCAGCGGGCAATAAAATCCTTTTCCCGGGTGCTATCTCTTAATATCTCTGCAGTTTTAATTAACAACTCATCGCCGACCTCATGACCGTAGGTATCATTGATCAACTTTAGACCATTGATATCTGCCATTATTATGCTGATAGGAAGCTCGGGTATCACATCCATATCTTTCATTTTTTCTTTAAGATAATTTCGATTATAAAGGTCGGTCAATTCATCATGATAGGACATGTATTCTATCTTTTCCTGCCTATTTTTGCGCTCGGTGATATCGAGATGGGTACCGTACATCCACTCAGGTCTTCCATCATTAGTCCAGGTTACCACCCGACCTCTATCCAGCAACCATATCCAGTGGCCTTCTTTATGGCGCATGCGGTATTCTATATGATACTGTTCTTTCTCTCCCCTGAAATGCTTTGTGAGCTTCTCCTGACTCTTATTTAAATCCTCAGGATGAGTAAACTTCCGCCAGGTTTCAATGGTAATGGGTTCCAGTTCTTCAAGAGTATACCCTATCATCTCCGCCCATTTTTCGTTAAAGTTAACTTCTCCTGTCTGCACATTCCACTCCCATGTCCCTACATTGGTGCTTTCAATTATGCTGGCCAGTCTCTCTTTCTGATCCTCTATCTTTTCCCGCTTCTTTTTCTCATCAGTAATATCTCTCACCCATTCCACAAAATATTTTGCCTCACCTTTTTCATATTTTATGGGCAGCACTCTTAAATCATACCAGCCCCCTTCAGACAGCTGTACTTCTTTCAGAAGAGGCTCTCCAGTTTCGAGCACCTCTTTTGCCTTACAGTCGGGGCAGATATCATCTCTATCGCGGTAGGTTCTGTAGCATTTTGTATCAAGCTTCTGCTTATCCTCGGGAACTCGGGCAAAACCGTTCCAGTTGCTGTAGACAATATTCATATTGGTATCATGTATCGATACCATATCAGGAATTACCGAGAGCATTCTCTGAAAACGTTTTTCGCTTCTTTCCAGCTCTCGATTCTTTTTTTCTAGCTCTTCCTGCACCTGATTTAATCCTGTTATATCCTCAAAAATAGCATATATCCCTTCCACACTTCCTAATACTTCTATGGGAAGACCTTTTATTATAAACTTACGAGGATTGCCATCTCTATCGTAACGGGTACCCTGTTTTCTTACCTTATGTCCAGTTAGCACCTGCTCAGTTAGGCTCCTGTCAACACTGCCTGACCTGCCTCTTTCAAGAACTTCATCAAGGTCTTTGCCTCTTATTTCTTCCAGTTTATAACCAAACACTTTTTTAAATTTATCGTTTATATTTCTGATTCTATTGTTTTCATCTAGCGTTGCAATAGCTGAGGTGCTACTGGAGAAAAGGGTTTCCAGCCTTTCTTTTCTCTTCTTTAGCTCCTCCTCATTCTCTTTTCTTTTTGATATATCCCTGAGCTGTTCCACTATGAATTTTATATTTCCTTCATCATCTTTGATGGGGTTGCTGATGCAGACAAAATATCCATTGAGCTCGGGAATCTGTTTTTCAACTTTCTCCAGCTTTTTGCTTTTTTTTGCTTGGACTGTAGCACAATTTTCGCATCTTTCTTCTTTTCCTATTAGCTCAAAGCACTTTTTACCTTTTACATCTTCTAACTCTTTATCCAGTTTGTTTAGCCCGGCCTGATTATATTGCTTAATTGTAAGATCCGATCTTTGAATGCCTATAATATCAGGGATCCCATCTATGGTTTGGTTTAATAATTCTTTTTGTCTCTCGGCTTCAAGCTCCGCCTTTTTACGCTCTGTGATATTCTCATGCAGGACTAAGGCTCCCTGACGAAAGAGAGTTATCCCCATCTTAAACCAGCGCTTTTCCTCAGGTGAATGACAGGGGTATTCCTGAGAATACTCCTCTTTATCACCTGAAATAACTGCCTGTATACCACTGATGGCTCTTTTTACTTCCTCGATGTCCTCATAATCTTTCTCCGTAGCTTTTTCCAAAACCTGCAGATAACTTACTCCCGGTCCGCATTCTCCGGGATTCAGACCATTTTGCCGGGCAAAGTCCTCCCATCTATTATTAACGCAAATAATTAACCCTTCCCCATCCAAAACTGCTGCATTGTGGGGCAAGGAGTCCAAAAAATTTTTCAGCACTAAATCTTCATTGGATTTATCGTTGTAACTCATAATTTAAACCTCCTTCCTCCAGAAAAGTCAGAGCTGACATCAATGGAACCATGATGCCAGCCCTGTCATTAAATTTTACTCCTGGAAGTTCAAATATCAGACATTAGCAAGATATATAATGGTAAACTATAATCCGTCAAACCTGGAAATGGGATACTTTATCCGATAATACCTGTGCCATCTCGGTGAGTTCCTGAGATACATCCACAACCTCCTGCGTAGAAGCGCTTTGCTCCTGACTGGAGGCAGAAACCTCCTCGGCATTGCTGGAGGATTCTTCACTCACCTCTGCCACTTCTTTCATAGCGGCGCTTACCTCGCTGCTGTTAAGGGCCATCTCTTTAGCATTATCCACTACTTTATCAATTAATTCTGTAAGGCTGGAGACTACATTTTCAATTTCTTCAAAAGTGTTTTTGGTAGTCTCAATTGCATTTACGCTTTCTTCTACTACTTCATCGGTTTCTCCCATCATCTCAATGGTGCTGTCCACTCTGTTCTGTATTTCTCCTATCAAGCCCTCTATTTCTTCGGTTGCCTGCGATGATTCCTCAGCCAGTTCTCTGATTTCATCGGCTACAACGCTGAAACCCTGACCGGCCTGACCGGCACGGGCGGCTTCGATAGCCGCATTTAAGGCCAGTAAGTTGGTCTGCTCTGAGATGCTGTTGATCATATTGACTATATCGCCGATTTCATCGGATAACTTGCCTAAATCATTCACGCGCTCTCTAACCCTGCTTTGATTTTCATCGACTAGATTTATCCGGGTGGCTGTTGTATTTACTGCTTCGCTTCCGGTTTTGACTTCTTCACCGGCTTTTTCAGCCTGTTCTTCCATCTCATCGGCGCGGTTGGTAACTGTTTCGATCTGGTTGGTGAGTTCATTCATATTTACCTCAGTTTCTTCGATCTGTGCTGCCTGCTCTTCCGCTCCCGAAGCTACCTGCTCTATCGCTGAGCTTACCTCTTCAGCGGAGGCAGAAATCTCCTCGGTGTTGGCGGAAAGCTCTTCGCTGCTGGCAGAAAGACTTTCGGTTGTATTTTTAACTTCACCGATTACATCCTGGATGCTGTCACCCAGCTTGTTAAACCAGGCCCCCAGCGTCTGTATCTCATCGGAGTTGACCATCTTATAGCATACGCATTCCTCGCAGGAATCGTACTCTCCAGAACTAATTTTGGGACAGTGAATCTCCTGGTCAAATTGTGGGGCAAAACTTCCCACATTAAACCAGCATGTCACACCGTCCTTTTGAAAATCGGGACAGTCCGGCTCGTCGCATTCCATTATCTCAGAGCAGTTAATCTTCTTGATGGGATATCTAGTGGTGAGATCTCCCAGGGCCATATCAGAAAATAGGGCGGCAAACTTCTCCAGCGGCTTAAATATGCTTCTGCCAATGAGTAAGGCCAGCCCTGCTGCTATTACAGCTACTATAGCTCCCAGTATGGCTATAAAGTTTCTCATGCCCGTTAGGCCAGCGTAAACCTCTTCCTGATCGATCTCTACTACCAGCCCTGCGGCAGTATCGCCTAGCCTGGTCACTCCCGCATGGCCCAGTACAGGAACACCTCTGTATTCCTCATACTCCTCGGTAGCTGCGAAATGAAATTCTTCGTTCCTCATGGGACCGGATAGCATTTCCACCGCCCTCGTATCAATGATCTCCTCTAAAGCGGCTCCCTCTCTGTATTCACCCAGCAGGGTATTTGTGAGCAGCATTCCATCAGCATCTATCAGGTAGGCATCTGCAGTCTCACCCAACTGTTCCAATCCTTCGTGAACGGCCCGATCAATAGCGGTCTGATCGAAGAGAAAATTAGCTGTGCCTATTATCTCGCCTCTATCTCCCTCGCTCCTGATTGGCTCCGAAACAGTCATGCAGTTTTCATGGATTATATCGGAGTAAAATATTTCTGACCAGGTGGTCTCACCACCTAAAGCTCCCTGAATATAGTTTCTATCGTAAAGATCTGCTCCTATTACCTCTTCCCGCGTGCTGTAAACAATCTCGCCCTCAGGGTCGGTGATAAAAGCAAAGGCATAACCATACTCTTCCACCATCAGAGGAAGGATGGCATCCAGGCTTTCCACCTGATTCTCCCACTCTTCTGAATCTCTATCCCAGTCATATTCTTCCAGAACGTTAAGGCTGCCATAAACATCGCTATTGTGTGAGAATACCCTGACGTCTCCTTCTCTTTCCTGCCAGAATTCGCTCAGCTCGGCAGCAGTTAATTCGCCATACATAATGATCGAATTAAAAGCCTGCTCCCTCAGCTCCCCCTCGGAAGAGTTGTAGGAAAAATATCCCACGATAACTATAGGGATTATACTTATAAGCAGGATGTAAATTATGAGCTTCCTTTTTAAAGTAAGATTAAATCTGGACATAATTAATTAATCCCCCTTCCCTATTTTTCCCTTTGCGATTAGAGTTGCTGAATTCCTTCTTTCAGCTTTCACTCTCTTCTACTTATTATTGCCGTATAGATAAAAATTATTAAATAATTCACAGCTCAATGTATGTTTTGGGTATTAAAACACACAAAACCCTTCCACCAAAAAGGAGAAGGGTTGCAAAATAACCAAAAAATATTTAACACCTTCGACAGCCAGGTAAAAAGGCAAAACTTTTGGCACGGTTTTGCTAGCTGTCTATTTAATAGAAGTATCCCTTTCGGGTGATATTTGTTAGTTATTTTTAAACTTGAACATAAGACCCTATTTCTCCTGCAAAAAACTTTATAATTGCAGAATATTTTAAAAAATTATTTTTGTTTAACTTCTCTTTGGCATTTTTTTCATGGTATCTGGTTAAATAATCATCATCAACAAGCTCTAATAATTCTTTTAGAATATAAAATGTTCCCTCGTAGCTATTTGCCTGAGAGAAACTTAATTTTGTCTCCTTTCCAATGTGACAATCTATATTTTCTTTTACAAAATAAGCAAGCTCTAATATTTGCCAGTGATTAATGCTAATGTCACGACTTTTGAGTAAAACTTTTGCACTCAGCTCATCTCTTAATTTTCTTCGTTTATATCTTCAACTTCTTTCCCTTCAATCATTTTAATTTCCCACCCCTTTTTAGACGTATTGTCAAAAATTATTAGCTTTACTATGCGTCAACTCTGATATTCAATCTTTCATTATCTCCACAAACTTTTCGGCCAATTCAGGGTCAAACTGACTGCCGGCACAGTTTTCTATATTTCCATTAATGGTCACCACTACTAAGTGTTTTAGAGAACCTCTACAAAATCGCTCCCATACTGCTGAGGAGCATCGGGGTTGGATACCCAAAAAAAAGGCCCTATTTAGTGATGGCTGATTTAAAGTAGCGATAAAGCTTAAAGCCATCACTAAATAGGCCTCTATACTGCTTTTTATCATTGGTCTGTTAAGTTAA
>CAZVMQ010000083.1:0-6312 GCA_964628755.1 uncultured Halanaerobiaceae bacterium
CTTTTCATCTATACAGGAAAATTTAATCACCTGAGGATTTTTGGGGTCAGCCAGATTCTGCCGCTGGAAAAATTTGCTATCCAGATCCTCTGCCCGATGGATTTCACCGGCAAACTCAGAATTTTTTAGGGCGTCCAGCTGCTTTTCCGTGTTGGTAGGTTCCAGCGCAAACAACAGCCCTTCTTTCAGTACTCTGCTGGAAAATTTCTGACTGATCCTGCCCTTAATCTGCTGCCATAAATCCCAGCGCATCCCATCCATAAGCAGGCACAGACCGGTTTTTAATCTCATTTTTTTCAGCATCCCGGGGAATCGAACATTAATCAGCTCATCCACATGATAAAATTCTCCTGCCGCTGATTCTTCCTCAGGTTCCCCTACCAGAAACTCTCCCCCCTGATAAAACTGGTTAAATCTTTTTTCATAGCGGCGCAATAATTTATTGATCTTTTCTTCATAATTGTGAAGGGGCAGCGATGATGTCATTTCCAGCTTTTCAGCCAGATTCAGCGTTCTATTTAGATGAAATTCCAGCCGGGCCAGATAATTCTTATACAGCTGTTTCCACTCAGAAACAGATTCAGGTTCCTGTCCGCGGGCAAAGTTAAGGGCAGCAGTAATTTCCATAAAACTCTCCAGCAGATCGATATATTCATCTTTCCGGGGAGGATATTCATAGTTTTCTCTCTCCTTCAATTCCTGCATATAACGTCTGCAGTCCTCAATCTCTCCGCGGGCTGCGCTGCTTTCGATCCTCTGAATAAACTGCTCGGTTAATCTGGCAATTAGCTTTACCGAAATCCTTTCCCGACTTACAGCAGTCAGCCACTCCACAGGCTTTTTCAGCTCCAGCTTCTGAACAAGACCGGCAGCCAAATTTTCCTCCTCCATCATAGTTTTGACACTGGTACTAACCATCTTTCTCAGTTCATTTCCTCGATTATCTTCTCCTGTAAGTTCCCCATTTTCATCATAACTGCCTCCGAAGCAATCTGAACTCAAATCTTTCAGGGCGGAAAACAGAGTTTCATCCGCCTGCAGACGGGAAACAATCTCCTCTCGATTTTGCGGCAAAAATTGCTCAACCAGAGCAAATATTTCTTCTCGAGCAAGATTATGAGCTCGCTGCCAATCATTTAAAGCCAGCAGCAGAGAAAAACCCTTGACGCCCGCATCATCAAATAAGGTCAACAGCTGAGGATAAAAATTCTCCAGATATTCTTCCAGACGGGCTCCATTTTCTGCCTCAGCACCCGCGGCAGCGGTGCCTTTATGTCCCTTTTTTCTGTCTTCAACCATTCCAGAAGCCCTAACCCGAATATAGGTCTGTTCATCCAGCGCCTCTGCCCCTTCAGAGCCAGCAAGCCACTGTTCAATTATCTCTCTTATCTGCCCGGGAGAAAAACTTCTTTCCACCAGATTTTCATAGAGTTCATCCAGGTCCCTTTCCACCACCGAAATATCGCGAGACAAAGCCTTATTAATACGTTTTACAACCCGGCGGTTGAGAATTTCATCCAGTTCACTCAAAACCTCTTGATTTTCCTCGGAGGGCAGCTCCAGCAGTCGGCGCAGAGGGCGGGCAAAACGTTTCTCCCCGGCTGCCTCCATACTCTGCAAATATTCCCGCAGCTTATCCTGATGTTCCTGCTCCTGCAGACTCTGCAGATACTGCATTATACCCGAAGTAATAGTGGTCTGAATCTTCTGCAGGGAAGGAAGCTCAATTTTATCGTTCAGAGTAAAACCACAGGAACAGACCGGGGTTTCCTGCAGTTTGCGCAGGGAAAAATCACGACACCGCTGGCGCAGAGCCCGGGACAATAATCTATCAACACGCACCAGGTCATCCTGCACAGAAATTATTTCAATATCTGCCAGCTGTCCCAGCACCTGATAGCTTTTGCTGTCTTTGACTTTATCATAGGGCTTAAATCTATCGCCGGCCAGCTGTTTCTCATGCTCCTCGCGATATACCTCAATATAATTGCGGCGAAAATTATCGAAAGCCTGTTTGAGTCCCTTAAAATAATCCTCGCTGTAGACGATATCTTCGCTCTCCAGGGAGTTCAATAGATTTTCATAGTCCCGCCTCAGCTCAGAATACTCCTCTGTTTCGGGAATCTGCAGACGCGAATCCTGCAGATAGCCCCTTATCCGACGATAATCATCCTGTCTTTCCGCCAGAAACTCCTCCACACTCTTCAGACTGTCAAGATAACTTTCAACATGCGGCATACTGCGGTACTGGGAGGCAAATCTCTCCAGGCCCTCTTCGGAGGAATAGCTAACTTTAATCTCCTCCAGCAGAACCTCGAGACTCTGCAGCCGGGAATTTATTTTCTCCCGGTTGATGATTTCAGCCTCTTCCCCGGAAAGTCTATCCAGCCCGGCCCTCACCTTCTCCAGTCTCTGCTTAAAGTCCCGTTTTTGCTCCACCAGATGGTCCCAGATATCATGCTGCAGGGGCAGGGAAAATGGCTGATTTTTATAGCGCGGAGGCAGCAATACACATTCTTTCAGTATTTCCTGAAATTCAGCCGCTATAATCTCTCCATACCCCAGATACTCTATTCGATTAAAATTGCGGGCATTGAGGCGCTTGAGGCTGATCTTGCGCCGGCTGGAAAACGCGGTTATGTAGCCGGCAAACAAAAGACAGTAGACCAGCAGTTTAAACTGCTGCCTGCTGAGGCCATAACTGCCTTTGCGCAGCTGCATGTAGACCTCTTCCACAGAAGTCTTTTCTCCTTCCAGACAGGAAAAAAACTTCTGCAGCAGGGGATTTTTATCGGGATTAACTTCCAGACTCACCGAGTTTTTCTTTTTCTTTATCAATCCCATAGGTTTAAGCCGGGTATCGATAATATTGAGCACATTTCCCTCCGTCTCCTTTAAACTGTCAATCTCTCCCGGACGCAGAAATTGATCTATCAGGTTATCTATCTGGCCGGTCCTAATCACCCGACTGTAAGGTGCAATATTGGTATGATCGGGAAAACGATTTTCCAGCAGCCGGGATACAGCCTGCTGTTTTAGCCTGGCAAAAGGTAAAAAAGCTGTTTCCTCCAGCGATAAAATCTGCTGTTCTCTGCCATCAATTAATTTTCCCGCATAGTAAGCCCGGCGAAAAATATCTTTTATCTCATTCCAATCAGCAGCTATCTGATCCTGCAGTTTTTGTCTGACTTCAAGCCCGGTAGGGGAAGAATCTTCTTCATACTCATCCAGCAGCAGCATTCGGGCTAAAGCTTCCTGCAAAAATTCTCTATCTTCCAGTTCTGCCGGCAGCCAGAACAAAAAGGCCTTTCTCTCCTCCTCGTTCAACTCGGGCAGCAGCACCTCCTGCAGATGCCGGCGCTGCTCCTCGATATTATGAGCATGGGCAATGATAAACATAAAATCCTCTTCTCTTTCCTGCAATCTGACAGCCGATGTCTCGATATTCTCCAGAGTAATCTCGGTAAGAGGCAGGAAATACAGAAAACCCTCACGCTCTGTGTTATGCCATTCAATTGTGCTTTTGCTGCGGGGGTGGGAAAATAAGCGGGCAAAGGGCAGAACTTTATCATCAATCTCCCGGGCCGGACGGGTAAATAGCCGGCTATCCTCCGCAAACAGATTACTCTGAATATAATTGGTGCGACGCTTAATTATTAGATTGACATCAGCTTCCAGGTCCACAGAAAAAACCTGCTGGCGTTCATCTTCAGCTTCCGTGCGGGTTAAGTAGGCACCCTGGCTGTAAAGCCGGTCCAGAATATCAGCTATATATTCGTAGTTAACCGCCGGATCAAGATCTGTCACCCGGTGCAGCAGCATATGGGCAATATCTTCCACCGTATATTCCTTATCAACCGGTGAAATTTTAAAGAGAATCAGCAGTTTAATTATCTGCAGCCCCACTTCAGCTTCTTCCGCACTGAGCAGAGATTCTATCTCCTGCTCGTAGTATTTATATACTTTATCAAAATAGGGCGCTGTTTCCATCATCTCCCGGATGCGGGGGAGAAAATGATCAAAGATCTGTTCGGGTGTCAGCAGCTCCTCCGCCGAACTATCCATCATACCGGCGATATTGCGCGAACTATCCCCGTGTAAACGATAATGGATAAAATCTATAATTCCGCGGTGCTGGGAAAATAAAGGTTTGAGATTATCCAGCAGATTAACCGCCAGCGGGTGTACCGGGTACAGAGAGACAAATTCGGGAGTGGAAACAGGCAGCCCGGGAAAAGCTGAGCTGTAGAGCTCATAAATTTCCTCGACCTGGTCCCCGGCTCCCTCCTGCAGCTTAATCAGTCTCTCGCTGATTATCTCCTTGATATGAGCTCCCGAGAGGCGAAAACGGGCCGGATAACGATCCTTTATTTTGTTGAAAGCCTCGGGAGTGGTTTCCCCGGTTTTCTCGATCTCCTCCTGCAGAGTAGCGGCCACCCAGCAGGGCATCCGGCCTGTAAACTCACCCAGAAACTGCAGAAAGCGAATGTCCTCGTTGAAACGGCGGCCATCGGTGCGGGAGCGCAAAAATTCCGAAAGCTCATCTATTAAAATTACCACACCTTCGTAAGTCGTGTGGTCCATAATATCCTGCAGCTGCTGGAATATATCACTGCGGTCAAAATTGAAGCGATAGGGAAGATTTAGACGGTCGGTCAGTTTTTCCACCAGAAACAGATTGCCCGGGGAAAACAGCTCTTCAGCGGTGAGCTCATTTTCCCGCAGAAAACTCTTCAGCCTGTCCGGATATTCCTCCCGCACCAGAGATTCCAGCCGCTCAATGAAATCCTGCTCACCGGCAAAGGAAAAATCCTGACGGGAAATCTGTTCATCCTCCTGGAAAAACTCGGCCAGCTCGGCCATAACTATATCCTCTAAATATTCCCGGTTGCTGTGCTCAACCAGCGAGATATTGATGACAATATAATCGCTGTTTTGCACTTTCTGACCGGCCCGGGCCAGCCTGCTATCATCCTCTGTCTGGTCCAGAATGGGCTGCCAGGAATCCCGCCGGGATAAAAGCAAACTCATAACTCCCAGCAGATGAGATTTGCCCGAGCCGAAATTGCCCTCTATAAAATATCCCTTGCCTTCATGGCGGCTGACATCAGTAAAAAAGGCAGTGAGAACATCTTCCACCTCATCGGTGAGCAGAAAGCTGCTGGTGAGAAAATCACGCAGCTCCGGATCCTCAATATCCGACATCTGTATAACAGTTTTAACCCTGGGTATCGACACTAAATCTTTAATCTTCTTTTTCGTCATTTTTATCACCGCTTTTGTTTTCCAGCTTGTGAATCATACCGTATAAATTCTCAAAACCAGGATTATTTCTGATTACATCCTGGAAAAATTCCTGTCCGTCCTGAAATAGCTCCAGTTCATTAAATATTTTCATCAACACCGAACGTGTATAATAATCGCCGGGATCATCGCGAAAAGCTTCCTTAAGATAAGGAAGAGCCTGTTTATATTTACCTGCCCGATAAAGGCAGACACCCAGCCTTTTACTGACATATATGCTGCCCGGATCCAGCTCCAGGGCCCGGCTGTACTCCTCTGCTGCCCGGGAAAATTGTTCATTCTCTTCCAGATATTCGGCCAGCAATGAATGCAGATGGGGGTTTTGTTCATGGTTTTTCAGACGCAGAATATTTTCCAGCTCATCTATGGCCTCTTCAGTGGATTTATCCTTTAGACGGAGTTTTATTTTTTCCTTGTAGGCAAATTGATCCTGGGGTTTTTCTCCCAGCTGATTTTCATATAGCTCCTCCGCTTTTTCCCTATCACCCATCTTTTCGTATAGCTGAGCTGCCAGCTTGCGCAGATATTCATTATCCGGCTTTTTATCCAGCCACTCCTGCAAAACCTGGCGCGCCTCCTCAAACTCCCCCAGCTTTAGCAGACTTTTTGCCAGTCGCTGGGCCACATAAACAGTTCTATCACTGTCATAGGCGGCTGCAAACAGCTCCCTGGCTTTCTCGTACTCGCGCTTGCGAAAAGCAATATTCCCCTTAACCGTCAGGGCCCGGCCATCATTCGGCTTCTGCTGCAAAATCTCATCAGCCAGTTCCCGGGCCCGGGCCAGCTGCTTCTGGCGATAAAGCAGGTCAGCCAGGCTGGCTTTGAGATAATTATTATCGGGAAAATCTTCCAGACCTGACTCTAAAACCTCTCTGGCCTGCTCCAGCTTTTCAGCCCGTTTTAAACTCACAGCCTCGTCAACTATTTGTTTCACCTGTTTATATTCATTACTGCCCATAATTATCACCTTATTTAAAGAATTATGGTTTGAAGGTGTGAATCCCTGCA
>CAZVMQ010000084.1:0-5638 GCA_964628755.1 uncultured Halanaerobiaceae bacterium
GTTAAAAGAAATAATTAACCAGGATGATAGTGACCTGATGATTGCTGCTGCCTGGTCCATAGCGGAAATTGGCGATGGGGATTATTTTTCTCCGGTATTAAGGACAGTTACCAACCAAACATATATGACCTACGAGGGTATTACTGAATTACTGACCAAATTTGATAGAGAAGTCTGTGCAGAGATTGAAGAACTGCTTTCTGATTGGCTGGAAGCTAAAAAGGATCTGGAAAAGATTTTTCAGACTTCAAAAGATATAATCATTTCTTTACTAATTGATTTGCTGGGGCATTTTAACTATGTTGAGGGGATTTATTTGCTGGAGAATATTTTGCAGCAGGAAACTAATACGGAAATAATAATTCATATATTTAAAGCTCTGTCTAAAATAGGTTACCCTATTGAAAATGATTTAAAACCTTACCTGCAACACCAGAACTGGGTTGTTAGAAGTCAGGCGGTTCGTTATGCTGGTATGATTGAGGAAGATAAGTATTTATCTGATTATAAAATATTATTAAAAAAAGATACTAACTGGTGGGTTAAATATTATGCCGGAGAGACGATTTTGAAAATTGGCGGGACCGAGATTTTGGAAACTATAGCTGAATCACAGGAAACTGGAGCCCGAATGAGCAGATATATTCTCGATCATAACCACTAAAACTTATACACAGGGGCTAGTTATAGCATGGAATTTCTGGAATCTGTTATTTTAACAATTGATTATCTGGCAATTATTTTCTTTGCTCTCATCAATGGTTCCTATATTATTTTAAATATAGCAGCCTTTTTTTCCATCCGCCGCAGCTGGTTTTTTCAGAGTGTAATCGATTATGAGAAAACCTTCCAGAGTGAGTTTTATAAACCCTTGAGCATAATTGTGCCCGCTTACAATGAAGCGGAAACTATTAATGATAATATCAAAGCTATTTTAGCACTTCAGTATCCGGAGTTTGAAATAGTAGTGGTTAATGATGGTTCCACCGATAATACTCTGGAACAGTTAAAAGAAGAATTCGAGCTTATCCCTTCCAGCCGGGTGGAAACCTCCGGTCTGGAAACACAGGAGATAAAAGAGATATATAAATCTCCTGATTATCCTGAATTAACAGTTGTTGATAAAGAGAATGGTGGGAAAGCTGATGCCCTTAATGCAGGGATTAATGTAGCTCAGCTTCCTCTGGTCTGCAATATTGATGCTGATTCTTTGATAGATGGGGAAGCCCTGTTAAAAGTTGTGGAACCTTTTACCAATGACTGGCGGACTGTGGCCGCTGGGGGCAGTATAAGAATTGCCAATGACTGTAAGATCAAAGGTGGCCAGGTGCAGAAAGTTAATCTTTCTTCCCGCCCCCTGGTTATATTTCAGGTTGTAGAGTATCTGCGGGCCTTTCTTTTTGGGCGAGTGGGCTGGGCTGCCATGAACAGTCTGCTGATAATATCCGGGGCCTTCGGGGTTTTCAAGCGCAAATTTTTGGTGCAGGCAGGAGGGTACAGCACAGACACAGTTGGGGAAGATATGGAATTGGTGTTAAAGCTAACCCGGCATATTAAAAAATCCGGTCGAGAATTTAAAATTGTATTTTTGCCTGATCCCGTTTGCTGGACCCAGGTGCCGGAAGATAGCAGGAGCCTGGGCAAGCAGAGAAGAAGATGGCAGCGGGGCCTGGGGGAAAGTTTAGCTAAAAATAGAGAGATGTTCCTGAATCCTCGCTATGGTTTAAAAGGCCTCATAGCTTTTCCCTTTTTTGTATTTGTGGAGTTTTTAAGCCCTATTTTTGAATTCGTTGGTTATGCTGCGGTATTATTGACTATAATTTTAGGAATTGGCAATCTGCAAATTTATGGATTGTTTTTTGTGACCGCCATTTTACTGGGAGTTTTGCTGTCAACACTTTCCGTATTATTCGAGGAGCTTACTTTTCGCAAATATACCAGCTCAAAAGATATTTTGAAATTATTTGCTTTTAGTATTTTAGAGAACTTCGGTTACAGGCAGTTACATACCTGGTGGCGTCTGCAGGGCATTTTTGATATAGTGAGAGGAAAGAGTGAGTGGGGAGAACAGAAACGAAAAAAATTTAGTGATGAGGAAGATGATAACTAAACTGCAGGTGATATATATGCCCACAGCAGCAAACGAGAAAATACTGGTAGCAGAAGATGAACCCTCAGTCCGCAGACTTATTTCTTTTAAACTGGAAAAAGAAAATTTTACTGTTGAGGTGGAGGAAGATGGGCAGAATGTTATGGAAAAACTTCGTTCAGGGGATTATGATGTATTAATTCTTGATTTGATGCTGCCCGGGCTGGATGGACTGCAGATCCTGAAAAGAATTCGCCAGGAAGAAATTGATATTTCGGTTTTGATTTTATCGGCCAAAAGTCAGGAAAAAGATATTACCAGGGGCTTTGAGCTGGGCGCGGATGACTATCTAACCAAACCGTTTAAATCTCAGGAATTAATTGCTAGGTTAAAAAATTTATTGTGATAAGTGGTGAGTGATTTTGTTTTTTAGTGAAAATTTGTTATCTAAATTCAACATAATAGTTAATCTGATTAACAAGAAATTCTTCGCACTGGTCATTTTTTTATTTTTGCTGCTGTTTTTATCCGCCCCTATGTTTGCTGGGAGAATTTACGGAGCGGAAACCGTTGAAATTATAAACCAGCAAATAAATAGAGATTTGCTGCAGACAGAGGGAAATTTGGCTGCTGAAATAGAAGTGAAAAATTTTGCTTTAGAAGCCAAAGAAATCTGGCTGGGTTATAGTTTTCGGGATCCTGATGGAAGCTGGCATGATATACCTGCGCAAAATTTGCAGTTACAGGCGGATTCCAGTAACATAATTGAAATTACCGAGCGGGTTTTTCCAGAGGGGGAGATAATCCCGGGAGATTATCTGTTTGTGGCAGCGGCCTGGGATGCCCCTCCGGGTGATGATGCTGAGCGTTTAAGTGATATGAGACAAAGGGTAAAAATTTTTAATGATGATATTAAAGAAGAACAGAAAGAAGAGTTAGGGGGAGATACTGCCCGGAGAGCTGAAAATTTGGCTCTGGAGTTTTCCGGTTATGATTTTTTAAAAGCCACTCATAAATTAGGCAGAGGTCGACTGAGACCTGAAAATGTGAGACGGGAAGATGGACAGATAAAAATATTATCTCCGGAGGCAAGTTTTGAGGGAGGAGAGATTAGGACAGAAAAGTTATTTGGCTATGGTTCCTATCAGGTAAAGATGAAAACAGATTATGCCCCCGGTTCTTTTTCTGCTTTCTTTCTTTATGAGGATGTGGAGCGGGAAAATGATGAGATAGATATAGAAATTTTTAATGATAGCAGCCGCAAAATAGATTTTGTAACTTTTGATGATGGAGAAAAGACCAACCATGAGACGGCAAAACTATCTTTTGATCCTGCTGCTGACTATCATGAATATCGCATAGTTTATCTGCCTGAGTTGATAGCTTTTTATGCGGAGGGGGAACTGCTGACCAGCTTTGACAGTGATCTTCCTTCTGCGGAAATGAGGATAATGGTAAATCACTGGTGGCCTAACTGGCTGGAGGCTGAAACAGAACATTCAGCCAGTGAAATTTCTATAAAAGAATTTGAATTTCAGGAATTTTAGTTACTTCAGTTGAATTGGACGGGGAGGCAAATCAGATGAATATTTTAATAGTAGATGATGCCCGGGAAATCAGAATGCTTCTGGAAACATATTTAGAAAAAGCCGGCCATGATAATATAAATTTTGCGGCCAGCGGCGAAGAATTATTTGCAATTATTGATGATTATAATTTAAATGAGGGAGAGCTGGATTTAATTCTTCTGGATATAGTGCTTCCCGATGGAAATGGTGTGGAAATATGCCGCAAACTAAAGATGGAGCCCTATTTTAAGGATATCCCTATAATTATGGTAACCGGCAGAGATGATGACAGCACTCTGGAAGAGGCTTTTGCCGCCGGGGCCATGGATTATATAAAAAAGCCCATTTCCCGAGTGGAACTTCTGGCTCGAGTTAGCTCGGCCCTGAAAGTTAGAAAAGAAATTAAGGAAAGAAATGCCCGGGAAAAAGAGCTGCAAGAGACAACCCGTAAACTTAAGGAGGCCAATAAAGAGCTGGAAAAAATGGCTTCCCTTGACGGTTTGACCGGTTTAGCCAATAGACGTCTATTTGATGATCTTTTAGAAAAAGAATGGAAAAGAGCGCGGCGGGAAGGTCATCAGTTGGGTTTGATTATGGTGGATATCGATCATTTTAAGTACTATAATGATGCTTATGGGCATCAGGCTGGAGACGAATGTTTGAAAAAAGTGGCCGGGAAAATGTCTGAGCTGCTTTATAGACCAGGTGATACTGCCGCCCGCTATGGCGGAGAGGAATTTGCCGCTATTTTACCGGAGGCAGATAGAGAAGGAGTCGGAGAAGTGGCAGAAAGGATCAGACAGGGAATAAAAGATCTGGAACTGGAACACAAAGATTCACCCGTTTCTTCCTATGTTACGGTGAGTTTAGGGGCGGCATATACGGAATCCTGTCAGGAAGCCGCAGCGGAAAATCTCGTGGAAGCAGCTGATCAAGCTCTGTACAGCGCTAAGGAAGATGGTCGTGATAATGTAAAAATAGCGGAAAGTGTTAGCTGTGATTTATAAAATCTTAATTGTTTAACTTTCCGTGAAGATTTTACCCGTTCGGGATAAAACTTGCAAAAAAGGAGAGATACAAATGGGTGAAAATAATTTGAATGATGATAAACAGGGGCAGGAAAATATCGTTTATGTTGATAGTGATTTAAAAGAATTAATACCCATGTTTCTGGAAAATCGAGCTCAGAATATTGAGGAATTAGAAAAACTTCTGACGGACAATAATTATGAGGATATTGAGAAATTGGGTCACAAGATTAAGGGTAGTGGTGGGGGATATGGTTTTGATCGAGTTACAGAGCTGGGCAGAGAAATTGAGCAGGCGGCTGCAGCTGAAAATGCTGAAAAATTACACGATTTAATTGAGGAATTGGCCGAATATATGGATAAGGTGGAGATCAAATATGAATGAGGATAAGGAACTTTCGCTGAAAGAACAGTATGAGATTGTTTTTAATAATACTCAGGATGCTCTTTTTTTACTGAAAGTTACAGAGGATCGTGAGATTAAATTTCAGCGTTTGAACGAATCACATGAAGAGCAGACGGGGTTAAAAACAGAAGATGTAAAGGGCAAAACTCCCCGGGAGATATTGGGAGAAGAGGCGGGGGCCAAAGTTGAAGCCAATTACAGAGAATGTATTAAAAAGGGTGAAAGCATCGAATATGAAGAGGTGCTGGAACTACCAGCGGGAAAAAAAGTTTATCATACTACTTTAACTCCAATTTATCAACAAGGAGAGATAACTCAAATTGTAGGTTCGGCCCGGGATATTACCGAACGCAAAAAAACTGAAGAAAACCTGGAAAAGTTAAAAGATCGCTTTAAAATAGCCACTTCCAGTGCCGGGGTTGGGGTCTGGGAACTTAACCTTGAAACCAATGATCTTTACTGGAGTGAAGAAATGTATGAACTTTACTGTCTGGATGAGGCCGAAGTTGAAAACAAATATATGACCTGGGTCGAAAATTTACATCCG
>CAZVMQ010000085.1:0-5570 GCA_964628755.1 uncultured Halanaerobiaceae bacterium
AGAAGAATATGAACTGTTTTTTGCCCGGGATATAAGTGCAAGAAAAAAGATGGAAAAGGAACTGAGAATTAGAGAACAGACAGGAAAGGAGCTTTAACATGAATGACTCTCAGACTGATTTTAAAAATATACTGCTGACTGTTATTGAACAGGAGCAGGAAAATTACAGGCAAAAATCAGATATAACATCTCGATGGCGACAGCCGCTTCTGGCAGCCGCCTCAGCCCGGGATGATTATTTTACTGAATTAAAAGAAGCAGTCAGCCCGAATCACCTGCTTCCCGAAGACCTGCTTGCTGGAGCAGAAACCGTAATCTGTTATTTTCTGCCTTTTGCTGCTGATATACCTGCCTCAAACACCGGGGCCGGTCGCCCTTCCCGAAAATGGGCCCGGGCCTACCGGGAAACCAATTCACTTATCGGTCGTATAAATAAAAAGCTGCAGCAGAAGATTGAACAACTGGGGGGAAGAGCCAGTTTTGCTGCCGCCACCGGTAATTTTTCCCGGGAGGAACTGGTTAGCCGCTGGTCCCATAAACATGCCGCTTATATAGCGGGTCTGGGTACTTTTGGCCGGCATCATATGCTGATAACTGAATCTGGCTGTGGAGGTAGAATCGGCAGTCTGGTCACAGACATGGTGCTGTCAGCGGATCACAGGCCAGAAGAAGAATACTGTCTCGATAAAGCCGGTCAGGACTGTCAGGAGTGTGTGGACAGCTGTGAATTTTCTGCTCTTACTACCACAGGTTTAGACCGGGAGACCTGTTATCAGGTCCTTCTGGACAATACCAGTTATTTTAATGCAGAAGACCTGGAAGTATGCGGTAAATGTGCTGTTGATTTACCCTGCACGCTGACCAATCCCCGGGAAGAATAATCAGGTATTTTAAGGCATTATATTAAGGTGATAGATCTCAGCCCTGCAGGAATTTTATTTGGGACCTGTACTTTTGTTCAAGTTATCCACAAGTTATGCACATTTTTGAAAAAATTGTGCATAAACCCTAGAATAGCGGCCAATAGCCCGCTTATAACATGTGTTTGCCCTGATTAAATTAATAAAGATTCGTGATTATCCACAAATTATATTTACACAGGCAAGAATCCTGTTCTTCTTACGAGATTTTCTTTCTTATTGTTATTGCCCAAAATTGGACAAACCTCGCGATGAAACATCCTGTTTCACGCTCGGCTCACCACATCCCTGTGGTTCGATCCAATTTTGGTAGATATTATCGACTAAGGTGATGAAAATCTCGAAAGTCATCACAGATCTTTTCATTTTGTAAAGGAGCTGTTAGAAATGATGGGCATTATCGGCTTGTTGATAGCTGGTCTCATATTTTATCTGGTTTTTAAATTTTTTCTGGAAGAAGACAGAATTTCTTCCGGGAGCGGGGAAAACAGCCAGGTTGCAGGAAATGAGCCGGCCCAGAAAAAAGAATCCGGGCGCAGGTCAGACAGTAAAAAATCCAGTGGTAACGAAAAACGGCCTCATCCCCTGCGTGATAAGTTTAGCGGTCGGGTGAGAGAGGAAGAAATCATCGAATTAGCCCGCCGGCGACTGGAATCAGGACAGATTAGCAGGCAGGAATTCGAGGACCTGAAGGAGAATATTGAATTAAGTGAAGATTAATTAGTTTTTAGGTGCATCTGTTAATTTCAGACCAATTTTACATAATATTATTTCAAATATTACTCTCAGCTGTTTATGGTAAAGCTGCTGGTATTTAATATAATTTTTACATAATTTATATAAGCAGCAGGAAGCGATACATTCATCAATTATGAGCTGGCGGGAGGCGGGTAACAATGGTAAGCAGTCGCTATCTATCTCAGGAGCTGTTTGCGGGATTTGGTCAGGAAGGCCAGGAAAAACTTCTGGAGAGCAGAGTTTTACTGGTGGGCTGTGGTGCTCTGGGCAGCAATACATCAGAACTGATGGCCAGAGCCGGAGTGGGATTTTTGCGTCTGGTCGATGGTGATCAGGTAGAGCTGGCCAATCTACACCGGCAGCTGCTCTTTACCGAAGAAGATGCCAGCATGGGCCGTTTGAAAGTTTATTCCGCCCGGGAGAGGCTGGAAAAGGTAAATTCAGAAATAGAATACGATATTTATGATAAAAAATTTACGGTGGAAAATGGTCACCGGCTGGCTGAGGATGTGGATATTATCATGGACTGTACAGATAATCCCGAAGCTCGCAGAGCTATAGATAAAACAGCCCGGGAACTGGAAATCCCCTGGGTTTATGGTGGGGTGGCCGCTTCGGTGGGAATGGCCAAGTTTGTGGCCGGGCATAAAAATGAATCGATCAACAGCTGGTTCGACTTTGAGTCCGGCGAGGCGATGTTTTCCCCCTGTCAGGATGGAGTATTAAATACCATACCCAGTCTGGTTTCTAATATTCAGTGTACAGAAGCCTACAAATATCTTACCGGTAACGAAGATAAAATCACCGGCAATCTATTCTATATTGATCTGTGGGAGAGCAATTTTGATGTAGTTGAACTGGCTGATCCGGAAGAAATGCAGGAACTGGAGGAGAGCCAATAATGTGATAATAGTTTTGAGACGGATAGGCAATTAACATCACAGGCAGAGTAATAATCTGACGTTCCTAAGGGGGAAAAATTGTGGAGGCTGACATTAAAATTTATACTCTGGGGAGGGTAAAATTAGAAAAAGCTGGAGAATTTTTGGTGGATGGCAGTATCGGACTGCCTAAAAAATGGTACCTCTTTATGGTGCTTTTTTTCCATTCTCATGAAATCCTTTCCATATCTTATTTAACTGAAAAATTGGGTATGCATGATAATGAAGCCCCCAAACAATCCCTGCGCATGATGGTTTATCGGCTGCGCCAGGATTTTCAGGATATAGCTGGAGATAAACAAATAATATTAACAGAAAATGGCGGCTATACTTTTAACAGTGATATCAAAGTCTGGCTGGATCTGGAGCAGTTTGAGACTTTAAAAGCCCGGGGAGAAGAGCAGAAAAAATCCGATAACAGCCAGAAAGCTGCTGATTTGTTTCACAGGGCTTTTGAACTTTACCGGGGCCCCTTCATGGAGGGAGTGGATGAAAATCTGTGGATTCTGCAGCAGAGAAAAAAATACCGCAGCTCATATCTGGAAATAGTTGCAAGTCTGACTGAGTTACTGCAGCAGCAGGAAAAATGGCAGCAGGCCGAGGAGGTATTGGAAACTGCCCTGCAATACTGCCCGCTGGAAACGGAACTTCATAACTGGATGATTGAGATCAACGGTAAGATGAATAATTATCATCAGGCCCGCCGGCGTGCTGAGCAGTCAGCAGCATTTTTCCAGAGAAATGGGCTGCAGGTGCCGGATAAAATTTCAGAACATTTAACCCGGGAAGAAGATCCCGAACAGATCCGAGATCCCGGGGAATTCATCAGAGAAAATAGGGCTATGGAAGAGGGCGAGATAGTAGAATGTGGGCCAATGACCCTATATGAAAATTTTGCGGTTATGAAAAACATGCTGGAGCAGCAGATCAGCCTGCTCAATTTTAAACTGGATCTGGCAGATGCTGATACTAAAGGGGCTCGCAAATTAAATCGGGCGGAAAATTTGTTCTCCACAGTTCTAAAAGATAATTTAAGTGATAAATCCGTATTCTGCCACTGGCAGCAGGGGCATTTTGTGGTTTTGACTGCTGAGCTTGAATCCGGAGAGGTTGAAACATTTTATGAGCAGCTGATAGATGAAATTTCTGCCAGAAGTGATCTGGCCGAGCTGCAAATAAATTTTGAGTGGGAAAGACTTTAAATAATCGCTTACTCATTCTGGTTTTATCCGGTTAATATTGGATTATTATATATTATATATTATGTTAAATTTTACCTGTTATGTGATTTGTTATTCTATAAATGTTTGCTTGATGTTATAATTATGTTTAAGCCTGTAGATTTAAATTGTTGCATAAACATATTTATATAGAGAGACACCTAATTTTTTCGGGTTTGATATTCGCTTATAGTTTATTCATTTTTTAGAATTTTAAGTATAATTAAAAATTTATGTTGATATATAGAGATTTACTACCGGGGGGCAGCACATAATATGGAAGCAGATCTTAAGATTTTTACTCTGGGACGTTTTCGGGTGGAAAATAGTGAAGAACTGATTACTGAGGGGGTCAATAAATCCAGCAAACGCTGGCAGCTCCTCCAGTATTTAATCACTTATCGTCAGCGTGAAATCTCCCGTGAAGAACTTATAACCGCGCTCGATTTACATGAAAACAGTGATCCCGAGGGGTCGCTGTCAGCTCTGGTCTACAGACTGAGAAAAAGGCTGGAAAATGGTTATGAGCAGCTGGGGGATTTCATTAAGACCAGTGGATCGGCCTATACTTTTAATTTACAGCGGGATTACTGGCTGGATGCCGAAAAATTTGAGGAGCTCTGCACCCGAAGCCAAAAGCTGGTGAAAGAGGGGACTGAAGGAGCAGCCGATAAATTTGAGCAGGCATTATCACTTTATCAGGGTGATTATCTGGAGGAAGTCAGATCGGAAGAGTGGGTGTGGAATGCTCGCAATCATTACCGCGATCTGCTCGTTACCTGCTTAAATCAGCTTGATGACTATCTGCGCAGCCGGAAGAAATTTGAAAAACTCTGGGAGTTTTACGAGCAGGTGCATGAAATGGTTAAATTTGATGAGCAGCTGCTGGCCGGGGCCATAAAAGCCATGCTGGATGCAGGGCGCACGGGCCTGGCCCGCCTAAAATATGAAGAAGCCGTTTCCATGTTCAAAGAGAATGACTTGAAACTGCCGCCGGAGCTGGAAAAACTGGGCAGGAAGTTGAAGTCCCGGCAATCGAAGGATGCCGATGATCTTATCAAAAAAATCAAAGAAAGAAGCATGAGTAACAGCGCTTTTGTGTGTGATATGAAAACATTCAGTGAATTTTATGAACTGGAAAAAAGAAGAGCAGAAAGAGATGTGCCTCCCCGCCAGATTGTCCATCTGCGCCTGACAGGCGATCTGCAGCATAGTTCCCTGGAAACTCTGGCCGAGGATTTCATAGAGCACCTGAAAACACAGCTGCGGAAAGGAGATCTTGTCTGTCGCTGGGATGATAAGCATTTTATTCTGCTGTTGAATGGAGTTGCCTGTGATGAAATCGAGCAGGTGATAACCAGATTAAAGGATACTTTCTCTGTGCGGCGAGATCTGCCGGCAAAATTAGAGATTGAAAGCAGATGTCATGAGATTACACCTTAAATTTGGGGGCCAGATTATACCGACATAAATTCTCTTGCTTTAAATTTACTGTAAGTTATTTTAAAAAAGGAATATTTATTATTTTGCTCGCCAGCTGCTGGCGGGCTTTTTTTATTTGACTTGTGATTGATGTTCTGGGTTAAAACTAGATTTAGAGCAGGGTTTTGATAGGAGATGGATAGGAGGAGGTCGGTAGGTTGATTGGCAACCTACCGACCTCCTCCTATCCACTTCCTATTGGAGTTTAAATTTCAGGATAAATATTATCCTTATCTGGGGCAGCCGGGAAACGCATTTAATCATCAGCT
>CAZVMQ010000086.1:0-5496 GCA_964628755.1 uncultured Halanaerobiaceae bacterium
TATAATTAGAGTTTTTCCGGGTAAAATAAGGTCCTAATTTGGTTATTAATAAAGGGTCTTCTCCATATCAGCTGGTTGAATATAGTTTTAGTCATTTTCGTAATGCTTATAATTGAAAGCTATAAGGCTCTGTTCACAATCAAATTTTTCCAGTATCACTTCGCTTTATAGCTTCCAATACTTTATAAGCCCCGGCAATTAAAGGTATAAGTAATCCTGATAATCCAGCATAATGGCAATTTCACCAGCGGTTCTGCAGAAGAACCATAATAAATTGCATTTATTTTTTCTGATTAATTACCCGGCAGCTATTATCTGCATTTTATTATATAATTCACATTTATAATATACCATAAAAATAACCTGAATTTAAGGAATAATGGCAAAATATTAACCCAGTTCCTGCCGGGCAAGCTGCACATTCTCCTGCAGCAGCTCCGGTATGGGCAGGTCATATGGGCATTTCTGCACGCACTCATAGCATTCAGTGCAGTTTTCCGCCTCCAGAAAAACTTCATAAGGGCCTTTCTTTATATCTTCAGCCGGCATGCGGTTAAGAAAAGATTCCACCCGCAGCACCACGGGTATCTTGATCTCCTCGGGACAGGGCAGGCAGTACTGACAGCGCCGACAGAATTTATCACCTAGTTCCTGACGGCGGTTCTCAAGAAACTGCTTTTCCTCCCCGGTTAATTCTTCGGCCTGCCTGGCCGTTAAAATATTTTCCTGCACCTCTTCTATATTTTCCATACCGGGTATCGGCAGCAAATCTCGGCGATTAAATATGTATTTTAAAGCCAGCTCCGCCCTCTGCAGTCTGCCTCCGGCCAGAGGTTTCATAACAATCATACCCAGGTTCTGTTTACGAGCTGCGGGAATCAGGTCCGCCTCAGCCTCCCGCTCGATGAAATTATAGCAGAACTGGACTGTGGCAAACTCATACTCATCAATGGCCTGCAGCAGCAAATCATTGGAATGACCGGTAATACCAATAGATTCAATTAGCCTCTCATTTTTAGCCTTCTGCAGTCCCCGCAGGGCACTATTGTCCTTAGTTACCTGATGATGGTAATTTTCCTCAGAGCTGACATGGTGCAGCTGATAAAGATCAATTTTATCCACCTGAAAATTTTCCAGGCTCTTCTTCACATCTTCATAGGCCTCTTCGGCATTTTCAGCCGGGGTTTTTGTGGCCAGATGAACCTGTTTATCAACATGCTGCAAAGCTTTGCCGATTTTTGTTTCGCTATCTCCGTAGGCCCGGGCACTGTCTATAAAGTTAACCCCATTGTGTACAGCTTCCTTAACTACCTCCATAGCCGCCTGCTCCGAAACTCTCTGTATGGGTATCCCGCCAAATCCCAGCGGAAAAACTTCCAGACCAGTTTTACCAAGTTTTATTAATTTCTGCAAGAAATATCACCCCTCCTGTTGTGATATTTATCCTGATACTGTTCAGCCTAAAACTATGCTGAATTCTCACTGTAAGCACAATCATAAATCTTTGCTATAACTATAATACGACAATAAGCCATTGATGTCCAGCTTTGAGCTCCTAATTCCCGAAAATCTGGCGCCAAAATAATATTTTTGTAAGTTTTTAGGCTGAAAGCTAAAAATTTTTAGACAGAGTAAAAAAAGCCAGGATTTTATTGTAAAAAAATTTTAAATACTATATAATTATAGTATACTAAAGTAAATTAAGTGAATTCGGTTTTAGCAGGAAAATTAATGATCGCTAGAGGGGGAAAAATTTTAATTTTTACTCTGGAGAGAAGAGGAGGGAAAGGAGGTGCAGGCAATTAACTTAAATGAGAATATGTGGAAACAGGTATTTAATTTTATAAATAAGGTAAATTCCTGTACCAGTCTTGAGGAATATTATTCACAGGTCCTTGCAACTCTGAAGACTTATATACCCTGTGATTCAGCTCATTTAATAAGCTATGATCAACAGCAGCAAATTTCAGATATTACAGCGATTAACATCCAGCAGAAGACAATCAATAATTACCGGGAAAATTTCCAGGAGCTGGATCCCATCAAAAAACAATATTTTAATCAGCCCCGGGCGGTAAAAAGCACCCTATTATTCGACTACAACCAGTGGACAAGAACCAGATATTTTGAAAATTTTCTGGCTATCAATGATTTTTACTATCTGTGTGGGATTGACATTCACGGCCGCCAGCAAATTTTAATCACTATTTCCCTTATCCGCTGTCAAAATAACTCTGATTTTACAGCTCCGGAACTGCTATTTCTCAACAGAATTAGCCCCGGGTTAAGCAATCATATTCTGCTGCTGAAAAAACTATCACCGGCCCGATTAAACCGGGCAAGCTTTACTACTAATACCAAAAATTTTCGCTTCACCACCAGGGAAAAAGAAATAGCCCGGCTGACCGCAGCCGGACTCAGCAATCGAGAAATAAGCGAGAATCTATATATCTCAATAAACACGGTAAAAAAACATCTGCAAAATATTTATAGTAAAACAGAGGTAAAAAATAAAAGAGCACTAATGGCTAAGTTATATGAATTTTAACTGTATATTTTGCTCGAATTAGTTGGAACTCATCCGGCTTCACTTTTAACCATATAAATAAATTCCTCCGCAATATAGGGGTCAAACTGACTGCCGGCTTTATCCCGCAGCTCCTGTAAGGCTATTTTGGCACTCCGGGCCGGGCTATAGCTCCTATCACTGGTCATTACATCATAAGCATCCACCACAGCGAAAATCCTGGCCAGCAGGGGTATTTCTTCCCCTTTTAACCCCCGCGGATAACCGCTGCCATCCCAGTGCTCATGATGACTGTAAACTTTATCCGCTACATGAGCAAATTTGTCAGTTCCCAGGGCCAGCCTGTAACCTTTTTCGGGATGTTTTTTTATCAAACTCCATTCACTTTTGCTTAAACTTTCTGATTTTTTCAATACCTTTTCGGGGATATATATACTGCCAATATCGTGTAATTGAGCCAGCAGAGCCAGTTCTTCCAGCAGATAGGGTTTCAGCCCAAGATTTTGGCCCAGCCGCTCCAGGTAATTGGTGATTCTTACAATATGCCCTTCCGTCTCATCACTTTTTTGCGATAGATGTTTGATTATAGCGGCAATCATGAGTTGTTCACTGCTGCTGCTTTTGTTATGTTTATTTATGTACATATTCTCATCGGCCAGTGTTAGTATTTCTTCTAAAATTTCTTCTGGATTAACTTTGGCAGCTATCCCCATGCCCAGTGAAATAGGAATTTTATCTTCAATGGTTTCCCGACAGAGCTCCTCTATTCTTTCAGCAATTTTTTCAGCCTGTTTCTTTTTAGTCTGGGGCAGCATGATTATGAACTCATCACCACCCCAGCGGGCAATGATATCCTCCGCCCGCACAGAATCTTGTAAAATTTTAGCTGTATTTGTCAATAGCCTGTCCCCAAACATGTGACCAAATCCATCATTGATAAGTTTTAAACCGTTGACATCCAGCATAATAAAGCTTATAGGCAGCTGTCTTTCGGTATCCAGGCGTTCCATTTCCTTTTGAAAAAACCGTCTATTATACAAACCGGTCAGGGAATCCTGATAAGAATCATTTTTTCTCTGTTCCTGCCTTTCCTTATTTAAAATTAATAAGGAGAGCTTATGACCGACATTGTTAAGAAACTCTCTTTCATTTTGGGGGGAACGCTCCTTGAGCTCTGTTTTTTCCTTTACCCCCTGATCCGATTGGTGGCTGTATATTCTCAATTCACCAAAAGGGCTCTCATTAAACCTGACCGCAATTGCTGGAGATTTATTATCTTTGACGATATCTTGCCCTTCACTGTCAGCAGTCACCCCATCATAAGTTATGATTACCCGGAAGGTATTTTCCTGCTGCCAGAAATCGTTTATTATTTCAGCTGACTGCTGTAATATTCTCTGCAAACTGCTATCCTCTTCCAAAAACAAGAGGGTGAGTTTATATAAAATTTTCAATTCATTCAGCTCTCTCTGCAGTTTTTTTACTCTGTCCATAAAAACAACCACCCTCCCGGGAAAGAATTATTTTATATAAAGGCTCTTCAGGATTAAAATACCAAGCAATAATTAACATGCTGACTTTATTATAACACTTTAAATAAGAAAAAGATATTACCCAATAGTATTATTTTATTATATTATGTACAAATATCACTTATCCTGATGATCCCAATAACTATAATTATTGAACAAAAATCGAATATAGCTAGGAGGACTATAGGAGGAGGTCGGTAGGTTGGAAAGCCAACCTACCGACCTCCTCCTATCCTGCTCCTATCTTTTTCCCATAATATGAATTATAATATAAAATCCAGAAAATAATTTATCCGCGGCAGTTTAGTTAATATGCTGATGTCGATGTCAAAATAAAGGAGTATATTCCAGAGCACAGATGATCTCATCAATATCAATCATTCTCTCCAGCATAGCCATACCGGTAAGAGTTACCGTTGCTCCACCTGCAATCCCACCTGCCGCCACTAAAGCCCCCTCACCTATCTGCAAACCTTTTTGATCGTATAAAGCCATCCGGAAAATAGGCATAGTATAATTGCTGTCAGAGGTATTATGCAGCTTGACTTCAATATCCATAAGCGCTGCTGCAATGCCCGGCGATAAAGAAATTTCTTCCACCACAAAGTCACGGCCCAATCTATCTCCTGCGGCTGTTTTTATTCTGGCCAGATGCTGACTGATAAACCAGGACTCCAGGTCAAATCTGCCCTCTGGCTCGCGCAACAATACATTATAATACTTTATATCGCCAAGATCCGGATGATAGGTCTGACCTTCTACATTATTAGCATGCCAGGAACGGGCTGGACCCTCCTGAATAATTATATTTAGAACAGAATATATATCTCCCCGGTCATCAGCTATGAAAGCTATACCCGATCCCCGGGGGGCATAAAAGAACATATTTCCCTGAGAATCCAAACCTGTGGGCAGCCTTTCATAATACTCCAGAGCGGGATTGACAGCTTTAAGGTCATAAAAATTCAGTGATAATTTTTCTGCGAAAGCAGAATGAGGCCGGCCCACCAGCGATCTTACAGCTTCTCCGGCCGGTCTGGCCAGAAATATATGCTGGGAATATAGCTGCCCATCACCCAAAATGCGGTCGGGAGTTCCCTGCTGTTGATCAAACCAGGGGTTCCATCCTGTTGCATAAGCTCCATACACGGCCCGAATAGCAACAATATCTTCACTACCTTCCAGCGTTTCCAGAGAAAACGGTGGCAGAGAATAGGGGTATTCCAGGGCAGCAAATTCCGGATTTAACCCGGCTACCTCCTCCCAGCTGACTGCACTGGTACTGTCAATCACTATTCCAGCCAGCATCAACAGCAGCACAGTAATTGCAATTCCCGTAAAACATATTTTTCTCTTCATTTCCCCCATCTCCTTATCCACAACAGAATTTAACTGCTAAATTTAAAACTAGTAAATGTTAATTAAGTCAAGATGGAT
>CAZVMQ010000087.1:0-5488 GCA_964628755.1 uncultured Halanaerobiaceae bacterium
ATCATCTGCTCCAGCTTGTTTTTCAAAAAGACCAGTAAACCGTCAGAAGGAGCTGCTTATCGGTCTCTGACTACAATTAGTTAACTCAAACAATTTAGTATAAAGGCTTGACAGTTATATTGCTATTATATTATAATATTTATACATTTTAACAATAATATATTAAAATATAAAAATACAAAATAAAAAATAATATCAAAAATTTCCAGCCTGCTAATAAAACAGAAAGCAACCAGCGGCCAATTCTTGCTTTACTGGCTGGGGTTTTTCTATGGATAATTATTTTTTGCTATTTTTGTTGAAAAATTCATAATATTAAATTAATAATTACATGTTCAGCCGGTTTTGCTTCGGCCAAATACAGTTTTTTACTTAAAATTATTGTTATTCCTTTCAGCTTTGTGTAATTTTTTTGAATTAATTCCTGCAGAAAGGAGGTATAAAGGTTAAGTTATTAAAATCTGTTTATTTATCCTGGTGTAACTGCCAGGAAAAAGGGGGAGGAAATAATGAAAAGAACTTTGGCAGCGGTATTTGTTTTGACTCTGGTTTTTGCTTTTAGTTTTTCTCCACAGGCTGTCTCGCAGGGTACCGAAGTTGATTTTTGGCATAGTATGACAGGAGCCAGGCTGGATGTTCTAGAAGAACTGGTAGAAGGCTTTAATGAGCAGGCAGAATATGGCACAATCAATCCAACGATGATAGGAACCTATGCTGAAGGACTTGCTCGTTTTTTGGAAGCTCACCATGTGGGGGAAGAACCGGGGATAGTCCAAATTTATGAAGTTGGAACCCAAATTATGCATGACAGCGGTATGATTATCCCGGCTTATGAGATACCAGAGAAGCTGGAAGCGGATTTTGATTTTGGTCAGTATAATATTCCTATTGTAGAGTATTATTCCCGGGAGGGTAATCTCTGGTCCTGGCCATTTGCCTCTTCAACGGCAATGATGTATTACAATGCTGATCATTTTGAAGAAGCTGGCCTTGATCCCAATTCGCCACCTAAAACCTGGGATGAAGTCCATGAATATGGTGAAGCGATAATTGAAGCTGGAGTTCTCGATAGCGGTATAATTGCTTTTGGCTGGCCTTCCTGGCAATTTGAACAGCAGCATGCGCTTCATAATCAACCTTTTGCCAATGAGGGTAGCGGCAGAGAGGGCCACGCAACTGAAGTGTCCTGGCCATCTGAGTTTTCCAATGAACTGTTAGCTAAATGGGGAGCAATGGCCGAAGATGATGTGTGGTTTTATGCCGGGCCAGAATATGAAGTAAATGCTGCCTTTACCGGGGGACAGGTATCAATGATTCTGCAGTCAACTTCTTCTTTAGATGGTATTTTAAGAACAGTTGGAGATGATTTTCAGGTCAGGACAACATTTTTACCTCGATTAGAAGGTTATCCTGCTGGCAATTCAGTTATTGGCGGCAACAGTCTTTACGTTTCCAATCAGGTGAGCGAGGAAGAGCTTGAGGTTATTTTTGAGTTTTATAAATATTTAGCAGAACCTGAAAACGATAAGTTCTGGCACCAAAACACAGGATACTTTCCGGCAACAAATAGAGCCTTAAGAGAACTTATGGATGAAGGCTGGTTCCAGGAAAGCCCCAATCATTTAACTGCTTTCCTGCAGATTTTACATGGTCGTCGAGATACCCCACATGCTATTGGAACCCGCCTGGGGCCTTTTGTGCAATCACGGGAATATATCAGAGAAGGGCTGGAAAGAATAGATGCCGGACACGATCCTGAAACTGTTATGGGAGAAACTGCTGAAATGGTAAACTCGCTTCTGAGAGATTATTTAGAGGATATTGAATATATTTTAGAAATGGAACTGCCAGGAGAGTAAGGAGAAAAAAAGCCAGCTTAAAAACGGGACGGAATATATCATTTCCGTCCCGTTTAAATAATAATATGATAATAAATATTTAGGAATTAAGGAGAAAGGATGGCTTCTGATTATGAATAAATTCCCTGAAGCTAAAATATTACCCTACTTTTTAGTTGGGCCTTCAATATTAGTGATTTTTATTTTTTTGATATATCCTTTCGCTCAGGCAGTTATTATGTCCTTTCAGCGGCAGGCCGCTTTTGGTGCCGGGCTTCGATATGTGGGTTTAGAAAATTATAGAAGATTATTTACCAGTGCCAGATATTTACAGAGTATCGGCCTAACTTTTCTTTTCGCTTTTATAGTAATCGCTGCTGGTCTATCAATTTCTCTTTTTGTTGCCAGGCTGACAAACTCTCAAATACGAGGCAAAAGTTTTTATCAGGTGGCTTTTATATGGACTTATGCCATGTCTCCCGCAATAGCGGGAGTTATTTGGGCGCTGCTTTTTGACCCCTCTATCGGCCTTTTTACTCATAGTATTTTCAGGGTGACAGGAATAAGATTAAACTTTTTTTCAAATCCTATAGCAGGATTTATGGTCGTTACTATTGCTTCAATATGGATTATGATGGGTTATAATGTGACTTTTTTTATTGCTGGCTTACAAAATATCCCGGATCAATTAATAGAGGCAGCAAAAATTGATGGTGCTTCAACATGGCAGACTTTTTGGAAGATCACTTTTCCTATGTTAAGTCCCACAACAGCTTTTCTGGTATTCATGAATACGGTTTATTCTTTCTTTTTAGTCTTTGGCTTGATTGACACGGTTACTCAGGGCGGCCCACAGCGTGCAACTGAATTTTTGGTTTATAGTATTTACCTGGAAGGTTTTTCCAGGCTGAGACCGGGAATGGCTGGAGCTCAATCAGTAATATTATTCCTGATAGTTGCTACTCTGGCAACATATCAGCTTTATGCCACCACCAGAAAAGCGATATATAGCAGAAGATAAATGATAATTGAGGTGAATAAATTGAAACAAAAACGGACTACAAAACTTTTAATCCATATTACATTGATTGGTTTTTTAGCTTTTTGGATTTTTCCGGTTTTGTTTACTATTTTAATGGCTACACACACTCATAGTGATGCCTATGCTTTTCCTCCAATTTTGATTCCGGGGGATCAATTGTTTGTCAATATTGCCCGGGCCTGGTCCAGAATTAATCTTGGTCGACTTTTGTTCAACAGCACTGTGGTTTCATTATCAGTAGCGTTTGGCAAAATTATATTTTCTCTGCTGGCAGCTTTTGCCTTTACTCATTTTGAATTTCGCGGGAGAAAATTACTTTTTCCTCTATGTATGATAACTCAGATGCTGCCTCTGCCCGTTCGAGTTTTTCCTCTTTATAGAATGATGGCTTCTGCAGGCTGGTTGAACACTTATTATGCGCTTATAATACCTTACTTAGCAAGCACTACAGGCATCATTTTATTCAGGCAATTTTATCTAACTATTCCCGATGAGCTACCAGATGCAGCAAGAATCGATGGAGCTTCTTCCCTGCAATATTTTTTCAAAATACTCATACCCCTATCAAAAACCAATATTGCTGCTTTGTTTGTTATTGAATTTATATATATGTGGAACCAGTATTTGTGGCCGCTGGTGGTGACTACCCAAAGAGACATGATGGTATCACAGATAGGTCTGCGAATGCTTTATACCACTGAGAGGGCTGCGGCAGAATGGAATGTGGTAATGGGCGGTACTTTTTTGATTATGCTGCCCCCTCTGATAATTTTGATATTATTGAGAAAACAATTTGCCCACGGAGTGGCTATGCAGAGTGCTAAATAAAGTTTTGATATGCTAATCTGATTTGAAAATTTGTTTTTCCTATCTTATTTGCTTATCTGCAGACAGGACTTTTTTATCTTTAAATCATCTGCTCCAGCTTGTTATCAATTTTAGAGTTTAAATCAGGCTGCTGATAATTTTCCAGCATCTTTTCAACAGCTGCCTGGCTGTCGGCAAATTGATTTACTTTGCCCTCGTTCCTTTTATTTTGAAGATGAGACAGGGTATGAGGATGGGTGAGAAAGCTGCTTCCCGGCTCCACCTCGGAAATGGCCTCCCGGGCAGCGGAATTTTCCTGAAGCTCAATTTTCCGATGCGAGTTTTTGAGGCTCTTGATAATTTCTGTGTCCTGAACCAACTTCCGGCCGGATATTCCCAGATAATTCTGACAGGCGCCAGCAGCAAACATAATTATATCAACACCGGCAGAAATTGCAGACATCATATTCATCATCGATTCTGCCCCGGCCTGCGGTCCAAATTCGGCGCTGTCCGTAATTGCTCCGGCTGTAAGTGAAGGCAAATTATAGTAATCGGCTATTTGAGCAGTGGCGGCAATTATTTGCGCATAAAAACCATTACCAACAGTTATATTGCCAGAATTCATATCAGCAGCAGAGGAATAGGATGAATAAACCACCGGATTTCCGGGCTTTATAAGCTGTACCAGCACAGCTCCACTTAAAATTTCAGCGTTCTGCTGAATTAGCAGTCCGGCCCGGTTAGCTGGACCACTGACTCCGGCTAAAATTTGCGCATAAATAGCCAGAGGCTGATTATTTTGGGCCCAGTGCAGCAAAGTTTGCAGAGGTGTTTCATCAAAACTTAAGGGGCTGGAAGCTCCCACCATTTTCAACATATAGTTATTGTCAGCAAAATTATCAGTTCCAAAAACTTCCTCAGCCATCCGCAAACTGTCCCTGCTGTTATCACCTGTACCGGTGCCCAGCAGTGGTTTATCAGAATATTTTACCGCTGTATAAAACATTTTTTTATGCCTGCTATTTTCCGAAATATCGGACGGAGGTGTAATCTCCCCTCCGTTTAAATGTATATGCGGATTTTGCTGATACAATTTTATATACTTAAGGTAGTCTTCATAGTTAGAATATTTTTCCTGGCCTCGATCCAGATTAAAAGGAGCGCATAATGGCGGCCCCATAATGGATTCATCACCGCCAATTGTAACATTGTTATCGGGGTTTCTAGCTGTTAAAGCAAAAGATTCCGGTGCCTGGTCTAAAGCTTCGGTAACTGTCTTTTCCGAAAGAAAAACCCGGTTGTTTTGGGTCTTGATACCATTTTTTTGAAAAATATCAAGAACTTTTTGGTTGTCAAATTTAACTCCATCCTGCTCGAGTATTTCCACAGTCTGATTATGAATAAAATCAAGGTCCTGGTTTGACAGGGTGCTATAAGATGATGAGTTGTAGTTCAGCATTTAAACCTCATTCCTTTCCTTGCTATGATAATCTCACTATAACATATCTAAAATTTAAATTGAAGCGCCCGAACAAAATATCAGTCACTAGTCTAAAAACCGGAGGATTATAAGTTGCTGCTGAGACCTCTGCTGTTATGCCCGGGAAAAGGGAGAAGTCTCCGATAAATACATTTATAATATTATTTGTAAAATTAAAATATTATAATAAATAATAATAGTAAAAATTTGCAATTAACGGGGTTTTGTTTTATCCTGTTAGTATATAATAGCCTTATATTATATACTAAAATGAGTACTGTAAATAACAGCAAAGCAAGTGGAGATGATGAATAAAGA
>CAZVMQ010000088.1:0-5469 GCA_964628755.1 uncultured Halanaerobiaceae bacterium
TGGCCGGTTATGGTGATGAACCTTCCAGCCATTATTTTCATTTAGCAGAGAGAGAAGAGGCTGATCCGGAAGCTACCATGGAGGTTGGCGTTAATTCTGAAGCTAAATTCCCAGGTGAACGCATTGAAATACCCAGAAACTGGGATTCACAGAGGTATATAACAAGTCGTTATTCGGCCTGGAAGGGGTTGCCGGCTCCGCTGGAAAATGGTGGTTTAAATGAATCGCAGGTGGCAGCAGCAGCCGTCTGGTCTCCTTCGCGGCCGGAACTGAAACAGATGACTCCCAATCCCCAGCGTGGTGTAAATTTTAGCGATATTTCCAGAATAGTCATGCAGCGAGCCCGAAGTGCCCGGGAAGCGGTGGAAATCGCCGGCTCTCTAATAGAAGAATACGGTTATGCCACTTATGGTGGTAATTCTCATATGTTTGCCGATAAGGAAGAAGGGTGGATAATGATCGAGTTAGCCGGCGGCCAGGGATTATGGGCGGCCCGGAGATTATCCAGTGATGAAATTCGAGTTTCCCGGCCGGGATATCTGGGATATATTCCAGAAAATTATCAGCAGCATCCCGATTATATGGTCTCTCCTAATTTGTTTGCTTTTGCAGAAAAAAAGGGGTGGTATGACCCTGATTCTGAACAGGAGTTTAATTTTGGCCGGGTATATCAGACCGACCGCCAGCCGGAAAGACCTGGCAAACAGATACGGGCTAAAGGTGTTGAGAAGATGGAAAGTTTGCTGCAGGAACGGGCACCGGAGATTAGTCTGCTGGAAATGATGGAGGCCGTACGCAGTCCTCTAATTACTTCCGTGACTTCTGGTTATGGTAAAGTTGCCCGCCTGGCTGCAGAAGATCATCCCTTTTTGGCCACTCTCTGGATGGGAAGTGGACCTTCTTTGACCAGTCCTTTCATACCTCTGCCGCTGGGGATAGAGGAGCTACCTATTGAATATAAAAAGCACAGATATTTGACCAGAGGGGAAAGTTATCGTTTTATCGATCCCGATTTTCAGGGGAGGGAGTCGACAACTTATGCTTTTCGAATCTTTAAACGGCTTTATCACCTGGTTGCAGAGCATCCGGGTGAATTTAGGACAGAAGTAGTGGATACACTGCAGGCTTTTGAAGAACGGGCAATCCGACAGCTCAATAATATAAAAGAAATGACGCGGGGATTGTGTGAGGGAAATGATCTGGAAGTAGCTAAAAAACAGCTGACTGAACTCAGTCATAAATTAGCACGGGAAGGCCTGGAAACTGCTGAGAAACTGGCAGCCAGTATAGAAATGAAGACAAAACTTCTTTATGGTATTAGTGAGCCAGGTGAAGGCGGAGAGGAAGATCGCCTGCATGCAGCAATAGATGAGGAGTTTTATCCCTGGGCTGATGAGGATGAATAATATAAAACGCGGCGGGAGTTTCCGCCGCTTATTTTGTTCGGGAGAAGAATCACACAAATTTAATAAAATGTATTGAATAACCACAATTTCAGCCTATAGACATTTCACAATCCGGGGAAAAACTTTATCCTCTTTTCAAAAAAGCTGTAATACAATGAACTGCTCCCCATCCTTTTAATATTTCTGATAAATCCACAGTGATCACTTCTACTCCGTGCTCCTGCAGAAGACTTTTGCAGCGGGGATTGCCGGCAGGCTGGACCACAAGACCTGGTCTGATTGCTACAAAATTTACTCCCAGAGTTTGCGTGGCTTCAGTACGTGAGGGGGCTTCCAGCAATTTTATTCCTCTATCTTTGAGCCGGGCACAGATATCATAGGGAACCCTGGGGGCATAGATCATAGCTGTATCCTGGCTGGCAAAATTTAGCAGCCCATCTATGTGGGCATGACCGTAAGGTATCTGCATATGTAAGATATTTTCCACTTCCAGCCTCTGCAGTACTTTTTTAACCTGCTCAAACCCCTGTTGATTGGTGCGGGCACCGGTGGCTAAAATTACGGTATTTCTGTCAACCCACATGGCATTGGCTCCCTCGAATATGCCTTTTCTATGGACTGTGTGCAGGATAGGAACTCCCAGTTCTGCCAGAGCCTGGGCAGCATATCTTTCTTCACCCCGGCGGCTGGCCATAGCCGGTCTGCCAATAATGGCTCCCTCTGGGGTCATAAACACCAGGTCTCGCATAAAGACAGCATTGGGTCGGTCGGAACGCTGCTCCTGGACATAATGTACTTTAACACCGTGCTGTTGGTAAATATCAGTCAACTTATCATGCTGGTTTCTAAATTTTTCCGGATCGATTTTTGCTTTGAATCTTACTTTTTCATGATCGAAATTTTCAATTTCCGGACCGGGGCGCCTCATTAAAACCGATTTCAATTGTTTTACCTCAGAATCAACCCCCCAATCTCCCCAGCAGGAGAGCAGGTCCTGTTTAAAACTGCTTTCCTGGGGAAACCATCTTTCCCCGGGAAGAGCATCGACATCCTGATTTTTATTATCTTCATTCATAAAGTTTTCACCTCTCATCAATATAACTGATTATTTTAGTTTAATTGCCAGAGAAAAAAATATCCTAAATTTTAGTTAAAAAATCCAGTTTCAATGCAGGTATTATTTTTATAATCGAGAAGCATGTAAAAGATAAATAAACTTAATTTAATTATTGATTTAGTGATTTTCCTGCATTATATCATTTAACTTTCCGGAAGACAATGAAAAGGACTTAATTTTTAGAATTAATTTTTAAAGAAATTAATGTAAAAAAATTTACATACTTATTAATACATGCATGATATGATAAATTAACATAAATTATTTATGACATTGTATTATTTATTCATCGACAGTTACAACAAAAACATAGCTTGATATTTTTAACCTTAATAGGAGTGGTCAATTTGAATTTTTTGCAAAAACTAACATTGAAGAAAAAAATTATCGGTTCAGCGGTTATTATGGTTTTGCTATTATCTTTTGCTTTAAGCATTTATGCTCTTAATCAGTCCTCATCAGTGCTTGAGGAGGAAGAAGAAGAGTTTTTTCAGGCGCTTGGTAATTTCACCCGGGCTCAGATTGAAGATCGAGTCGAGATGGCCAGGGTTAATGTATTAAGGACTGCTAACAACGAAAGGGTGAGAGAACTTTTTGCGGAGCGGGAGAGAGATGAGCTGGCTGAGATTATGATTCCAGAAATTGCAGCTGTGGAAGATGAAGTGGGGAGAGTGCATTTTCATGAATCAGATTCGACCTCTTTTCTGCGGGTTCACAGACCTGAAAGATTTGGCGATGATCTCAGTGATACAAGACATATTGTAAATGAAGCCAACCAGCAGAGATCGCTCCTGCAGGGAATAGAAGCAGGGACAACTGGTCTGAGTATTAGAGCAATTGCTCCGATAAGTTATCAGGGAGAACATGCTGGTACGGTGGAGTTTGGCTCAGCCTTTGATGATTATTTTGCTGAGACTTTACAGGAAAATATGGGAGGAGAATTTTTCTTTTACATATTTGAAGATGAGGAGCTGGAATTTTGGGATGAGGTTTCTGAGGCCGACGGATTGTTTGGTGCCACCGCTGAAGATGATTGGCAGGTTTCAGAGGATAAACTGGCCCGAGTTGAAAATGGAGATAGAGTCTTTTTGCATTCGGAAGATGAAAATCATGGCATATATCTGCTGCCCTTTGAAGACTTTGCAGGAGATGTAATAGGTTATATTAAAACAGTGCAAAACCGTGAAGATGTGGTAGCACAGGGGGCAGCTATTACCCGCAATCTGGGTATATTCACTTTTATTGGGGCGGCAGTAGTAGCTCTGATTCTTTTTCTGTTAATTTCTCGCTTATTTAAACCGGTGGGAGAACTGGCAGAATCGGCGGCCCGGGTGGCAGATGGAGATCTAAGTCAGAGTGTAGAAATAAATTCCAGAGGTGAACTGGGGGATTTAGCAGATTCCTTCAATGAAATGACCGAGGGTCTTAAAAATATTATAGCCGGGATTCAGGATAATTCAGATTCAGTCGTGAATGCTTCTGGCCAGTTGAGTTCTGCTTCAGAAGATATGGGTCATAGCTCTGAGGAGATTGCCCGCACAATAACACAGGTGGCTGAAGAAAGTGAGGATATAAATTCTGAAGTTGACAGTATTGACGCAGTAGCAAAAGAGGTGGCAGAAGATGGCGACGTTTTGATGGAAAATATTGAAAAGACACTTAAAGAAGCAGAAGATTCTGTTGAAGTTGCCAATGATGGGCAGCAGTCCATCCAGGAAGCTGTTGATCAGCTAGATATGGTTAGTGAAACGGTGGAATTTGCTACTGATGCTATAGAGAAACTAAATAAAAGATCAGAACAGATTGGAGATATGATAGAAGTTATAGAATCAATAGCCTCGCAAACAAATCTTTTGGCTTTGAATGCGGCTATTGAAGCGGCCAGGGCTGGAGAATCGGGAAGAGGTTTTTCGGTCGTGGCAGAAGAGATCAGGGAACTGGCGGAAGAATCTTCTGAAGCAGCAGGAGAGATTACCAGTCTGATCGAGGATATTCAGTCAGAAACTCAAGCCACCATTAATTCCATGGATTCCAACATTGAGCAGGTTGATAAACAGATTGATGTTGTCAATGAAGCTGGCGATTCGCTGAATGAAATAGTAAATTCTTCAGAAAGTACCCGTGCCTCTGTCAAGGAAATGAAACAATTTGCAAAAGAACTGGATGACAGGATTAAAGAAATTAATAATTCTATCGATTCAATCTCTGAGTCAGTCGAAGATAATGCTGCCAGCACTGAAGAAGTTTCGGCCCTGGCTGAAGAACAAAGTGCTTCGGTAGAAGAAGTGGCGGCTTCAGCAGATGAGTTGAAGGACATGGCTCAAAATCTCAAACAGTTGATTGGACAGTTTGATGTATAAAAAAGATATTTTGAGCTGTCACCGGAAATTTTCTTTCCGACACGGAGATAGAGGAGCAGGTCCAGATTAAGTATATATTAAGACGCAAAATCTTAATTATAAACCAGAAGTTTGCAGGGGGAAGCAAAAATGGAGCTTTTATATCTTCTGCCTATTATCATTGCCGCTGTGATTACGATTTTATCTGCATTTAACAATAAAGAGGAACTCTATGTAAAGCCTGAGATTAGTTCTGAACAGGCCGAAACTGATGGCCGGTTAAGTATAAAAGGGCTACTGAAATATTCCGGAATTTTTCTGGCATTGACTGCAGTTTTATATCTGCTTGCGTTTCTGGCACCTATTATTATTTTCATATTTATTATAGGCGCCTTTCTTTCCTCATTTTCTTTCTTTTTTGTGTTTCGGTTTTAGTAGCTATAAAAATTAAAATGGTAGAAGCAGACTGGAGATATAAAAAAATTGAGTTATCCCAAAATTATGACCGGGCGCTGAGGCCCGGTTTTAATATTTTTGTGATGATTATATTATTTGGTTCTTCTCCAGAACCGTTGATAAAATTGCTAAATATGCTTGATTACCAGTA
>CAZVMQ010000089.1:0-5332 GCA_964628755.1 uncultured Halanaerobiaceae bacterium
GAAGTAGCCTATGTTGGTGATACACCTGTGGACATGCAAACTGCCAGCAATGCCGGTGTGGGTTTGATAGCCGGGGTTTTATGTGGCGTGGGACAGGAAGATGATCTGCAGAATAAAGCTGATGTCATTATCGAAAACCCATCTAAGATATTAGATATACTGAATGGTAGATCAGGGCAATCTTAAATTATTGCTTGCAGCTGCTGGCTGTAACCAGCCCTTTGATTCAACATAAGCCTTTTAACTGTAAAAACCTTTCCAAAAAAGGAGCCTCGCGGAAAAAGGGGGCACGATTCCCGTGAGGCTCAAAATTTAGCTGCGTCTAACTCTGCGGATAATATCCGGCGGCACTCCCGCCGAGATATTATCTACCTCTATTATACCATATTTTTGCCGGAAATGGGGATTTATTTTATTATTTTTTAACAACCACATTCATTGGAAATATTTATTGACATGGCGTACTTGATATCCTGTTTTTCCATCTCAGCTGAGATATTATTTAGCAAAGTATAAATCTTATCACGACTGCCCCGCAAAATGGTGGAAGTTGGTCCGACTTCAATATCTTGCAGGGAGTAAGATTTTATTATATCTATAACTTCGTTCACAGGTCTGGTCACCTCGGTTGTAGCCAAAGGATAAAAGATTATCTGACAGGTTATTAAATCTTCATTTAAGTCTTTGGTTTCTGCCATAATGAGCAGAAAAATCCTCCTCTCTTTTTTGGAGCCAGTTGTTTTTCTTTTTCCCAGGATATTTCTTCGGGTTCAGCAGTGGGCGGAATAAATAGACACTCTTCACTGGTTATTAATTTGTCTGATTCTATCTGATTGAGGCTTTCGGGAGTGGTAAATTCTGCCTCGCTAAAAACTGAATCTCGAGATTGAGCCTGCTGTCGATACATCTGCCCCCAGTCAGAATCTTTGGTTATCGTACCCACCAGAACTCTCCCTCCTGGTTTCACCACCCGCAGGAGTTCTTTGATAAATTTTGGCTTTTTATCATCCGGGATAAATTCCACTGTGGCCATGGAGAAAGCATGATCGAAATGCTCTGCAGCAAAATCAAGATTAAGTGCATCCATTTGTTTAAATTCAACAGCTAAATTTTTTGGAGAGTTCTTCAATTTGTTTCTGGCTTTTTCCAGCATGGGTTGAGAAATATCTATGCCGGTTACTTTACAGCCTTTTTTCGCCAGTTTAAAACTGAAATTTCCTGTACCACAGCCTGCATCCAAAACCAGGGAGTTGCTCTCGGGCTGAAAGAGTTTGAAGGCCTGTTCTGTCTCCACTTCATCCACAAAAGCGCCTAATTTACTTGAGAAAAAATCATCATATTCCTGAGCCTCCTGATCAGAAAAAACCATAAATGTTCCTCCTCTTCTATTGTAGGTTTTGACCCTGAAACCGAAGAACTAGGAATAGCTGTGCAGTCAAAGTTTTTAGCCGCTGGAGCTATTGTGCCTCATATTGAAGCAGGAGTGGGCGCTGTTGTAACTCAAGCAATGGCCAATGTGTCAGCGGGTGGATTCCAGCCGCCATAATAGTAAATAATGGCCGTCATGGCTGGCTAAATAACTGCCATCATGTGACCAGTCAATTGAGCGGGGGGAGCGGCCGCTGAAGCCCGGCAAATTTTGGGTTGATATATTGTTTATTTCTCCGCTTTCTTCGTCTACATCCCAGAGGGCAATTTTCTTATCTTCACCTGCTGTGGCTAAATATTGTCCCTCGGGTGACCAGGTCAGATCAAATGTTAGCCCCTCATGAGTCTGTATTTCATCCAGGACTGTGAAATCAGGATAACTCAAAATTTGAGTTGTATTTTCATAATTGCTCAGGGCTACAAAAGTACCAGCGGGATTAAATGCTGCAGCCCGCAATTCTGGTGCTTCTGAATTTATTTGTTGTTTGAGGTTGCCGGCTATATCCCAGTGATGGATTCCGCCTTTTTCTCCTATCGATATGGTCTCCTGAGAAGATGGAGCCCAGGTTATCTGACGCACCCAGCCTTCTTCGTGGTCGAGTTTCTGCCAGGCTTCTCCATCTTTGGCCTGCCAGATACCAGCACTGCCGTCATAGGAAGCGGAGGCAATATAATTTCCGTCGGGACTCCATTCTACATGGAAAATCCAGTCTTCATGGGTGGTTTCTTTTCTTTCCCGGGGCAAAAATGCTTCCCAATCGAACAGGGTTCTGTCTCTATGGTCTCCAGCTACAAATTGAGGCTCAGGAGAAGTGTCTGCCTGCCAGACAATCAGGGCTTGGTCTTCACTGCCGGAGGCCAGGCGGGTACCATCGGGAGACCAGGAAAGACTTCTGATAGCAGCTGTATGCCCCCGCAAAGATTGCTGTAACTCAGGAGAAGGAGGATCCCAGATGCGTATGCGCCTGTCTTCACTGCCCGTAACCAGTCGCTGGCTGTCAGGAGAAAACTGGACTGAAGTGATCACTTCTTGATGGCCGCTCAGGGTGATTGTGGCTGTTTCCCCGCTGACATCCCAGATTTTAACATTGCCGTCCTGACTGGCACTGGCAAGTTTGTTGCGGTCGGGAGACCAGCTGGTTTGATTGACATAATTACCGTGACCTGTCAACTCTTTGTCTATTTGATACGATTCAGTATCGAGAATGATAATATCATTAAAATTGCCTGTGGCAGCAAGTTTAGTTCCGGTTGAGTCCGGGGCTAAACTGGTAATGCGCCTGCCGTCAATAGTTTTATCCAGGAGGAGTTCAGTTTCCTCAGGCTGCTGGAGTCTGTGAATGCGAATATTACCGTCATCATCACCCAGTGCAAATTTTTTGCCGTTGTTAAGCCAGGCCAGGGCTCTAACTCTCTTTCTATTGTCTCCCAGAGTATATACAATCTCATTATCTTCGGTGTTCCAGATGTAGCTTCTATCATTGGTGCCGGCAGCCAGCAATTCACCATCTGGAGACCAGCTGATTTTTCGCACCCACCCTCCCGGAGAAGTAAGTTCGGTAAGTGTCTCTCCGGTGGTAATATCCCAGAGATAAATGGTGCTATCCCAGCCTCCACTGGCGGCAATGTTTTCACCGGGGGAAATATCCACCGACAGGACCCAGTCATCATGACCGGTGAATTTTGCTAAATTTTCTCCGGTTTCAACATCCCAGGATCGTACGGTATTATCGGTGCTGGCGCTGACCAGAATTTTGCTGTTAGCTGCCCAGCTAAGTTCGTTAATATTGTCTTCATGACCTGTTAATACTTTTGTAGTATTCCCGGTCTCTGCCTTGCTGATGAGGATGTCACCTTCAGGTCCCGGGCTTGCTATCCATTCGCCATCGGGAGACCAGGAAACTGAATTCAGGGGTAAAGTATGTCCTCCCAGAATATATTCCGGATCATCTGAAATATTAATTTCTGCGGCCTGGACATTAATAACGGGATTGAATATGAGCATGGCCAGAATAAAAATTAAACCGGCGGTGAAATAAAATGCTGATTTTGTGCGATCACAGCAAAAAAATTTTAGTTCAGAAAAAATCAGCACGTCGGCCTTTGCATTCATCACATTTCCCCCTAGCGTAATAAAAAATTTTCTTTGTTTATTTTACTTTTTACCTGCAAAGCTAATTATACAATATTAAAAATGCTCTATAATATAATTCCATATTAATGAGTAATTACCTGCTTTATTAAGCGGGAATTTAGGCGAAATAGTCGGGAGTAAAACACCTGAACAGGAGTGGGGGATAAAGGAAAATGAAGTTGAAAATTTCTCCGCCGAAAGCACCGATATTTCTGCGATAAAAGTCAGTGAATCAGGGAAAGATATAATTTTACGCTGTTATGATTTGCAGAATTAGATAGATGAGGTTGAGCTTTCTCCGGAGAAATGCTGCAGAAAAGGATAGAAAAATAGAAGAGGTAAATTTACTGGCAGCTGGGCCGGGAGCCGATGAGCTGCGAAAAAATGACTGGAATTATCAGGATGGTAATTTAGCTTTTGCAGTGCAGCTCTATCAGCTCCGCAGCTGAAGATTTGTTATGAAATAATTTATTTACACATCAGCTGGCAGTTCGTAATTTAGAGTTGTGAAAAGAGAGTTTAATAATATAGAACTCAATACGACCAGGGGTAGGGATAAACCAATTCTTAACATGGTAAATTCCAGACCAATAATGGAAGCTTCCATTATGCTCATCGGTATCATCACCAGGGAAGCTGATGTTATATAGGTAAAAATGGAACTGTAATCAGCTCCTTTATGGTAGAGAGAATTGGCTACGGGAAAGGCTACAAAAGTTCCACCAACGGTAGTGGCGGCCAGTAAAATAGCGTATATATGTCTTATCATGCCCGAAGCTGAGCCGAAATGGCTCTCTATTGTTTCTCTATCAACCCATATTTCGAACAGCCCGATAATAACAAAGGCAGGGGGCAGAATTAAGACCATATCCCGGGCAAAGATGAGAAAATTTTCGCCCATGGCCAGACCGAGGTCAAATCTTACCAGCCAGGAAATACCTAAAAAAGCCATGAATCCTAAAAAAATTGCATAATCAAGTGTGTGGTCTTCATTTTTTCCTTTTTTCATTATATAATCACCTCGCCGTAATATAGGCCGATTAGAATTGTTAAAATAGCGGCTATAACCAGACTTGCTGCATTTCTATAAATTGTAGCTTTTACGCCCATATATTCTTTTTCCAGGGGATAGGTTACTATACCAACCATTTTAAGAGGGATGATAAAAGACGCAATTACCATGTAACTAACACCCTGACTTAATAAAATTCCTGCTAAAGGATAGGCTATAAAACCTGGCATCATGGTTATTGATCCTATTATCAGACCCAGTAAACTACCCAGAAGCACGTTCTGGTCTCCCAGATACTGAACTATGAAATCTTCTGAAAAAAGCAGGACCAGTGATAGGAGTACCAGCAGTTTCAGATAACCGGGCAAAATTTTAACTAATTTATTTTTACCCCGAATGATTGATTTCCAGGTTTTTTGACGGTCAAAGAAAAAAGAGATAAGCAGTAAAACAGCCATAATTACATAGAGATATTGCATAATTTTTCCCCCAGTGAATAAATTTTATATATTTTGATACCCTATACGGGTATTTGTTGATAAGTATTATACCCCATATATATGTTTCTGTATGTTAACTGCTTTACCAGATACCCCGTGGGGGTTATTGTCTGCGAAATTTGTTTTAAAATTTAAGTTTATAATTTAAGAGAAAAAGAAAAAACCGCCCTCATTTTGAAAGATTTCAGGCGGATTAATCAACTTCATTTTTATCTATGTAAAACCTAATTTAATCTCAATTTTAAAAATTAATGTTCT
>CAZVMQ010000090.1:0-5273 GCA_964628755.1 uncultured Halanaerobiaceae bacterium
GGATCCTCTGCAGCTTCTTCCATTTTTTGACGAAGAATTTCCTTCTCTAACTTTTTAGAATACTCCACCAACGCTCTTCGCACTCCTTCGTTCATCGATGGAATATAATCTTGCTCAGAGTATTTGCGATATTTATCTACAAGTTCTTCTGGTAGAAAAAAAGTGTGGTTTTTCTTTTTGGTTTTAGGCATATCACTAACCCCCTCATAGTAGTTGTGTTTATATATTACTTATTTATATTGTATATTATTAGTGTAAAAAAAGCAACCACTCAAAAAATACGATGTCAGGTAAATGTGGTTCGGAAATTAAAAAGAGGACCAGGATACAATTGCTTATTTATGTGAGAACAAACCTCAGGAAGCCGGCAGTTTAGTAATCGAGTCCAATTATGATCTTCACCGGCAACTGGTGGAAAGAAAAAGCGGAAAAATAAATTTGGGTTAAATTATAAACTTAATGTTTTTGTTTTTTATTTAAGACATTATTGCAGGAAAAATTAAATTTATACCGAATTAATTATCATTAAGAAAAGTCCAAAAAATTATGTTTTATTATATGCTTTGCAATACTGGGACATGAGATTTGAGTTTAGAGTAGTTAAAAGTGCTAATTTTTTAAGCCGGGGGGATAATATGTCAGAAAAATTTTCATTTTTTAAACGTTTATCGATTAAGGCCAAACTTTCTTTAGTGGTCATACTGGTGGTTTTGGGTCTGGCGGCAGTTTTAAGCTTTTATGCCATAAACCAGTCGAATGATCTGGTTTTAGGAGAAGAAGAGCAAGCATTACATAGTGTTGGTGATTTTGTTGAGGCCAAGATGAATGACAGGCTGGAAGCAGCCAGGATGAGTGTTCTGGGGATGGCTCATAACACCGATATTCAAAGACTTTTTGCTGAAAGGGATAGGGAGGAATTGCGCGAAAGACTTCTGCCCGCATATGAACAGATTGAGGATGAGGTTGCTCAATTTCAATTTCATGAACCGGATTCAACCTCTTTTTTAAGATTGCATGCTCCTGACAATTATGGTGATAGTCTGAGAGATTTTAGACATACAGTAAATCAGGCCAATGAAAACGAGGAAATAGTTATGGGACTGGAAGAAGGAAGAGGTGGTTTTGGATTTAGGGTAGTTGTGCCCGTGTCTTCTGAGGGAGAACATATAGGCACAGTGGAATATGGCTCCAGTTTCGGTCAGGAATTTGCAGAGGAGATGCAGGAAGAGCTGGGGGGAGACTATTTTATTTACATCTTTGAAGATGCTGCCGGGGTTGCCTGGGATGCTGTTGAAGACGGCAGGCTGGGGGCTACAGCAGAAGATATCTGGGATATGGATGATGAGTTGATTTCTCAGGCCAGGGATGGAGAGCGAGTTTTTGCCCTCTCTGAGGATGAAACTGAAAGAATCCTGCTTTTGCCCTTTGAAGATTTTCAGGGACAGGTAAGTGGTTACATTAAAACAGTTCAGAACCGAGAGGATATTATAGCTCAGAGTGCAGCAACTACCAGAAATATGGGTATACTGGCAATTATAGGTACAATTTTAACCGCGGCATTAATTTATTTGTTGATTAGAAGGCAATTAAAACCTTTAAATAAATTTGCTGATTTATTTTCCGATCTGGCCCTGGGTGATCTCACGGCAAGATTTCCCGTAAAAGAAATTAACTGTTCGGAAATTATGGAATGTGGTGAAAAATCCTGCCCTGAATTCCAGCAGGAAGGTGTACTCTGCTGGTTCGATGTAGGGAGTTATGCCCCACAATTTGGAGATGAAGTCCACTGCCCCAAAATTAGTTCAGGTGAATATGAAAGCTGTGAGGAATGTATATGTTATAAGATGGTTAATTCTGATGAAATACAGACTATCGGCGCCTGGTTTAACAAGCTGGGCGACAGCATGCAGAATATTATTAAAGATGTTAAATCAACTACTGAAAGTCTTTCTGCTTCCAGCCAGGAACTTTCTGCTAACAGCGAGGAAATATCTGCTTCAGCTGAAGAAGTAAGTTCAGCTATTGAACGGGTGGCTTCCGGGGCAGAAGAACAGGCGGCACAGATAGATGAAACTGAAGATAATGTCGAGGATTTAAGCCAGCAGATTGATACTGTCAATGAAAAGACAGCTTCTATGGAAGAAGAAGCTGATAGGGCTATTGAGGAAGTCGGCAAAGGCAGTGAAGCTGTGGATATGACAGGTGATAAAATTGAGAAAGTAGAAGAAAATCAGGCAAAAGTCATGGAAAGAATAGAAGACCTGGGAGAACTTTCAGATCAAATCGGAGAAATAGTTAATATGATCAATAATATTGCTGACCAGACCAATTTGCTGGCTCTCAATGCTGCTATTGAAGCCGCAAGAGCCGGTCAGGCCGGTCAGGGTTTCAGCGTGGTAGCCGATGAGATAAGAGCTCTTGCGGAAGAATCATCCAGGGCAACTGAGGAAATTAATGAGCTGATTAACGAGATACAGGCCAAAGTACAGGATACCACCGAAATGATGAATGCCTCTGAGAAAGTTGTAGATGAAAGCGTTTCAGCCATGCACACCACTGAAGAAACTTTTGATGAAATAGAAGAGGCTGTATCCAGGGTGGTAAGTTTAATTAATCAGGTGGCGGACAGTGCTGAAGGTATGGCAGGAAACAGCGAAAAAGTAAGGGAAGCCATGCGTGAAATTGCCCAGGTGAGTGAAGAAACTTCCAGCAATACGGAAGAGGTTGCGGCTTCCAGTCAGGAACAAAGTGCTTCCACCCAGGAAATAACGGAACTTTCTGAGGATCTGGCTGAAACAGCCCAGAGATTGGCCAATAGAGTTGAACATTTTGAAGTTTAGCAAATAAAAATCATAAATATAGAACAGGTGCAATTAAATAAGCTTTAATTTTAACAGGGCTGAGGAGTATTTGTATTTATACTTCTCAGCCTTTTAAATATGGCTATTTTATTTTTACTTATGATGATATCATAAATTTTAGCTCTGGAAGACTATATTTCCGTATTTGTTTAAATTGGGTGTGAAAGGATTTTTTGTAATAACAAATTTTATGCAATTCATATAGCCGGGTTATTAGTCAAAATGAGATTTAAGTTAAATTATGGTTCAGTTCCAGAACCGCTGGTGAAATTGCCATATATGCTGGATTACCAGGACTACTTATACCTTTAATTGCCGGGGCTTATAAAGTATTGGAAGCTATAAAGCGAAGTGATACTGGAAATTTTTCAATTATATGCATTACGAAAATGGCTAAAACTATATTCAGCCAATTGATAGGGTGAAGATCCTAAATTATTGACTAACATTTAATATAATGCTACAATTACACACGATATATTGAGGTGATTAATGTGAAAAAGATTAAAACTGGAATTATAGGTTATGGTAATCTGGGCAGGGGAGTTCAGAAAGCCCTTACTCATCATCAGGATTTAAAATTAAGGGGAGTTTTTACCAGGCGAAAGCCAGAATCACTTGATGTTTTGCCGGGAGCTGAAAATAAAGTTTATCATGTGAGGGAAGCAGAAGAATTTACAGAAGAAATAGATGTTATGCTGCTCTGTGGGGGATCAGCTCATGACCTACCTCAGCAGGGGCCTAAATTCGCCAACATGTTCAATACTGTAGATAGTTTTGACAATCATGAAAACATTCCAGATTATTACCAGGAGCTTGATAAAATTGCCCGGGAGCAGGGTAATACCTGTGCTGTGGGGATAGGCTGGGATCCGGGACTTTTTTCTTTAAACCGCATGCTGATGGAAGCCGTACTTCCCCAGGGGGATGGTTATACATTCTGGGGGGAAGGTTTAAGTCAGGGACATTCTGACGCCATTAGAGAGATAGCAGGGGTCAAAGATGGAGTGCAGTACACGATACCAAAAAAGAATTATATCAAAAAGGTAAGACAGGGCGAAACGCCTGATAAATCTCCGGAAACAAGGCATAAAAGACACTGTTATGTTGTGTTAGAGGAGGGAGCCGACAGGGAAAAAGTAACTGATAAGATCAAAAATATGCCTAATTACTTTGCCGGTTATGAAACTGAGATCAACTTTATCGAGGCTGAAGAACTGAAAGAAAAACACAGTAATATGCCTCACGGGGGCTTTGTATTAAGAAATGCATTGACAGGAACCAGCCAGGAACACCGGCAGGTTATGGAATTTTCCCTTGACCTTGCAAGCAACCCTGAATTTACTGCCAGCGTGATGACAGCTTATGCTAGAGCTGTTTATCGCCTTAATCAAAAGAACATCACAGGGGCTAAAAATGTATTTGATATCCCTCCTGGCTATTTGTCCTCTCATACCTCTCAGCAACTTTTAAGGGAGTATTTATAGGCTGGATGCTATATACAGGCTGCCGAAATACATTTTCCTGTTATTAAAATCTGGACCAAAGAAATTTATTGAGATCACCCCTTGACAGAACCTGTGGCTGGATATTACAATGTGTAAGGTCGTTTGCAGAAAGAAGTCTTTTGGATTTTTTGCTTTCATTACAAATATAAATATATAAAATATAGGGGTGATCTATGATGCGTAAGATGTTTACTCGTGAAGGTATAAGCAGAATTATGTTATTGTTTTCTGGGGTTTTTATGATGAGTTTAGGTATCTTCTTTTTTATCAATTCTCAACTTGGCTCAGATCCGATCACTGTTTTAATCAATGGTCTGTCACAAACTATAGGCATAACAGTGGGACAGACCAGCTTTTTAATTAATGGTGGAATTATTCTCTTATTGATGATTTTCACCGGCCGCAGGTTTGGTATTGGTACGGTATTACATGCCGTGTTTGTGGGATTGTTTTTGGATTTACTCTTTTTCCTGTTCGGAACTATCACACCAGCTTACATGCCGCTGAGAGTTGTTATGCTGTTGACTGCTCCTTTATTCATAGGCAGCGGTATTGCCATATATGTATCGGCGGAAATGGGAGAAGGTGCCATTGAAGCTTTAATGATGTTTTTACAGGATAAAACCGACTTTTCTCTTAAAGCTGTAAAAGTGTGTATGGATGTAGTATTTGGTATAGTTGGTGTAATTCTGGGAGCAACTTTTGGCATAGGAACTATTTTAGGAGCTTTTGCTATAGGTCCTGTAACTCAAAAAGTATTTGGTTATGTACAGCATCTTAAAGCTCACAATTAATCTGATTTTGTTCGCCAGGGCAGCTATCTTCTCAGCGAGGAAGATAGCTGCTCTGTTTTTTTATTGAAATAGTTGAGTAGCTTTTAACCCTGCAAGCTACATAATTTAAA
>CAZVMQ010000091.1:0-5268 GCA_964628755.1 uncultured Halanaerobiaceae bacterium
CTGCTGGATGGTGAAGATATCTGTCAGCAGGAAGAGTATCAAAGGGCTAAATATATTGGGCGGGTTTTTCAGGACCCGCTGCTGGGAACATCACCGGAAATGACGATTGCGGAAAATCTGTCTCTGGCCTTTAATAAAGCGGAAAATATGTCTTTGCAGTGGGGGCTGACCTCTGAAAAAAAGGAGTTAATCAGAGAAAGATTGCAGGAGATAGATCTGGGCCTGGATAAAAGATTATCCACCAGAGTTAAGTTGCTCTCCGGTGGTCAGAGACAGGCTTTAACCCTGTTAATGGCTACTCTGACAGAACCTAAATTGCTGCTTCTGGATGAGCACACTGCAGCTTTAGACCCCAATACTGCCATCAAAATAAAGGGTCTCACGGAAAAATTGATCGAAGAAAAAAATATCACAACTTTGATGGTCACTCATAATATGAAGGATGCTATCAAAATGGGAGATAGGTTGATTATGATGAGTCAGGGAGAAATAATTTTTGATATTGCGGGTAGCGAGAAAAAAGCTTTAACCGTGGATAAATTAATGGAGTTATTTAAACAGAAACAGGGCAGTAAATTCACCGATGATAGAGCACTTCTGTCCGGATAAAATTTGTGTGTATTATCAATAATTAATCTTGCAAATTTTTTGATATATATATAATGAAACTATAAGGTTCTCCTTGTTATCGGTTGATAGATATCGTATAAGATCTTCATAATGAAGCATTATATTTTTAGTATAACTAAATAAGTTTTTTTGTTCCACCTATTTATCAGCTGAACTCAAGAAGAACCGATTACAATTAAAGAAAGGAGGTTAAGGGTTTTAAAAATTACCTTAAAAAGTCTGAAAATTAATAATATAAACAGGCTTTGAAGGGTTGAGAGACTTTAAACAATCAAATTGGGGGGATTAATTATGGGTTCAATGTGGTTAATACTCATAGCAGTGGCATGTTTTTTGGTGGCCTATTTATCTTATGCGGAAAGATTAACTCAAAAATGGGGTCTAAACAATGACCAGATAACTCCTGCCCATGAAAAAGAAGATGGAGTAGATTATGTGCCTGCTAAAAAGCCGGTACTGCTGGGGCATCATTTCGCCTCTATTGCCGGAGCTGCCCCAATAATTGGTCCGGTTGCTGCTTCAGCTTTTGGCTGGTTTCCCGTGTTTTTGTGGATAATTTTAGGGGGGATTTTTATCGGGGCAGTACATGATATGGGTTCCATTTTTAGCTCTGTCAGGCATGGAGGTCGTTCAATAGCTCAGGTTATTGATGCCAATATAGGTCGTTCTGGCAAGCAGTTATTCAGCATATTTGCCTGGCTGACATTGGTGCTCGTTATTGCAGCATTCATGAATGTTACAGCCGGAGCCTTTGTCAGTACACCTGAAGCTGCCACAGCCTCAATATTATTTATTGGTTTAGCTCTTATTTTTGGTCTTATAAGACAGCGAAGCAATTTTTCTCTGCCGGTCCTTTCGGTAATTGGCGTTGCTCTCTTATTAGTTTGTATCTGGCTGGGAATTACTTTTCCCATTGAGCTGGCAGCAAATACCTGGATGTGGATATTTGTTTTATATATATTTGTTGCTTCTGTAACTCCGGTATGGATACTGCTGCAGCCCAGAGATTATCTCAATTCATTCCTGTTATATGCTATTCTGGGTTTATCTTTTATCGGTATAATTGTTGGTAATCCTACTATCGAACTGGCTGGTTACACCTCTTTTCAGACTGACCTGGGTTTTATGTTCCCCATCTTATTTGTGACTGTAGCCTGTGGTGCTATTTCTGGATTTCACTCTCTTGTTTCTTCAGGCACTACCGCCAAGCAGCTGGATAAAGAAAGTGACACTAAATTAATCGGTTATGGTGCTATGTTGATAGAATGCCTGCTGGCTGTAATTGCTCTGCTGGCAGCTTCGATAATTGTGGGTGATCAAGCTTCCGCTCTGCTGGCTGAAGGGGGTCCAGTATTGTTATTTGCTAATGGAGTCGGGTCTTTTCTGGGGAACCTCGGTATTCCTGTGGAGCTGGGAATCATCTTTGGCTCTTTGACCGTGGCAGCATTTGCTATGACAACCCTGGATACAGCTACTCGTCTGGCGCGTTTTATTTTCCAGGAATATTTTGTGCCGGAGGAAGAAGAAGTTAAGGGACAGAAACAGGGAATTATAGGAAATATGTACTTTGCGACTCTGGTCACAGTGGTTTTTGCTGCGGCTCTGGCTCTTTCCGGAGCCTGGGCTGATATTTGGCCAATTTTCGGCTCGGCCAATCAGCTTTTAGCTGCTCTTGCTCTGTTATCTCTGGCTGTATGGCTGGCAAGCCGCGGTATTAAAAATCTGCACGTTATTATTCCTATGGTATTCATGTTCGCGGTAACTTTGACTGCCCTCGTTTTTGTGGCCCGGGATAATTTTGTCGACGCCAATTATATCCTGGCGGCCCTGGCAGTTATTCTTTTTGTACTGGCAGTTGTCCTGCTGCGTATGGCTTTTGGTCTGCTTGTAACAGGCGAAAAAGCAGCAGAATCAAGCGATTAAAGTAAAGAAAAAGGGTGTTTTTAACTGCTGAAATTACAAAATTGATTTTATGGATTTAACTATTTAGCAATGCTCCCTCCTTCACAGGTGGGAGCATATTTTTTGGTTCAGGTCAATGTTTTTCTCTTAATAATTCAGCCGTAATATGTTATATTATAATTGTGAAATCAATAATATCCATCGACCAAAAAAATATTTAATGGAGGGATAAAAATGTACAGCAATGAGCTGGTTATGATCCCGGGGCCTACACCCATAACAGAATCAATTCAGCGAGAGATGGGCAGAAAAACTGCTGCCTTTAAAGATCCCGAATTTGTTGAAGATTTTAAGCAGGTTCTACAGGATTTGAAAAATTTATGGCAGACTGAAGGCGAAGTTTTTGTGGTGCCGGGTAGTGGAACTTTAGCGATGGAGATGGCGGTCAGCAATTTAATAGAGCCCGGTGACAGGGTATTGATTGTTTCCCATGGTTATTTTGGTGATCGCTTTACTGAGATCGCCCGGAGAAAAAATTATAATTATAAAGTAATTAGTTCTGAATGGGGACAAATTGTAAGCCCGAACCAGGTGGAGAGGGAGTTAAAAGAAAATGATTATCAGGCGGTTATGGTTACTCACGTTGATACCTCCACCGGGGTTAAAGCTCCGATTGAAAAGATTGGCGAAATTGTAGATGAGACAGGTGAGGCTTTATATATTGTAGATGGGGTCTGTGCCACCGCCGGAGAAAGAGAATATGTTGATCCTATGAACATAGATATTTTGCTTACAGGGTCCCAGAAAGCCTTTGGGGTCCCTCCAGGTCTGGCTATACTCTGGGCCGGTCCTGAAGCTATGAAGCGCCGGGAAGAACTGGGAGAGATAACTGAGTATTATGTGGACTTTAATAAATGGCTGCCGATCATGCATGACCCCGGTCAATATTTTGCCACTCCGGCAGTTAATTTAATCTGGGCTCTTAAAGAGTCGCTGAGGTTGATTAAAGAAGAGGGGCTGGAAAACAGGTTCGAGCGCCATATAGCAGATGCCAGAGCAATCCAGGCAGCTTTACAGGCAATGGGCTTTGAAATTTTAGCTGACCCCGAGTGTCGGGCCCATACTTTAACCAATGTAGTTTATCCACCAGGAATTGATGATGAAGAATTTAGAAGCAGGCTAAAAGAAAAAGGTGTAATAGTTGCAGGTGGTCTGGGTGAATATGCCGGTAAACTTTTCAGGTTAGGTCATATGGGTAATATCGATGACCATATAATTATTCCGGTGCTGGAATCTATAGAAAATACCCTGCATGAATGTGGCCATGAGACAGAGCCCGGCAGGGGCGTAGCTAAATTCAGGCAGCAGAAATAAATACTTTACAGACAATTTTCACTTCCTGTTCTATACTTGAATTAGTATGAATTCAGGGAGTGATAATAATGGCTTTATTTAGATGGGCAGCTCCTATTTATGATATTTCGATGAAAATGGTAGGACATGGTAATTCGCTGCAGGAACTGGTAAACAGAATTGACCCTCAATCCGGTCAAAGGCTGCTTGATCTGGGAGGAGGCACCGGGCAGCTGCTGGATTATCTTCCTCACAATATGAAAGTTACACTTGTAGATAGTTCCAAAGAAATGCTGGCTCAGGCCCGTAAAAAAGAAACCGGGCAAAAAGTCAAGTACGTTAATGCCCGGGGAGATGATATGCCTCTGGATAATGATAGTTTTGATTATATAGTTGTAGCTGATGCCCTGCATCATTTTGAACAAGTAGAGGGGACTTTAGAGGAAGTAAAAAGGGTGCTGAAACCGGAAGGAGAAGTATATATTCTGGAATTTGATCCCGCCAGTCTTCTGACAAAAATTATTACTGTGGGAGAGAGTATTGCAGGGGAGCCGGTAAATTTCTATAAGCCCGAAGAATTGGATGCCCTCTTTGCTCAAACCGGTTTCACCTCCCGCCCGGAAAAGATATCTAATTCTCTTTACATTATTAAAGCTGAGATAGCTGGAGATTAATTTTAACTTTTAGAGAGCTGGTTTTTGGCTGCTGCCAGCCCGCTAAAATTAAAATTAACAGAAGTCAGGCCGGAAATATTGTGCGGTCTGGCTTTATTTTTTTACATATTATTGTATTATTCGGGAATTTATGATAAAGTTAATACAAAAGTGCATACATTTTAGTTTCGAACACAGCAATAATTTTTCATTTAAGAAAAAGTATTATATTAAGGGGGTTATTAATCAATGGAAATGGAAGAAGCTGAAACTGATAACGTACTAAAGGTGGCGGCTCAATCAGATCCTAATTCAGTCGCAGGAGCTCTGGCAGGTGTTTTAAGGGAAGAAGGAGAAGCAGAAATGCAGGCAGTAGGAGCTGGTGCCATCAATCAGACTGTAAAGGCTATTGCTATTGCTCGAGGTTATGTAGCACCCTCGGGTATCGATTTGATCTGCATCCCCGCCTTCAAAGATATTGAGATAGAAGGTGAAGAGAGAACAGCGATAAAATTCATTGTCGAACCTAGATAAATTGCACTTTTTAAATAATAGGTCTAAAACCTCCGGGTGATAGATTTCACCCTGTGCTTTAGTGAAAAAATTAATCTAAAGCAAAAATTGTGATACTATTTGTTTAAATTCAATAGTAATAATTACAATTAAACAATCTGGAATTTCTGACCTGAATATTATTTTCTGCTTTAAAATTTTAGGTTCTTCTCCAGAA
>CAZVMQ010000092.1:0-5159 GCA_964628755.1 uncultured Halanaerobiaceae bacterium
CCTTTATTAATAACCAAATTAGGACCTTATTTTACCCGGAAAAACTCTAATTATATTTATTGCTGCACTGATAAATAATTAGCTTATACAGGGGATGTGATATAATGCTGACAGCAGGAGTTGATATGGGTTCACTTTCAACTGCAGCAGTTATCTGTCAGGAAACAAATCTTAAAGCGCGGGAAGTAACTGCTACCGGTGCAGATGCACAGCAGGCCGGAAAGGATGCTTTGCGTCAGGCCTGTCGGCAGGCAGGAGTTGAGGTGAGCTCTCTGAGCAAAATAGTGGCCACAGGTTATGGTCGGGTGAATCTGGAGGCTGCTGATGAGCAGATAACCGAGATCACCTGTCATGGACGGGGAGCTAAAAAATTATTTCCCGAAGCCAGTACCGTTATTGATATCGGAGGTCAGGACAGCAAAGTTATCCGACTTGATAACTCCGGTATGGTCATTGATTTTGAGATGAATAATAAATGTGCTGCCGGGACCGGTCGTTTTCTGGAGGTGATGGCTGAAGCCCTGGAAGTGGAGCTGGAAGAGCTGGCAGACAGAAGCAAACGGGCAGAGGATGAGGTGAATGTCAGCAATATGTGTGCAGTTTTTGCCGAATCGGAAGTGGTCTCACGGGTGGCTGAAGGGCACGGCAAAAATGCTATCATCAAAGGGATTCATCGTTCTATAGCCAGCCGTGCAGCCTCCATGGTGGAGCGAGTTGGACTGTCAGAACCCGTGATTATGACCGGGGGTGTGGCCAAAAATGCTGGGGTTGTGAACTGTCTGGAAGATGAGCTCAACTGCAGCATTAAAATTCCGGAAGAACCACAGATTGCCGGGGCTTTAGGTGCGGCTTTACTGGCAGTAGAAAAGCAGCAACAAGCAATGGGTGGAAGTTGAAAATGACAGATAATATAAAATTACCACCTATTGCAGGCAAAGTAGCCTGGCTCTGCAGTTACACTCCGGAAGAACTGATAAGAGCGGCTGGATTTTTGCCCTACCGCCCTACCATCAAGGATGAAGATGAGGCTCAGAAATCCGGTTATCTGCCGGGGAATTTATGCCCTTATGTGCGCAGTGCGGCCCATAAACTGCTGCAGATTGAAGAGAAAGATTTGGCCGGGGTGGTAATTGCCAATTCCTGTAATGCTATGATGCATCTTTATAATATGCTGGAGCAGGAATCCGAACTGTCCGTATTTTTACTGGACCTGCCGCGGCAGAAAAATGAGAAGGCCAGAAATTATTTTGCTGACTGTCTGCAGGATATGTTAAAATTTTTGTCAGGGCTGGGCCAGAAGATTGAGGCGGCAAAGTTATATAAAACCATGACCATCTATCACAATACTGAGAAAATCTGGCAGCAGGCTTTTAAAGATGATCCCGAACAGGGGGAGGATAAACTTCGGGAGAATAAATTTCTTCCGACTGGTTTTATTGCTGATAGAGCCAGCAGACAGGCATTTACCCGGGAGCGCTGGAAGTTTAACCGGGATTTAAGGGAGGCAATAGACAGGAAAACCAGGGGGAATAAAGCAGAAAATTTTCTGCCGAATCTAACAAATTTTGCCACCAGACAAAAATATATTCTGACCGGAGCTCAACCCCCACCTTTTCTGAGTGAAATTTTGACTGAGCAGGGGGCGGCAGTTTTTCATGATCACTGTCAGGGCTATCGTTACTGGCAGAAAAATTACAATGAGTTTGCAGCTGAAGATAGTGGTAGCTCTGTCGAGGCATTCGGAGAAGCTGAAAATCTGAGCCGACTTTTAGGGCGGCTGGCCGATATATATCTGCAGAAGCCCGGCTGTCCACGCTTTTATGACTTGCATGAACGCCAGCAATTTTATCAAAATTTGCTGGCTGCCTGTGATTTCACCGGCGTAATCTATCATAATTTAAATTTCTGTGATTTTGCCCATTACGATTATCTGCGTTTAAAAGAATTTTTCCAGAGTCAGAATTTGCCGGTCTTGAATTTAGCTTCTGAATTAAGCTCAGGGGATCAGGGACAGCTGCGGACCAGGATAGAAGCTTTTTTAGAGATGGCTTAAGGGGGAGTTACTATGGTGGGTTATCCCGATTTCAAGGAAAAACTGGAAGAGAAGATATCTGAGGGATTATCTGAGGGTCTGGGACAGAAGCTTCTTACCTCTCGCCTGTTTCATCGGCTGTTTAAGCGGGTGTTTTTGTGGCAAAAGGATTTTAATTTGCAGGCTGCAGAAGAGATGACCGATTTTGCTCTGGACCTGACAGCCAGAGCTTATGATAATAGACAGCAAACAGCCTGGAGCACGGTATTTTTTCCTGATGAAATTTTATATGCTGCCAATCTCGTCCCTTTTTCCCCGGAAGTTTCGGCCGGAGTGATGGCTGCCTTTGGCAGGGCAGAAGAGATGCTGCAGGAGGCAGAAGCGGCCGGCTATGCTCCGGATACCTGCTCTTTTCATCGCTGCGCCGGGGGTCTGGATATTAACAATTATCTGCCCGAGCCTGATGTCATAGTAGGCAGCTCACATCTATGTGATGGAGCACCTCAGCTTTTCAGCTATTATGCCCAAAAATATAAGGTGCCCTGCTGGATACTGGATGTGCCGGTGCGGTCAGGAGAGCGGGCCGAGGATTATTTAGCTGGTCAGATTGAAGATATGTTTTCCTGGAGTGAAAAAGTATCGGGATGTAAGATAACCCGGACAAAGTTAGAAAAAGTTTTTGCAGCTTCCAATCGGGCCCGGGAAAACTGGCTTGATATCAATAACTGGAGGCAAAAGCATCCTCCTGTTCTTACTTCACCGGCAGCTCTTGCTTTTGTATATTTACATTTTCTGGGCTTTGGAGCCGAAAGAACTGCTGATATTATGGATATACTGGCTTCTGAGCTGCAGTCCGGGGTTGAAAATAATCGGAGCAGAAGCAGTAAAGAGGTTCCGTATCTGCTCTGGCTGCATCTAAGGCCATATTTTAGCCGGGAAGTGTTTGATTTTATCGAGGGCAGGGCCAAAATTGTATGTGAAGAGATGCTTGATTTATACTGGCCCCGTCTGGATGTGGATCGCCCTTATCGCAGTCTTGCCCGTAAAATTCTGGCTCATCCCGGGATTGGCCCTCTGGAAAATAGAGTTCAGGCCATCAAAAGCAAGATCGCTGACTATAACATCGATGGAGTTATACATTTTTCTCACTGGGGCTGCCGGCAGTCAGCCGGAGGTACCTACCAGCTGCAGAGCAGATTGAAAGCGGAGGGCATACCTTTTTTGGATCTGCAAGGTGATTGTGTTGACCCTGGTGGTTTTTCTTCCGGCCAGATAAGAACCAGGCTGGAAAGCTTTCTGGAGATGCTGGAAATGCGTCAGCAAAAGTTCGGGTAAAATTTCTGTTAACAACTTATAATTTATGGGCTGAGTTTTTGAGTTTTCACTGTTTAAGATTTTTGTAGTATTTTAACTTTGTGATTTTTAATCAAATTGAAAAAAGCGGGTGAGAAAATAAAATGGAGAGAAAAAAATATTTAGATATGTTGATGGATATGTATTATAATTATTTTGATCTGTATGAGGAGAAAGAAGTGGCCGGTGAGCTTTTTGATCTGTATGCCTATTGTGAGATAACCAATGAGAGATACATGGGCACCCGCTCATTAAAAATTTATCAGTATAATGATTTTGAGCATTCCCTGGTGAGATCAGGTGAAAAGTTTTCTCGTGAATATATCGAAGATGATTTTTTTGCTCGATGTATAGATGAGCTGGTGGAGGTACAGTCCGGTCATCATCAGAGTTATCTCACCTATGTGCAGATTGTCAGCACTCCTTTAACAGAAGCTGAAATTTCTCTGGTAGAGAATTATAGCTATTCAACTTCTTTCTGGCTTGGTTTAAGGGGCTGGTGTGATCTGCGGTTGATTGCAGTTGATCTGGCCGGGATGGAAGTTTACGCCAACCAGGCAGCTCAGGAGGTAGTTGAAAATTACAAACCCCGGCTTCTGGCCAGTAAGCTGGGTTATGAATTATCTTGATTTTTGCGCGGAATTTTGTGAGTTTTAATTACTGATGAGAATAACAATATATTAAAGCAGACAGGAACAGCTCCGGAACCTGCAAAAGTTATCGGGCGTTATTGGGCTGAGTTTAATGATGAGTTAGATTTGACAAAATTAAAAATTGGTTTTATAATTATAATACAGTTATTTTATTTTTCAGTAAATTTTGAGCAGGCCAAATTTTTGCCCCTCCTCACAGGCAGGCGGGGCTATTGTTATTTTAGTTTGATTTATATCTTATTAGAAATTAATATATCTTTTTACACCTTAATAATACAGTGGGCAGAGGGGGTAATGTATTATGATCATTCATATAACCAGCAAAAAGCGCTGGGAAGAGGCTAAAATTGACGGGTATTACATTCCGAAATCTCTGGCAGAGGATGGCTATATTCCCTGTGCCCGCCCTTCACAGTTGATAGAGGTAATAGCCCGGATTTTTCAGGGGCGTGATGATCTTTTGATGTTATGCATAGATGAAGAAAAAGTGGAAGCAGCAATAAAATATGAAGACCTGTATGATTCAGGGGAAAAATATCCGCATATTTATGGCCGCTTAAACCTGGATGCGGTGCTGGAAGTTTGTAACTTTGTAGCTGATGAGGACAAACACATCATGAAATGGGACAAAATGCTGGATTGAAATTAAAAAGCAAAAAAATAGCATAAATGGTAAAATAATTGAATAATCAAAGAAAATTAAAAGCCGGCCATGCTGAATTTTGGCCGGCTTTTTTTGCATATTACGGGCGAAATGTTAGGAATAGTCGAAAGAATTTCCTGCCATCAGTTAACCACCGGTAAAAGATATCATGCTGTTATCATCAGTTAAATTGAGGCTCATAGTAAATTTCTACTTCTCTATCCTCCAGTTCTTCCAGATGACTGCTGGCCGGACTGGCCTGAGTTAGATCCAGATAGTTTTCCCACATAAATATTTCTACACCCGCTTCCAGCCCATTATTTTCTATCAGCGGACCAATATCCATGATTTTGTTGGAGGTCATATGAATCTCCTGTAATTCCTCCAGATTACTGAGTGCACTGATACTCTCCACCCGATTGCCGCTGAATCTCAGCTTTTCCAAACTTTCAAGATTTTCCAGAGCTGAAACATCTCT
>CAZVMQ010000093.1:0-4996 GCA_964628755.1 uncultured Halanaerobiaceae bacterium
TGAATATAGTTTTCGGCCAAAAAATAGTGCTTTCTGTGCGAAAGCTCTTCCCTGAATTTGCAAAATTTCCAGTATCACTTCGCTTTATAGCTTCCAATACTTTATAAGCCCCGGAAATTAAAGGTATAAGTAGCCCTGGTAATCCAGCATATATGGCAATTTCACCAGCGGTTCTGGAGAAGAACCTTAAATCTTAATTTTATCTGTCCTATATCTATACTTAGCCTGCCTTATTCATTGCCTGCAGATAAAATTTACTTTACTAACATATTAATTTACTTGTGTGCCGGGAGCATTATTCCTGTATAAAGAGCTGAAAAAATAATTTTCTGAAGTTTTTTACAGAAATTTAGAACAGGATAGAGCCGCCCCGGCAACTGGCAATTATAAATTTATAATTTCCCCTTGATTATGGTCAGAATTTATTGCCGATTGCTTATGGGCTCTCCCTGTTTATAGATGCTGTGAATTTCTGAGATATTGTCGATATCCTGCAGAGGATTTTTATCGAGTACCAGCAGGTCGGCCCGTTTTCCAGATTCGATGGTACCGGTTTTATCTTCTATTCCCAGCAGTTCTGCGTTAACTCTGGTTGCAGCTGCAATAGCCTCAGCCGGTTTCATACCATTTTCTACCATGAGTTTTAATTCAAAGTGATTGTGACCGTGTTTGTTTAAGGGTGTGCCGGCATCTGTGCCCATGCCAATTTTGATTCCGGCTTCTAACGCCATTTTAAAACTCTGCTGATGGTCCTGCATGATGCTGCCGGTTTTTTGGACAGCATAAGCAGGAATGCCCGACTCCTCGCCACCTTCATATATCCAGTGGGCGGCGGCCAGAGTGGGTACCAGATAAACATCATTTTCCCGCATCATTTTTAGGGCTTCTTCATCCAGGAAAATTCCGTGCTCGATGGAATCGATTCCGGCTCTGATGGCATTCTTTATACCTTCTGTGCCCTGAGCATGAGCAGCAGTTTTTCTGTCTGCTTTGTGAGCTTCCTCTATGGCAGCCCTCATCTCCGCCTCTGTCAGCTGGGGAGCTCCCGGCTGTACTCCTTCTGTCATAACCCCACCGGTAGCCATTACTTTTATTTGATCGGCGCCTTTTTTGATCTGCTGGCGGGCTGCCCGGCGGGCCTGAGCTGGACCATCTACCTCTGCTCCTGTGGACCAGCTATGTCCACCGGTCATCGTGATATTCCTGCCCGAAGCATATATTTCCGGTCCGGGATATTCGCCGGCGGCAACCGCCTCCCTCAAATCAATATCGATATAATTGCGGGCACTCATATCTCTAATAGTCGTAACACCTGCCTGCAGGGTTTTTTCGGCATGTCTGGCTGCCTGCAGAGCCAGGCGGGCATCGGAAAGTTCCTGAAGACTGGCGGCTGGATTTTCAGAAGCATCCAGACCCAGATGAACGTGAGCATCTATCAGCCCGGGCATAATGGTTTTACCTTCATAGTCAATTTTTTGAGCTTTCCGGGGAATTTCAACTTCACTCCGGGGTCCATATTCGGCTATTTTACCTTCCGAATTGATGATAATTATTCCCTGCGGGATGGATTGATCAGTATGGACATCGATTATTGTAGCATTAATTAAAGCCTGCAATTTAATTCCTCCTCTGTTGTGAAATTGTAGAAACTGTGCTGCCGGGATTTTGCTGCTTTTTTGCTCCTGTGTTATCTTGTTATTCTATCATTTTTATTCATCTCCTGCTTTTTTGTTTTAAGAAGACAAATTTTTAATCTTTCGAACTTCTGGCCGAATTCATGTTTGCCCATCAAACATAAGTATGCTATAATAATGTACACATGTTTGGAGGTGGCTTTTATGTCTATATCCAGAGACCAAACAGACAAAGAGCAAAATACCCGGGAGAAAAATTTAAGTCCTCCGGTGTCTTACGAACAGATGCCCGACAGAGACATAATCTGTCTGGATATGAAATCTTTTTATGCCAGTGTGGAGGCAGTGGAGCGGGGATTTGATCCTTTCCGAAAAAAGCTGGCGGTGGTAGGGGATAAAGGAAGAAAGGGTTCGGTGATTCTGGCCGCTTCTCCCCCATTAAAAGAAAAATATGATGTAGGCACCGGTGACCGCTTTTATGATCTGCCCCGGAATAATGATATTTTGATTGTGGAACCCAGAATGTCGCTTTACATAGAACGTTCGCTGGCTATAACCGAACTTTTGACCGAGTTTGCTCCTATAGATGATATTTTTGTCTATTCGATAGATGAATCCTGGGTGGATCTGACCGAGGTACCTCCCCGTGATAAAAGCCTGCGCTTTAAAGCCCGGAGTATTCAGCGGGAAATTTATGATAGATTTGGGCTGGTGGCCAGCCTGGGACTGGGGCCTAACATGTTTTTGGCCAAGGTTGCTATGGATATCGAGGGCAAAAATACCGGGCTGGCCCACTGGAAATATGAAGATGTGCCGGAAAAGCTCTGGCCCATAAAATTGTCGGACTGCTGGGGAATAGGAAGCCGGCTGGAAGCCCGTTTAAATCAATATGGCATTAAAAAACTGGGGGATGTGGCCAGACTGGATGGCGATTTTTTTCAAAAAAAGCTGGGGATAATTGGCAAAGAAATTTACCATCATGCCTGGGGCATTGATTTTACCCGTCCTTCCGGTTTTTATGATGATAGGGTAAAAAGCATCGGCCGGGGGATTACCCTTTATGAAGATTACTGTTCTCGCGAGCGGCTGATGACCGTTATTTTTAATCTCTGTGAGGAAATAGCATTTAGGGCCCGGTCGCAGAAACTGGCAGGGAGGACGGTTTCTTTGACTTTAACCTACAGTTATGAGTGCAGTAAATCGGGTTTTAATGTTCAGCGGACGCGGGATCAGGCTTTTAATCTGGAACAGGAGATTGCTGATCTCTGCCGGGAGCTGCTGGCGGAAAATTATAGGGGGGAACCGGTGCGCAAAGTAAGTGTAGCGCTGGGTAATTTGCAGCCGGATGAATCCAGACAGCTGGATCTGTTTTCCGGAGAGAAAAAACAGCAGAAGCTGGCCTATATCAGAGATCAAATCCGGCGCCAGCACGGTTCCCGGGCTCTGTATTTTGGCCGCAGTCTCTGTGAAGATAATGTGCACAGGCGCATCAAGACCAATATAGGGGGGCATAAACCCTGATTTGATAAAATTTTCTTCAACCCGCCTTCTACAATCAGCAGTCAAAATAATAAGAAGCTTCCAGCTCCAATTGATTTTAAATATTGATTACAAAATTCAGGAAATTTTTGTTATGATAAAGGGTGAGGAGGTTTTAAGATGGGCGGCGAACTGAAAATTACTTCTACCTTTGCACATGAAGGCAGGATTCCCGCGGAGTATACAGCTGATGGAGTGGACATTTCCCCTCCGCTGGAAATAAAAAATGCTGTGGATAAAACTGAGAGTATAGCTATAATAGTAGATGATCCTGATGCTCCCGGGGGAACTTTTACTCACTGGCTTATCTGGGATATACCCGGGGATGCTCGCAAAATCCCGGAAGGAGTGCCGGGCAAAAGAACTGTAGCATATTTAGACGGTGCCTGCCAGGGCAAAAATGATTTCGGCAGCCTGGGATATAAAGGGCCTGCTCCTCCCGGAGGCACCCATACTTATAGGTTTAAAGTTTACACTCTGGATAAAAAGCTGGATTTGATGCCCGGGACTGAAAAAGAAACTCTTTGGCAGGAAATGAATGGCAATATCCTGCAGAAAGGTCTGCTGGTGGGTAAGTACAGTCGAGAATAATTTGCCAGCATTAATACCGAAAATTCACCAGACCCCGGGGTTAACGATATGGGGAGGCTTTTCACCTGTTAAAGTAGATAGAACCTGGTGCATAATGCTATCACGCAGCTCTGTTTTTGCTTCCTGTGAATAAAATGCAGCATGTGGTGTCATTATTACTCTCTCTTCTATTTCTGCTGGCAGATTGAGCAAAGAATGATTGTCAGGCAGGGGTTCGGTTTTGAATACATCCAGACCGGCTCCTGCTATCTTTTCTGCTTTGAGAGCCTGTACCAGCGCCTGTTCCCGGACAATATCGCCGCGAGCTGTATTGATAAATATGCTATCTTTATGCATCAGTTCGAATTCTTTTTCTCCTATCAAACCTGATGTCTCTGCGGTTAGCGGCAGATGAACTGAAATTATATCCGCCCGGCTGAAAACTTCTGAAAAGTCGGCTGTTTCTACCTGCTGTAATTCCGGATTTTCTGCCAATTTTTCTTCTGCTCGCCTGTCCCAGATTAAAATTTCCAGCCCCAGTGCCCGGGCTTTTTCAGCCAGCCGCTGGCCGATTCGCCCCAGGCCAATAATACCCAATTTTTGCCCCCGGAGACGGTGGATGGTGCCGCCGGAATTAAAGTCTTCCGGGCCCCGCCATTTGTTTTCCCTGACCAGTTTATGTAAAGAAAACAGTCTGCGATTTAAGGTCAGTATCAGGGCCAGAGCATGTGCTGAGACTTCTTCCACACAATAGGTGGGGTCGTTGATGACCGGAATGCCGGCAGCTGTAGCCGCCTGAACATCGATGACATCATAGCCAGCTCCATAACGGCCGATAACTTTTAAATTGTCCAGTTTTTTTATAACTTCAGCATTAATGGGTGTATGGTGAACCAAAAGGGCATCAGCATCGGCTGCTTTTGCCATTACCTCTTCCGGAGTATCACACCAGCTTGCTCTTATCTTTCCGCTAATCTTGCTCTGTTCTAACATTTGTTTTTCCTCATTCAGCTCTCCAAAAGGGAAATCAGTGACAAAAATTTCTAAACTAGCTGAACTGCTGGCAGAACCTTGTTTTATCATGAGAACCCCCCTTCCGGACAGTATGTCGATTTTTCCCCCGGGCGAATTAAATGATATTTAATGAATTTTTCCATTTGCAGCAAGCCATAATGGAATTATATCAATTTATATTTTAGCTCAACTTAATTATCGTTGTCCTGTCTATTATATGATAATATCTTCGGTTTTTC
>CAZVMQ010000094.1:0-4807 GCA_964628755.1 uncultured Halanaerobiaceae bacterium
TCTGCGCGGAGTGGGCAGAAAAGAAGGAGAACTTTTAGTTTTAGTGGATTTAGAAACTTTGCTATTTACAGAAGACGAAGAGAATGAGGACTCTGAGGGAGAAACAGGTACTGCAGGTAATCTGAAGTAAGAAGAAATTTATAGCCGGTTGTTTTTTAATAAATTATTGCAATTAATTTTACTACTAAAGTTGCAAATTAAAGATAAAGTTTTATGTTAACTTTAGTTTATGATAGGCTATGTACTGTTGTTATTGTAAGTGGCTTTTGCCGGTATTTTATATATATGCTCATAAGATTAATAATTTATTGATCTGTTGATTTGATAACTCGGGATTAATTGTCCGGTTTTGAGGTGATGAAAAAATGAATCAGGTTCCTATTATTTCTGTAGTGGGCAAAAGCAGCAGTGGAAAGACGACATTTTTAGAAAACTTAATAGCGAAGTTGCGAGAACAGGGATATAAAGTTGGTACAATTAAGCATGATGTTCATGGTTTTGATATAGACAAACCTGGCAAAGATACCTGGAGACATAAACAGGCTGGAGCTAATCTGGTTTTAATTTCTTCTCCAGAAAAGCTAGCTTTAATTAAAGATGTTAATGAGGATAGTGAACTGGACGAGCTGCGGGAGAATTATGTAAGAGATGTTGATATTATTCTAACTGAAGGCTATAAATCCAGGGACAAACCTAAAATAGAGGTTTTTCGGCCTGCAATGCATGAAGATTATCTTTGTAACCATGAAAATGATAATCTTATAACCAGGGTTATAAATGAAGAGAAGGAAGGTAAAAACCAGGAAATATTTTCTTCTGCAGAGGTGGAGAGAGTTATAAAGCTGCTGGAAGAAAAATTTTTATAAATTTAAAGACGGATATTCCTCTTTATTAAGGGGGGGTTAAATATGGGTATATCAGATTTCGATATTGATCAGTTAATCAGAAATCTTGATATGGCGATGGATGATCTTCTGCAAAAAGCAAATTTAGATGCAAATGATATAGTAGTAATAGGCTGTAGTACAAGCGTAATAATTGGAGAAAAAATCGGGAAGAATTCCGATTTAGACCTTGCGCAAGAACTGCTGCCGGTTATTTTGGAAAATTTATCTGAGGATAATTTGTATCCTGCTTTTCAATGCTGTGAACATTTAAACCGGGCCCTGGTTGTGCCTAAAGATTGTCAGGTTCAATATGACCTTGAAAAAGTTACAGCCAGGCCGATTCCAGGCGCCGGAGGAGCTATGGCAGCTGCTGCTTATGAAAGACTTTCCTCCTCGGTCCTGGTAGAAGAAGTCAAGGCACAGGCAGGTATAGATATTGGAGATACACTGATAGGAATGCACCTGCAATCGGTTGCTGTTCCGGTCAGAACCCGTATTACAAGTCTGGGAAGAGCCCATTTGACATTTGCCCGGACCCGACCTAAATTAATAGGTGGGAACAGGGCTGACTATCCGGAAAATTAAGACCAGTAAATATCCTATTTGATTGCAATGATTTAATCTATCATGACTTATGGTTCAATGAATTTATAAATTAATTAGTAAGGTGGAAAGAATATATGCGATTGGTAAAAGTTGAGAATCTGCAAGAAGATATGGAATTAGCAAAACCAATAATTCAAGAAGGAACCTATTTATTGACTTCAGGCCAAAAAAATTTGGATTCCTATCAGGATAGATTGGAGCAGCTGGGAGTTAATTATGTATATGTAAAAGATGAATTTTCCCGGGATGTAGAAGTTAATGAAATAATTGCTGATGAAGTAAGGCAGGAGGGGCAAAAACTGGTATCGGAAACATTTGAAGAATTTGCCGCTGGCGAAAAAATTGATTTTAAATCGACCCGGGAATATGTTTCGAGTTTAGTTCAGGACATCATGAATTCTCAAGAAGTACTGGTTAATTTAATTGATATTAAAACTAAAGATAATTATACTTTTGCCCATTCTGTTAATGTTGCGGTTGTATCCCTGCTTTTAGGAAAAAGTTTAAACCTAAATCGTGAACAGCTGGAAAAGTTAGGGTTAGGAGCAATCACTCATGATATTGGCAAAAGCAATATTCCAGAAGAAATTTTAAAAAAGCCGGGAAAATTAACGGAAGAAGAGTATAGCATAATTAAAGAACACCCTCGTTTTGGCTATGATAGATTAAAAGAACTGGCAAAACTGCCTTCTACTTCCCTGGCAGTGGTTCTTGGACATCATGAAAATTACGAGGGGAATGGGTATCCCCGGGGTGTTAATAAAAATGATCTGCACCTATATCCACGCATTGTAGCTGTGGCAGATGTATATGATGCTTTGACAAGCGACAGGGTTTACCGCCAGCGCTGGCCTGTTAGTAAAGCGGTTGATTTTATTAGATCCAAGAGTGGAGAAAAATTTGATCCTGAAATAGTAAAGCATTTCTGCCGACATGTGACTCTGTATCCCAATGGTATACAGGTGAGATTAAATAATGATAAAAAAGCAGTTGTCGTTAAACAAAATGAGAATTTTCCAGAGCGGCCTGTAATCAGGCTTTTGCATGATTCTAAAGAAGAAATTGATTTAAGCCAGAGGTTAAATCTGGTAATAAGAGATGAAATAGTTTAAATTTTATTGACTTTAAGCAACTGGTGGAAATTAAACCACATATATGATAAAATACTGCTTGCAGGTGGATGAAATAAGCTTTATTTGGGAAGAGATTTGATCGAGATTTCTAAACATCCGGGAATGGCTGAGCCCATGGTGGGCTCCACGGACTTCAAATCCGTTGGCGGGTCGGACAACCGGCCTGCGGTGGGTTCGATTCCCACACATTCCCGCCATATTAATAATAAAGCATAGATCTAAAATTATAAAAGCATCAATAAAATTCCATGAAAACCTGATATTTACTATGAATAATTATCCATCCGCTAACAGATACGGATGGCTTTTTGTTTTTGCCATATAAGATTCAGGGAGGCATCTATAAATGAACTATGACAGCAAAAAAGATTTGAAGAATTTCCTTCAATCCAGATATGGGTCAGCTCATTTAAATAAAATTACTCCCTATGAGAGAGTTAATACAGCTTTAAAACACAAAGAACCAGATCGGGTGCCTTTTGATTTTTGGGCGGTACCTGAAATTAAAGATAAAATGAAAAAATATTTACAGGTGGATCGGACTGAAGAGATATTAAAACTGCTGGGAAGTGATTGTCGCAAAGCAGCTCCTGATTACGTGGGGCCTGCTCCCATTGCCAGAGCCGATGGAAATTATATTGATCGCTGGGGTACTATCAGAAAAAAGGTGAAAAATCGCAGTGGTGGTGTATATGAAGAGTACGCTGAATATCCGCTGGCCCGGGCCGAAACTCCCGGGGAAATTAGAAACTGGAAAGGCTGGCCTGTTATAGAACACTGGGATTTTTCTGACCTGGAACAAAAAATAGAAAAAATAAATAGTCAGACTCGTTATCATATAAGATTTGAGCTGGGCGGGATTTTTGAACTGGCCTGGGGACTTTACGGTCTGCAAAATTTTCTCACTGACTTGATAAACAGGCCAGAGCTTCCCTGTGCTATTATGGATAAATTTACTAAACTGTTTATGAAAATGGCTCAAAAAGCTCTGGATAATGCAGGTGGAAAGATTGATTTGATGTATACTTATGATGATATTGGCATGCAATCCAATCTTTTGCTCTCACCGGATATGTGGGAAAAATTTATTCTGCCCCGACATCAAAAGCTGAATGAAGTTATCAGAAGCCATCCTGATTCACCTGCCATCATGTATCACAGTTGTGGAGCGGTATATCCGTTGATAGAGAAGTTCAAAGAAAAAATGGGAATAGATATTTTGAATCCGCTGCAGCCCAGGGCAGCAGGAATGGACATGTGTAAAATAAAGAGGAATTTTGGAGATGAATTAAGTTTTCATGGAGCAATAGATTTGCAGGAAACTCTGCCCCGGGGAACAAAATCAGAAGTGAGGTCAGAGGTTAAATCCCGGTGCAAAGTTTTAGGGGAAAAAGGTGGTTACATTTGTGCTCCTGCTCATCATATACAGTCAGATACGCCTGTGGAAAATATTATTGCTATGTACACAGCTGCCAGAGAGATTTGATTAAAATTAATAAAACCCGCCAGTTTGCTCTGAAAAAGCAAACATGACGGGTCTTTTATAAAAATTATTGGTCTATTTATCTAAAATTATCTCATCTGTCTCAGGCGTTCGATTCTGTCCTCTGTAGGAGGATGGCTGCTGAACAATTTGGCCATGCCTTCCCGGGAAAGAGGATTGAGAATGAACATATGGGATGTAGCTTCATTAACTTCCATCTTATGATTTTTTCCTTGAATATATCTGTCCATTTTTTCCAGGGCACTGGCCAGCCCCTGAGGGTTTCCAGAAATTTCAGCCGCTGTAGAGTCAGCTTTGTACTCGCGTGTCCGTGATATTGCCATCTTGACGATTATTGCGGCCAGGGGAGCAAAAATTAATGCTACTATTTGAATTAAAGCCCCTGCTCCTCTGTTTCGGCGCCCAAATATCATTCGGTAACGACCTATCCTGGCCAAAAAGGCCAGAGCTCCTGCCATAACTGCTGCCAGGGTGCTGATAAGTGTGTCTCGATTTTTTATATGAGATAACTCATGGGCAATTACCCCTTCTAATTCTTCTCTATCCAGCATCTCTATAATTCCTTCAGTTAAAGCAATGGCCGCCTTATCAGGATTGCGCCCGGTGGCGAAAGCATTAGGTTGTTCTGAAGGAGTTATAAATACTCTGGGTTTGGGCAGGCCGGCTTTTTCACTCAT
>CAZVMQ010000095.1:0-4653 GCA_964628755.1 uncultured Halanaerobiaceae bacterium
AACAGGATTTTAATCGGGTTTTTGTCGGACAGGGTTTGATCAACATAGTCTGTTCTTTTTTCAGCGGTTTTGCCGTCACCGGCTCTTTTACCAAAAGTTTTGCCAATCTGCAGGCCGGTGCCCGCAGCAGATTATCCGAGCTGATAGCAGCTATATCCATGATATTATTTATCACCATTTTCCGGCCGGTTGGTGCCTATATACCCATCGCTGCTCTGGCGGGCCTGGTTATCATGGTTGCAGTTAAAATGGTGGACTGGAAGGAGATCAAAGATAGTTTCCTTAATAGATTTGACGGTCTTATCTTTACAGCGACCTTTATAATGACTATTATGGCTCCGCGCATAGATTACGCCATTTACTTCGGTATGATAGTTTCTTTTATTCTTGTTTTAAAAGAAACCAGCCATGTAAAGTATTCTCATATGGATTATGAAGAGGACAACGGTGAGTTTGTAGAGATGGAGCCGGAGGCGGATAATGGAGGCGAAGAGGAGTATACGGTCATCAATTTAGCTGGCAATATTGTCTTTAGCGCTTCCGATGAATTCAAGGAAAAACTGGATGTGAGTTTCCAGGAAGAGCAAAAATTTGTGCTGAGAATGAGGGATGTAGAAAGTATCGATCTTACCTCCCTGCGGGAGCTGGAAAACTTTATAGATAGAGTGAAAGATCATGGTGGTCTGGTTATTGTCTGCGGGCTCAGCAATGATTTAAAGGATATGTTTGAAAAGTATAAACTGGATGAGAAAGTGGGAGAGGATAATGTCTTCGAGACCCACGATAAAATGCTTAAATCCACCGAATCGGCCATAGAACAGGCCAATAGCTGCAATCTGCCGGTGGAAGATTTTGACGAGGAAGAAGAAGTGGACAGTGAAAAGATCTCTGGCGATGAAAACCAGGCAGGTGAAGGGGAAAAAGAGGGGGAAGAGGCCGAGAAATAGATAAAAATTAAAGGAGATAATAGATGTGATTAAGCCTGCAAGCGACACATCTTGATTTTATAGCTGTTAGATTGTAAAATAATTTATAGGTAAAAGGATAATTTAACCGGTATAATAAATTTCGTAGATGATTATGTTTAAATTCACTGATTATTATCCCTGATATTTTTTCTGCCAATTTTAATGACTGATACCTTCCGCGATATTGTTATCGCGGATTTTTCTGTGGCTGGTAAAAATTTACCGCGATAATTATCAACCTGTTAAGCAAGATAATCATAACAGGTTAAAATAGATTGCCGGGAAAAAAGCTCATAAATTTGAGGTGTCACCGATGAAATCTGCCAATGATCTAACTTTTCTGCCTGAAAATGTCGGGGAAGTTAGAGATGATCTGCTGGCTGGTTTCTCAGTGGCTGCCCTGGCTCTACCCCAGAATATGGCTTATGCACTGATCGCCGGTCTTGATCCCATTTATGGTTTATATACTTCTATTGTGGCCATGGTAGTGGGAGCTATAATTGGACCTTCGCGTTATCTGATAGTGGGACCCACCAATATGATGGCACTGGCAATTGCCAGCAGCCTGGGTGGAGTGGAAATTAATTACTTTCAGGCTGTATTGCTTTTCACCTTTATGGTAGGAGTTTTCCAGCTTATGCTGGTGGTGCTGCGTCTGGGTGAGCTGGTTAATTATGTATCAAGGTCGGTTATAAATGGTCTCACTTCCGGGGTGGCTCTGCTGATAATTGTGGGACAGCTGGGCAGCTTTACGGGAGTTGAACACCCCTCGGGTTTTAATATCGTAATGGACCTTTATTACTTCGCGGGCAGTCTGGAAGAGATCAACATTTATGCCCTGTTGATAGGAGTGCTGACCCTGGCTATCATAATTTCCAAAAGAATATTACCTTTTTCTTTTCCCGGGTATCTAGTTTCCATGGCTGCAGCGGTGGTGATAACCATACTGCTGGGCTGGCAGGAACAGGTAGAGGTAGTTGAGCACTTTCCCGGAGGCCTGCCTGCATTTACTCCCGTTAACCCTGATCCTGGCTTCATGTTCAACTATTTTCCGGCGGCTTTATCGGTGGCAGTGCTGGGTTTTATCCACGCTTTAGGGCCACTTAAGTCCATGGAGACTCACACCGGGGAAGAAGTAGACTTCAATAGAGCTTTTTTCAGCCAGAGTATAGTGAATATAGCCTGTTCCTTTTTCAGCGGTTTTGCCGTCAGTGGTTCCTTCACCAAGAGTTTTGCCAATCTGCAGGCCGGGGCTAAAAGCAGTCTCTCGGAAATATTTGCTGCTCTGACCATAGTTTTGTTTATAACTATCTTCCGGCCGGTGGGAGAGTATATTCCCATAGCGGCCCTTTCTGGCCTGGTTATAATGGTGGCTGTTAAAATGGTCGATGTTCAGGAGATCAAAGACAGTTTTCGCAACCGTTTTGATGCTCTAATTTTTACCGGTACATTTTTGATGACCATACTTTCACCCCGGCTGGATTACGCTATATATTTCGGAGTGCTGGTGTCTTTTGTGTTAATTTTAAAGAATACCAGCTCTATAAACTATGCCCACTTTGATTATCATCAGCGGGAAAGCCAATTTTTCCAGGAAGATCTGGATGAGGTCAGAGAAAATGATTATATTGTCATCAATCTTTCCGGCAATATCAACTTCAATGCTGCCGAGAGTCTGAAAGAGGAGCTGGACGAAAGCTATCAGGATGAACAGAAATTTATTATCCGCATGCGTGATGTGGAAAATCTAGATCTTACTTCTCTGCGGGAGCTGGAGCAGTTTATCGATAAAGTTCAGGACCATGAAGGTGCTGTTATAGTTTGTGGTATGGATGAGAACCTGGAGAAGATGTTTGAGAAGTATGATCTGGATGACAAAGTGGGAGAGCAGTGCATGTTTGCGGCTGATGACCATATTTTTTCCGCTACTGAGGCGGCGATAGAAAAAGCCGAAGATATCGATCTACCCTATGATGCGAAAAATGACGCCCCTGCCGAATGTAACAGCGAAAGTAGAGAAGAGGGAGAAAGTTAAGAGAGAAAGAAGCTGATGGAGGTGACGGGCACGAAGAAAAACAAATCAGGTTCTGGAGTGATATTATGCAGACTTTTCTGGCTGGAACCAGAAGTAAATATATTTTTATCGTTCTGGCTATAATGGTGATAATTTCTGGATTGATATCTGCTTATGGCGAGACAGATGTGCTCAGGGCTCAGATGCCGGAAGTAGAAGAAGAAGCGGAGATGGAAACTGCCCGGCTCAATATAGATATAATGATTATGCTCGTATTTATTCTCGTAATACTTATGCTATTTATTTTTGAACCCATCCGTCTGGATTTAATTGCCGTTATGATTCCGGTGGGGCTGGTGATTTTAAATCCCTGGACCGGTATTGGCAGTTATGAAGCTTTAAGCGGTTTTTCTAACAGTGCAACCATCACGGTTCTGGCCATGTTTATTCTCAGTGAAGGCATTCAGCGCAGTGGTCTGGTCCAGATAATTGGGGATAAAATTTCTCAGATTACCGGTAATAGTGAGATAAAGCAGGTTGGTATAATTACCTCTCTATCGGGAACTATGGCCGGTTTTATCAATAACACTCCGGTAGTTGCCATTTTCATTCCTATGGTCACTGATCTGGCCCGCAGCACCAATATTTCTCCTTCCAAATTGTTAATTCCTCTTTCCTATGCTTCCACCATGGGCGGTATGCTAACATTGATCGGAACTGCAACCAATCTGCTGGCCAGTGATATCTCCGGGCGCCTGATAGATAGGCCTTTTACCATGTTTGAGTTTACTCATCTAGGTATTATCGTAATTATTACCGGAGTAATTTATTTCATTACAATCGGGAGAAAGCTGCTGCCGCAGCATGTCAAGCCGGAAGAAGGCCTGGTAGAAGAGTATGAAATGGAGCAGTATATGGCCGAGGTCGTAGTAGAACAGGATTCTCCTCTGGCCGGAAAGATTGTAGGAGATACTCTGACTGAAACAGATCTTGATATGGATTTGATGATGATAACCCGGGAAGGAGAGCAGTTTATTGAACCTCTGCAGGCTAAAAGCATCCAGCCCGGAGACCATCTGATCATCCGCAGTTCTCGAAATACACTTATGGAGTTAATGAATCGGGAAGGGCTGCGCTTCCGGGCGGATTTTGAGGTGAGTGAGGAACAGTTACAGGAGCCTCCTGCCGGACAGAAGCTGATTGAGGCGGTTGTCCCCAATGGATCATATTTTGCGGACCAGTCTCTGGCCGATGCTAACTTTGCCGAGCGCTATGACAGCTGCGTGCTGGCAGTGAGAAGAGGTAGTGAGCTCTCTCATTCCCGTCTGGATGATATCATTTTACGGCCGGGCGATGTACTGCTGATGCTGGTCAATGAGCCGACGCTGGAAAGGTTCAGACAGAGACGGGATATAATTGTAGCCCGGGAGATGGAAAAAGAGGATTATCGCCGGGAAAAAATTCCTCTGGCGGTCAGCATTCTGGCCGGAGTAGTTTTATTCGGAGTAACAGGTATTATTCCCATTGAGATTTCTGCCCTGACCGGGGTGCTGGTAATGGTCATAACCGACTGTGTTAAACCCACGGAAATTTATGAGGCGGTTAACTGGGAGATAATTTTTCTCATGGCCGGCTTAATCCCTCTGGGTACAGCTATGGAAATGACGGGAA
>CAZVMQ010000096.1:0-4504 GCA_964628755.1 uncultured Halanaerobiaceae bacterium
ATGAGCGGTGGGATGGTGGAGGCTATCCGAAGGGACTCGTAAAAGAAGAGATTCCACTTTTAGCGAGGATACTCTCTATTGTTGATGCTTACGATGCTATGACTGCAGGCCGGCCCTATAAGGATGCTATGAGCAAAGAAGAGGCGTTGCAGGAAATAAAAAGATGTGCAGGCAGTCAGTTTGACCCGGAGCTGGCAGAAAAATTTGTGGAGATGATGGAAGAAGAAGACTAAAATTTACTCATATTTTTTTGGAAAGGACTGATGATATTTTGTTTCCTTACCACCACCTCTAAAATTTTTTCTAGAAATTCATATTTCCTTTACATTCTACTACTATACTTATATTCAGCAGGATAAATCATGGTTCAATTCAATTTAATTCTAAAATAATTAACAAAGAGGTGGTTAAATAATGAAATTATATCGAAAATTTTCAGCTGTGAGCTTTGCAATCTTACTGATTTTGCTGCTGGGAGGAATGACTGTTGTCAATGCTCAATTTGGAACCGAAGAGCTCGAGAGGGACATGTGGCGGTTAAATCAGCGTATGAATGTTCTGTACAATCAATACCAGGAGATGTTAGCAGAGGATGCAGCCGAAGATGAGTTAAGAGAAATAGAAGATGAAATATTTGCTCTGCGGGAAGAAGCTTACGAATTAAGAACTGAATTAAGAGAGGACAGGCAGGAAGAGATTTACCAGGAATATGAGGAAGAAGAGTTCAGAGATGATTATAGAGGAAGACGCGATGCCACAGATGATTTTGGGCCTCAGTCCAGAAGGGGTGGCAGAGGTTTTGATTCTCAGGGTCAGCGTGGTCATGGTTTTGCCCCCGGCGGATTCACTGGAGCTGTACCAGACAGTGTTATGCCCTTTTTCTCAGGACCCGGTCGAGGTCATCATTGCTGGTAAATAAATCAGTATAAGCTAAAGCAGCTGGAAGGTCCTATTTTTATAACTTTTCCTGTATGCATTCTCCAGGCTTATGGCCTGGAGTTATTTTTTTGTCTGAAAAATATATCGCAGAAAATTTCTGCTCCCATAAAATCTCATAAATTAATGGTTTAATTTCGGAGCCAAAAATGGTAAAATAATAAAAAACATTACTATTATTAATCCGGGTGATATACTATGAATAAAGATATTGATATAACAACTTCACAACAGAGACAGAAGCTGCCCGTTTCCCGGGTGAAGCCGGGAATGAAACTGGTGGAAAATGTAAAAACTGATTATGGCGGTACTCTAATCCCGGCGGGAGTAATTCTGGACGAAAAAAAGATAGCATATATTCGCAAAAACGGTATTAATTTTGTTACTGTGCAAAAACAGTCGAAAGATAACCGTAAGGCCAATGTGGAAAAAGTCCTGAAGATAGAAGAAAGCTATGAAGAGCTGGCCGATGAGACCAAAAAAATATTTACAAGGGCCCGCCAGCTGCATCAAATAGATGCTGATAGGCTGGTGGAAATGACCTATAGAATTAATGATCTGCTGGAGGATAAAGAGAGTAAAAGAGAACTGATTTATCTTTTCAATAAAGTTCAGGACCCCGATACCTATCTTTATCATCATGCGGTGGATGTGGGCATTCTGGCCGGTATGTATGCCGACTGGTTAAATCGCGGTGATAGCGAAAAAAAGCAGCTGGTCATGGCCGGTTTCATGCATGATATCGGTAAAACCAGAATTTCCCGCTCCCTTTTGCAGAAAGAGGGGGCTTTAAATAAAGAAGAATTTGAACGCGTTAAATTTCACGCCCGGGCCGGCTATGAGCTGATGCAGGATTGTGCTGCTGTCAATAAAAAAGTTGCCCGCGGGGTATTGACCCACCATGAGCGCTATGATGGCTCGGGTTATCCCCTGGGACTTAGCGGCGAAAAAATTCCTCTTTTCGGTCGAATTTTGGCTGTGGCCGACGTATTTGATGCTGCCACCTCTCGTACCGTGTATAACGAGGATGAGTCGCCTTTTGCGGTTATTAAACATCTTACCAAAGATAATCTCAAAGCTTTTGATGTCAACTTATGTGATGTTTTCAAAAGTAAAATGCGGGGATTTTACAGCGATGTCGAGGTGAGGTTGTCCGATGGCAGCCGGGGTGAAATTGTCTTTATAAATCCGCGGGAGCCGGAAAAGCCCATAATTGAAGTCAGGGGAGAACTGGTTGATTTACATAATTCCGATCTGGAAATCATAGAAGTTATATCTGATTGATTAGTTGGCAATGATGCCAGCATAAATTCCTCGGGATTTTTCTTCTGGGCTGCAAAAATTTTTCGAATATTCTTTTGCAATGTTAAATAATTATGATATAATCTAACCAAAGCAAAGGTGAGTTAAATTTCCTGTCAGGGGTGAGAGCTATGGTTACCGAAATTAACAGCTCCGCCGGCACAAATGAACTGATAAATCAGGCCTTTACAGATGTTCAGAATTTACACAGACCCGAGCTGGATGCTGCCCGTCAGCAGAATATTATTCAGCATCAGCGGCAGGCAGAACAGATGCAGGCGCTGACTGAGTTTGCTGATTTCCAGCAGGAACGAACCGAAACCAGGCTGGATGCCGGCCAGATTATTGACTTTGCCGGGGATTTGCGTGATACATTTTCCCAGCTGCAGGAGACCGCTGAAGCTCTGCAGGATCAGTCTCCTGTTGATCAGCCGGTTTTTGCTGAACGATCCGTAGAAATTTCCGGATCCGGAGTTGTGACGGGAGAAGCAGAAGCCGGGGCTAATCCTCAATCACTGGATCTTGAAGTGACAGAACTGGCTCAAGCTCAGGAGATGCAGGGTGTTGCTCTGCCTGCTGATGATCCGGGAGCAATTGCTGCGGGAGAATTTGAGTTTGCTGTGGAACAGGGAGATATAGAAGAGACTATTACCATAGAAGCCGGGGAAGAGGATACTCCTCAGGAAATAATGAGGACTGCTGCAGAGGAGATTGCAGTCACTGAGGCTGAGGTTGAAGCAGATGTCCTCATTACAGGTGATGATGAGGTATTTATGGAAGTAAGAGCAGAAGATGCAGGTGAAGCCGGCGAGTTTGAACTCAGAGATATTACAGGAGATTTTATTGCTGATGAACTTGATATGTCGATGGAGCAGGCAGCTGCAGAAGCGGACATTGCCATAGAAGATCTGACAGAAGGTGAAGACTTCTTCCTTCAGGGCAATGTTTTGCAGCTCCAGGAAGGCCAGGTAGAATTAGAGCTGCAGGAAACCGGGGCAGCAGAGATAGAAATTGCTCCTGATATGGATGAAATCGGTGAGGCGGTAAGAGATTTTACTGCAGCTATTGACAATGTCCAGCAATTTATTGCAGAACAGCCTGCCAGCCCTACCCTGGAAGAAATGGGAGAGCAGCTGGATAATTTGCTTGCTGAGCGAGAGGGTGATTTAGCCCGGCTAGGTATAGAAATTGGTCCGGAAGCTGAAATTAATATAGATGAAGATAGACTCGAGGCTGTTCTAACTACAGAACCTGATCTGGTGGAGGAAGTTTTCGGAGAAGAAGGCGCCCAGCGAGGTCTGGCCCGGGAAGCTGACAGAACTGCTGAGCAGGCCCTCACCCGGCCTCTTACGGAATTTATGGAGGTTGAAGAAGCAGCAGTGGAGGAGCAGGAGATAGCTCCGCCAGAAGATTTTGAGATCTATAATCGCAGCGGACAGATAAGTCCTATGGATTTTATGGGCCAGGGAGATCTCATCAATATTGTTCTATAATTCTGCTCTGCAATTTCCCTTTGTAAACAATAAATACTTTATATAAATTCAAGCAGGCCGGGCATCCATCATTTTGCTGATGTTCGGTTTTTTATTTTGTTTTAGTTAGGACAGAATATTTACGCCAGTGAAAAAGGTTTTTGTTTAATTTTTAAGAAATATATAATAGAGTCATACTCAACAATATTCCACCGTGAAATTTTATGCTCCTTACTGGAAAACTGGGACAACTATCCAGGGATATTAGTTAATATAAAAAATAATTCAAAATAAAGATTAAATCACAAAATAAAGACTGAATTATAAAGATAACCATAAAAAGAAAGGCGATGATTATGTCGGAAATTTTACAGCTTAAGATCGGACTTCAGGGCTTAAATACCTGGCAAAAGATTTTCATAGAGAGTGACGCTACTTTTCAGGATTTACATAAATTTGTGCAGGAAATATATGAGTGGGAGGACCATCATTTACATGAGTTTCTGGTTAATGATGAAGTGCGCATAGCCCCGGCGGATAAAACTGATAGTGAGGAAGCTGAAAACGAGATGCTGGAAGATCTACGAACCAGAGATGATAAAGATTTTTTCGAGGAGTCGGAGATCTCTCTATCTCAATATCTGCAGAAGCGGGGAGATAGTCTGGTTTACCGTTATGATTTTGGCAATGACCGGCGCTATAATATCGTGCTGGAGAAAATGAAGGACCGGGAATATATTCAGGATTATGAGGAGTTTCCTGTGAAAGTGGAAGATAATTTTTAGCTGCAATAT
>CAZVMQ010000097.1:0-4494 GCA_964628755.1 uncultured Halanaerobiaceae bacterium
TTCCAGGCGGGCACTGATGGTGACACAGGGCTTTTGAGTGACACTGGAATAATAGGGAGAAGATACAAAAACTTCTTCACCATCCCGGGGCTTTTGAAAATAGCTGCGATGTTTTTTGTTCAGGCCCGCTGTCCCCTCGGTTTCTATCTGTCTGCTGACTAAATCCATGACTGTTTCCCCGTCCTGATCAAATAGCGCCGTCACTTCAATCTCTTCGTATTCTTCCACCAGTTCCTCCAGTTTTTCCCGCGTGTAGTTAACATCTCTGCTGATTACCTGCTCCTCTGCTGCCAGCTTATCGACCTCCTGCTTAACTTCCTTAAGCAGCTCTTCATTTATATCGACCTGATCCAGCTGTTTTTCTTCATTTACCCGCCGGTACAGCTCATCGGCCGTTTCGGCTAAATTTTCCGAAGGTTCTTTTAAATTTTCGATACTGTTGGCCAGCGAGACAGTATTCTCACTCATATCTTCAATATTGCCGGCCATATCATCACCGGTCCTGCTCACTTCCTGTACTCTCTTTCCTACCTGCTGATAGTTTTCCTGCTGGTCAGATAACCTTTCATAGCTTTTCTGGAAGAGATCGATAGCATCGGCCATAATCTCCCTTACCTCTCCCGATTTTTCCTCCACCTGTTCACTCTTCTCTGTCAGGTCCCGGAACCGTTCGAGGAAATTATGAATTAAATCGGTAATCTGAGCCAGCTCCTGCCTGCTTTCTCCCGTGATTTGCTTGATGTTTTCTGACAGCTGCTCGGTCCGCTCCGACAGGGTGCGGATTTCATCGGCAACCACGCCAAAGCCCTGACCTTCCTGTCCGGCCCGGGCGGCTTCGATGGAAGCATTCAGGGACAGCAGTGTCGTCTGCCCGGCAACTTCATCCACCTCCGACAGGGTGTCCTCGATCTTATCCATCTGCTCATTGAAGGATTCCAGCCTCTCCACCAGCTGCTCAAACTCTTCCTCACCTTTTTCCATGGTGTCAGAGAGTTCCTCCATACTCTCATCCACTTTATCCAGACTGGCCAGCCCCTTCTCACTTCTGCTTAAAACCTCATCGATCTCCATCGTCACCTCATTTAACTCCGCCACAGTTGCCGATACCTGTTCGGATATATACTGCAGTGAAGATGACTGTTCCTGAGAGGAAGCGGCCAGTTCTTCCCCGCCGGCTGAGAGCTCCTCGGCCAGCTCTGACTGCCGGGAAATATCCTGGCTCAGCTCTCTGCTCAAAAGTTTGAGTTTATCCCCTACCTCATATAGATAGGTTAAAAGCTCCATCAGCTCCTTCTGACTCCCATTCATCTCCTCTTTTCTGCTTTCAGACTTATGTTTCGAACTTTGACTCTGCAGATAAATTATGTAAGCCAGCAAAATCACCACTAAAACCCCTAAAAGATAATTTAGCCCCTGCATATATTTACTTTACCCCCTGTTATTTAGTCATTTTACTGCTTAACTTGCAACAAATAATTTATAGCAATCTGTAAAATCGAAAAATATTAGCCTAGCGCCTCTCCACCGCGATCACCTGAGGAGGCTCCCCGGGCTGATTGATAAAATGATAGTGCAGCACATTGTAGCTATCAGGCTCCAGATTTCTCGCCCAATCCAGCACCGCTTCACACTCTTCTCTACCTCCCTCATGCCCGGGATAGGCCACGACCACCAGGACTCCACCGAGCATAATGCGCTCCAGGGCCTGCCTGAGAGCGGCCAGAGTGGTATCCTTTCTGGTGATAATATCTTTATCTCCTCCCGGCAGATAGCCAAGATTAAAGATAGCCGCTTTAAATTCCTGCCCGGAAAAATATTCTTTTAGCCTGCTGTGATCGCCTCTGATCAGCTCCACTATATGGCGCAGATTCTTACGGCGCAGCCTGGTTTTGGTATTTTCGATGGCTTCCTGCTGGATATCGACAGCTTTAACTTCTCCTTCACTGCCCACTAGCCCCGCCAGAAAAGCGGTATCATGGCCATTGCCACAGGTGGCATCAAGCACTTTATCACCCGGATCGACATAATTTTTTAAAATATTGTGACTAAAATCCACCGCCTGAGGTAAACTCATAGGAAATCACATCCCCAATCAGTAGTTTTTATAATTTTCAGTAGATATTATATTTTTAGCAGATGATTTAACAGACGATTACACTGCCTAAATCTATTTCAGCAAAAATAATAAATTATCTTACCGGTAATTTTCTCTTATCTTATTATTCTTTGTTAGCCGGATTTTCTCCTGCTTATACTGCCAGCAGCCTGCTAATTAAAACTCTCAGATTAAATCCTGATATGCACATACAGGTTGCATAGCAAATATAATTAAAGCAAAATAAAAACGAAGGCCTAAAAAGACCTCCGTGATCGCTCATTATCGGCTGATTTATTTTATATTTTCACTTATAACTTATGATCTTAATAATAATTTATAATCTTAATATTCATGCTTTAATTTGTTCCTTTTTTTCTATTACTTTCTTCTCTATTATTATATCTGATATTTTCATTCTATAAGTTTTCTCAAAAACTGCCTGGTCTTATTTTTTCTGCTCCAGAACAAAATCTCTTACCTCCGCAGTAAGTTCCTCCATGAGCTTATTCAGCGGTTCATCTCTGGTACCTGTAAGTTGAAAATGCGGCTGCTTAACAGCCAGCAAAAATTTCTCCGCCCGACTGCTGGCAATGACCTCCGCAGTTTCCGGAGTAATTTCTCCCATCATGGAATTGGGAATCATAATTCCCACCGGGCCCACAATTACATCAACTCTTTCACACATGACATTGAGAGCATTATCGCCGCTGGCCCCCCGGTCTGCCCCGGATTCCAGCATACGAGAGGTAGCCCGGGCATTCGTGCCCAGAGCAATAATCTCACACTCCATCTCTGACAGTTTTTCTGTCAGCTCAGCAGTAATCTGGGAACCAAGGCCACCACCCATACCATCAACCACAGCAATCTGCAAAATTTATCAGGCCCCTTTCCAATCTATTATCCCGAGTATTATCACCGTCAGGCCAAAATCAACAATTATTCCCCTGCAATATTAAGCATATTCAACCTGAGAAATTTTTTCCTTGAGATCTTTAAGAGCATCCAGAACCCGGTCAGTATATTTGTTGGGCGGCAGCGTCAACCTTATCCATTGATCCAGGCCAAAGGAATCAGCAGTTCTGACCACAATCCCCCGGCTGGCAAAGTGTTTGAATGCTTCCTCTGCCGGCATCTCAGTATTGATGAGTATAAAATTAGCCTGACTGGGAATATACTCAATACCCAGTTCCTCCAGATTATGCTCAAAGAAGTTACGCTGATTATTGTTTATCTGTCGACATTTGTATAGATGGCGGCGGCAATTTAAAGCTTTGATAGCCGCGGATTGAGCGATGCTGTTGACATTGAAAGGTTTGCGGATACGGTGCATGGCTTCTATAACCTCAGGATTGCCGATACCGTAACCTACCCTGAGCCCGGCCAGACCGAATATTTTGGAAAATGTCCTCATAATCAGCAGGTTGGGATGTTCTTCCATGTGCTCAAAAGCCCGAAAATAATCAGAGCTCTCCACATACTCATAATAGGCCTGATCAATAACAACCAGAATATCATCCCGCAGCTGTTCCAGAAACTCTTTAACTTCCGCCCCCGGCACGATGGTACCGGTAGGATTATTGGGATCACAGATAAATACAACTCTGGTTTTTTCGCTCACAGCCTCCAGCATGGCATCCAGGTCATGTTTATATTCCTCATCCAGCGGCACCTGTACCGGTTCCGCTCCTTTTACCAGGGTGGAAAGTTCATATTGAGAAAAACTGGGTTCAGCCATTATTACCTCATCCCCGGGAGAGACCACCAGTTCCAGAGCAAAATCAATTATCTCATCCGAACCATTTCCCACTACTATCTGCTCGTAATCGACATTATAAAAATCGGCCAGCTCTTCTCGCAGCTCCCTGCATTCACCATCAGGATAGCGCCCGTAATTTACATTCTTTTCCTGCAGAAATTTTTCCACCGCCAGAGCACAGCCCTGCGGATTTTCATTAGAAGAGAGCTTAACTACATCATCTACATCGAATTTCTCGCTAATCTCCTGCTCGCCTTTGCCCGGTGTGTATTTTCTCATATCTTTAATTGAATCACTAATTCTGTTATCAATTTCCAGTCCCATAGATTATCCAGACCTCCCATATAATAGTTTTTTAAAAATTTAAAGCAGTTTAACAATATGCTTAAAAAATTTATCTGCAAATTATCAGTTCATGATGAAAGAACATGATAAAGCCGGCTGATAGGATGCAACTTCACTTACGCCATCCACATATCATGGATTTAAAATAAAATTATTGGCTTATTTATTGCTGACTTAATTAAATATCAGATCTTTTTCGTTCTTTTAATATAATGAACTGCTAAATATTATATCTATTTCTGGGAGGTTTGTCAATAATATGAAGTAAATCAGTTTGTATTTTTCCCTGCTTGCG
>CAZVMQ010000098.1:0-4419 GCA_964628755.1 uncultured Halanaerobiaceae bacterium
CCATATTAATTATTTATATTGATTATTTATATTTATACAGAAATCATTTAAGCCCCTGGTATTTTTTTGCCCAGGGGCTTAAATTATTTGTCCGGCACCTATTTTGCACCCGAAAATTATAATATTTTATATTGCAATTTTGCTCGAAAAAATATTTATAATTTTACTGTAGACAGTTATTTTTGCAGGGCAATCATATAATTAAAATTGTAAAATTGATCTCATAACCTGCTAACATATTTTATGATTTATTTTAAGGAACCTGTCTTCTTAAGAGCGATTTCCAGCATAAAAGGACCAATTATTTGAAAAAATATTATTGAGCCCAATATTACTGTTACTGTGATATCTTCCGGCAGGGGTAATTCCTGTTCAGCCAGCAGAGCCAATCCTACAGCTACTCCAGCCTGGGGTGTCAGGGCAAAACCCAAATATTTTTGGGTGGCAGGAGTAAGTTCAGCACAGCTCCCGGGCATTAATTTACAGAGCCGGATACCAAGTCGGCTGCCTATAATTTTTCCGATCAGTCTGGCCGATATATATATTAAGCCAATAACTCCCACCTGTGGCAGGACATCTATCTGCAGCCGGGCTCCGGCCAGGGTCAAAAAGATCACCAGGATGGGAGTGTCTATACTGTGCAGGGCCTGAAAAAATTTCCTGAATTGGTCAGAAAAATTTATGATCATAATTCCTGAAATTAAAGTCACCAGCAGATATGAAATATTAAGCTGCCTGGGAATACCGACAGCAATAAATATAACAGCTATTAATAATACCTGCCTTCTTCTTTCTTCCTTCACATTATTTATTATCCAGATGGATAAACTTCCCAGAATAAATCCTATTAATAAAGCCAATCCCAATTCATAACCAAGTGACTGCCAGAAAAACATATCCCCCTCCACTTCAAAATAAAAAGCTTTTAAAATAATTGTGGCAAAAGAAAATATTATAATGCAGATCAGTGAATCCATAGCCACCAGAGACATGAGCATGCGGGTAAAAGGGCCTTTTGCCTTTTTTTCGTTAATTGTGGTCATTATACTGGCGGGAGCGCTGGCCATGGCCAGTATACCCAGAATTATTGCCAGAGCCAGATTTCTGGTCAGGATAAATACAGGCCCAAATATGAGAGAAAATGTTAACAAACTTTCTCCTATAAAAATGAGGCTAAAATTTTCCCAGTTTTTGCGCAAAAAATCCCATTTTAATTCACTGCCAACTGAAAAACCAATTAAGCCCAGAGCGAAATCAGTCACAGGTGTAACCTGTTGTAAAGTTTGAGTATCTACCAGACCTATTATAGAGGGGCCTATAAGGAATCCCATCAATATATAACCCGTGACAGAGGGAAAATTAAACTTTCGCGCCATCTGTCCTCCTGCTACCCCTAAAAACAGTATAATACCTAACATCAACAGTATATCCAATAAAATCAGCTCCATATTTAATCCTGTCAGTAAATACGACCACATGATACCGGGCAATTTAAATTAATTACTTATTAAATATTTCTTATCAGCTGACATATTTCCTGCCCGGTATGCAATAATTATCGAAAATTTTGTTGTTTTCTCTATTTTAAGATATTATAATTACTATACAGGGGAGGTAAAAATAGTGACAGGGAAAAATTTGCTCGACACAGAAAATTTAAAACTTCAGGTAGAAGAACTGGAAACTATGGTGGAGGCAGGTAATTATGAACAGGCAGTGAAAAATTCTCAAAATCTTTCCAACCGCAGAATAAGAGATGTTATAATTTCTATTCCCCGGGAGAATATACTTCCTTTTTTGCGGGAGCTGGGCTGGAAGAGGACTGCCAGAATTGCTGCCTGGCTGCCCGAAGAACTTACCATAGAATTGCTGGAGGAAATGGAGGAAACAGAGCAGGAAAAGTTGTTTGCCAATTTAGATAGTGATGAGGTGACCGATCTGTTTGATCATCTGCCCCGGGAAAAACAGGAGGAATTTTGGCCAAAATTTAAGCCGGAACTGGAGGAAAATGTCAAAAAGCTCAGCACCTATGATCCTGAAACTGCCGGAGGACATATGGAAACTGAATATGTAGCTGTACATAAAGATACCACCGTTTCGGAGGCCTTAAAAGATCTGCGGCAGGCCAGGAAAAAGATTAACAATACTGCTTATGTTTATATTATGGATGACCGGCAGAAATTGGTCGGGGTGGTTTCTGCCCAGGATTTGAGTTTTGCCAACAGAGCAGAACAGGTTAAGAATATCATGCATCAGGACATTCATGTGGCCAGAGTTAATGAACCGGTAGAAGAAGCAGCCAGAACTTTGCAGTACAGACGTTTTAATCTGCTGCCTGTAGTAGATGAGGCAGACAAATTGCTGGGAGTTTTAACTCTGGATACAGCTATAGATGAGCTTTCAGAAGATTTAGCCAATGATTTTGTCTCTATGACCGGTACAAGTGGAGAGGAAAGTTTTTTTACTCACCCCCGGGATGCCATACGTATGAGATTGCCGTGGATGGCTTTCAATGTTTTTCTAAATTTAGGTGCAGTGGCTATAATCAGCAGTTTTGAGGCCACTATAGCACAAATTGCTATTTTAGCTGCGTTTCTTCCCATGATAACTGATATGGGCGGTAATGTGGGAATCCAGGCTCTGTCGGTATCAATCAGGAGCATAGCTCTGGGCGAAGTGCAGCTGGGAGATTTTATTCGGGTGCTGCGTAAAGAGCTGATAATTGGAATATTTAACGGTCTAACTCTGGGGCTGCTCTTTGCCCTGCTGGCATATTTTTTAGAAGGCATTCCTTTGCTGGGGATTATTGCGGGGGTTGCTCTGGCAACCAATGTTCTGGTGGCCGGGATAGTTGGAGGGACATTTCCTTTTTTGATAAAAAAACTGGGAAAAGACCCCGCCATGATGACCGGTCCTTTTCTTACCACTATAACTGATATTACGGGAGTTACAATTTATCTGGGGCTGAGCACTTTGTTTTTGCTGAGAGTAATAGTTTGAAGCTTATTTTCATTTATTATCCTCCAATCTTAATAAGAAGCCTTATTTCTGGCGTAACATAATGCTGTCAATTTTACGGAAAGAGTGAGTATAATTTACTAATCGGACATTTTGTTCTTTGCTCCCATATCTCTATAAACGCCGGGCTGACAGTGATTAAAACCTTCTGAATTAACACTGGCTGAAAACAAAAAATAAAGGATAAATGAATGTTATCTGCAATAAATATTAATAAGGAGAAAATTATTTAAATCATTTTTTCATCAAAACTAATTTTTGCCAGTTATTAAAAATAATATTGCCCCAATTGTTTTAATAAAGTGAAGATTATCAAAGGGAGTGAGGCAAATGGCCGACACCAGGGAAGAATATTTAGTTGAGTTTGATGATTTAGAGCCCGGGATGAAAACAGCCAGAGATATTGAAAATCGCTATGGTGGTGTTTTGCTGCCTGCAGGCTCAATTTTAACTGAAGCAACTATTGACAAATTGAAAGAGTTAAATTACTTTCATATCCATATTATCCCGGAGGCAGAAGAAGAAAGAAGTGATTATGCCCGGAGAATTTCCCAAAAAGAAAAAGCCTATAGAGAAGAAGTTGAAAAAGCAGCCAGTCTTTATAAAAGAGTAAAATATCAGGAAGAATTAGATTATGATGAATTTCGTAATTTAACCGAGAATGCCATGGAATTAAGCGATGAACTGGAGATTGACGAGTTAATGGCTATGCTGCGTGATATTGATGAATACACCTATACACATCTACTCAATGTAGCCATACTGTGCAGTATAGTGGGTAAATGGCTCGGTATGAAAGAGGAAAGAATAGAAAAGCTGGCTCAGGCGGGTTTATTACATGATGTCGGTAAAGCAAAAGTTCCCGAGGAAATTCTGCAGAAGCCTGATACTCTCACTGATAGAGAGTACGATTTAGTGAAAAAGCATACTCTATATGGTTATAATATAATCAAAGATTCTGAATTTATTTCTCAAGAAGTAGCCCGGGGAGTTTTAACGCACCACGAACAGTATGGAGGCAAAGGTTATCCACTGGGCCTAAAAGGAGATGAAATACCGCTATTTGGCAGAATCATGGCAATCTGTGATGGGTTTGATGCTATAACTGCCGAAAGAATTTATCGCCGCAAGAAAAGCCCTTTTGAAGCCATGAAAATTCTCAAACGGGAAAATTTCACTTATTATGATCCCGAATTGAGAGAGATGTTTCTGGATAATGCCCCCAATTATTTTCTTCACGAAAATGTTCGGCTTAATAATAAACAGGAGGGGAAAATAGTTTTCATTAATCCCAGAGATCCCGGTTATCCCATAGTGAAAGTCGAAGATGAATATCTCGATTTATCAGAAAACTCGGATATTAAAATAGAAGAGATAATCAAATAATAATTTTATCTTGCA
>CAZVMQ010000099.1:0-4397 GCA_964628755.1 uncultured Halanaerobiaceae bacterium
ATATCAAGTATTATATCGATAAAATTGCCGATAAAATTACTTTTCACAGTGCAATCATAGAATATATTTAATAAACTTTAGGCAGGACTACCACCAGGCAGGAGTGTCATCGGGCAGATATACCACCAGGCAGGAATAAGACCCTATTCAATTTAAATATTAACAGGTTTATATTTATTGCTGATTTGAACGATAGATACATAACATTTTTGTTCTGCCAGAGAAAAATGAGAGTTAAAAGCCAATTTCCAGCCCGACAAAAGGCTGCCAGGAATCCCTGGTTCTGGTTATGCCCAGGCCCGGAACCAGGTGAAAGGCGTTGCCGGTGCCCACTTCCAGCTCTATTTTGGCCCCGCCGCTGAGCTGCTGCTCTGCCAGATCCAGGTAGTCCACAAACAGTCCGCCATATATATCTCCCAGAAAAATATTGGGATTCCAGCTGCCCCGACCAACCGACAGCAGCCGGGTGAGATATTCAGCCCGCAGATGATAACCCCGGTCACCGGTAAAAGCAGGCAGCCTGCTATCTTCCGGCAGATTCAGCCCCTCAACATAATTGCCCCCCAGCCTGATTCTGCCTTCCGGTCTGAGATAATTATAATCAAGCCCGGCCCGGAAATCGCCGGTGAACAGGTCAGCCTGGCCCCTCAGCACGAATAACTGCCGGGGATAGCGCCAGCGCATGCTGGCCCCGGCCAGAACCCGGCTGAAATCAGTCTCTCCCTGCAGCTGTATATCGGTCAATCCGTCCGGCCCCGATTGCCAGAGCGGATAACTACCGGTAAGACGGGTTTCCCTGCCTTCAGATAGCTCCCGGCTTTGCAGCTGGAGGCTCAGAGGCTGAAACAGCTGTGACTGCAGACTCAGATCAACACTGCCATAAGGATTCAAATTAACAGCATAGATGTTCATACCCATCGCATCCTGCCCGCCAAAAAATACAGGAGGAAAACGCAATGTGGGAGGGAAAAGCTGCTTTAAGTTCTCGGTCCAAAAATTGCCGCTCTCAACTTCCAGCTGCTCTATTTCTGCAGCCAGCTTCTCATCCGAACCATATTCTCCCTCAGCCTGCTGCCCGGCATTTAATTCTCCGTTCAGCTCAGCCGTTAAATCTACTGGCTCAGCTCCGGCAAAATCCAGTTGCTTCTGTACCAGCCCCATACCTGCAGCGGTCTGGGTCAGATAAAAAAGTTCTCCCTCCACCATAACACCTTCATGACCATAACCGCCCCGGGTCAGTTTAAATTTTTCCTGCTCCTCCAGGTCATAACCATATATGCCCATATAGCCATCATAGCTGGAAGTATAGATCACTTTGTCCTCCTGCCGGGAAACATGCATCTCCGGCCAATCGGTGGTTACCAGCGGTTTCAGGGTAAGGTCAGAAAGCTTTAGACAGTAAATTCCCCAGCTGCCCCAGCGTTCTTTGGCTGTCACCAATACAGTGTCGGCAGCGGAGTCAGCAGAATACTTTATTTCCCCGAGCAGCAGGTCAAAATCAGCCAGCAGCTCTTCCTCCTCCCGGGCAAGATTCAGCTCAATAAGCTGAGAGCCATAGCCATTCTGTTTATCGCGGGCGTAGATCACATTTTCTCCCTCTTTTTCTCCCTCCTTCAGCACCAGAAAGTCCCTGATCTCACCCCGGGTCAGCACAGATTTATCGCCGGATGCCAGATCCAGGACCACCAGCCGACTTTTAACTCCAGACCCGGTGCGAGATATATTGTCAAATCCGCCCGCGGTTTCCCGCTGCAGAAAATAAATTTTCTCGTCAGTTACCTGCAGAGTTCCCGCTATGCCGGCTGCTGTCTGCATCAGCTTTTCCGATCGACCGGTTTCCGGGTCATACTGCATAAGTTTGTTGATACCATGATAGTTAAAGGGGGAAAACGGGTAGCGCTGTGACTGAACAAAATACAGATTACCCTCATGCCCGGTCAGCCTGCTCAGCTCAGCCTGTTCAGCGGTAAGCTGCATCTCTCCCGCAACCTGCCAGTCTTCATATCTATTGCTTTCCCACTCCCGCCACTCGTCATACAGGTCCGCAAAATTTTTGCCATAAACCCGCTCAGCCGCCCTGTCCGGTCCCAGAGCCGGCAGAAAATTTGCCGGTCCGGCGGCGGAAAAATAGGAGCCGTACTCGTTGAAAAACTCAGCAAATTTCTCTTCCCCGTATTCATCGGCCAGATAGCGCATAAAAGTGCTGCCATATAAATATTGCTGACCGGGAGGATGGTGAAAGTGATTGTAGGTAATTTCCGGCAGCTCGGAAATGTTATTCTCACTGGCCTGCCGGGCCAATACCCCGTCATAATAGCCGGCATTGAGCCGACCCTCCCGGGGAGAGATCTGTGATTCCGCATATACTGCAATTCCTTCAATCAGCCACAGAGGGGAATGAATATTGGGAGCCAGGGCATTGCCGAAAATGCCGGTGGTGAGCTCACTATATCCTTCCGTATTGGTCATATGTAAAATATGGGTCAGCTCATGGACACCGACCAGTCGCAGCCAGCTTTCATAACCGGCCAGGCTGCTGAATGTATCCGGTTGCCCGGCAAAGATACCCATCCGCTCATTGATAGGATCAGCAAAACCATTGGCCATCAGGCCCACATCCTCCAGACTGAGATGGATTTTCCCGCTCACTTCTCCCCCGGTAAGTTCTCTGACATAGTCCAGATTAGCTTCCAGGTGATAGAGCAATTCCCGGGCCTGCCCCTCCATATTATCCGGGAAAAACAGAGCAAAATTTTCCGTCTCATAAACTGACCAATCCTGTCCCCAGCGGGCTGACACCCCCTGACTGCCAGCGACTCCCCCCAGTAACAGAAGCAGCAGCAATAAAATTGTAATTTTAAAAAAATTTTTGCCAGCTAAATTCAAATAAATCCACCCCTTTTTCCGGCTTATGACTTTCAAATTAGCTTTCTCCATGTTAGCTTTCATTTAGCTTTGATTTTTCCTCTCCCATCCCTGCCAGCAACTGACAGCACCTGTTATTCTCGTTATAAACTGGTCCTATTATACCACGAATCTACCTGCAATTGAACTGTGTTTTTACAGAAAAAAGGAATTTGTCCGCAGCTGCTGCAATTATAAAAAAAAGGATGATAAATAATGGCTAAAGTTCTGCTTTCTCCTCTGTTTCTGGCTAATCTGGCCCTAATTCTGGGCTTAATATATCTGCGTTTACAGCTGCGCAAAAATAATGCCGGCAAGATTTCTGCTTTTCTGACCTCTTTTCTGCTGCTGGTGTCAGTTCTGCTGTGGATTGTCAGCACTCCGCTGTTCGCTTCCAGCCTGGCTGGCCTCTGGGAGCAGCCTTATGCGCAGCCGGGAAAATCACAGCTGGCCGGGCAAGATTTCCAGGCGGTGACAGTTCTGAGCGGTGGTATCTACCGCGGACCCCTGCCGGAATGGGACCAGCCCGGTGATGGCACCATGCACAGACTTTACCGGGGAGCAAAAATTTACAGGATGAGTGAAGCCAATTATCTTATCCTGCAGGGGAGCCTGGCCGCAGATGAGCCCGCCCGGATGGTGGAATTAATGAAGAAAATGGCTGTAGAACTGGGGATTGAGGAAAACCATATACTGCTCGAGCCCAACTCGCTCAATACCCGTCAGCATCCTCCCGAACTTTTACAGCTAGACGCAATCACAGCTGACACTAACCTGGCGGTGGTCACCTCGGCCTGGCATCTGCGCCGGGCTGAAATGGAATTTGAGCGCCACTTTAGCAATGTTACCCCGGTACCGGCCGAGTTTATCTCCCGGGATCAGCCGGGAGGAGTCAGAAACTTACTGCCCAGAGTTCACAGCCTGCGCAACTCTACCAAAATAATGCATGAATTCATCGGTATTCTCTGGTACTGGACACAGGAAAACTGGTAATCGATCCGCTCTACAGCAATTGAGCAATGGTTAATTTGTCAGCTTAGACTCATCAGCACAGGCTGCCCGCTACTGCAAGGCTCCAAAAATAATTAACCAGAATTCATTAAATTCTTATTCAATTTTTTCGCGTAATTCTTCAATATCATCAGCTTTTTCAATTGCCTGAGTTATTTTATCCACCTGGATCTCATCTTTCTCTTTGATTACATCTATCAATTCCAAACTATTCTCACCGAACTTTTCTTTCATCTTTAAAATTAAATCAAGAATATCTTTTCGACCTTTTTTCTTTCCTTCTTTCCGCAGCCTTTCTGCAGTGCTTTCCACTATATCTCCACCTCCCGGGAGTTTTTCTTCTATAACTTCTCTTATTACTTTCTCATTCAGATCAGTCACGGTCAGGATATATTCTACCACCGGTACCAGTTTTCTTCGGACAAATTCTATTCGCGATTTCTCAGACATAGCCCCCAGCTCTGCCGCAATCTCCTTTACTC
>CAZVMQ010000100.1:0-4367 GCA_964628755.1 uncultured Halanaerobiaceae bacterium
GCTGGTGGTCTAAGTTTAATTTAGCTATTTATTTATATTCCAGAAACTTATAAATAAATTTGGCTTTTTTGTGTTTAGCTAGGAGGAGAATAGGAGGAGGTCGGTAGGTATACAGGCAAACCTACCGACCTCCTACTATCCATCTCCTATGTCAGAGTCTAATTTAGCAGGTATTTTTCTATCCGCTATTTTTAGTTCTGCACTTTGTCTTAACATTATACATGATTGCCAGAGGCTAAACCGGATAATTTAATCAGTGAAATATGCTTCTCTAGCTGAGATATATTCTCTGGGATGATGGATAAGCCCTTCTACATTATCTCTGACAGCATTGATTTGAACTTCACTGTGGAGAAAAATCCAGGGGGCGTCCTCCCAGATAAGCTCTATAGCTTCAGCATATATTTCTTCTCTGGCTTCGGGATCGGGATTTATGCGGGCTTCTTCCAGCAGCTGATCTACTTCGTCTTTGCCATAATAGGAGCGGTTGCTGCCGTGAGGAACCCATTCATCAGAATGGAACAGGGCATATAATCCATAATCAGCATCACCGGTTACAGCTCCCCAGCCCAGTATGAATAACTCATGTTCGGCTTCTTCCGGGGGCACATTCATAAATTCCAGATAGGTGGCCCATTCTAAAGTCTGCAGATTTACGTCCACATCCACATCGGCCAGCTGACTCTGAATGGCCTGAGCAATTACATCATCCATCATATACCTGCCCACAGGATGATGAAAAGTCATTTCAAAGCCATCGGGATAGCCGGCTTCGGCCAGTAATTCTCTGGCTCTTTCCGGATTGTATTCATATCTTTCCTGCTGAGAATAACCAAAAATATCAGGAGAGATGGGTGCATCTGAAGGCCTGCCTGCTCCCTGCATGACCTGTTCTACAATTGATTCGTTATCAACAGCATAATTAAGAGCTCTTCTGACCAGTGGGTCGTCAAAGGGTTCAACCATGACATTAAAACCAGCATAAATTGTCCTTACACTGGGAACCTGGACCACATTAACTCCCTCTTCGCCTTCCAGGCGATCTCTTTCCCGGGGAGGCACAAACATGGTGGCATCAGCTTCGCCGGTCTCCACCATAACGACACGGGTGGAATCTTCGGGCACGATTTTAAATGTAAGATTGTCAACATAGGCATTTTCTCCCCAGTAATCGTCAAATCTGACCATGTTGATCTCTTCGCCCCGGGACCAGCTGACAAATTCGAAGGGGCCGGTTCCTACCGGATTGACAGCAAAATCTTCTCCCATTTCTTCCACAGCTTCCGGACTTACCATAGAGATAAAATCGTGTGAGAGGTGCGCCATCAGCGGAGCAAACGGCCTTTCGGTATGAAGACGTACAGTATAATCGTCGATAACTTCAACTTCGACTATTTCTGTGATCAGGAAGGAGAAAGGTGCTTCTTCATCCTGAAAACGCTCGAGATTATATCTGACCGCTTCTGCATCAAAATAGGTGCCATCATGAAATTCTACTCCCTGATGGAGGTAAATATCATACCGCAGCCCATCATCAGAAACATCATAACCTTCTGCCAGCAGAGGAACTATTTCTCCATCTGGTGTCATATCAAATAATGTTTCCATGGTATGCATCATGACCATGGCTGCAGGCGAGGAGGATACTTCAATGGGGTCTAAAGACTCCGGATCTGCTCCCATGGCGATAGTTAGATCTCCACCTTCCTGGGATTGGGCCTGTAATTCAGCCAGCGGCAAAACTAAAAAAACAGCCAAAACTATAACCAGCACCAGCAATTTTTTTGATAACTTCATTATCAATCCTCACTCCTTTATTTAATTTTAAGATCATAAAAGATCATTATACTTAATAATTCTTCAGAAGTTAAAATATTCCTGCATTAAATTATCAAAATTAATAATATTAATAATATTATTGGGCTGGCGGTGAAATTTTAGCTGTTCATTGGGTCTGACAGTATCAGCGTCCTAGATGTCCTGTCTGCAGTGTTACTCTTTCCAGCATGACCGAGATTTCCTGTGAGTCTGCTGTTTTTTCCTGTAACCTGGTATTTATTTCTTTTCCTAACTCCTCAATTTCATTGATGAGGCCATCAAGTTTTTTGCTGGCCTGCACATTCTCGGAAAATTTTACCGAGAGTTCTTTTAAATAATCGAGTACTTCCTCAATCTGACCGGATACTTCCTCGGAGTTAGCAGCCTGTTCCTGAACACCGGCAGCAAAATCTTCGCTGATCTCTTCGATTTCATCCAGCATATTATCGAGTTTTTTGTTGGCTTTGATACTTTCGTCTAGCTGGTCGGAAACTTCTTCCATACTGCCCAGAACCTCTTCCACCTGAGCAGATACTTCTTCTGAATTGGCCGCCTGCTCCTCCACCCCGGAAGAAAATTCTTCGTTGGTCTCCTCCAGCTCATCCATTATATTGCCCAGAGATTTACTGGATTGGACGGTTTCATTCAGCTGTTCAGAGATTTCCTGCATGCTGCTGGATATTTCTTCGATCTGGGCTGACACCTCTTCACTATTGGCCGATATTTCCTCTACCGAAGAACTTGCCTGTTGAGTTTGAGCGGCCTGATCTTCCATCATATCGATAACATTCTTCATGGAATCGTAGACCTCATCGGAATTATCGGTGATTTCCACAAATACTTCTCGCACACTATCTTCTTCGGAAGCACTGTCAGTTAAAAGTCTGCTGACTTTGTCTGTCTGTATTTTGATGTTGTCCAGTATCTTCTGAATTTCCCCGGTGGAATCATTGCTCTTTTCAGCCAGATCCCGGATTTCATCAGCCACAACACTAAATCCCTGACCGGCTTCACCGGCCCGGGCGGCTTCTATAGCTGCATTTAGGGCCAGCAAGTTTGTTTGATCGGAAATTTCTTTAATTGATTCTGAAATTTCATCGATTTTGGTTATGCGATCTTTCAGTTTATCCATTTCATCCAGGGTACTGTCGACTACTCTGCTGCCATTTTTAATCTGTGAATTCATGTCTTTTATCCTGTTTAAACTTTCAGAGGCCTCGCTGTTGATGTTCTCTGAATTTCCCGCCAGCTCTTCTACAATTTCCGAGATTTCTTCCATTTCCTGAGCTATCTCTTCCACGGCCTTGGAGGATTCATCCAGGGTTTTGGTCACTTCATCTACAGCTGTGTGGCCGTCTTCCACTGCTACATTGATCTCTCGCACCTGGCCAAAACTATCTTTGAGTTGATTTTTCAGGTCTTCACAATCACTGGCCATTTTTTGAGCTGCTTCAGCAATTTCCTGCACTGCTGCTGCAGAATTATTCATGACATTGACAACTTCTTTGACAGATTCGTTGTTGTCTTCATTGGCTTTACTGATCTGGCGGATGTTTTTAAAAGCTTTCTGCAGCTGGGACTGCAAATTGTCACTGTCACTGGCCATATCTTCAGCGGCTGTGGCCACCATTTCCACCGCTTCGGTGGACTCTTCCATGGTAGTTTCTACTTCGCGAATAGCCTCACTGTTTTCTTCATTTTTTTCGTTTATCTTTCTTATTCTGGCAAATGAACTGCTAATCTTACCCTGAAGGTCTTCACTACTGCTGGCGGCCTCCTTCACAGCAGTCATGGTATCTGCGGCTGCCAGTTCTATATCACTGCTGGTACTTTCAATCTCTCTTACGTGAGAGTTTAAATGCTCCCTGGTAAATTTTAGCAAAACAAGACCGATTATCAGGGCAAAAAGGCCAAGTCCCGCCGGTAAAAAGAGCTGAAAACCGCTTATTCCCTGCTGCCAGAGGCCATAAAAAGAATAACTGCTGATAAGCAAATTCAAGAATATCAGAACTAGAAATCCCGATCTGACCTGCCTGTCCACCACAAAATCATCAATTTTTTCTAGAATATTCATCCCGAACCCCTCCTGTATAAATATTTTGCGGTTCCTATACTAACATGAGAACTAAACAAAAATTTGCCGGAGACATTGTTACTGCCTTTGAGGTGATCACCTATCATGGGTTTCCCGGGGCAAAATTGAAAGAGAAAATATAATCATTGAAATTTCAGGCTGGACAAAATAATTATACCCCCAGCTGTAAATGCTGGAGGCCGTTGAAAATGAAATATTCTGGCAGTCCGGCAGTCATAGACTTTTGCCCGGGCCTATTAAATTGTTTTAGCTCTCTGTTAAGCTGCTGTAGCATAATAGTATCATACCGGAGATAAATATTCAAACTATTCTATATTTTACTATTTTTATAAATAATGATAAAAATATCAATTATTGAGATAAAAGAGTTTCAGTGGCAAATCAGGCAATTAATGTTTTTGGTTCTTCTCCAGAACCGCTGGTGAAATTGCCATATATGCTGGATTACCAGGGC
>CAZVMQ010000101.1:0-4316 GCA_964628755.1 uncultured Halanaerobiaceae bacterium
GAAATAATTATAGATATTACCTTTTATATTATGACAGCAGCAAAAATCAAAAGCTACCTTTAATACTTGTATACTGGTATATATGGCAGATGGGGTGAGGGGATATATAGCTTTTCAGGGCGGATTGAATGTGGCAAAAAAAATGGGCAGCAAATCAACTTATTTAAAGGGAGAAATTGGAGGTTATAAAGGAAGAAAATTACATGAGGGTGATGTCATAAAGCTGAACAGAGAAGTCATCGGCGGTGAATACAGAGAAAGTATTTTCCCCCTCAACATATACCCGAATATAAGGGGCATGTAGGAGCAGGGGTGATTATGGGGCCTCAGGATGATCATTTTGCGGAAAAAGGTGTGAGAGCATTTTTGCAGGGAGAATTTTCAGTAACTTCACAGGCTGACAGGATGGGTTACCGCCTTGAGGGCCCTGAGATAATTCATAGAGATGAGGAAAGTTCAGATATCATATCTGATGGCATTCCTCCGGGGGCGGTCCAGGTTCCAGGACATAATAATCCGATAATAATGATGGCGGACAGGCAGACAACGGGTGGATATCCCAAAATTGCCTCGGTGATATCTGTGGATATTTCTCGAATTGCTCAGCTGAAGCCCGGAGATACGGTATCATTTGACGAGGTTAGCTTAAAAGAAGCTAATAAATTGCTGAATAAAAGAAAACAGATTCTGGATGAAATAAAGAAGAGAGAGCTGCAGCGGGTGGGTGATAAATTTTACAGAATAAATATTAAAAATGAAAATTACGTTGTTCGGGTAGAGGAGGTGGAAGAGAGGGAAACTTAATGTGCTATCTGGAAGCAGGGATAGTTACAAATAAATCATGGGAGGTTACAGGAGAAGAGTTTATTTTCAGGCAAAAAAATTGAAAACCGCCGGTCCTGAGTAGAACCGGCGGTATATTTTCTGGTAGATTTGTTTTTATATTTCAGCAGTTATTCAGATCAATCTATTAGATTGGTCTAGCAATAATTATTGGACTGCATCCAGAGCTCTTTGAGCCTCGCCTGCAGCTGTCTCCAGCGCTTCTTCTGCTGGAACATTTTCGATAAATATGGAATCTATCGCATCGTCGATGGCCTGATTTATTTCGCCTCCGGTGGGATCGAGAAAGACAGGATTGGCTACTTCCAGCTGTTCCAGGGGGACTTCAGCCTGGGGATTTTCTGCCAGAAATTCCTGGAATTCTGGATTATCCTGGGCCGAATGACGCACGGCCAAATAGCCGGTTTTCATATTCCATTCCGCTGTTTTTTCCGGACTGCTGAAAAAGGAGAGCCATTCATAAGCGGCTTCCTGTTTTTCTTCCGATATGTTTACAGGGGCTACTCCATATCTGGCTTCGGCTATAGGAGCTGGTTCTCCATCGTGGGCTTCCCAGCCAGGCTGAACTGCTGCTGAAACAATATCAAAATCGAGATCTCCCTGATCACCGCTGGAGCCGGTATAGCCGGCAGCCCGTCCTTCCAGAACATCGTCTATAGTGTCATACCAGTACTCCCAGCCGACACCACCGTGATTTATGCCCATAATTTCATCTTCATGAATCCATTGCCGCATCTGTTCCCAGCTTTCCACCCATTCATCATCAGTTATGACAACTTCACTGCCATCGTCGCTGATCACCTGGCCGCCGCGGGAGAAAACGATATCCATAAGGTTGACACGATCCCACATGGGCAGCCAGCCGTGTTCAACATCGTCTCTTTCTGCCAGGCGAGCAGCTGCTTCTCCCAGGCCTTCCCAGGTTTCCAGTTGTTCAGAAGAAACGCCTTCCTCTTCGAAGAGGTCATGTCGGTAATAAAGTACCTGAGTGGTGCCAAACATCGGGAGAGCATGCTGCTGTCCTTCGATTTTTGTCATCTCGGTAAAAGCATCCACAAAATCTTCCCGTTCTGTATCTTCATCAGCGTCGATAAAATCACTCAAAGAGGCTGTTATTCCCCGTTCAGCAAATTCCACAGCCGGTGTGGTTTCCAGCATGGCTGCTTCCGGGGGATCACCAGCTGCTACCCCGGCCTGAAAAGCCTGGAGCGCTTCATCATAATCTCCAAAAGAGTGGCCTTCTACTTCTATCTCATCATTCTGTTCATTAAAATCTTCGATAAATTCTTCCACAACTTCTCCCAGATAGCCTCCAAGACCATAATAAAAGTCAATTTCCACTACATCTGCTCTAACCGGCTGCAGAGAAATTCCGGCAGCTACAATTAATATCAACAAAGTTAGCAGTCCTGTTCTGAGTGTTCTGGTTAACAAAATACCCACCTCCAGGTGAGAGTTATTATTGTATAAAAAGCAGCTTAGATGTGAAATGAAAAATATAAAGCAATAATTCTAAATATGTGTTAGCTAATCTATTCTCAAGCTTTCACAGAGCTACTCATTATTATAAAACACATATTTGAAGAAATTACAAGGTTAAAACTCATAAGTAATCGTGATTGGAAAAAGCAATTATATTGCCAAAATTTATAGCCATAATAAAATTATAAGTTGAAATTTTTTCATTTTTTTGTTATTGTCTATTTAAACCAAATAAACAAACATAAACACACTTAAAAAAACTAATTATAAAACTAAATAATCATAAAAACACAAAATTGACGTTTAACTGAAATGGAGTTTTTTTACTTAAAATCCCGGTTGATTTTATGCGATTCCCCCGCTGTATAAACTGGCTAATTCTACAGGTTATAATCCAGACGAAAAAATCACTCTGTTTAAGTTAAATAGAAGCACATAAAAATTTAACTCAGCCTTATTATGTCATAAAATTTAGTCTCTTACCTGGAGAATTGTTGTTAAGCGGTGACATTCTTTTTTCAGGAGCGAGGCTAATTCAAAAAATAGTTTCGACAAGAACAAACAAAAAAGAAAGGAGATTAAAAAATGTTTAAGAAGAAATTTTTTATGGTAGGTGTACTGATACTTATTTTTCTTCTGGCTGGAAATTTAACTGTTGAGGGTTATCAGATTTATGATCAGGAGGCTTTGTTGAACTATTTTTATAGAATTGATGCCATAGAAGACAGAGATTTAGATCCCATGGCTGAACTGGAGTGGGATAAATTTGAAGAACTCTTAACTGCTGCTTTGCCTGGCCATGAACTAAACGAAGATTATATTACTTCAGATGAACTTGATTATGCTCAGATGGCGGCCCAGATAGTAGATGCAGTAGATCAGAAAGAGTTTATCTACACATATGCTGATGATTTGGAAGAGCAGGAAAAGATTTTTAAGACTGCTGATATTTTAGAGTTGAATTTTAATCGGAATGATTCTCAACCAGTTTTAATCGATACCTTAGATATGCTGCTAAAAGCCAGAGTTGATCTGGGATATTTCACTCCACATATAGGGCATATTGATGATTACGAGATTTTCCAGGAGAGCCGTCGAAAACATCAAGATATCGACCAGGATGATTTTCGGGAAGCTGTACCAGAATTATTTGAAGTAGGAGTCAGGGGGCTGGCAGAAATACCGGGTGGTATTTTTACCGGGTATAATATAAAAGACTATAATGAAAATCCTCTGTTTGATCCGGAATTAAAGATCAGATATGATCATGGAGACATAGGCCATCTGCTGCAGATGATTTCTCTTTTAAGGAGAGAAAATCTTGATGTTAACTGGGATGTTAAGGGGAGAATTTCATCTTATGTACATCATGTAGATGAATGGGGGGAGCCCGATCCTGAGACTGTCATTGATGAGATAGACGATAATCGAGTTGTTGTGGGTTCTGATTCTTATGATATAATGGTCGAATTTTCTGATCAGGACAGTTTGGAGCAATTCAAACCACTGGTAGATGATTACGCCAGAAGAAAAGAGGAGGATACAAAAGGTTTAATTAGAAGCCCTTATTATGCCCCGGTATATGGAACAATAACATCTTTGCCTGGCTATGAAGAGGTTATCGGAGTTAGGGTAAATTATGATCATTATTATCTCCAGTCTTATGTTCTGATAGAACATGCTGAACAGGTTGTTGAAGAATTAGAGCGAATAACTTCAGAAAAAGAGGAAGACTTTACAATTGAAACTGAAACCTATTATGTAAATCCTGAATTTATAGAATATCTGGAAGACAATCTCACTGATTAAATAATATTGCGAGCTTTATAATATATTTCTGATTTATATTTTTCGCCCCCGCCTAATACAGATTATTAGCATGATGGCCGCTTTAAACTATCTATAGGCGGGGGGATTTCTAATACTTTTGCTTTTATTCCGGGGGATCAAGGCAGCTGATTTGCTTTTTTGGGTGAAATTTGCTAAAATTA
>CAZVMQ010000102.1:0-4228 GCA_964628755.1 uncultured Halanaerobiaceae bacterium
CGTGAGTATCTATTTCCCTCTGCAGCAGGGTCCCTTCTTCAAAACGAGAATCAGAGCGCATAAGTCTGTCTTCTCCTACCAGATAGGCCTCTCCGGTATCGCCCATACCTGTTTCTACGTCCATGATATCATTTATTGCCTCATCCGATACCTGCAGAGCCAGTACTCCTAAAAATTCCCCCTCATCTTCGATGGGAGCGGCCACAAACATGGCGGGCTCATCAGAAGGGGCGTACATCTCATAATCGACCATGGCCACATCGTCCTGAGCCTGCTGAAACGCTTCAGCCAGATTGGAATCACTATATCTGCCGTCGATTAAATTGGTTCCCATGTCAGCCTCTTCTTCCACTGTGTATATTATATCTCCATCTGGATGGATCAAAAACAGGTCATAATAACCGTATTCCTGTATGTAGCTGGCAAAATAATTATCATAGCGATCTTCAATGGTTCTATACATGCCACCCATGCCCTCTTCGCGTATAAATACATCACCAAGCTCCTGCATACTCTGCCGGGAGTTCATGGAATCAGCCAGAACCTGCACATCGGCCATTCTTTCCTCGAAAAAATCTGTTATTTCATTATATTTTATTTCCTGAATTGCCTCCAGCTGATCAAAAGCTGATTCTTCCAGGCCATCCTGAGCGTTGCTTAGACTTAAAAATGCTACTACAGCCAGCGGAATAAGACTGATCAAGAGAAATATAGCGATTAATTTGACAGAAAAACTCAAGCCTTCAGTCTCTACTTTATCACTTTTAAAGAGCATTTTCTCCCCCCTAAATTAGTGCTGCTTATTAAAATTATTTTCCTGCGGGACAATTTATCAGGGCTGCTTTATAATGTTTTCAGCAGCAGCCACTTGCTACCCCCTTTCCTGCTGAATTTTTTTATTATTCTTGCATCTGACATCAATAAAAAATTGAGATCTTCACCATATCAGTTAGTTGAATATAGTTTTAGTCATTTTCGTAATGCATATAATTGAAAGCTATAAGGCTCTGTTCACCAGGAAATTTTTCCTGTGTTTAGATTTAGTTTTCGGCCAAAAAATAGTGTTTCCTTCCCGAAAGCTCTTCCCTGAGCTTGCGCTCAGCCCGGCACATCCTGAGCCGGGGGCACGATTTTTTGGCCATGTTACTGTCCCTGAACTTGAAAAATTTCCAGTATCACTTCGCTTTATAGCTTCCAATGCTCTATAAGTTCCGACAATTAAAGGTATAAGTAGTCCTGGCAATCCAGCATATATGGCAATTCCACCTGCAAAATAGCAGGACTCCCAGCCGGTATTGCTGGGAGCCGAAAAATTGCATATATAACGGCAACCCAGCAATCCTAGGAAGTTATCCCTTTAGACCTGAAGCTTTGCGCCCCTGCTTTTCAGCAGGTTTGCCCTTATCTATTTTAATTATGAAATTATAATTTCTGTATTTACCACTAATGGAAACTTGTTAATATATTAACAGATAACTCATACAATTGCAACTTTTTTACTAAAAACCTATAACTATTTTACATTGAGACTAAAAAAAAGATTGCTTTTTTACTGTAAAAATAATTTAGAAAAAGCAGGATATAACTAAACATATATAAAATTATATTTAGGGATGGTGATTGCTATTAACCTGTCAAATATTTCGCTGCTGGTCTTCGACCTGGATGGGACTCTTTTAAACCGGGCCGGAAAAATCAGTTCTGAATCAGTAAAACAGATCATAAATTGCCATAATAAAAACTTCCAGTTGGCCATAGCAACCGGGAGAAATTATTTTGCCGCCCGCAAAATGATTAATTCCAGCTTTCCTGATAATTTCTCTAAAAATTTTTCTTTTATCACCTGTAATGGGGCCAGCATTTACCGGAGTGACCGGCTGATTGCCAGTTCCAGGCTGAAGCCCTCTTTGGGTTCAAAACTGCTGGCAGCTGCTGATGATAGTGCCCTGCTGCCCCTTTTTTATACTCCAGAAGAGATAATCTTCAGTAGAAAGCACAAACCACTGCTGCTATTAATTTTATTATGGGGACAGCTGCTATCCCCCGGCGGCTCTCTTTTCAAAATGGCAAAAGAGCTCCCCCGTTCTCTTGCTGCCTATTACCGGGAGCTGAAATATTTAAATGATTTGACGGTCGCTAAACCTGCAAATTATGTTGATAAACAAAAAATCAATCCCGATAGAATATATATCATGGCTAAACAGAAAGCTCTCACCCACAATTTAAATAGCTGGCACCAGAAATTTTCCGGTATTAATTTTATAAATACCCATAAGAATGTGCTGGAAGTTCAACATCAGGATGCTAACAAAGGAAGGGCTCTGGAACTACTGCTGGATAATATAGGTATAAAGCCCGATGAGGTGCTGGCTTTTGGCGATGGCCACAACGATATATCTATGTTTGCCAGAGCTGGGCAGAGTGTAATTATGGAAAATTCCAGCAGTGACAGGCTACAAAGCCTGGCCGATTACACTGCCCGCAGCAACGATAAAAATGGTGTGGCTCATTTTCTCCATAATTCACTTAATAACATGGATTAGGCACAGATAAGTGTATTAAATAATTTAAGTTCGAAAAACTGCGGTAATTATATTTCCCTTTTCATTAAATTCTAATTCATCAGCAGCAATCTTGATCATCGGCAAACCTCTGCCCTCTGTTTCTAAATGCGGCATATAATTTAAAATTATATTCTGCCAGTCAAAACCTGCCCCGGGTGAAACCACCTTTAATTTAAGCTGACGGGGATTTTCCAGGGTTAATACTATCATTATTTTTTCCTCTGCACAGCTGCACCCGTGCTCTAAAGCATTGGCCAGCATTTCCCGGGCAGCCATCTCCAGCCGGAATTTTAATTCAGTATTATCCTTTAATACAGGGGCACATGCTTTCACAATTTTTTCCATCGTCTCTGTAAAAGCCTTTTTACAGCAATTCATTTTAAAGTGAAATTTCCTGCGCTCGAATTCACTCACGGCTAACCCCCCCTGCTCGATAAATTCGAAATACAGTGACTCATATTTTACCCTATTTCTATCTCTGTATTTCTATTTCTGTTCTTTTCTGTTTTTTATCATTTCTATAAATTCTGCTGCCAGCTCCGGATCAAACTGGCTGCCGGCACAGTTCTTTATCTCCTCTAAAGCCTCTTCTCTGCTCATGGCCTGCTTATAGGGTCTGCCCGCAGTCATTACTTCATAGGCATCACAAATGGCAAAAATTCTGGCCAGCAGAGGAATGTTTGATGCTGTTTTCCCTTCCGGATAACCTTTGCCATCCCAGCGCTCATGGTGATAATTTATAATGTTTGCCAAATGATTTAGTTCTCCCACAGGAGAAACAAGTTTCGCCCCCTTGCCGGGATGACGTTTAATTTTTTTCCATTCATCCTCCCGCAGCTTTCCCTGTTTTTGCAGAATTCCCCTGTCAATGGCAACCTCGCCGATATCATGCAGGCTGCCCAGATAAGCCAGATCTTCCAGAGATTTATCTGGCAGATCAAGTTTTTCACCTAATTTCATTGCCAGCCTGCCGACTCGCAAAGAATGTCTTTCCGTCTCATAACTATTTTTATATAGACGCTGCAGCAGGCAATTTATCATTTCTCTTTTGGCAGTATTGCCGTTTTTTCTTTTATCCTCATACATTTTTTTATCCGCTCTGTTGAGAACTTCCTCCAGTTTCTCACCTGGATCAATTTTAGTTGCGACACCTTTGCCCAGAGAAATGGGGGGATCTTTTGATAAATCTTTATCACAGCTCTGGCGATAAGACTGCCTGCATTTATTATCAATTCTTGCTAAAATCTCCTCTGCTTCTTTTGCTGTAGTTTGCGGCAGCATTATTACAAACTCATCACCCGCCCAGCGGGCTAAAATATCCTCCTGACGAATACTATCCTGTAATATCTCAGCTGTTCTTTTTAACAGTTTATCTCCCATCGCGTGGCCGAAAGTATCATTTATTATTTTAAGACCGTTAATATCTAACATAACAAGGCTTAGGGGAAGCTGTCTTTCTGTATCCAGCCTTTCCATATTCTCTTCCATAAACTTTCTGTTATAAAGTCCGGTCAGATCATCATGGTAGCTCAGGTATTGTAGTTTTTCCCTGGTTTTTTCCAGTTCGCTGATGTCAATGGCCACACCCAAAGCCCTGTTAGTTTCATGAGGGCCAAAAAATGGATATACATTTAGCAGGGCAGTAAATGGTTTGCCATTTTTTC
>CAZVMQ010000103.1:0-4207 GCA_964628755.1 uncultured Halanaerobiaceae bacterium
TCATACACTTTAAAGGTAATCTTGTTTAAATAAAATTATTCTGCTATAATAAGAACAGATTTGAAGTAAAAATGTAAGCTAGAATTTACCGGGGAGGATAAGTTTGATGAAAGTTTTAATGATTGGTATAGGTGGAGGCTCTGCCTCCGGCAAAAGCACCCTTGCACAAATACTAAAAGAAGCATTTAGTGATGAGGTCTCAATACTCAAGCTGGATTATTATTATTATGATAAAGATCATTTTGAGGTTCCGGAAGAGCAAATAAATTTTGATCATCCCAACTCCTTTGAAATCAAGTTGTTAAATAAACATCTTGAAGCATTAAGACAGGGAAACTCTATTGAACGGCCGGTTTATAGCTTTAAATCCAACGAGAGATTGAATCGAACTAAAACAGTGCAACCGTCTCGAATTATTATAGTAGAGGGGATATTGGCTCTTTATTATCAAAAATTGTGCCAGCAATATGATCTTAAAATTTACATAGATACTGATGCGGATATTAGATTAATGCGGCGAATAACCCGGGATATACAGGATAGAGATAGAACTTTAGAATCAGTAAAAAATCAATATGTCTCCACTGTTAAACCCATGCATGAACAGTTTGTAGAGCCAAGTAAGTCCAAAGCAGATATAATTATTCCTCACGGAGGATTAAATGATATAGCAAATGATCTTTTACTGGAAAAAATAAGGGGGCATCTTCTGTCTTCTAGAGAAGAAAACAGGACAGTTAAAAAATAATATAACAATTTATGTAAATTTAAAGGATTTTTGCTAATTATGGAGAAATATATATCATCTCCAAAATTGAGGTGATATATATGAAGCTAAAAAAGGAACAAATCTGGACGATTTTGGTCGTTTTAACTGTTTCATCTTTTTGGCTGGGGAACAACGGACTTCCTGAGTTTTTTGCTTTTGACTTTTCTGAATCAGATGAATTTATTTCAGAAGATGTTTTATTACAGAAGGAAGCAGAAGCTAACCGGGAGGAAAAGTTTTTTATAACTGTTCACATTGCTGGAGAAGTAAATACTCCCGGAGTCTATAAGCTAGAAGAAGAAGCACGAGTTATTGATGGTATTATAGCTGCTGGAGGGGAAACGGATGCTGCTTATCTGGCTGGTATTAATCTGGCGAAACCTCTGCATGAGGGGGAGCAGATAATCATACCAGACCAGGATGGCTATAGTTCAGATGGGAGGAGCAGACCTGATCCGGATCAGAATAAATCTGAGTTGATAGCCGAAACAAATAGCAGCATTAATGCTCAGGCTAAAATTAATATTAATAGGGCTGATGCCGACACTCTGATGACTTTGACTGGAATTGGTCAGGTGAAAGCTTCGGACATTATAGCGCACCGGGAGAAAAATGGTCAGTTTTCCTCAACAGAAGAACTTTTGCATGTAAAAGGCATTGGGGATGTTACTTTTTCCAGCATTAAAGATAAAATTACTGTGAGATAGATGTTCAAATTTCTGGTTAATTATCCCCTGTTTTGTTTATTTTTGATTTTAATTTTTATGCTTGAAATTTATAGAATCACCGATGAAATTTTATTTATTCTGACTGCTGGAATATTATTTCTGGGTTTATATTTCCTGCGTAAAAACAGTCGTTTTTTAACAGAGAATTCAGAAGTGAGTTTTCCAGCTGACAATTTGATCTGTTTCATTAAAATTTCTCCGTATATTTATTTAGTTTTTTCACTGGCGATTATGTTGCTAATTTTTCGTTTCTCGCTTTTTACCTGGCAAAATAATTTGCTGGAGGCTAAAATTGAGAATAATTCGGTTTTGACTGGAGAGATTGTAACAGAAGAGGGGTCGGGATATGTTTTACGTCTGGCCGATATGGAAGGATATAGTTATTCCCTGTTATCAGGTCGGTTTTTTTATGCAGGTCAAGAACAATTTGAGCCGGGAGAAATATTATTGTTTGTTCAACCTCGTCTGGAGAAATTATATATCTGCGAAGATTTGCCTGGAGATAAGGCCAGGTGGTTAACTAAAGGAGTCAAATATAATATAGCGGCCCCAGAAATTATTAGTACTATACATCCTGATGAAAGGACGAATTTTAGTCCAAACAGGTTTAATATCACCAGTCTCAGAAATTATTTATCCACTCATTTTGATAATTATTTTCCCCGGGAAAGGGCAAATCTGCTGAAAGCGCTGCTTCTGGGTAAAAGAGGATTGAATCAAGAAGCTGAAAAACTATTGCGCCGGGCAGGCGCCGGACATGTACTTGCCCTTTCTGGTTTGCATATAGGTTTTGTTGCTTTATTTTGCACGATAATCGTAAATTACTTAGCAAAAATAACCGGGTTTTCAGTTTTGAAATTTACCAGTATTTTTTTAATTTTGGGCTATGTAGTGCTGGCCGGTGCCAGCCCTTCCCTGCTAAGAGCAGGTATAATGAGCATAAGCTGGATTTTGCTTTTGATCTTTAATAAAAATTCTTCTTCTTTGAATATACTGGGGCTTGCCGGTACAATAATATTATTATTAAACCCTTATTATTTATATATGATCAGTTTTCAGCTATCTTTTTTTGTTATTGTGGCTATAATTTTTTATTTACCGATTTTCAAAAAGTTCTTCCCTTCCCCCGTGGCTTTAAGTATTTCAGCTCAAATTGGTGCTCAACCCCTGCTGATTTATCTGGGTGGGGAATTGAATTTAAATGGTTTGATAGCTAATTTAGTTTTAATTCCTCTTTTAGGTCCAATAATTTTTCTTAACTTAATTTTTATGATTGGGGCTTCAATCAGTGATTTTTTGGCCGGACTGCTGGCTCCACTTATAGAATTTTTATTATCACCTTTTATGATGTTAGCCGGTCTTTGTGCGGAACTTCCATTCATTCTAAAAATTGATTGGCTGGAGTCTGCAGCTCAAGGAGATTTAGCAATAGATTTTTTTCTAAATTTACCGGTCCTATCATTATATCTGATTTTATTATTAATACCATTTATATATAGACCTGCCCCAGTTTCCTGGTTAAAAGAAGAGGCTAAGTATACTAGCGGTTTTATCAGGATGGTCTGGCTGGCAGCTGTGCTTTATTTTCTTTTTTTCATAATTTTATAGCGTTAAAAGATTCATTCAGGAGGAAAATTATATGGAAATGCGGGAATCTCTTTTTAAAAATAAAGATAAACTTATAGGATTTAATCTGGTAGTAAGTGAAGAGAGGTATTTGATTCAACAATTTATTAACAAAGCCGAAGAAAAGCTGCTTAAGACCGAAAATATTGACTTTAACCGGATAAAACTGGCTGACACTGATGAAAACTTCTGGCCTGATTTTAAACAGGCAGTTACAACTATAAATATGCTGACAAATCATAAATTTATTGTGGTTGAATGTAATAATATATTTTCTCAGAAGACTGCAATGGATGATAAACTGTTGCAAATTATTGATAATGATCACTCTCAGGTATCTGTGTTTTTTTGTAAAGAAGGTGAAGTGGATGGACGTTTAAAGACAGTAAAAAAGATAAAGGAAAGCGGCAATTTAATAAAATTTGAAGCTCCCAGGTACAGCAAATTAGATAACTGGATCAAAAAACAATTTGCCAAATATGATAAAACTGCGGATAAGGAACTTGTAAGTGCACTTGAATTTTTGTATGATAATAAACTGGAAGCTCTCCATCATGAGATTGAAAAAATCATAACTTTAAATTATGATAAAGATAACATAAATATTGAAGACTGCAGCGAGATTTTAAGTCAGGAAGGGATTTTAGGAGATAAAGTTATTTTCCAGATGATAGATAACTGGGCAGAAGATAACCGGGAAGAAGCCGTAAGAATATACAGACGCCTTGTGCGAGAAGAAAGTGCTGATAATTATATCTTAATGTATATAATTTCCATGATACAGAGACAGTTAAGACTTTTACTTTCTGTTAAAGAATTAAAACAAAAGTATTCCAGTCCCAAAAAAATTGCCGGTGAACTGGGAGAACACCCCTACCCAGTTAAAAAGTGTTACAGGCAGGAACAGAATTTCAGCCGGAAAGAATTAATTATATCTCTTCAAAATTTGCGAGAAGCCAACCACAGGATAGTTACAGGGAAATATGTAAATAAAAAAGATCCCCTGGAAGATTTTTTGTTAAAAATATAAGGTTCTTTTCCAGAACCGCTGGTGAAATTGCCATATATGCTGGATTACCAGGGC
>CAZVMQ010000104.1:0-4093 GCA_964628755.1 uncultured Halanaerobiaceae bacterium
ATATTGTATTACCTGCGGCTATTTTTTTAACCTTTTTGCCCATAAAAACATAATTGTGGTAAATCCAGCAGATAAGCCAGGCCGGTAATGGTATTCCCATAAAAGGCATAATCCCGCCTGTATCTGGCAAAAAGATTCAGCAGATCCCGGGCCGTATTATTGACCAGGGTGGAGCCGGTGGAGAGCACGAAATCACTTTCGGCTATTAAATACTCAGTCTGATTATTTCCATCCAGTATTTTCACTCCATATTTCTTGCTGCCAATTCTCTCCTGATTCAGATCAGTTATTAGTACATTATCCGTACCCAGCTCGTCTGCTGCCGCTTCCAGCAGAGCCGGCTGAAAACCGATTATGCCAATTTGTTCTATATCGGGATGTTGAGATTTGACATGTGCGATCATTTCTCTTACACAATCTTCCATTTGATTGTCGCGGCAGTGAACAGTTTTTTCCACCAGATCCAGGCTGCGCAGTACAGCATTAACTGTAGCCACAAATAAAGCTCGATGGTAATTATTATCCAGTTTTAACTCCAGTATTTCCTTGAGACTGCCGGAGAACTTTCCAGGATGATCAGTAAAAGCCTGACCCCGGTAACTTTGGAATCGGGCCTCGATCATAACTTCTTCTCCCTGCAGCAGGGGAAAGTCCTTTCTGTCCGGATCTCCAATTGCTTCCTCCGGACTCAGACCGACAGCATCTATTTCAATATTTTCCAGCTGTAAATTATTTTTTTGGACTATTTTGTTGAATTCAACCTTTGCTTCCGTCAGCAGTGACAAAAATTTTTACCTCCCTGTTGATTATTCACAGCAATGTTCATCGTAGTCTTCCTCGGGTTCTTTTGGCAGCTCTATATGCTCGGCCAAACTGCCCAGCATTGTTCTCAGCTCTTCAATTTTTTCATTTTTGACCCGGTAATGAACCCAGTAGCTGCGTTTTTCGCCTGCAACCAGGCCGGCTTCTCGCATTATTTTAAGATGCTGTGAGACAGCGGCTTCCGAGAGCTCGAGTCGATGGGCTAAAGCTTTAACACAATAATCTTCCTGTTCAAGTAGTGAGATGATTTTTAACCGATTTTCATCAGCCAGAGCTTTCAATAGAGATAAAATTTCCATATTTTCACCTCTTTCCACCTGCAAAGGTGGCAAACAATTAAGAAATAAATAAGGGGGATAATTTAATTGAGGCAAATTTGTTTCATGAATACCTTAATTAGATTATAATAAACTTAATCATTAAAGTCAAACAAATCTGAGATATAGTTTAAACTGAAATAGCCACACAGAATTACTGTCCTCAAATAACAGTATAAAATATTATAGCTGGCATATAAATATTTTGCCTGTGTTATTTAATAACATTTATGAAAAGTACGATAAAAAATAAAAAAGGACAGCAGAATTAATAGACCATAACTCTGCTGTCCTTAGATTTGTCGTTCAGTTAAAAATTTAAGTTTGTATAAATCAGAATTAGAGCCGGGATTGGCAAAGCAGGCTCAAAATCTTATTACTTTTAATCTTTTTGAAAGCAGGGAACCTCCAGTTTATTTTGGGCATGTGCAATAATCTCTACAACCCGGTTCACCTTCTCCATATCGTAATTAGAAAGATCGCTTCCATTCTGCAAATCTAGATATATTTTATCAAATGTTTCATAATCCAGCCCGAATTCTTCTGCATCGGTGACCCTATTTTCTCCTTCCCCCATAGCACCTGTGGGCGGTCTTTTAATTATTTCCCGGGGAACATTTAATTTTTCTGCCAGCTCCCAGACCTCGGTTTTGAGCAGGTCTCCCAGAGGTCTAATGTCAGTTCCGGCATCACCGTAAACAGTCAGGTAACCGGTCAATATTTCGCTTTTATTGGTGGGCCCAACAACCAGGTAATTTTTACATTCAGCGATATAGTAAAGGGTCATCATCCGCAGCCTGGTCTGGATATTTTGGGAACCCAGATCGGGGCTGCCAGCATTTTGAATTGCTGTCTGGGGATAGTATTCTCTGGTTGTTTTCGATAGATCGAGAGAGCTGAATGTATGCTGTAAAACCTCATTGGCATCTGATAAATCAAGGGTGAGGGTGTCTAAATTACAGGAGTCAGCTGCTAATTGGGCATATTCCATATCTTCACAGCTGGTCCCGGATGCCGGCAGCATAACCCCCAGAGCATCGCTGCCAAAGGCACGCCGGGCCAGGGGGGCAATTGTGGAAGAATCTACTCCGCCACTAAGACCGAACACCCCGCCCTCACAATTGCGTTTTTCCGCCTGCCTTTTCATCCAATCTACTATTTCATCTTCTATTCCCTGTCTTAGCATTTAGAGATTGCCTCCTTCAGTGCGTTGAAAATCATATAATGCGTTGAAAATCCCAATTATACTCAAGAATAAGTTACCAGTTTAATGTGCAGCACAATATGCAGGACATAATTTATCGTATAGATAAGCAATTGAAATTAAGTTATAATTCTTCATTAATTACCTCTATGGCGGGCCGACCATTTTGAGCCTGAACTCCTTCCAACCAGCTCTCAACTACATTCATATTGTTATTAATCCATTCTTCTGCTACTTCGGACATTTCCTGTTCTTCCTGATCAAATTTGTAGACCCATTCACTTTGATGATCAGATTCTATCTGAAAATTTTCCAGTAATTGATAGAGGTTCGGCGCTCTTTCTGCCAGAGATGGATGAGCCAGATTTTCAATAACAGAGCTATCTTCACCCCAGGCATTTTTGGGATCATCTAAATATTCAATGTCAAGAATAACATTCATCCAGTGAGGCTGCCAGCCGGGAAATACAATCCACTCTTCATTTTCGATAGCTTGTTCAGCCTCGGTCACGGTAGCGGGCCAATCAGCATTGACTATTTCCCAATCTCCCAAATCATATATATCCTCTTCGATGGCATGTGAGAGCAGTTCATCGGCACCTTCTCCGTGGGGGCCTCCATGAATAGTATAATCGAACTTTTCAGCATGATCGGCCAGATCAGCATGAGAAGTCACTCCAGCTTCATAAACATATTCAGGAACTGCCGAGATATAGATAGCATCGGTCAGCTGCGTGGAGACGACTTCATAGTCACCTTCGAAGCCATCTCGCATCCCTTCCTCTTCGGGCATCCAGGAACCTATGTAGAGATCAATGTCCCCCTGGGAGAGACCTTCATACATCATGGGTTGACCCAGAAATTCGGTCTCAATTTCATATCCTAAAGTTTCGGTAACCTGTCTGAAGACTTCATTTTTTACCTGAATTCCTGGCCAGGAACCTTCAGAGATGACATAAGTTTCTGCGAATTCTTCCAGTTCAGGTTCATCTGCTAAGGCGGTTGTAGAGGCAGTCAGGGCTAATGTCAGAACAAGAGTGAGTAATAAGAAACTTTTAAAATGTTTGGTCATATTTATGACCTCCTGTTGTGGGAATAAGTAATTTTAGGATAAGATTGTGAACTAAAAAGAGTTGTCTGAAAAAAGCTCTAGCTTAAATTCAAACCAGATAACCCTGTACAGACTAAATTAAACTAACATGTGCTAACATAAAGGAGCTAATCAATTCTCATTTTTTCTCATCACCGCTTATAATTATAAAGCAAAACTGAAGCCAATTGTCAAGGGTAATATCTATAAGTAAACGTGATTAACTATATTGTCAATGATATTTACCTTGGGAATATTGGCAAAACTTTTATCCTGGAAAAATTACCAGAAAATTATTTTTTTGCCGGTAATAGCAGCAAATTTGTTCAGGAGTGTTAATTGCTGTAGTCAATGAGCAAAAACAATAATTAAGATTATAGAATATTTCTATACTTTAGCAGAAATTTAGAGGAAGTAAAACGTATATTCTAGAATATATTAACTGACACAAAAGTTTTGCTGTGCAATAACAGGAAATCATTCAGGTGGAGGTGAAGATTTGCGTATATATAAGGCCGGAATGAGAGCTGTGATAATTTTGATTTTGCTGGCGGCAGCGGTGCTGCTGATATCTAACAGTGCTGTTGCTGAAAGAAATTTGCAGCAGCTTGAACTGCACCGGGGCCAAAATCTGAGATTTAGATATGAAAAGGGTAAAAT
>CAZVMQ010000105.1:0-3854 GCA_964628755.1 uncultured Halanaerobiaceae bacterium
ATTGTGGACATAAAATTAGCCATGAAAAATGAACAGAAGCCCATCTGGAAACATATATGAATCATAATCAGCCCCATATAGGAATTATAAATTCCCAGAAAATTGCTCAACCGGAAGACCGGAATTAGTAAAATTTGAAAGGGCAGCATCATACCTGCCAGATAGAGCAAGTATATAAAATTATTGCCCTTAAACTTATATTGAGAAAGAGCAAATCCTACCAGAGAGGACAGGGTTAAAGTTCCTACTAAAGAGGGAATAGTTATAATAAAACTGTTTTTAAGATAGGTTCCCATATTGCCCATTTCCCAGGCTTCATAAAAGTTATTAAAAGTCATCTCCTGCGGAATAGACCAAAATCCATGTGCGCGCAGATCCTGCAGCGGACGAAAAGCGGTAAATAATGCTCCTATTATGGGCAAAATCCATACCGCTACAAATAATAGCATGGCCACAAAGATTATTGCCGTAAGTAATTTTTTAGTATTGGAAAGTCCCAGAAAATTTGCTGCTGCGGTTTTTAAAAACATTTCACCCCTCCTCTCTTTCTCTTCTTCTCTGGATAACATAATAGAAGATAAAACCTATCATTATCAAGAATAAAATAACTGCAATAGATGCTCCATAACCCATATTATATCTGGCAAAAGCCTGCTTGTACATGAAATTTGCTAGAACTTCGGTGGTTCCATATGGACCCCCGTCAGTCATAATATTAACAAAATCAAAAGCCCGCAAAGATTCTATCATGGTAATAACTATTACTATAGTTGTGGTAGGTTTCAGCAGAGGTAATATAATATGCCGAAATCTCTGCCAGGGAGAGGCTCCATCTATTTTTGCAGCTTCTATCAAAGTAGGCGATATTGAAGTTAAACCAGCAAGATAAATTATCATAACATAACCGGTATGACGCCAGATAGCAGCAAATATAATCGCATAAATAGCCAGATCAGGATCACTTAGCCAGCCCCGGGTTAAAGTATTCAAACCCACCAAAGTTAAAGTATGATTCAAAAGACCACTGCGGGGGCTATATATCCACGTCCAGATCAAGCCGATTACTACGGGAGCCAGAACCATAGGAGAATATATTAAAGCTTTGAATATTCGAGCAGCCGGGATTGCTTTACTTAGAAGTATTGCCAGAAACAGACCCGCCGGCAGCGGAACTACAAGAAAGATTATCACCCATCTCAAATTATTTAACAAAGAAGTATGAAAAGTGCCGTGCTGGAATAATCTGATGAAATTATCCAGGCCGATGTATTCCGGTGCCAGCAGACCATCATATTGAGTCAAACTGAGAAAAAATGTATATAAAGCCGGCACAACAACCCAGATCAGATAAAGCAAAAGTGGCAAGATCAAGAACATCCAGGGACTAAAAAAGCGCTCCCTCTTCAATATACATCACTCCTCCAAAAAAATTAAGTTTATTTTAGGTACGAGTAAAGGTGGGCCTTAATAATTTCAGGCCCACCTCCGAACAATTTACTCATTTTATATTCTGCCTGAAGAGTTTTTAGTTAAAATAGTCCTGTCTTTCGTCTTCCAGTCGTTCCAGAACATCCATATAATTATGAGGGTTTTCCCAGAATTCAATTAAATAACTCATCATAGTAATCGCAAAATCTTCTTCCATGTCTCTGTCCAGAAACTGAGCTATACCTTCTGCCTCACTAATAAGTTCCATTTCCTTTCTTGTTTCTTCATCATATGCATCTTCGGGTACATTGGGGTTGGGTACTACTCTACCTACATCTCTGGCCCAATTTTCCTGTCCTTCCACAGAAGCAGCAAACCGCAGGAATTCTTCCGCAGCTTCCACATTTCTAGCCTCAGCAGGAAGCATATAACCATCTATTGGAGCTTCCACAACGGTAGGAGACTTTTCTATTTCCGGGAAGGGGAAAAACGATAGTTTTTCGCTGAGTTCATCTGTGGCCGAATCATGAATGAAAGAACCCATGAGATACATGGCTGCTTCTTCATCTTCTAGATATTCCAGGGCTTCATGCCAGGAATAGGAAGCAGCATAATCTATGAAGAAATCATCTTCAATGAGTTCCTTCCATTTTTCAAAAACAGCTACAACTCTATCATCTGTCATTGGTACTTCACCAGTGACAAATTCCTGGTGAAAGTCAAAACCATTGATTCTAATATTTAAATGATCAAACCAGCCGGCAGCAGTCCATTCAAATCTCGTGCCTATTGTGAAGGGAGTTATATCATTATCTTTTAGCGTTTCACCAACCTCTAAAAATTCATCCCAGGTTTCCGGCTCTTCCAGACCTAATTCTTCAAACATCTCCTGATTGTAATAAACTCCCCACATATAACTTTGATGGGGCATAAAATAAGCTTCGCCGTCAAAAATACTTTCATTTTTATAACCTTCTCCCAGCATCTCGTAAAGGCCTTCTTCTTCCCAGATATGATCCATGCTCTGTACCAGATCATTTTCTACAAAATACTCAGCTCTTTCACCGGCAAACCAGGTGAATACATCAGGAGGAGTATCGGAAGCCAGCCAGGTTCTAATTGCGTGTTTGAAATCTTCATGAGCTGTGATGTTTAACTCTATATCCAGTTCAGGATGCATTTCCTGAAATCTATCGATCATCTCATTCATGGCCTCTCTGGGAGCGGGATCACTTGTGTAAGAATCAATGATCAGCTCACCTTCCAAACTTTCAGCACTTACCGCAAAATTGCTCAGGGAAAACATGAGACAAATAGCCAGACCGAAAATCAAAAACTTCTTCATAATTATTTCCTCCTAATTTTTTTATTTCTCTCAGCTTATTTTACTTTCAGAAAAGTTTCCTGTTGATTTTGTAGCTATCAAACCTGCAACTATGATCAAATTTCGAACTGCTTACAGCTTATCACCTCCCTCAAACCCTAATTTTAATATACTTGGTCGGGGTTCTAAAAAGTTCTTTCATTATCAGCACCCCTGCTCCAATAACTCCAGCATTTTCAACCAGTTTAACCGGAGAAATATTAGGGGTTGACACCATAGTTTTGCGTGCGACCGTCTGCCTCAGACTATCCAAAACAAAAGAACCGGAATTGGCTACTCCTCCTCCAATCAAAACCAGTTCAGGATTTAGCAAGTTTACGGTATTGGCGATACCAATTCCCAGATGATTACCCGCCTCATTTAAAATTTTCCGGGCCGATTCATCTCCAGCAGCTGCAGCCTCCCCCACCAATTTACCTGTTATCTTGTTTATATCTCCCCCAACCATTTCTGCACATTTGCTTTCATAGCCTCTTTTCAACCTTTTTCTCATCTGTTTGGCAATGGCCGGACCAGAGGCAACCGCCTCCAGACAACCATAATCACCGCAATTACAGCGGGGACCATCTTCCAAAACAGTGGTATGTCCTATTTCACCCGCCATGGAGTTATGTCCTCGATAGAGCTCACCTTCAAAAATTATACCTGAACCAATACCGTAACCAACGTTGACACAAAGAATATTATCCGCATTCTGACCATATCCAAACCAGTATTCTCCCAGAGCCATTACTCTCACATCATTATCTATAATCGTTCGGTGAGAAAATTCATCTTCTATCATCTGCTGTAAATTCACATTTTCCCAGCCAAAATTGGGGGCAAAAAGAGATACTCCCGCTTCTGTATCCACCAGCCCATGCGCCCCCACTCCAATACCAATTATTTGACCGTTTGACTTTTCTGAATTTTTTTCTGCCTGCTTATAACTTTTGAGCAATCTTTCAATACTACTCAAAACATCCCGGGGACTTAAGTCTACAACCTCTTCATCCTGATAATCTATATCTATTCTTACTTTTTCCACTATCTCGCCGGCCAG
>CAZVMQ010000106.1:0-3695 GCA_964628755.1 uncultured Halanaerobiaceae bacterium
AAAAATGGACGGAAGACAGTACAGATGCCACAAAAATGGCTTCTCAACACCTCCTGCATGCTGGCGGCAAAAGAATCAGACCGCTTCTGGTGATCCTTTCGGCTGATATTTTTACTTTCCCGCAGGAAAAACAGGAAAAAATAATTTCTCTTGCCGCTGCTGTAGAACTGCTGCACATGGCCACTCTCACCCATGATGACATAGTCGATGATAGCGAAAAAAGAAGAGGTCAAAAAAGCATTAAAGAAAAATGGGGTGAAGGAGGAGCGGTATTGATAGGGGATTATATGTTTGTAAGGGCATTTAATAAATTTGTAGAATGCGGCAGCGAACAGCTGGTTAAAGAAGCCTCGAAAATGACTTATAAGATGTGTGATGGAGAAGTAGAACAGCTTTTCTGTGAATACCACCCCGACATGACGGAGACAGATTACTATGACAGAATTCGCAGAAAAACTGCTCTCTTTTTCCAGTTTTGCTGTCGGGCCGGAGCCAGGGCGACCGGAGCAGAGCCAGAAGCATTAGAAGCTCTGGGAGATTACGGCCGTTATATGGGCATGGCCTTTCAGATCCGGGACGATCTTCTGGATATAACCGGAGATAAAGAAAAAATGGGCAAGCCCCCGGGAGCAGATCTGAAAGAAGGTATTATAACGCTACCGCTTCTACATCTGCTGAACCAAAAAGCTCAGGCGGCAAAGAAAGCCAGGAGCCTGGTGGAGCTCGGTAAAGAAAAAGAACTGAAGGCAGAAAAATTAAATATTCTGCGATCTTTAATTGTAGAACATGGAGGAGTTGATTATGCCCAGGAACAGGTTGAAAACTTTGCCAGGTCAGCTATTTTAGCTCTGGAGCGAGAAGAAATTAAAGCTGAACGTGAGGATGAGAAAAATGCTCTGACCGTACTGCACGAGATGGCTGAACATATAATTGCAAGAGAAAGATAATTAAAATAGAAGGGAGGATTATCAACATGCGTCTTTTTCACGTTCTGGGTACTCTGGTGGCAGTCGGTGGTGTGATCAGCTCTTATTTTCTTTTTTTCATAGTCGCTATCAAGCCTAAATTTGCTTCCACCATGAGCAAGGTGGCACCCGTTATTTCCTTTCAAATCTGGGTGGGATTATTTGTAATTGGTGTTACAGGCATTTTCCTTCTGCAGAGGCGTCCCTGGGTAATAGACAACCTTTTCTTCCAGATCAAAAAGATCCTGATTATAGTGGTAGTCCTCAACGGATTTTTCCTCAATCTTTACATCACCCCTAAAATGAAAGAACTGGCCCCTGAATGGGCCGAGAGAACTGACAGGGTGAAAAAATTTGAAAAAATAGCCGGTGTAAGTGGTGTTATATCAGTAGTAGGTTGGTTGGGAGTAGAAGTTATAAGTATTTTATTTCTATAATTTATAATGTGAGCAGTAATAAGAAAGGAGTGTTTAATGTACATGAAAAAAATAAAACCAATTAAAACAGGTCTCCAGCTGCTATTATTCTGGGTAATTTTGACCGGATTTGTTTTTACAGCGCAGGCAGAAGCTGCAGATTATTATACAGATGTTATTTTGCAGGAATTTGACGGTACAGACAACAACCCGGCCTATATTGCCAATCAGGGTAGAGTATATGATGCAGAAGAAGTGTTTGTGGATGGCAGCTATGAGGAATGGCAGGCCGGTCAGGATTTGAGTGAAGAAATAGCTGAAAATGAGGATCTAGCTGAGGCTGTTGCTGATCTGGAAATGGTCGGTTTTTACATCGATACAGTTTATACGGAAGAACTGCTGGCAGAATTTGATGGTGAGGAAAGACCGGAAGCTTATGTGGCAGTAAACAATATAGTTTATGATGTCTCAGAAGTGTTCTCCGGTGGAGAGCACAGAGGATATCAGGCCGGTGAAGATCTAACCGAGGAATTCGGACAGGAATCACCGCATGAGGAAGAAATGCTGGCAGATTATGAAGTTTTAGGACTGCTGGTAGAGGAAGCTCTAACACCGGCCGAGCTGGCTGATTTCGACGGCCAGGGCGAAACTGAAGCTTTTGCAGCTGTAGATGGATTGATTTATGATATGTCAGAACTGTGGCCAGATGGGGAACATTACGATTACTTTGCCGGCAATGACCTCACTACTGAAATAACCAATTCACCTCACGGGGCAGAAGTAATGCTGGATGTAAGTATCACCGCTGCTTTTACTGATATGCTGCCCGAAATCGCCGATGCTCCAGAAGAAGAAAGAGGATTCCTCTATTATGTTTTCATCGGTATAGGTGGCCTGGCAATCGTGGGTAGTATAGCTTTAGGAATTCACTCTTTTGTTTTTGCCCTGAGGGGGATTGATAGCTAATGGCGGACAGTAATCTTACTCAAGCTATTAGGAATGAAAATAAGTTTGCCAGAACCTGGGAGCTTGTACCCGGCCGCGGAGCCAAAGAAGACAATATTGATGCCATATTTCGCCGGGCCCAGGATGCCTCCGAGGGAGATAAAATCGATGGTATTACTCTTACTGATAATCCCGGAGGTAATCCGGCGATTTCTGCAGAATATATAGGTATGAAACTCAATGAAATGGGAATAGACCCTCTGGTACATTTCACCTGCAAAGATAAAAGCCGCAATGAGATGGAGAGTTTTCTTTATTCACTGGAACGGGAAGAAGTGGAAAATCTGCTGGTCGTAACCGGGGACTATCTTGTCAGCGGTTATCAGGGTATTTCCCGACCGGTATTTGACCTTGATGCCGTGCAGACTCTGAAATTAATTTCTGAACTAAATAAAGGTCTGGAATATAAGGACGCTTTTGGTAACACGGTAAAATTACAGGCTACCAATTTCTTTACCGGCTGCGGGGTTTCGCCTTTTAAACGACTGGAATCGGAATTGATGTTTCAATATTACAAACTGGAAAAAAAGATTAGAGCCGGAGCCGAATTCATCATTCCCCAGCTGGGTTATGATATGCGCAAATTTCATGAGCTGCTGCAGTTTTTGGACTGGCGTGATTTTGATATACCCGTAATTGGCAACCTGTATGTGCTCAGTTATGGACCGGGCAGAGCCATGAATGATAATAATATACCCGGCTGTGTAGTTACCGATGACCTGCTGGAAAAGCTGGCTGAAGAAAGAGAAGCTGATGACAGCGGCCACCAGGCCAGCCTGGATAGGGCCGCTAAAATGTACGCCATAATGAAAGGCATGGGGTTTGCCGGCGTCCACCTGGGTGGGCATGGATTGGAATATGAAGACATCCAGTTTATAATTGAAAAAGGGGAAGAACTGGAGGACAACTGGCGCCAATTTGTGCCGGAATTTGATTATCCCCAGGAAGATGGTTTTTACCTCTTCCGCCGGGACGAAAAAACCGGACTCAACACTGATGAGCTGGCCCCCCGCACTGAGAAAGGGCGCAAAACCCTGGGGCATAGATTTTTCCGGATAGCTCACAGCTTATTTTTCGATACGGAGGGGGTTTTCTTCCGTCCTGCTCAGAAAGCATGTCAGCTTATCGACGAAAGCTGGACTGAAGGTCCCTTTGAATTCATTGAAAGAGTGATTAAAACAATAAGCAATGACTGCCTGCAGTGCGGTGATTGTGCTCTGCCGGATATGGCCTATCTTTGTCCTATGTCCCAGTGCCCCAAAAATCAGCGCAATGGAGCCTGTGGAGGCAGTAAAGATGGCTGGTGTGA